>NZ_CYZU01000050.1 GCF_001404335.1 Faecalicatena contorta
CCCGCCTAGAATTTCTTAGGTCCGCGGCCGCGTTTTTGAAAGGACATGGATGTTCTCCGGGAGGTTTTCGGCTATCCCTTTATAGAGCGTCCCCATCCGCGCCGAGGCTAAAGCTCGTCGCTAAATCCCGATTTTACATAGGTTTGATTGAATCTTTTTATGAGAAGTCGTAGAATATATAGAATGATATGATTTTACTAATAGGAAGAAATGCACTTTCGGATATAAAGTGCCGGAGGGGTGTTTTGTAATAGGAGGATTCTTATGAAGAAGTTATGGGAATTGTATGCGACTTTTTTTCGTGTGGGTGGGCTTACTTTTGGAGGCGGCATGGCTATGCTGCCTATGTTAAAGCGTGAGGTTGTGCTGAAAAAGAAATGGGCTACAGATGAGGAGATTCTGGATATCTATGCTATCGGACAGTGTACTCCGGGTATTATTGCGGTTAATACCTCTACTTATATCGGATATCAACAGGCTGGTGTTCCGGGAGCTGTTTTTGGTACTTTGGGGATGGTAAGCCCTTCTGTTATTATTATCTGTCTGATAGCCAGTATTTTGAGCCGTTTTATGGACATCCCGGCCGTTTTGCATGCACTGGCCGGCATTCGGATTGCGGTTTGCGCCCTAATGATCAATACCGTTATCTCGCTGGCCAGATCGGGCATCCGTGATAAGCTGGGACTGCTTATCTTCCTCGCCGGTTTTCTACTCGCCACATTCTCTCCGATTCCTACTATTATACTGGTCATCTGTGCCGCTGGAACCGGCATCATTGTAAATATACTGAAGGAGAAAAAAAGAGCATGATCTATCTTACCTTATTTATAGAATTCTTTAAAATCGGGCTTTTTTCTATTGGCGGAGGAATGGCAACCGTACCTTTTTTGATGGAACTGACCCAAAAATATTCATGGTTTACCACAACAGAACTGGCAAATATGATAGCAATTAGTGAAAGTACCCCCGGCCCGATCGGTATTAACATGGCAACCTATGCAGGCTTTCATGCAGGTGGAATCCCCGGAGCGCTTACTGCAACCATCGGCCTGGTCTGTCCTGCCCTCATTATTATAATCATCATAGCCAAATTCATGTCCAACTTCAGCGAAAACAAATACGTCAAATCCGCCTTCTACGGGATCCGTCCCATGATAGCCGCACTGATCGGATACGCCGTATGGCAGATTGTCCGAATAACATTCGCCGACGCCAGCAAAGAAACCCTTTCACTCAACTATCCCGCCATCCTGATCGGAATTGTCATCTTCATACTGCTGCAGGTCAAACCACTCAAAAATATCCATCCCCTCATATGGATAATCGCAGGAGCAGTGGCCGGGGTAATTGTATTGAGATAGCGAGATGCACCAGCGGCGTACGGGAAGGCTTATGCTGATTTTGGAAGCCTTTAGCGTGCCATAGAAGTTCTTGCCGCGAAAAAGCCGCATCTTATGGAGGAAAATTGATTCCGAATCAATTTTCCAGAGCGTCTGAGCTTAGAAAGCATCGGCTTTCTAAGTGAATACGCTCGGTTCCATAAGATGCGGCTTTTTCGCGGCTAGAACTTCTAGGCTAAGCAGCCGGTTTCCAAAATCAGCATAAGCCTTCCCGTACGCCGCTGGTGCATCTCGCTCCTCGATGGCGCCCCTCAGCCACAAAAAAATCACCCCATAAATTCCAAAAACACCAAATTACTGACATCGATCCCTCTTTCTGTCAGCCGGATACGATCTCCCGACATTTCCAGCAGCCCGCCATCCATCAATTTTCTTATTTGTGTCCCATAAACATCGAATATACTCTGTCTATAGAGTTCTTCAAATCCGGAAATTGAAATTCCCTTTGTCTCTCTTAATCCAAGAAACATGAATTCTTCTATCTCGTCTCTAAGTGACAGCTGTTCCACGTCCTCTTTTATGTCCGTTTGGTCCTGTACCTTTTGTATATAGGAGCGAATATCCCCTGTATTGTGATATCTGCTCCTGCCGATAAGAGAGGAGGCGCCCAGACCGATTCCCAGGTATTCTTTTCTCTCCCAGTAGCCCAGATTATGGCGGCAGGCATATCCTTCTTTTGCATAGTTGGAGATTTCGTATCTCTGATAGCCGTACTCTAACAGAATCTCTGCTGTCATTTCGTAGATCGTTCTTTCTGCGTCCTCATCTGGCAGCTGCGGCGCTATGCTATCTGATGTATTATCTGCTGCATGACCTTCCGGCAGACCTTGTCCGGCATTTTCCCCATACCTTTCATAAAAAGGGGTTCCCTCCTCTATAATCAGGCTGTAGGCGGAGATATGCTCCGGATCCAGGCTTGCGGCTTTGGTAAGCGTCTTTTTCCAGCTCGCCTCTGTCTGTCCGGGAATGGCCGAGATCAGGTCGATATTAATGTTATCAAAGCCCTGTTTTCTAGCCAAATCGTAGGTTGCGAGAAACTCTTCCCATGTATGGATTCTTCCAAGCATCTTCAGCTCTTCGTTATCCGCGGACTGAAGTCCGATGCTCAGACGGTTAATACCGGCCGCTTTCCAAGCTTTTAGCTTCTCTTTTGTTACAGTTCCTGGATTGGCCTCTATTGTGACTTCCGCATTCTCTGAGATCCGGAAACTTTGATGCAGGGCGGCAAATATTGCTGTAACCTGATCTCCCGTCAGCATGGAGGGCGTACCGCCTCCAAGAAATATCGTCGTGACCTGGTACGGCTCGTGGTATGCTTCTTCGTATCTCTGTATTTCGCAAAGCAGCGCATCCACATACTCCTGCCTCGCGTCCTCGTCCGCAGGCGCAGAGAGGAAGTCGCAGTATGCACATTTTTTCACGCAGAAAGGGATATGCAGGTACAGCTCCAGTTCTTTCTTCATATTACTTATCATCCAATTTCAGCACGCTCATGAATGCCTTCTGCGGTATCTCGACGCTGCCTACCTGACGCATGCGCTTCTTTCCTTCCTTCTGCTTTTCCAGAAGTTTTTTCTTACGGGAAATATCGCCGCCGTAGCATTTAGCGAGCACATCCTTACGCATTGCCCTGACAGTCTCGCGGGCGATAATCTTGCTGCCAACGGCTGCCTGGATCGGAATCTCAAACAGCTGGCGCGGTATCTCTTCTTTCAGCTTCTCGCACATCTTTCTGCCTCTCTCGTAAGCTGTGCTTCCATGTACGATGAAAGAAAGGGCATCTACCTCTTCTTTATTAATCAGGATATCCAGTTTCACAAGTTCTGACTGCACGTATCCCAGCATCTCGTAATCAAAGGACGCATATCCTCTGGATCGTGACTTTAAGGCATCGAAAAAGTCATAGATGATCTCATTGAGCGGCAGATGATAATGCAGAACCGCACGTTTCTCTTCGATGTATTCCATCCCCTGGTATTCTCCGCGGCGTTCCTGGCATAAATCCATGATTGCGCCGATAAATTCGGAAGTCACCATGATCTCCGCTTTTACGATTGGCTCCTCCATGTATTCGATCTCGGCAGGATCCGGAAGGTTTGTCGGATTCGTCAGGTCAATGATATCTCCGTTGGTCTTATGCACCTTGTAAATAACGCTGGGGGCCGTGGTCACCAGATCCAGGTTGTATTCTCTCTCGAGGCGCTCCTGAATAATCTCCAGATGCAGTAAGCCCAGGAATCCACAGCGGAAACCAAATCCCAGCGCAACAGAGGTCTCCGCCTCGAACTGCAGGGCCGCATCATTGAGTTGAAGCTTTTCCAGCGCATCCCGCAGATCCGGGTACTTCGCTCCGTCCGCCGGATACATACCGCAGTAAACCATAGGATTTACTTTTTTATATCCCGGCAGCGGCTCTTCGCAGGGCCTTTCTGCATTGGTCACCGTATCTCCCACACGGGTATCTTTCACATTTTTCAAGCTGGCCGTAATATAGCCTACCATCCCGGCGCTCAGTTCTTCACAGGGAATAAACTGGCCTGCACCAAAATATCCAACCTCCACAACTTCTGCCGTAGCTCCGGTAGCCATCATACGGATCGGTGTACCTTTTCTTACGCTTCCCTCTTTTACCCGGCAGAATACGATCACTCCCTTATAAGAATCGTAAAGAGAGTCAAATATCAGTGCCTGCAGGGGCGCCGAAGCATCTCCCTCCGGCGCCGGAATCTTTTCCACGATCTGCTCCAGCACCTCTTCCACATTCAACCCGGTCTTTGCCGAAATCAGTGGCGCGTCCTCGGCGTCAATCCCGATTACATCTTCTATTTCTTCTTTTACCCGCTCCGCATCCGCACTTGGAAGGTCGATCTTGTTGATGACCGGCATAACATCCAGGTCATGATCCAGCGCGAGGTATACATTGGCCAGCGTCTGGGCTTCTACGCCCTGTGCGGCATCCACTACCAGAATCGCTCCATCGCACGCTGCAAGGCTTCTGGATACCTCGTAGTTAAAATCCACATGCCCCGGCGTGTCTATCAGGTTGAGGATATACTCCTCCCCATCCTTTGCCTTATAGACAGTACGCACGGTCTGGGCCTTGATGGTAATCCCCCGTTCCCTCTCCAGATCCATATTATCAAGAACCTGGGATTGCATCTCACGGCTTGTCAGCAGTCCTGTCATCTCGATGATCCGGTCTGCCAAAGTAGATTTTCCATGATCGATATGTGCTATGATACAAAAATTACGAATTTTACTCTGATCTATTACTGACACTTTTATTCCTCCAACCTTTCTTTATCTCTTTGACACGGAAGAGTATTTTACAATAAACAGCTCAACCGCCAGTACATCCGTCAGACGCCCTGTTTTCACGCGTTCTTCTATATCCGCACTGTCCTCCATAATTGCGCGGAGTTCGCTGCTTCTGAAGTGCTTTGCCTGATCCATGTATTTGCCCGCAGCAAAAGGATGCAGGCCTGCCTTGGATGCGATTTCTTTTCTGCCATATCCCTTCTTAAGCAGGTCCTTAACCTGGTGCAGAATCCGATACTGCCGGGTCATCAGATACAGAATCCGCATTGGCGGTTCTTTCAGAGCCACCAATTCATAGTAAAGCTCCAGCGCCCGCTCCTGCCTCTTATCCGCCACTGCATTGACCATATCGAAAATATGGTTGGAAATCTGCGTCACACATACCGCGTCCACATCTTCCGGCAGAATGCTGTCTTTATCCAGTGTATAGCAGAATAACTTTTCCAGCTCCTTCTGTATATTCCCCATATCTGTACCGACTTTATTCAACAGATAGGTCACCGTAGACTCGGATATCTGCTTATTCTCCTTGCGCACCATCCCCAGAATCCACTTTTTCAGTGTCGACTCATCCTGGAACGGCAGCTCTGCAATATGCCCTTTCGCCTTCACTGCTTTAAACATCTTGCTGCGCTTGTCCACTTCATTTTCTATGAAAATAAAAAATGTAGTATCCGGCATATCCTTAATATAATCGGCCAGATCCGCCCCCGCGCTCTTAAAGAATCCGGTGTTTTCGAATACCAGCAGTCGGCGCTCGGCAAAGAACGGCAGGGTTTCCGCCAGATCAATGACCTCCCTGACATCTACGCCCTTCCCTTCATAATAAGCGTAGTTCATCGTATCCCCATCCGGGAGCATTGCCTTCGTAAACCGATCCTTATACTGCTTCTTCAGATAATTCTCTTCCCCATAGAGAAGATATATCTGCCTGAATTGTCCTGTTTTTAAATCTTCATTTAAACTCTTCATAACGTATCTATTATATAGGAAAGTTCTCTATTATGCAAAATATTTTCCATCATATCGTAAAATAACTTGTTGCATAACAATATCAGTATCCGTGGCAAAAATATTATAGGGCGGCGGAAAAGAACTGATTTAAAATTGGAGTCATGTTATAATACTGTTGTGTAAAAATAGATAAGTACAAAGAATTTAAAAGGAGCAGACAATATGAAAACGATAAGATTATTATATCCAGATTATATAAGTGGCGGTTTGCCAACATATTATTTAGGAGCAAATCTTTTACAGCACATTCTTCCTGTAAACGATAAACAGAAGCTTGTAAAAGTAGAGATTGCTCCGCCGGATAACAAAGAAAAAACGATCAGAAATGGGCTATTTGCTGAAAGTGAAGTGTTAGAGGGTATCAATAATGCTCAGAATAAAATCGCAGAAGAAAAACCGGACCGAATTATTACTATTGGTGGAAACTGTATCGTGTCCTTAGCACCGTTTGATTATCTTCACGGACTTTATGAAAATATCGGAATTATTTGGATTGATGCCCACCCTGATATATCAACTGTAAATGACGGTTATCCAAATGCCCACGCAATGGTTCTCGGTTCTCTTCTTGGGTATGGAGCGCCGCAGCTTTCAGCGCTAATGCAAAACCAAACGTTCAGGCCAGACGAAATTCTGTATATTGGTTTGCAAGGTCTCCACAGTTATCAGCGAAAGTTTTTAAATGATGTCGGTGTAGAGTATCAGGTGCAAGAGAACGCATTTATTTCTGACAATGAAATTAAAGCGTTTATGAAGCGTTTCGATCAAATATTGATTCATTTTGATATTGATGTATTAGATGAACATTTTTTTCACTCAACCTATTTTGCTAACCCTGAATTATCCGGAGACGGTTCAGGCGGTGGGAAGATGACAATGGAGAAGCTATTTGAGGTACTAAAACTTATTACTGAAAATTCTGATGTAGTCGGTTTTACGGTTGCTGAATATCTTCCATTTGATGAACATAATCTGCAAAAAATGTTTTCCGGAATTCCTCTTTTTACAGAATGACAAATAAAGACTAAAACAGGAAGAGGAAATCTCCGCATCTTTGAAGGCGCACCGGAGTCTTTGTTATGCTGTCCGCAAGTATCCGCAGGAGCAGATAGGGCTGGAAGCACTTCATTTATGAAACGACGTGCTGGCATATAATGAAATTGCCTTCTCTACTAATGCATTCAGGGAAATCCCTTCGTTTGCTGCGCGCAAAGACGCTTCCCTGTGAAGCTCCGGGGCGATCCGTATGTTAAAACTCCCCTTATAGCGCTTATCCGGAGCAATGTGTTTACTTTCACAGTCTTTCAGATATTCATCTACCATTTCCTGAAAAGACGCTCTTAGTTCCTGCACACTCTCGCCCTCAAAGGTAACCAGTCCATTGATGCCAAGCACCTTCCCATGAAAGCATTGATCCTCATCTGAATATTCAATCGTACCATAATAGTCTTTATATTTCATGCAGTTACCCATCACAAATCCTCCTTGCTTAATAAGCGAATTAGCTCTCTTAAAACATATTTTTTAACGATGTTACCCGGATGCGGCCTGTGTATATAGATGGGGATCCCTAACTCCCGGTTATAATACTTTACAGCAGAGCCGCTGGTTTTCCCGGTTTCTACTTCCCGGAACCCAAGATATTTTAGGAGCTGTCTTAGCTCATCGTATGTAAAATCACTGGGAACCGTATATAGCCGCTTTATTAATTTATCTCTCTTACTCATTATTTCCTCCTTTATTATATAATAATACAGCTGTTTTTGCAACTGTTTTTTAGTTGCATTAATTATGAATTAATTATGAAAACCTTATCATTTTTTGATATAGCTTATAGATGTTCTCACGTTTCTATATTCACCGGCGAAACGTTCTCAAATATGCCTCAATCTCTGCGCTTTCTCCATCGGTCACCAGCGTCACCGCACCGCATTCCTGTGTACCGTATATTCTGCTCCCTGTTTCTCCCAGCTTTTCTATCGTCTCTTTGTGGGGATGCCCATACCGGTTATCAACCCCTGATGATATCCAGGCGGTAACGGGCAGTGTCTGCTCAAGAAATTTCCTGGAACTGGAATTTTTAGACCCATGGTGCGCCACTTTCAGCACATCATACCGGCGGAGTCCTCCTTGTTCCAGAAGTTTTTCTCCTTCCCCCTCCACGTCTCCGGTAAACAGCATATTAAACTCCCCGTATTCTGCCTCCAGCACCATGGATGCAGCATTCCCGGCCTCACCCTTGTACGCTGCTGCCGGTGCTTTGCAGGACAACCGGAAATTTCCTTCTGTCATCCTGTCGCCCGCATCCATCACAACGACTCTCGTATTGTTTTCCAATGCTTTTACTGCCAGCTTTTTCAGCGCATCGTCCTGTACTCGATCCGGCGGCAGAACCAGATTTCGGATACGGATTCCCAGACGCTGGTTCTCCAACAGTTCCTCGATTCCGTTCATATGGTCTGCATCTCCATGAGAGATAAAGACATAGTCCAGCGTTTTTGCGCCCTGGGATTTTAAAAAGGGCTCGATCCGATATTTTCCTACAGCGGAAACATCGCTGCTCCCACCATCTATAAAATACCGCATTCCCTGCGGTCCTTTTATGTACAAGCCGTCCCCCTGCCCTACATCAAGCATAGTAATCCGAATGGTTCCTCTGGTATGATAGGGCAGCATACACGTTATAAATAACGTGCCGCAAAGGAATAAGACTGCTGTTCCTCCCAGCAGCTTTTTACGGGCTGATATCACCAAAGATAAAGTCGCGCGGGATGGATTCTTTTCTTTTTCTCTTTTCAGCCGGTATACCGCCAGACAGAACAAAAATAAGAGAATGTAGTAAATAGCCATCCCCCCTTTTTCCGGCTGCCCCGATACAATTCTGCTTACCGGTAATTCCATACTGGCTGAACAGGCCTTTTCGTACAAAAACAAGACTCCCTTACAGACCTGCAGCAGTACTGCGCCTGCCTGTCCGGATACAATGGCCGTCAGGGAGCCGATCACGCCGCTCCCCAGTACCAGGGACATCAGAGGGATTACAAGGAGATTCAGAATAATAGAATACACTGGGAATTCAAAATAGAAATACAACATAACCGGCAGCAATATCAGATTGACAGATAGACTTGCAAGGAAGCTGCTGAAGATTTTCCGGCCTTTCTTTTCCTGCAAAAAACAATATTCAAGACACGGATTGACGGCGGTAATTCCCAACAGCGCGCCGAAGGAAAGCAGAAAACCTGCGTCCAGAAGAAAAAGAGGCTGCCATGCCACGATCACTGCAGCCGCAAGCGCCAGGCTGGTCGGCATATCGTAGTCTCTTCCGGTTATATCTGCACCCATTCTTACAAAATACATGACAAACGCCCGGATACTGGATACCCCGCAGCCAATCATCATAGTATAGGCCAGTAAGAAACAGATTCCAATCCCCCCGGCTATGCAAAAGGGCAGACCGGCCCTGCGCAATAATTTATACAGCCCAATGCCTAAAAAGGACATGTGCAAACCTGAAATTGCGAGCGCGTGGCCAATCCCGCTTTTCTGATATAGTTCTTTCAGCTCACTGTCCAGTCCGCTTTTGTCGCCCAGAAGTATCGCGCTCATAGTGTTCCCGTAGTATTCTCCCATGCATTTTATCAGGAGCGTCTTCCATCGCTCCCTGAGCACCGCCAGATTTTCCCGTATCGGATCTTCTTCTGCATCCAGTATTTTTACGTCATCCGCCCATACGGATACATGGATCCCCTGCTTGCGGTAATAGAATTTCTGATCAAAATTTCCCGGATTTCTGGCTTCCTGGAAGCCCTCCGCCGTCCCTGTGATCTGTATTCGGTTCCCGATTGCTGTGTAATGTTCTGTTTGGATATAAACAAGAATTTTTGATTCCTGAAAGATTTGATTCTTCAGATGGACAAGATTGTCCTTAAGATATAATACTCTGCAGTTTGGTTTCTCTTCCCTGCGATAGATTGTCCCCTCCAGCACGACGTCTTCTTTACCGCCGATTCCGGTCTCCAGCCGGGTGGGTTTCCAGTCAGGTGCTATATGAAACCCGCCCGCCAGGACAGTCTGTATTCCGAGAAAAAGAACTGCCGCTGCACAAAGTGGCCTTTTTATCATTCTTCCTCCGCATTTTCTACCCAGCTCATATCCCGCTGCAGCGGCTGGGTTAAATCGACCGTATCCTTGTAAGAAATGTTCTTCTCTCCGTTTACCGTAATCTGCACTTTACTCGCTGTTGTCCCCTCTACAAGCGAGTTTACAATGGAATAAATCGTGATCTCCGGTTTGACATCCACGCCCCCTGTCAGGAATTCGTCATCCAGATTCACATAGCAGATCCCGTCTTTTATTGTCACCCCGAGAAGGCTGACGGCCGGATTGATTGTGGGATATCCGGCATTCTTTTTCGGTCCCTTCATCAGCTTTTCAACGATCAGCTTCTCTTTCGACATATTGCTGCTGTATTTTACGTCCATATGCTGCTCTGTCAGTTTATCGCCTGTCTCATTTGCAAAATATAACGTCAGCGTGCCCGTCTGATAGGAGTTCAGTGAGGATCCGGTATTCTGTACAAAATCATCTTCATTCTGATATCCCAGAATACGTCCTTCACTGTCCCTAAGATCCTCGCCGTCCACCGAAATCCAGAGTACGCTGATTCCATCAATCCGGATCAGAGACTGGACCACTGCTGCCCTCACCAGCTTTTCCTCAAGCGGCGGAATATCCATATAACGCCCGTTGAAATCGAGATACAGAAGCTCCCCTTCCAGCTTGCAGGTATTCACTTTTACCCCTTTTGGTATCGGCGCGGTATAATCAATATCCTCGGACGGCTTCGCCAGTTCTTTCAGCATTGCTTCTGCCGCCTGAAGCGGGTCATTGTTTTTAACCTCATAATTCACTTTTATCAGGCCTGTCCGCTCCCCATTCAGACAATAGATAAAGGGGCTGTCATCTTTCACTGCCGTCCGCTTTGAACATGCAGACAGAAGGAGAAGCAGACAAAAACAGACAGTTAACAGGCCTGCAATTCTTCTTTTCATATTGTACTGCCTCCTTCTAAGCAACATAGGTCAGCGGGATCCGTACCGTGAATGTGGTCCCCTCACCCTCGCTGCTGTATACTTTGATGGATCCCCGGTGCATAATGATTGCGTTCCTTGTTATAGCAAGTCCCAGGCCGGTACCGCCCATCTCCCTGGAATGGGACTTGTCCACCCGGTAAAAACGTTCGAATATATGCTGCTGATCCTGTTCCGGAATACCGATCCCCGAATCCGCAACTTTTATATAAAAATATTTGTGGTCAGCGTTAATAGAGACATGAACCCATCCCTCTTCATGGTTGTATTTAATTGCATTCTCCACCAGATTGGAGAATGCCAGTGTAAGCTTTACCTCGTCAATCTCTGCCGTAACCGGACGGAAACTTTCCAGAACCACCTCAACATTCTTCTTTTCGGCAATCGGCTTGAGCCTCTTCAGGATCAGTTCCATCAGTTCGTTGATATTAACCGTATTAATATTCAGATTCTTGGCAGTCTTGTCCATCTTTACCAGAGACAAAAGGTCAGCAATAATATCATTCTCTCTGTCAATCTCTTTCGCAATGTCCCCCATGAACTCCTGGTACAGTTCGATTGGAACATCTTCTTGCGCCAGAAGGGAATCTGCCAGTACTTTCATGGATGTCAGCGGCGTACGCAGTTCATGTGATACGTTGGATACAAACTCTTCCCTGGATTCATCCAGCTGCTTCAGCCTCCCCAGCATCTTGTTAAAAGCTTCGGAAAGCTGCTTTGTCTCGGTAAATGTATTCACATGGAGCACTTCATCATCATACCCTTCGGATACATCCGCAATGGATTCTGTGATTCTTCGCAGCGGTTTTACAATCCGGTCCGCAATAAACAGGCTCAGTCCCAGCATCAGTATGAAAACAATTCCCAGAATAGCGCTTCCTTTTGTGCTTAGAATCTTCAGGCTGTCTTCGATCGTATCCGTAGATACGCTGGCCAGCATGACACCCGATATCTCTTCCGTATCCCCCGTCATAATCGGCGAGGTCACTTCTATGTACCGGTTCGCTTTATCATAATAATTCGTACTGCTGCCTTTCATACAGCGGATGACATCTTCGGATACGATTGTTTTCCCTTCATCCAGGCTGTATGTGTCCTTTACGACACGCAGCTCTTTATCTACAATCATAACCCGCCCATTATATATATTCGTTAACTGCGTCAAACTTGCATTGATAACCTCGGATGAAGTATCCGCCAGATAATTATAGCTGTTTAGCTGATTGCTTAGAATTGTACATTGATTTTGTATATCCGCGGTTCTAAGGGATACTGCGCGCGCCTCGTATGCCTTGATGATACCCCTGTATGCCGCAGCACAGGGCACAGTGGACACGACAAGAAGCAGCAGTATAATACAGAACCGCAGGCTTTTTAGAAATTTACTGTTCAGATTAAAATGAAAATCACCCCTGGAAATAATAACCAACTCCCCACTTTGTATGTACATATTTTGGCTCGCTCGGATTCTTCTCGATCTTCTCACGCAGGCGCCTGATATGCACATCCACTGTTCTTGCATCTCCCGGATAATCGTATCCCCATATCAGATTCAGCAGATTCTCCCTGCTGTATACTTTATTCGGATTCATCGCCAGCAGTTCCAGCACATCGAATTCCTTCGCCGTCAGATTGATCTCCCGCTCACCGATGAAAACTCTCCGGCTCTCACAATCAATCCGCATGGCCCCTTTTATAATGACCGTACTGCCTGCAGGCTCTTCCCGCTTCGCTGTTCTTCTCATAATGGCCTTTATGCGCGCCTTCACTTCCAGAATGTTGAAAGGCTTTGTAATATAATCATCCGCCCCGTATTCCAGGCCGAGAATCTTATCCATGTCTTCGCTCTTCGCTGTCAGCATGACAACCGGCATGTCGGAAAACTCCCGGATCTGCTGGCAGACCTGAAACCCGTCCAGCTTCGGAAGCATGACATCCAGGAGAACCAGATCATACTCGCAGTTTCTGGCGTATTCCAGGGCCTCCTCGCCGTCATAGGCACAGTCCACTTCCATGCCGTCCTGTTCCAGGCTGAAACGGATTCCCTTGACTATTAATTTTTCATCATCCACTACTAAGATCTTCTTCTCGCTCATACTCCTCTTTCCCTAACTCCCGCATGCTGAAGATCCGTTCATCCACCACGGCCCGAAGATCATGAAAACCTCACGGACCGAGTGGACAAATACCTCAGCTTACTACTCTGTCTTTTATTTTATTAAATACTCCCTCTTTGATTCCCTCAACCTGCATCAGCTCTTCCACGGTCTGAAATCCGCCGTTTGCTTCCCGGTAGGAAATAATACTGTCAGCTTTGGCATCTCCGATGCCGGGCAGTGTCTTGAGTTCCTCTTTTGCAGCCGTATTAATATTTATCTTTCCCTGATTGTCCGTTCCTGTTACTTCTGCCGTCTGGCCGTCTACAATCCCTTTTTCCAGTTCCTCCGCCGTCGGTATATAAATGCGCTCCCCATCCGTTACTGTACTGGCCTGGTTTAAAGCTTCCCCTGCAGCTGCATCATTCAAGCCGCCTGCCAGTGCAATCGCCTCATATACCCGCGCATCACCGGCTAATTCATATACCCCCGGAGCATTCACAGCACCACAGACATAGACGAATACCGTACCGGGTTCTTCCCGCTGCACGGCCTCTTCTGACGCCTCTTCTGCTTCAATTTTCTCCTGCTCCAGTTCCAACTCCGATAAAGTATCTGTTCTTTCTCTTGTGCATCCTGACGCCAGCACTCCTGCGGTACAGGCCGCTAAGAAGAATACACAGAACTTTTTAACCAATCTGTCCTTCATAATTCCTCACAGTCTTCTTACTGTTTGAGAATCCCCTCGCCAGACATTAATATTGTAACGAATAATAGTTTAAATTACAATACATATTTTTACGTTTTTGTTACATCTTTATTAAGCCGATGCAGTTATTCCCACTGGAAGATCGCAATTCCGATCAGCGCAAGGGCAAGCCCGCCGATTTTTCTCCAGTCCAGCGGCTCCTTATCCACCCCAAACAATCCCATCAGCTCAATCACATATGCAACAATCAGCTGCGCAATGACAATCAAAAGGGCCGCTTTTGCAGGGCCCAGTGCAGACATACTTTTTATAACCGTCCATGTAATACCGGCGCCGATCACGCCGCCCAGCAGCATATATTTAGGCTCTACTTTTGCGATCGCAGTAATGCTGTCGCGGCCTGTGATAAACCATGCAACCGCACATACCAAAAAAGCGGACAGCTGTACCCAGGCATTGCCGACCCACATTCCCGTCGTCTTTGTTACCTGTGTGTTAAAAACCCCCTGAACGCTCATCAATGCACCTGACAGCAGTGCAATAAAAAAACCAATCATATCCTCATACCTCCTGCAGTTTTTCTTCTGCTTTTCTATAGTATGTCCTCAATGACTGGTTTTTATTTCGAGTATGTTATTATTTTCCGTGGTTTATGGAGGGCTCTAGGATAGTCCGGCAAGAACCCGTTCAAACCGCTCCACCATCTCATCAATGTGCTTTTCTTCCACGATCAGCGGGGGAAGCAGACGGATCACATTGCCCGCCGCCTGTATCACCAGCAGCCCCTCTTCGATCGCTTTCTGATTGACTTCTGCCACAGGTCTGTCAAATGCAAGCCCCTGCATCAGTCCTTTACCTTTTCTCTGAAGAATACAATCCCATTTATCAGTTAGTTCGTCCAGGCGTTTGATCAGATATGGGGAAATGTCATTTACGTGTTCCAGAATCTGCTCCTGTTCAAAGATCTCTATGACCGTCTTCACCGCGGTGCATGCCAGCGGGTTTCCGCCATAGGTAGCTCCGTGGTCTCCCGGTTTCAAAGAGTAATCCGCAACTTCTTGTGTCATCGCAAATGCGCCTACCGGTATTCCGTTGCCAATTGCCTTTGCCATGGTAAGAATATCCGGCTTCACACCAAACCCTTGCCAGGTAAACATGTTACCCGTACGACCCATGCCGCACTGGACTTCGTCAAAGATCATCAGGATGCCGTTCTCATCGCAGAGCCGCCGGATGCCTTCCACAAACTCCTGCGTGGCAAGGTTGATGCCGCCCTCTCCCTGCAGCGGCTCCAGGATAATGGCACAGGTCTTTTCATTTACCAGCGCTTCCACACTGTCCAGGTCGTTGAATTTTGCAAATCGTACGCCAGGAACCACCGGCTCAAATGGCTCTCTGTAAGAATCATGTCCGGTAACAGAGACTGCCCCGAAACTCCTACCGTGAAACGAATTCTCCATTGCAATAAATTCGTATCTGCCGGTCTTTTTCGTATATGCATAGCGTCTCGCCGCCTTTAATGCCCCTTCGTTGGCCTCACTGCCGCTGTTGGTAAAGAAGACTCGGTCCATGCCTGATATGCGGTTAAGCTCCCTTGCTGCCTCTCCGCAATTCTCATGGTAATAAAGATTCGAAATGTGGTAGATCTTATCAATCTGCGCCTTTAGCGCCTCATTCAGCTTTTTGTGGCTGTAACCCAGGCCTGTAACGGCAAATCCCGCGGCAAAATCCAAAAACTTTCTGCCTTCCGTGTCATAAACATACATTCCCTCCCCATGGTCCAGAGCTATAGGGAAACGATTGTAAACATGCAGCAGGTTCTCCTCCCCTGCCTGTATCTTACTGTTCACCATGATAATACCTGCTTTCCTCTCCGTTTAATATTGCGGTTCCAATTCCTTTGTTCGTAAAGATCTCCAGCAGCAGACAATGCGGAATCCGCCCGTCCAAAATATGTACCCTGGAAACCCCGTTTTCTATAGCATCAATACAGTTCTGCAGCTTAGGCAGCATGCCGCCCCCGATATAGCCATCATTCATCAGCTGCTGTGCCTCATCCACCCGGAGTTCGGAGATCAGCGTCTTGGGATCATCAGGATCTTTGTACACTCCCTCAATATCCGTCAGAAACGCCAGCTTTTCCGCTTTCATCGCTCTTGCGATCGCACAGGCCGCATCATCTGCATTGATATTGTATGTATTGTATTCATCGTCCATTCCCACCGGGCAGACGATTGGGAGAAAATCTTTTTCCAAAAGGTCATAGAGAATCTCTGCATTCACCTTTTTAACTTCTCCCACGAAACCGATATCCTCTCCGTTGGAAAGCTTTTTATCTACTTTCAGGAGTCCGCCGTCCTTGCCGCTGATACCGATTGCGCGCACGCCCAGCTCCTCCACAAGCTGTACCAGGCTTTTATTCACCTTGCCGAGCACCATCTCCGCCACTTCCATTGTTTCCTCATCCGTCACACGCAGGCCATTGACAAAATGCGGCTCCATTCCCACCTTGCCGACCCATCTGCTGATCTCTTTTCCTCCGCCGTGTACAATAATGGGCTTAAATCCAACCAGCTTCAAGAGCGTAACATCTTCAATCACCTGTCTTTTCAGCGCCTCGTCCACCATCGCGCTTCCGCCGTATTTTACCACAATTATCTTACGGTTAAAGCGCTGTATATAAGGGAGCGCTTCGATTAACACCTGTGCTTTTTCCAGATACTGCTGCATATTCTCGTTCATAATTTCCTCCTTACTGCAGATACGGCATAGTCTTAACTCCTGTAATCTGCATTGATATCAATATACCCATGGGTCAGATCACAGCCCCATGCCGCAGCGCTCTCTTCCCCTTCCTTTATATCTGCAGTTGCTGTAACCTCAGGCTGGGACAGAATCTCGGTCGCTTTTTCTTCACTGTATGCGACTGCCGTTCCATTCTCTATAATCTGGATTCTTCCCGCTTTGCTCTCAAAATACAGATCCACCTTTTCCGGATCAAACTGAGCCCCTGAATACCCCATTGCACATAGAATTCGTCCCCAGTTGGCATCATGCCCTGCAATGGCCGCCTTTGTCAGGTTTGAACATACGATCGATTTGGCAAGCAGCTTTGCCTGCTCCTTCGTGGATGCGCCCGTTACCCTTGCTTCAAACAGCGCGGTTGCCCCTTCCCCGTCTCCGGCAATCTTTTTGGCCAGACATTCATTTACCATATGAAGCGCTTCTGCAAATTTTTCATAGTCTTTTGTTCCATATTTGATCTTATCGTTTTCCGCCATCCCGTTAGCCAGAAGCAGAACCGTGTCATTTGTAGACGTATCTCCGTCCACGGAGATCATATTATAAGTATCCTCCACATCGGCGCTCAGCGCCTTCTGCAGTGCCTTTCTGGAAATGGCCGCATCCGTTGTGATAAAGGAGAGCATGGTGCACATATTGGGATGGATCATTCCGGATCCCTTCGCCATACCGCCAATTGTGACGGTCTTTCCGCCTGCCTGGATCGTAACTGCTATTTCCTTCTCGATTGTGTCAGTTGTCATAATTGCCTTTGCTGCCAGAGTCCCGCTGTCGATTCCGGGATTCTTATCAGCCGCAAGCTTTACAATCCCATCTTTGAGCTTTTCTATGGGAAGCTGCATTCCAATGACGCCAGTGGATCCTACCAGCACACCATCTGCCTTCACTCCCAGCGCCTTCGCTGCGGCATTCGCGGTCTCCCTGCAGTACCCATATCCCTCTTCTCCGGTGCAGGCATTGGCAATACCGGAATTGACGATCACTGCCTGGGACTTAATGCCGCTTTCCACAATAGCTTTATCCCATTTTACAGGTGCTGCTTTTACCACATTCGTTGTAAATGTCCCCGCTGTCTTGCATGGCTTCTCACTATATATCAGTGCCATATCCGTCCTGTCCTGATACTTGATACCGGCTGCAGCCGATGCTGCTTCGAATCCTTTTGCCGCGGTGACTCCGCCTTTGATTATTTCCATTCTGTTTTCCTTTCCTGCGTAATCTTGTTGTTACACAATCTGCTCATTTTTTATTCATTATCTTATTTAATCCGCTATTTATCCTTTTGCTGCTCAACAGGCATGTCAAATGAATCGAATACCCTGATATGTGTACGTCTATTATTCATTAAACTGTGTACTTCTATTGTTCATTAAATGCGGTAATGTTCTTCTCATTTAACACAAAATCATAATAATTCAAATCCAGCCGCTCTGTCCACCCAATTGTGTTCCAGAATGCATTCCCCACGTCGTTTTTGGTAAATGCAATCAAAGAAACCTTGCTGATCTCTTCTCTGCGCAGTTCTTCCATTGCCTTAACAACCATAGCCTTTCCAATACCGCGCCTCCGGTATGCAGCATCTACACATACATGATAAAGACACCCCCGCCGTCCGTCGTGCCCGCACAGGATACTTCCTACGATCAGGCCGTCCACTTCAGCCACCACGCTTGTTGTGGGATTTCTCTTCAGAAACCTGGCAACCCCCTCTCTGGAATCGTCAATGCTCCGCAGTCCAAAACCCCTGATCCTTTTCCAAAGGGCATACACGCCGTCATAATCCTCTATTGTCATTGTCCGTACCATTTCTTCTTCCTCTCGATCTCTATTAGAGCCATCCCTGTTATCATCTGGCTGTCCCTGCCATTTTCCGCCCCCTGAATCGCTTGCATCCAGGATATCTTCCGTTCATGCGCCTATGGGAACATCGGCACCAGTTCCAGTCCTTCGGATTCCTTCAGACCGAACATCAGATTCATATTCTGAACCGCCTGCCCTGCTGCGCCCTTCACGAGATTGTCTATAGCCCCCATCATAATGATGCGTCCTGTCCTGTCGTCAATCTTAAAGTTGATATCCACATAATTGCTTCCTTCCACCCACTTCGTTTCCGGATAGATCCCCTCGTCGAGTACCCGAACAAATTTCTCGTCTGCATAATATGTATCATAAACAGCTTTTATCTCCTGATATGTTACATTTTTTACAAGCTTTGCATACTCTGTAGCCAGAATCCCTCTGTTCATGGGTACAAGGTGAGGCGTAAAGTTCAGAACCACCTGTTCTCCCGCAGCATAACCCAGCTGCTCCTCAATCTCCGGCGTATGTCTGTGCGCAGCCACACCGTAAGCCTTGATGTTCTCATTCACTTCGCAGTATAGATTAGGAAGCTTAGCCCCCCTTCCGGCCCCGGAGGTTCCGGATTTGGCATCTATAATCAGAGTACTCATATCGATCAGCCCCTCTTTTGCCAGAGGATAGGCCGTCAGTATGGAACAAGTTGTATAACACCCCGGATTTGCCACCAGCCTGGCCTTTCTTACATCTTCCCTGTTAATCTCACAAAGCCCGTATACCGCTTCCTCAATAAAACGAGGGCTTTTATGCTGTATCCCATACCACTTCTCATATACGGATACATCTTTAATCCGAAAATCTGCGCTCAGATCAATGATCTTCACTTTAGACAGTACATCCTCACTGACCAGCGATGCACACAGCCCCTGGGGTGTGGCGGTAAAGATAACATCCACCTGCTCCGCAAGCTCATCCATATTATCATCCATGCAGACCGCATCCACAATCTGAAACATATTCTGATAAACATCTGCATATTTTTTGTCTATATAACTTCTGGACCCATACCAAACAATTTCTGCATCTTTATGTGCCGTTAAAATCCTGACAAGCTCACCGCCCGCATACCCGGTAGATCCAATAATTCCTACTTTAATCATATCTATCTCTTCCTTTCACGCTTCTAGTTCATAATCATATACCACTTCTTCAATGAAGTAAAGTGTTTGCCCGTTTTCTCATCAGAAATACGTAACGACTGCAAAATTGTATATATCTTATGCATAAACAAAAATAACACTTGCATAATTATACATCTATATTGTATATTATGCAACCCCCATCCAGAAATATTTTCAAATTGGGATATAGTCGGCAAGCTTTAGCCTTGTCGACGGACGGGGACGCTTCATGACAGGGAGGCCGGGGAGGTGCTGGGGCTGTATATGCCGCTGAGATATGCACCCATGCTGCAAAGTGCTTCTAGAACACCCGATGCCGGATAGGCGGGTACACTGAACACATCACGGGAAATCTGATGATTTCCCGCGCTGGGTTCAGTAAAAACTTGATTTGGAGATCAAGTTTTTCCCCGTCTATCCGGCATCGGCTGTTCAAGAAGCACTAAGCGCACTCCAGCATTTCTCAGCGGCATATACAGCCCCAGCACCTCCCCGGCCTCCCTGTCATAAAGCTGGCTCATCCAATCGGCAGGAAAGCTCGCCAACCGGTTGGGATCCCCGACCAGGACAGCGGATGTGGATGGGCTATGCATGTCTTTTCATCTTCAAGATGTGTATTGAATTATCTTGATACTGGAACCGTATCCCCTTGCTTATGTACACCTACTGGGGACATAAAAGTCCCGCCAATTCAATATCCATACGCTGCCCCCGTTTGAGGCCCTACCTTAGGTACGAGTCCTTTTCCTGCCGGTTGGATGCGCCAGCTCCATGAAGGGATAGCTGAAAGCCTCCCGGAGAGCATCCATGTCCTTTCAAAAACGCTCTAAGCGGGCCTTAGAAATTCTTGGTGGGAAACAGCCCTGAAAATGGAGAGATTTTTGGATTCCGAATCCAAAAATCAGCTGACCCATCGCGAGAAATCATCTATTTCTCGTGCTGTGTCAGTGGTGCTCCATTTTCAGGGCTGTTTCCCGCCTAGAATTTCTTAGGTCCGCGGCCGCGTTTTTGAAAGGACATGGATGTTCTCCGGGAGGTTTTCGGCTATCCCTTTATGGAGCGTCCCCATCCGCGCCAAGGCTAAAGCTCGTCGCTAAATCCGATTCAGTTTCGAATCTGTCCGTTCCCAAATATGATATATTTTGTTGTTGTCAGCGCCTCAAGCCCCATCGGCCCTCTCGCATGCAGTTTCTGTGTACTGATTCCTATCTCCGCCCCAAAGCCAAATTCAAATCCATCGGTAAATCTGGTGGATGCATTTACATAGACAGCCGCTGCGTCGATTTCATCCTGGAATTTAAGTGCGTGGTCATAGCAATCGGTGATAATAGACTCGGAATGACCTGTGTTATAAGTATTGATATGCCGGATGGCAGCATCCAGTGAGTTTACCACTTTTATGGAAATCACTGCGTCCAGATATTCGGTTCCCCAATCTTCCTCATCTGCGGGGATAATATCCGCACTGTAACCGCATGCTTTCTCATCCCCTCTGATCTCCACGTCGTGCATTTTTAAGCGGCTTACGATCATGGGGATCACCTGGGCTGCCACATGGTCATGGATCACCAGCGATTCGCAGGCATTGCATACACCCATGCGCTGTGTCTTTGCATTTTCGATAATGTCTGTGGCCATGTTCAGATCTGCACACTCATCTACATAAATATGACAGTTCCCGGTGCCTGTCTCTATCACCGGCACGGTGCTGTTCTGCACAACGCTGGCAATCAGCCCGGCGCCGCCTCTCGGTATCAGCACGTCAATGTATCCGTGGAGCTTCATCATCTCATAGACGGTCTCCCGTCCTGTATCCTCCACCAACAGGATCAGGTCCTGGGGAAGCTTCTCTTTTCTGAGACCCTCTTTTACGGCATGCACGATTGCTTTATTCGAGTTAATCGCATCACTACCGCCCCGTAGTATGACCGCATTCCCTGTTTTAAAACACAGGCCAAATGCGTCTGCTGTTACATTTGGACGGGATTCATATATAATCCCGATTACACCGAGCGGAACTCTCTTTTTCCCGATGCGCAGGCCGTTTGGCCTGTTTTTCATAGAAAGAACCTCACCAACCGGATCTTCCAGCGCCGCAATCTGTCTCAGCCCTTCTGCCATATCCATAATTCTCTGTTCTGTCAGACGCAGACGGTCAACCAGAGAACTTTTCATTCCGTTCTCTTCTGCCGCTTTGACATCTTTTTCATTTTCCTCTAAAAGCCGTTCTGTCTCCTGGCATAGTTCCTCGGCTACGGACAGAAGCCCGCGGTTTTTTTCCCCCGTTCCCAGCGCTGCTGCCTCCCGGGATGCTGCTTTTGCCCTGTTACCCAATGTTTCCATATAACTGCCCATAACTGCCTCCTATCAGATTCATTGATACTCCCATAGTCTCCTGTTCCATATGATACATGGATTTTGTTTCGTCTTCTTTCTGATTCTCTTTCTTTTGTTTTTTTGCCTGCCTGCGGTATTGTGCCCGTTCCGGGGCCAATTCATTCTTTAGTTCGATCCCGTGCTCTCTGGATAAAAATAAGGTGCCGATCTTCTTACCGGCCATAATGTCATTGATCGTATAAATATTCCTGCCGTTGGCGATCACCATGTCCGCACCGGATGCAGTAGCGATCTTTGCGGCTCCGATCTTCGTTGCCATTCCACCGGTACCCATATCATTGGAGGCGCCCTTTGCCATTTTCTCCAGTTCCTCATCAATGCCCACCACCGTATGGATAAATCTTGCATTCGGGTTCTTCTTGGGGTCATCGGTATAAAGTCCATCGATATCGGACATCAGAATGAGCAGATCTGCATCCACCAGCTTCGCCACATATGCCGCAAGTGTGTCATTGTCTCCAAAGTTACCATATGAAAGTTCATCCACAGATATGGCATCATTTTCATTTACAATAGGAACAACCTTCATGCGGAACAGTTCGTCAAATGTCTGGCGGGCGTTCTTGCGGCACTCCTCATTGGTAATGGATTCCTTTGTCAGAAGCACCTGTGCAGTCAGCTGGCTGTATTCATTAAACAGTTTTTCATAAATCATCATAAGTCTTCCCTGCCCGACCGCCGCGCATGCCTGCTTGGCAGCCTCGCTCTCCGGCTTCTGCTGCAGCCCCAGCACATTTCTTCCGATTCCAACCGCACCGGAAGATACCACGATAACCTCCCTTCCTTTGTTGCGCAGATTAATCAGTATCCTCACAAACTTCTCCAGTTTATCCAGATTAATATTACCAGTTTCATCATACGTAATCGTAGTCGTTCCTACTTTTATTACGATTCTTTTCTTATTTTGCAGAATTTCTTTTCTATCCATAGCGTTTAACCTTCCTCATTTTCCTTTTTGAGAGTGCTCTTCATTTTCCTATATCAGAACAAAGTGGGCAAGCCCACAGGGGCTTCCCACCCCCTCACTCATGAGGGGCTTGCACACTTTGGCGCCGCTGCGATGCCGCCTTGCGGCTATTTACCTTATCGCGGCGTGTGCATCCCCCGGAGGGTTTTATGATATAGGAAATTCCAGAGGAATTTCCTATATCATAAAAAAGGAGAGCCGGATATATCTTCCGTCTCTCCCGTTCAATGGCTTTTCTGTAAGGTTTTTCCGCACCTGAAACCTCATTCGGTTCTCCTAAGGCACTCTACAGAAAAAGGATGGAAGCATATTGCCATACTCCTATCCTTTGCATTCTATCCATATCAAACGATCAGCACAACGATATCCTCTTAACTGTCATTATTCATTTTTATACTATGCGCATACCCCAAGGGGACTTGGAACGCACGGCATAAAAACAACGCTGTCAGCAAGCGGCAGAGTCTGATTAAACTGATTCATGATGTCAAGACTGTTATGTTTTGCTTTCATCATTACAACTCCAATCATTCGTGTGTATGTTAGTTACTCCTGTTTTGTTTTATTTTACTCACATTTCCTGATTTGTCAAGGAATTTGGGGGATTTTCTCATGTCCCCAAAACTAGAAGGCAGTCTAAATGAACGCCAGTCTATCGCCGTCTCTATTCTGTTTTCAAGGTGAACACAAAAATTATTAACTGGTTATAAATTCCAAATATTTTTCCTAGTTTTTCCTCACCGGGTGACGGATTACTGTCTTTAAATTTTCCGGTTTTGTTTTTCTCGGGTCACCCAGATAGATTTCATGATGACGTCTCTGATCCGTAATGTCGGTAATATATCCGTTATCCCGGATATATTCTTCCATCTTTACGATCGTTGCAGGCTCATCATCATAGGGCCCAAGATGCATGATCTGACAGCACAGCCCTTCCCGGTACCGTTCCAGCCTGGTGTTGGAAAAGTCCAGTTCCGGCTTCTTTTTTTGAAGCTCTCCCCTGGCCCATTCAAAGACTTCTTCCGTCACAAATTCAGGCTGTCGTATCATGGAGGTCCAGCAGAACTTGTCTTTGTCCGTGATATTCAATCCGTCGAATTCTGCTCCTTCCACACTCCACAGGCCTTCCAGCGGCGGCACCACATATTCAAAATAACCTGCCGGCTGATTTCCCTTCATTTTGCTCATCTTGATCGTATAGGAAAGGCCGTACAGAATCTCCATTGCCTGCGCATAACTCTCCGATGTGTTCGGATTTCCTTTTCCATCCGTCATAATAAATACCATCTCAGGTATCTCTATGACAGAAGGGGTTTTCTTCGGATAATACAATTCTTTCTCGGATTTCTTATAATCTACTTTATCCATGATTCTTCGCCTTCTTTCCTGCCGTCTTTTTCCTTGGTTCGGGCAGCTCCTCACAGGTTCTACTGACCAGCTCTTTTAAAAACCGAGTATCCTCCAGATCTTCCACCAGGTACATCCCCGGAGTTCCGCCATGCGGAGCAGCAGGCTCTGCGTCCGGCAGCATTTCGTGCCCCGCCTGCGTCATCTTGACATAAAACTGGTTGTCCTCCACTGTCCCGAAAAATTTGCCGTCGCACCAAAGCCCATACTCTCCAAACAGCTTTTTATAACTTATATTTCCTGCCTGGCCAATCTGTCCGGCCACATATTCTACGTATTCCAAACTGGATGCCATTTTATTTTACTCCTATATACATATGAATTTCAGCCTGCTCCATATCACTATTCTGGTATTCCTCATAATCACAGACATAGGTCCTGGGCAGATCTATTTCCCAGAGCTTCTGCCAGAACTTTGCCACTGCCTCGTGCATTTCTCCTTTTACAATGAATCTGGCGTACTTCCCGGCCGGAATCACAGTT
This sequence comes from Faecalicatena contorta, assembly GCF_001404335.1. Classification (GTDB taxonomy): domain Bacteria; phylum Bacillota; class Clostridia; order Lachnospirales; family Lachnospiraceae; genus Faecalicatena; species Faecalicatena contortus_B. The sequence goes on from NZ_CYZU01000050.1 coordinate 24,665, forward strand.
ACAGATGTCCCCTCCGGCAATTCCCCTGTCCCGTCGGTTTCACAGGCCACCGTAATCGTATAGTCCCCTTTTTCATCAGCCGCATATTCCGAATAAATCCCCAGTGCCTTACCATTCGTTTTTCCCGGAATCAGGTCATAAATCCCTTCCCCATAAAAACGCTGCCAGAGCCCGCCGATCACGGCTCCCATATCTGGAGACGCATTGTTCGTTCTGGCAGCCAGTCCTGCTGCTATCTTTTCTTTCATATCTAAGATTTCATATTCCATGTTAGTCTTCCTCTTTCCTTTTATTGATAATAAGAGTTTACCACAGGGAACATGACACCTATATGTCATATTTGATTTTCATTTAATCCCGATATTTTTCAGCCATTCTCCCAAGCATTTCCTGCATTTTCCTGCGAAGTCCGGCCGGTTCCAGAAGCTGCGCCCTGTCTCCGAAGCTCAAAAGCCAGCCAAACACGCTTTCCTGATCCATAAAGCCAAACTGAAAAAGCAGCATTCCGTCGGGCTGCACCTGAAAGCTGTCGATCCCATATTCTTCAATCAGGCGCCACTTCATGGACGGGTCAAACAGTGCCTTTACCTTAAGCTGTGCCGGAAAAACCGCCTCATTCTCAATCCTGAACTCAGGCAGGGTGCGCCCTTCGAACCGCTCTCCTGTGGTTCTTAATTCCAGGATCCGATTCAGCTTAAACATCCGGTAATCCTCCCTGTCGAGGCAGTATCCCCAGACATACCAGGAAGCCCACTGGAAGACGAGCAGATACGGTTCAATCTCTCTGGTGCTGTCACCGCCCGGGCCATAATAATCAAATCGAATCTTCTCTTTTCTGTCAATCGCAGACTGGATCAGTTCGATCTTCGGAGCCAGAGACACCTTATACCAGGAGGACAGATCAATCACGATATGCTGATTTGACTTCAGCACGCTTGAATTGCCCACGGACAGTTTCTCCATCAGCTGCTGGTACCGGCTGCTTCCGGCCACACTGTCCAGGCTTCTCAGTCCGGCCAGGATGGCCTGCATATCCGAGGAAGTAAGTAGCGTCCTGTCAATCCGGTACCCATCCATAATGGAGATACCGCCCCCGCTTCCCTGTGTCGTTACAAGCGGAATGCCCGCCTGGCACAGCGCCTCAATATCCCGGTTGATCGTCCGCCTGGATACCTCAAACTTTTCCGCCAGATAAGGGGCCGTTACCTTCTCCTGCTGGAGCAGGATGGATAATATTCCAATTAGTCGGTCTATCTTCATCTCTCTTTGCTCCTCTGTTATATATTAATCTGCAGCTATTTCTTATTTATCAGTTATGCCGCAGGCGAATTTCTATGGGCTGGATGCGTAACAGTTCTGGCCTGCCTGAACTGTTACACGGAATGCCATTGTTTATACAATCTTTACGCCCAGTAGCTTTGCCATCTCCGCCGCCTGGAACATGTTGATCTTCATACCTGCCACTTCCCGGTAACTGTCCGATACCATGATGCCCTCAATCGTACTGTCGGAGAAGTCAATCCCCTTGAGCCCGGTTCTGAAAAAATCTACCTTTGTGAAATCACATTTGCAAAAACCGGTCTTCTTTAGTTTGACCTCCGAAAAAAACGCCTCCCGAAAACTGCACAACTGAGCACAGCAGTTCTCCCAAAGGCTCTGCCCGAAATTAACCATATTCAGCTGTGTATCCTGCAGGCCCGTTTTCTTAAAGACGGCGCGGTCAAACCTGCTGCCGTTTCCTTTGCACTCAATGATATTCGTATCTTTCCAATAACTCCCGCTGAATATACAGTTGGAAAAATCACATTTTTCCAGGCGGGCCTGGTAAAAGCCCGCCCCCGTAAAGTCGCATTCCACAAACCTGCACCTTTCAAATTTTACTGCCACGAATTCTACTTTGTGTATATCCGCTCCTGTCACTGTCTCATCTGTATAACTCCGGTTTTCAACCGGCATCTCATCCTGTCTCGCACAGGCAATCTCTTCTGCTAAAATATGACTGGTTCCCATTTACTCCTGACGGCCCATTTCCTGACACAAATGGTATTTTGCCTCCTCCGCATTCTTTTTTTCTGTGTACACTGCATAAGTCGCGTTGCAGTTTTCATTTTCTCCGATTCTCCCCAGCATCTGATTATTTCTGGTGGTGTGGCGCACAATCTTTGACCGGTAGGGGATCTTATGGCTGCTCAGAATCCTTTCTGCCTTTGCAAACTCCCCCATATCCATCGTAAAAAAGACTTCGGTTCTGTCCCATATGGGTATGAATTTTCTTGTTCTGCCCATCTCATTCCTCCTGCCTTCTTTATTGTATTATTTTCCTACCCGTGCCTCCTGATATATCTTATAAACATCTTCTGCTTGCAGCGCCTTTATGCATCCCACGGTCCGCCGCCCCCAAAAACAACACTTTTCCGCCATCTCCTTCATCTGTGCGTCGGTCGGGTCTATCCCCAGTTCCTTCAGAGAGGCAGGCATATTTATAGAACGGTAAAATGCTTCCATAGCCTCAATTCCCTTTAAAGCCGTCTGCATATCGTCTCCGCAGTCAGCCACTCCCATAACATTTACGGCGAGCTTCGCAAACCGCCCGGGCCTTTCCGATACAACGTACCTTGCCCAGCTGCCCCACACTGCTGCCAGTCCTGCGCCATGTGCAACGTCAAACATGCCGCCCAGTTCATGCTCGATCTGGTGGGAGGCCCAGTCACCGCCGTCCGTACCGCAGCCGGTCAGCCCATTGTGAGAAAGGCTTCCCGCCCACATGACTTCCGCCCTTGACTCATAATTCTCCGGATCCTTCAGAAGTATAGCTGCATGCTTCATAACCGTGCGCAGCAAATGTTCGCTGATGCCGTCCGTCAGATCCATATTCTCCGCACGGTTCAGATAGCGCTCCATCGTATGCATCATGATATCCACGCAGCCGCTCATGGTCTGGTATTCGGGCAGCGTCATTGTCAGTTCCGGGTTCATCACTGCAAAACGGGGCCTGCTGTACGGGCTGCTGTACCCTCGTTTTATCCAGCCTTCTTCATTTGTTATGACGGAAGAATCGCTCATCTCCGATCCGGCCGCTGCAATGGTGAGAACGGCTCCGATCGGCAGACACGCTGCCGCCTGTCTTTTCCTGTCATAAAAATCCCATACATCGCCCTTATTCGCTACGCCATATCCGATCGCCTTTGCCGAATCAATTGCGCTCCCGCCTCCTACGGCCAGGATAAAGTCAACCCCTTCCTTTTTACACAGTTCGATCCCCTCATATACAAGGGATAAGTGTGGATTGGGTACGACGCCTCCCAGCGTAGTATATGCGATCCCAGCCTCCTTAAGAGACCTGCAGATCCGTTCCAGCAGCCCTGTCCTCTTCACGCTCCCGCTGCCGTAATGCACCAGAACCTTTCTGCATCCATAGGCCTGGACCAGATTTCCCGTCTCTTCCTCCGTCCCCCGGCCAAACACAACCTTGGTTGGGGTATAATATTGAAAATTGTTCATATTCAGGTTCTCCTTCTCATTTCTTTTCATTTATCATCTATTCATTGACGATATCAATCTGGCACACTTTCATAGCCTCCAGCGCCTGCCTGTGCGTATCCGGCGTCACCCCGGCACAACACGATGCGTCCACGATCAGCGGAACCTCGGGCATATATGCCTTTAAGAGGAGTGCATTGGATATCACGCAGATGTCTGTGCAGACACCGATCAGTGTAATGTTCTCTATGGGTTCCTGGTATTTATGATAAGCTGACAGCAGCTGGCCCAGCCCTATGCTGCCGAATGTCGGCTTATCAACCGGCTGTTCCTTGAGCAGTGCGGCGATCTCCGGATGGATCTGCCAGCCTGGTGTATTCCGGACACAATGTGTCACCGGAAGCTTTTCCCCTTCCTGCGTGTTCAGATATCCCTCCCCGTGGGTGTCCCTGGTTGCCAGAACCCTGCCTTCAAATCCCCTGATCTTCTCTGCCACTTTGGGCACGATGGCCTGCGCCTCCGCCGTTCCCAGTGCGCCGTCTATAAAATCATTCTGCATGTCGATAACCACTAATACTTTCATACTCTTCCTCCTCTTCTCTCCTGCCCGCCTGGCTGCTCGTCCGGAAACAGATCTATAATCTGTTCTTCTTCCACAAGGCATTCCAGCCCTGTTAAGCAGAACTTCCCAGACATGGAATCCCGTTCGTCTTTCCAGTAAGGCTTGGAAAAGCAGGGCTGCATATCTCCACCGTACCGGCTCTTCTGTTCCGACTTCCTGCCGGCAAAAAATACGGATACCGGCCCGGACGACTGGCCGCCGACAATGGACACCGCCCCTTTCTTCTTATCAGAAGCCGTACAGGACATTGATGATCCAAACTTCAGCTGCTCGTCTTTTCCCAATCCGGGCACGATCTCCGCCGTCGCAAGGGAATATTCCAGCCTGCCGTCGAATACTCCCGGAGCATCCAGTTTCTTCGCATCATAAATATAGACCCTGTGTCTGATATGGGTAAGAGGGTGGATGAACTGCATACATCCCTCCTCTCCCGGAGCCGCCGAGGTCTCCTCGTCCAGAACATAGATCTTATGCTTCCTGTCCACTTCCAGCCTGATACTGTTTAGCTTACAGACAGTAAAATCCTGCTTTGTCTTTACACAAACACGCTGACAGAAAAAACATGCCGCCTCCCCCAGATAATCGGAATAAGCCTCCCTGATTAGCCGAATCATGCTGCGGGACTCTTTCTCACGGACCAAAGGCAGATATCCCGTACTGCTAAAGGATATATCCTGTTCCTTTTCTCCATTCAGCCAGATTCCCTTTAAGGCCACGTTCTGATACGGATTTTCCTGCATGATCTGCTGTACCTGCGTATCGGAGAGCGAATCTGCTTTTTTCTCCCAGCCTTTATATTTTTCAAAATATTCAGCGATTTCCTTCTCTTCTACCACAGTGAGAATGTCAAAGACAATTCCCTGTTTAAAGCAGTATACTGTGGGGACACAGCGCGTCAGTCCCCCCTCTGTAAATACAGCATCCGTATCCTGCCGGACCTTACATGGTCTTCCCTTCTTTGACAGCCAAAGAGATGTATCAAAGTATACTTGCATACCATTTCCTTTCCGATTCAAACATCGTTAACTCCTCCTTTGTAGTCGTAATCAGTGAAAAGATTTTATCTCAGGGTAGTATTCAAATTCCGCCTTTCCAATAATTGCCTCTCTGTGAAGGAACTTGTTCAGCCAGTATCTGGAATCCCAGGAATTGGTGCGGTTATCCCCCACCATAAAATAAGCGTCCTCCGGGATCTCATAGGGGCCAAAATCCTCATAAGATACTTCCCGTATATAGGGTTCTTCCAGCATAACTCCATCGATATAAACGGCGCCGTCTCTGCCCTCGATCGTTTCTCCCGGCAAACCGACAATCCGCTTCATATACTCCGTTTCCCCATCATCCGGATAATAAAAAGAAATGATGTCACCTCTCTGCGGATCCTGGAACAGATAGGCCTGACGGTTGACAAACACACGGCTTCCTGTCATCACCGTATTCTCCATAGATCCAGATGTAACCTGCGCGTTGGTAATCAGTGTCTTATTCAGCAGAAAAGAAAAAGCGACGGCAAAAATAATCACCTTCGAGTATTCCAGCACCTCATGAATAATCTCCTTCCGGGTCCATACTTTTTTGTTATCTGTCTCTTTCATCCTAATTCTCCTTTTCCTGAAATGTCATCCGCAAGCGCTCTCACGTTCTCCGGTATTGTCGCCCAGCTGGTGCAGAACCGGACGGCACTGTGCGTATCGTCTATTCTCTGCTGATAACAAAAGACATACTTCTCTTTCAATTGTTCCAGCTTCTCATCCGGCATAACCGCAAACACCTGATTGGTTGTATTTTCAACCAGAAACGGATACCCTGCCCTCCTGCAGGCATTGCGAATCTCGTCCGCCAGTTCATTGGCCCGCTTTCCGATTGCAAAATAAAGCCCGTCTTCCAGGAGCGCCTGGAACTGCAGCCCCAAAAGCCTGCCCTTTGCCAGCATCGCCCCCTTCTGTTTCATAATATAGCGGAAATCCTCCTTCAGGCCCGGATTTGCAATCACCACGGCTTCCCCGAACAGAGCGCCCACTTTTGTTCCTCCAATGTAAAATACATCGCACAGTCCGGCAATCATTTTCAGATCCAGGTCATTGCCTGCTGCAGAAAGCCCGTATCCCAATCTTGCCCCATCCATAAACAAATACAGTCCATTCTCCCTGCATACACCGGCCAGACTTTCCAGCTCTGCTCTTGTATACAACGTACCCATTTCCGTTGGATTAGAGATATATACCAACTTCGGCTGGACACAATGTTCGAAACTTTCATCCTCCATATGCCCTTTATAGGACTTCTCCACCTGCTGTGCCGTAATCTTCCCGTCCGCTGAGGGAAGCGTCAGCACCTTATGCCCGCAGGATTCAATTGCCCCCGTCTCATGCACATTAACGTGCCCGGATTCCGCTGCCAGAACCCCCTGATGCGGCCGCAGTGCAGCCGATATAACGGTAAGATTCGTCTGTGTCCCTCCAACCAGAAAATGTACATCCAGTGTATGATTCCCACAAAGTCCCCGTATTATCTCCCTTGCCCGCATGCAGTACGGATCTTCCCCATACCCATCCGTCTGTACCAAATTTGTCTCTAAAAGCCTGTCCATCACCTTTGGATGAGCACCTTCCGTGTAGTCACAATTAAAAAAAATCATCTTCCAGTCTCCTTGTTTCAATCTACGCTCGGTTATTTCACAGAGTACGGAGGCATCTTATACAGATGTGTAAATTGGCCCCGTGTCAATGTGGGATACCGATTTTTTCCCGCCCGACGCTGCCGCTAATTTTGATTTATATATGAAAAAAATTAGATAAATAGATTATACTACGCCTCATTCCCTTTTTCCATCCTTTAAAATAGAAAAGGAGGATGAAAATGGCTGGAAAGCCTGTTCGGCCCCGCTGTTACCGGCCTGTATTCCAGCCGGTAAGGAACGTTATTTTTCCCGATTGGATGAGGGCGCTGTCCGGAATCGTAATAGGGCTCTTCTGGATGCGTCTTTCGCAGTGCTGTTACACCACAATTCCGCATCCAGAAGAGCCCTATTACGATTCCGGACAGCGCCCCCATCCATTCAAATGCAATTCCGCCTAAAGCTTCTTCTTATTAAATATGATACAGGACAGTATGACACAGATGAGGATTCCTATACATCCCACGATCGTGGGTTTCAGAAAGAAGGTGGACTCGACCTGGCCCTGCAGCAGCGGAGTCCCTTCTGTGATGAGTTCCATAGGGTTGAATTCTTTTATCTTTGGGATCATGTTCAGCAGGATCTGGAGAACAACTGCTATTCCGGTGAACAAAAGGCATCCGTAGGAATTTCTGAACAGGACACTGCCCAGGATTGTTATGGACAGCAGGAAGATTCCGTACAGCCATGTCGCTGCAATAGCCTCATAAAGGCCTTCCATGCCGGCATCAGCCCTCCAGAAATACCATGTGTACCCATAAGCTGTTCCAAAACACAGCAGATAGGCTGCGGTCCAGAGCAGGGACGCGGCCGTGAACTTTGCCAGGACTACAGTCCTTCTGGGCAGTCCTTTTGTCAGCATGTGGATCAGTGTGCCCCTGGAATACTCTGAGGACATGATGCCGCCAAAGAGAATGACTGCCACAAACAGCCCCATCTGTGATACGTTTTTGAAGAACTGCATCCAGGCATCCAGCGCCGTTGGGGTGGTAAGTGCAATATCCATCCCGGCAGGCATGAACTCGCTAATGATTTCGGGCATGTACTTTGCTGCCAAAGGGCTCATGACTCCAAAAAATAAAAATACCAGGCCCAGAATCATCAGTTTATATGTTCTTGTAAACTCTGTAAATTCTTTTTTTGTAAATGCCGTATATGCTCTCATTGTATTGCCTCCATAAACAGTCCTTCCAGTGACGGCTCCAATATTTCCAGTCTGGAGGGCATGATCTGGGTCTCATTCAGTACCCGGATGAGTTCGGACTCGGCCTGCTCAATGTCCGCCGCCTCTATGATAATCTGGCTGCCCTCCTGCCTTGACGATGCCAGCAGTTTGTTGAAGGCCGGCTCATGTGTAAACCTCTGCAGACTCTCTTTTCTCTCAAATTCGATCAGCAGCGCATTTTTACGGTGCATTTCCCGTATTTCATCCAGTCTGCCTTCCATGACTGTCTTTCCGTTGTTCAATACCGCTACCCTGTCACAGATTCTTTCGACATCCGTCAGTACATGGGTAGAAAAGATCACGGTCGTCTTGTCTTTGACCTGCTCCATTATATCCAGCACTTCCCGCCGTCCAACCGGATCCAGTGCGGAGGTCGGTTCATCACAGATCAGCAGCTTCGGCTCGTTGAACAACGCCTGGGCGATTCCAAGACGCTGCTTCATGCCCCTGGAAAATCCGCCGATTCTTTTTTTGACGCCCTTCAGACCTACAAGCTCCAGTAGTTCTTCTGTCTTGAGCCGGATCTGTTTTTCTTTCATCCCGGTAATTTGTCCACACAGTCTTAGGTATTCCACCGGCGTCATGTAGCTGTAGAATTCCGGAACATCCGGCAGATACCCGATAAAACGGTTTGCCGCGTTTTCCCCGTATACAGACTTTTCTCCAAGCACACGGACCTCTCCGCCATCGGATTGCAGCAGGCCAAGCACGATCTTCATCGTAGTCGTTTTTCCCGCTCCGTTTTTGCCCAGAAATCCAAAAACCGAGTGTTCCGGCACTGCTATTGATAATCCATCCAAAACCTGATGGGAACCAAATTTTTTCTTCAAGCCGGTAATTTCCAGTACATTCATTCGTCTTCCCCTCTTCCAAATAAGAAATAAACAATAGGACCTGCAATCTGAATAAACACCACGATCACGATCCAGACCACCCGGTTGCCAAACCGGTAATTTGGATGGCGCAGCACATGAATCAGAGCCGTCACCATTAATATCAGTTCTATAATAATCACCGGAAGCAAAATCGGAAAATATTCATATAAAGTATTCATCTTCTTACTCCTTTTTTGTTGTTATTCTTCGTTTTTCCTATTCATGCCGCCACGGAACCAAAACACCGTGGTACTCATGAACCGTCTTAATCTCCCCTGCTGTACTCCTCCAGCCTTTTCATAATCCGCTTATAAATTGGGTTATCCCTCAGGCATGCAAACAATGGGTTTGCCTCTACCGCCTGATAAATGCTCTGCCGAATGGCCGCATCACCGCGGGGAGCATCTTTTCCAAGCGCAAGTTCCGACAGCCAGCCGTCCACTTTATCAAAATAGTCATCTCCGTGTAATTTGATCGGTGTTTCCTGCATATACACACAGTCGGTGTAGCGTTCCAGCATTTTTATGGCTTCTTCCGAGTTTGCTGTAATACAGTAATACTGGGCGGATGCAAGGTATACCTGGACAATGGTGTTAAAATGCAGATGATCCATATGAAATATGTCTGCTACTGCCAGTGTCCGCCTTATAATCTCTTCCGTCTTCGCAGATTCTTCCTGCTGCCATGCGATATGCATAGATGCATCGCCGATCAGATAGAGCAAATGCTGGTACATCGAGATCTGTACTGCCTGTAAAGCTTTATCCCGGTTTCCCCTCAGCTGATATGCCTGGGCCTGCATTTCCGCTTCCTGTGAGACCGGCAGAATCTCTTCCCCCAGTATATCCAGAATCTCCTCGGGCTGTCTCTCCATAAGATGGCAGCCACATTTTAGCATTACCGCATTCTTGGCGAGATGTATATCTTTACTCTCCTCAGTGATACGGTCCAGCAGTTCTGTGATCTCATCCATAACTTCCTGTGGTCTTTCCGCCAGATGATAATGATTCATTAAAAGAAGCGCCATCTGCAAAAGCAATGGAAAACAGGAGTAATACTTTTTAATATATCCATCGCACTCTGCCTTAACCTCCTCAAATGGATCTTTCACAAATCTGTCCGCAAGCCTGCGGTACAGCTTCTTGATGTCCTCCTTCACCATTTGAGGCTCATACCCAATCAGATCGTCAATACTAAGATTAAAGTATGCCGCCAGAACAGGAAGCAGCGTAATATCCGGATAGCTCAGCCCCTTTTCCCATTTATTCACCGCCGGAGCCGATACCCCAATATACCTGGCCAGTTCCTCCTGGGTCAGCCCCATTTCCTTTCTCTTACTCCGGATCACATCGTGTATTTTCATATCCGCCTCCTACAAATAAATTTTAAATAATATAGTATTTCCTATTTCTCCTATAGCATAGCAGAACAACCAAACTCCCACAACAGACCGCTCGTTAAATTCTATGAACAAAATTAACCAGCAGTTAATTTTGTTAAGAAGATTCCCCCCTGCCTAAATGGAGTACGATAAATAAGAAGGAAAACAGGGACAGCCCCGGACTCAGCACCTCAAACCATCAAAGCTTCAGGTGATGTGTCCAGGGCTGCCCCTGTTCTCTTTCTTTTTTGCCATACTCCAGCTTACAGCCATCCGCCGCCTCCAGTCCCCCCTGTGTCCGGAGACGGCGGCGCCCCTTCCAATTACATACACTCACTCCTGAAAATCAACTTGAATTTGGAAGGTTGCTTTGCTTTTTATAAATTGTTCGAAGTCATCATCGCGGTATCGCTCCTGGATTGCTATAAACTCTTCTTCTGATGCCACTGGATAGTAATATAATGTTATTTTTGATACGTTATGATCCTTAATCGGCAGCATAATTCCGCCTTTGTCCGGCATATATTTTCCATCCGCGTCCAAAATGACCATCTGTAACGATTCGTCAGTTACTTTATGTTCTTCACTAAAGGTGCCATTGAGAATGATTTCGTATGGTGTTTTTGAAACCGTTCCGACACCCGAACCATTCGGTGCGTATTGATTGATTTCTTTTGTGACGGTCTGTTCACTGTCCTTAGATACGTCTACGGAGAATTCCCAAGGTGTGTCCCCGGACAGTTGGCTGGCCTCTTTTTCGAGAGAATTGCTCAGTATATGAATCGCGTTTACAGATAGATCCAGATGAAAGTTATCGGGGATTTCCACCTGGCTCAGTTCACCCAGATTAAATTCAATCCTGAAACCGCCGGCAAAAGTATGGTCGTCCAGATACTCCCCGTTCACTTGTACGGATTCCTGCAGGCTCTCAGGCATGAAGTCAAAATGCTCTTCCAGATCCAGATACTGATAACTGATTGTCTTGTCCCCGGCGGTCTGGTCTGCATCATGCCTGATCTCCGGAAACGGCTCTTTTGATTCGACCAGCACCGATATGTTGATTGCTTCTGTATTGCAGTATATTTCCGACAGAGTCATCTTGATCCCGCCGGACTCACTGACATTACCCTCATGGACCGGCTCCGCATCCTTGCTGAGTTCTCCGGGGTATCTCTGCTTATCTTCCACTCTTTCAAATAAATGTCCAATCAATGGAATCTGTTCCGCCAGGACCGGATTCATTGCACAAAAGCCTATGCCGGCCGCGGCCAGAATCACTGCTGCACTGCATCCTGCCAGGATTGTTCGTACTTTTTTTCTGTGGCACTGTCTCTGAATCTGCTCCATATTTTTCTCTACTACAGCGTTTAGTTCTTCTTTTGGAACTTTTATGTTGTTAAATATGATCTGCATGCAAATAATCCTCCTTTAAATATTTTTTCAGTTCATCACGGCCTCTGCTCAGATATGCCTTAACTGTTCCAACCGGCGCCTCTATGGCGTATGCGATTTCATTTACAGACAATCCGCTAAAATATTTCAGGATTATAACTACCCTGTATTTTTCTGGCAGACGGTTCACGGCATTTTCCAAGTCGCACTTTTCTTCCAGTGATACACCTTTATTCTGCTTTAATATCCTGACGTCCTCTATATCGGTGAAATATACAATCTTTTTCAATTCATCGTTTGCTGTATTAATTAAAATTCTGGTTATCCATGTTTTGAACCATTCCGGGTTCTTCAGAGTTTTAATATTCTGAAACCCCTTTAATATAGTAGTCCCCACCACATCAAGCGCATCCTGCTGATTTTTCATGTAGAGAAACGCCATTTTATACAGATATTCCTGATATTTCGTTATCAGCTGCCCATAGGCATCGGCATTTCCCCGCACTGCCTTTTTCGCAAGCTTTGTGTTCCTCATCTCTTCATCCATCTGTTCACCTTTTCCTTTCCGGCAAAGAAGAAGCTTCCCGCATTCTTTTTTATTTTACATTAGTTAGACCCTTAGGTGCTGAAAAAGGTTACAAATAAATATATTCATTTTCATACTCCAGAAGGGCATGTTATGCATATAATATGCATATTCGCAGCATTTTTATGCATATTTGTTTGTATTTAATGTATATATTTAATTTTTTTACGTTTTCTATTGCATAATTATAAAATATGGTGTATAGTATGTTTTAGCTTAAACAAGGGCATCACAAAAATTAAGTGAACAATAATATAACAAGATACATTAGGAGGCAAATGAAATGAGTAAAGAAAAAGTTGTATTAGCGTATTCAGGCGGGCTCGACACTACCGCAATCATACCATGGTTAAAAGAGAATTTTGATTATGAGGTTATCTGCTGCTGTATCGACTGCGGGCAGGGAGAAGAACTGGACGGACTGGAAGAAAGATCTAAGTTATCAGGCGCTTCTAAATTATACATAGAGAACATTATTGATGAATTCTGTGACGAATATATTATGCCGTGCGTTAAGGCGGGCGCCGTATACGAGAATAAGTATTTGCTTGGTACTTCCATGGCACGTCCTGTTATCGCAAAAAGACTTGTCGAAATCGCGCGTAAGGAAGGAGCTACTGCTATCTGCCACGGCGCAACCGGAAAAGGCAACGACCAGATTCGTTTTGAACTTGGCATCAAGGCACTTGCACCGGATCTTAAGATCATCGCACCATGGCGTATGACAGACGTCTGGACCATGCAGTCCCGTGAAGATGAGATCGAATACTGCCATCAGCATGGAATTGATCTTCCGTTCGATGCAAAGCACAGCTACAGCCGTGACAGGAACTTATGGCACATCAGCCATGAAGGACTGGAACTGGAGGACCCGGCCAACGAGCCAAATTATGACGATCTTTTAGTATTGGGAGTTTCCCCGGAAAAAGCTCCGGATGAAGGGGAATATGTGACAATGACATTTGAGGCAGGCGTACCGAAGAGCCTGAATGGAAAAGACATGAAGGTGTCCGACATTATTACAGAGCTTAACGTTCTCGGCGGAAAGCATGGTATCGGCATTGTAGATATCGTAGAGAACCGTGTAGTCGGCATGAAGTCCCGCGGTGTTTATGAGACTCCCGGCGGAACGATCCTGATGGAGGCTCATGACCAGCTGGAAGAACTTGTACTGGATCGCGCCACCTATGAGGTTAAGAAAGACATGGGCAACAAATTTGCCCAGATCGTATATGAAGGAAAATGGTTTACTCCTCTGCGCGAAGCAATCCAGGCTTTTGTGGATGTGACACAGCAGTATGTAACCGGCGAAGTGAAGTTTAAACTGTATAAAGGAAATATCATCAAAGCAGGCACGACTTCTCCATATTCACTGTACAGCGAATCACTGGCAAGCTTTACAACCGGAGAATTATATGACCATCACGATGCAGAAGGATTCATTAACCTGTTTGGACTGCCGCTTAAAGTACGCGCTATGAAGATGCAGGAGCAAAAACTGTAGAGAATGGCATCCTATGGGAGCTTATGGTACATAAAAAGAAAAGAAGTTCTGATACGGCGGCATGCCCGCATATCAGAACTTCTTTTTCTCTATAGATCATTTTTATTATTAACTTACTGCTAAGATGTCAGGCATATTGGGCAAAGACCTTTCAGACACGCCAGAGTGAGTCCATATCATGACAATGACTTTTCAGACACGCTCTATGCTTCCTCTCTGTCGTTTGTCAGTTTCAGCTTGTCCAGGATAAAGAACATCAGCCCCATCAGCATCCCCACGACGCAGGCAAGAACCATTCCGGACAGCTGGATGCTTCCAAACTGAACGGATATACCGGAAAGTCCTGTTACGAAAATTACGGATGTCATTGCCATGTTTCTGGATTTGCCGTAATCCACCTGCGCCTCTACCAGAATACGGATACCGGACGCGCCGATCATTCCATACAGCAGGAAGGAAATCCCTCCGATTACCGGACCCGGAATGGTACTGATGAGTGTGGTCATTTTCCCAATGAAGGAACACACGATGGAGAGCACTGCCGCTCCTCCTATGACATAAACACTGTATACTTTGGTGATTGCCATAACGCCGATATTTTCCCCGTATGTTGTGGTAGGCACGGAACCGATAAATCCGGAAATCATAGTTGAAAAGTTATCCGCAAAAAGAGAGCGGTGAAGTCCGGGATCCTTTAAGAGATCTCTGCCCACAACCTTACTCGTTACAATCTGATGCCCGATATGCTCCGATGCAATGACCAGAAGCACGGGCAGAATAATCACAATTGCCTCCCATTTGAATTTTGGAGCCGCAAAATTAGGGATGGCCAGCCAAGTCGCCGCGCCCACCTCGGTAAAGTCCACGATGCCGCAGAGCAGGGCGGCCACATAGCCCACAATGATTGCAACCAGAATCGGTATAACGGACAGGAATTTTCTAAATACCACAGATCCGATCACTGCCGTCAGCAGCGTTGCCAGGAATACGATTACATTTTTCGGATTAATGACCTCATCCTGCAGTCCCGCGTTTGAGGCCGCTGTTCCTGCCAGTTCCAGTCCGATCAGGGCCACAACAGGGCCCATAGCAGCCGGGGGCAGCACAACGTCGATCCAGTCCGAACCGAATTTATAAATAATCAGAGCCAGGATACAGCCAAAGAAGCCCACGACTACAAAGCCGCCCAGCGCATAATTATAGCCCCATTTGCTGATAACAATTCCCGCCGGTGCCAGGAATGCAAAGCTGGAGCCAAGATAAGCCGGTGCTTTCCCCTTTGTAATTAAGATAAATAACAGTGTTCCGATACCGTTCATAAATAGTACAATTGCCGGATTGATTCCAAATATAAATGGAACCAGAACTGATGCCCCGAACATCGCAAACATATGCTGAATGCTCAGGGGCACCAGCATCTTAATCGGTACTTTTTCTTCTACCTGAATAATTTTCTTACTTTCCATATAGCCCTCCATTTCTCTCTTGTTCCTTTTAAAATTTTTTATCTTTACTATTGTACCACAAAATTCTGTATACAAAAACAACAAATTGGGATTTAGTCGGCAGGCTTTAGACTTGTCGACGGACGGGGACGCTTCATGACAGGGAGGCCGGGGAGGTGCCGGGGCTGTATATGCCGT
>NZ_CYZU01000051.1 GCF_001404335.1 Faecalicatena contorta
AGCGAAAAAGGAGTGCAAGGGGGTCAGACCCCTCTGCAGAGGGGTCTGACCCCCTTGCACTCCTTTTTCAGATAATTTGGGAGGTTGTTTATGAAAAGAGAAAAATTTGGGTCCCGTCTTGGCTTTATTCTCGTATCGGCTGGATGCGCCATCGGACTGGGGAACGTATGGAAATTCCCGTACATGGCCGGTAAATTTGGGGGAGCGGCATTCATTCTGATCTATCTGATATTCCTGGCGATCCTGGGTCTTCCTATTATAGTGTGTGAGTTCAGTGTTGGAAGAGCCAGCCAGAAAAGCATCGCCACTTCCTATAACGCCCTGGAACCGGACGGCACAAGGTGGCATTTTACCCGCTGGTTCGCAATCGCCGGCAATTACATACTTGTCATGTTTTACTCCATGGTGGGCGGCTGGATGCTCTACTACTGCTTCCGCATGGCCAGAGGTGATTTTTCCGGTATCGTATCGGAACAGGTGACTGCCAACTATGACCAAATGCTGGCGTCTCCGGGAACTTTGATGCTCTGGACCGTCATTGTCATTCTGATTGCTTTCGGAATCTGCAGTATCGGACTTCAAAAGGGCGTGGAAAAGATTATGAAGGTAACCATGATCTGCCTGCTGGCTATTATGGTGGTTCTCGCAGTCCGTTCTGTTACTCTGAGCGGTTCCAGCGAAGGCCTGCGCTTCTATCTCGTGCCGGATTTTCATAAAATGGTGGAAAACGGAATCGGAAATGTTATTTTCGGCGCCATGAGCCAGGCATTCTTCACGCTCAGCATCGGAATGGGCGGGATGGCTATCTTCGGCAGCTACCTGGACAAGTCCCGTTCTCTGACAGGGGAATCGCTGAGTATCGTAATCCTGGACACTTTTGTAGCGCTGATGGCCGGGCTCATCGTTATACCTGCATGCTTTGCGTTTAACGTAGAGCCCGCCGCAGGTCCCGGACTTGTATTCATCACGCTGCCCAATATCTTCACACAGATGGCAGGAGGCAGAATTTGGGGGTCCCTGTTCTTCCTGTTTCTGTTTTGTGCTGCACTCTCTACGATTGTGGGCGTTTTTGAAAATATCGTGTCCTTTGGAATGGATCTGTTTCATTTCAGCAGGAAAAAATCGGTCGGGATCAATATCCTGCTGATCGCTGCCTTAAGTATTCCATGTATCCTTGGATTCAGCGTATGGTCCGGCTTCCAGCCTCTTGGAACCGGAACAAACATCATGGATTTGGAAGACTTCCTTGTATCAAACAATATCCTGCCGCTGGGCTCCGTTGTCTATCTGCTTTTCTGTACCCATAAAAACGGCTGGGGATGGAAAAACTTCATTCAGGAGGCCAACAGCGGCCAGGGAATGAAGTTTCCTGAAAAAGTCCGGGGCTACATGACCTACATCCTTCCCTGGATCGTAGTCATCATATACCTGAAGGGCTACTATGATATGTTCAGTAAACAAAGCACGGCTATCTTTGTGATTTGGATGCTTATAGCGGTAGCTTTCCTCGCAATGATACTGTTTGTTACGGGCAAAAGGAAGAAAAAGGGGAACGACAGGTAAACGATGCCGGCATATTGGCAGTGCTGGCACCGTTTATACCGCGCATGGTTACTCCTTCAGCCTCCCACGCAGAATCGTCATGGCCTGGGCCACGATTCCTGCGTGGTCCACTGCGATCATCCCCTGCTCGGAGACTGTAAAATGCTCTTCTCTGATCAGGCCCCGCCTCAGCGTGTGTTCTACCACGGCCCTTGTATCAAGACACTTCTCTTTGTTCACAAAATGCAGAATATAGGTCCTTCTGACTGCTTCTTTTTCATTGCTCTCTGCTGCCAGTTCCATCTCCACGTTACACCAGGCCGCATCGGCCGCGTCGTCTCCGGCCTTTATATTGACATCTTTTTCATCCACCATTGCCATGTAGGCTGTCGTTATGACTCTGGTGCGCGGATCCCTGTTATAGGCTCCAAACGTAGCGAACTGCTCCATGACAGGATTTTTCAGACCTGTCTCCTCCATAAGCTCTCTTTTCGCCGTGTCCTCCAGATCCTCCTTCATCTCTATAAAACCTCCGGGCAGTGCCCAGAAGCCAATGCTGGGATGGTTGCTGCGCTTCACCATCAGGATCTTGAGCCCTTCGAGGGATTCCGACAGCGCACCGTCGTGAGAAAATACAACCGCATCCGTTGTACAGCTTGGTTTTTCATATTTATAAGGATCATAGTCCTCCAGAAAGTCCTCCAGCGTCTGTCCCGCCGGATTTTTATCATGGGTCCCGTAAAATGGTGTGATATCTTCCAAAAATGTTGGCATCTGTTTCTCCTCCTGCTGCATTTGCCTGTCTCATATAATTAGTTTGTTCATTCAGGTGATATACTCTGAGCTGTAATAGAAAGACGGAACGAGGATGTTTCCCCGTCCCGTCTTTCTATTATATGAGATTTTATGCTTTCTGTAAACAGCTGCTTTCTTCATTCATTCTCCGGACATGCTCTAGCCGATCTTTACGTATGGGGATGCAATTATGCTGCCGTCCGGATTCACACCGCTGGTGCCGCCGAAGAACCAGAGGTACAAATGGTCCAGCTGGTCTTCGTCTGCAACATAGACAAGAGTATATTCTATCTCTTCGCCTGCTGCTATAGGCCGGAAAAATGCAGATTTCAGCCTCTGAATCCCTTCTGTATAATAAATATCGTCAAAATAAAATGGGAAGCTGCTGCCATTATTGGACATCCACTGCATGCCATACCCTTCATTCGCCGCTCTGAAACTATCTGCCGGATAAGCACAGCTGCCGTCTTCTCTCGGAATCAGTGTGGTCAGATCCGGGGCGATTGGAATGCCCATCATCTGATTGCTCTCTGACTGCGTATCTGAATAGTTCTTTGCCTTCATCTTAACAACAACATATTTGGACTGTACGGTTTCAAGCACACCGTCCTGAGATTCTAAACCATCTTCACCAACCGTATACCGATATCTTTCATGGGGTTTCAGCGTCCCGTCTTCCTGCATCCACGGAGACACTTCATCGTAGCGTACAAAATTCTCCGCCGGATATTCTGACAGCGGCAGCGCATCCAGGATCTCCACATCCAGCACCGTAAAGCGGACATCATCCACTATACCCTGCTGTACCAGTTCCTCTCCGTCGGCTCCCATAACAAGAGGATCTTTGATTTCCTGCCCGATTTCATAAATATCGTCCGCCGCCACTCCGGCCTGATAGGTCCGGGTACTGTTCTGTTTATCAGCTTCCTGATCAGCTTCTAACTTTTTCAGTTCTTCGTCTGTCATATAGGCAACCGTCTCATCCAGAACCTCAATCTTCAGCCCTTCTGCAACCTTGATTACTTCCTCCGCCGGAAGGTCACTTTCGCTCCACACCATCACGCCGTATCCATACTCTTCATTAAACAGATAAATACGCTTTACCGTCTCCTCGCTGTCTGTGTAAAAACTGTCATTGACGAATACGTCGGTCTTCATTCCACTGATATCCAGAGATTCTATGTGGGAATCCTTTGCATAGGACATGAAATCCGCGCCGCCCGTGCGCTCCAAACTGTCCAGTTCTGCTGCATTATACGAAATAATGGAGATGCCTCCGCCATTGTCCTCATTATGCCACTTGCCCCCGTATGGGCTGTCCTCTCCGTACAGCGTATACCCATCCGGTATATAGGTAGGCTCCACAGAAATCATATGTGCCTCCTTTTCCCGGTCCACATGAAAACTATAGTTCACAGTGTCTTCCTTTTCCACAAGGTTTGCAGAAAGAAATTTATTAGCCGCCAGGGTGACAACTGACATCCCCGCTGCCATCACCGCAACTGCAGCTACCGCTACCCAGGTACGGCGCTTCTTCGTATACTTCATCGTAACCTTTTTTCCAATTCCGAGCTGCTCATAGGTATCTTGAATCCGTGCCTCTATATTCTCCGGGATTTCAACATCCTGCCGTAAAATTCGTTCTATTTCCTTTTTTGAATATTCGTTCTTCAACTCTGCTACCTCCTTTGAACTGCCACTTCCAGCCCATATACTTTTTCAAACTGCCTGCGCCCCCGGACCAGCCTTGTCTTGACCGTACTCTCTTCCAGTTCCAGTATCTGTGCAATTTCTCTGATCTTGAAACCTTCCGAATAATACAAAAGCAAAACGATCCGATACTTGTCATCCATCTGTTTCATCAGTTCTTCAAATTCATAATTCTGAAGCGCCATACATGTACCCTCCTGTTCCGGAACAGTATTTGAGAGATATTCCCGTTTTCCGGCTCTCAAAATGTCGTTACATTTGTTGATCAGAATACGTATCAGCCATGTTTTAAAATACTTGGGCTCTTTCAGCCTGCCGATATTCTCATAGCATGTAATAATCGTTTCCTGTATGGCATCTGCAATGTCTTCCTGTTTATGCAGGTAGCTTCTTGCAGTCTTGTACATATCCTGCTTTACCAGTTCGATCAGTTCCACAAAAGCTTGATCGTCGTGCTTCTGTGCTCTTTTAATAAGGTATTTCAACAGAAGACCTCCTTCCCCTCATCAATGCCGGCATGATTGTCTTTCACTTATTAGACGTACCGGGACAGCAAATAGTTTCAGACTGCCGCTAAAAATTTATAAATAAGAAACAAATAATTTCTGAAATTTATCGTAATATTACGAAACAACATTAACATTTCGATTATCTTCCAATGTTTGCCAGTTCGTATTCATGTTATTCTATAAAAAAGGGGGATGCCGTTATGAACGATAAATTAGAAAGCCTGTTCAGTGCACATTATGGAGATAGAAATTTTCTGAACAGAAACTGTCAGCATTATTACTGCGATGTCCTATCGATTGCTTCCGCAGGGGAATCGACTGAGTATCTTTCCAGTCCGTTCTGCCATTCACATCATGCTTACGAATTCATGATTCCATACAGCCCTCTTCCACTCATCATATATGAAGACGCTGTGTATATCGGGGAGGCTGGCTGTGTATATCCCGTGCAGAGCGGCCGGATGCACGCATACAGGTACCGCAATTCCAGCATTGCCCATAATAATATTGTAATTGAAAAGGACTTTTTTGAACAGATCCTGCAGGAAAAAGGCTGCTATGGAAAAGAGTTTGATATGAGCTTTGAACTTACGAAAGAAGCCGGAACCTATATACGTTATTTTAAAGAGGAATTTTCCAAACAAAATGACCGAGATTTCTCCAAGCTGATTCATCTCTCGGCCCTTATTGCTTCTGTGTTCACAGATTGCGAATTTAGTAAAAAAAGAGACCGCCTGAAAGCTCCCCCGCAGTATCAAAAGGGAATCTATCAGATAGTCTCTTATATGAACCAGCACTATGCGGATGACCTGCAGGTAGAAACACTGGCGGCCATGTGCGGCCTTTCCCGCACTTATTTTATAACTGCATTCAAGAAAGCAGTCGGGGAAACGCCTTACAATTATCTTTTAAAACTGCGCATCGCCAAATCGCAGCTGCTGCTGGAGAATCCCAATTACTCCATCAAGGAAATCGCCCTGCTGTGCGGTTTTCAAAAGCCTAACACTTTTTCCTCCCTCTTCCGAAATTATACCGGCATGACACCTACCGAATATAAACAAAAACTGCTGCTTCCGTAACATCCCCCAATTAAATCCTCAGCTTCTGAAGTGGGTGTTTCCACACCTGCCGCAGACTATAGCCTATGACATCATTGGTTTCTGCCAGTCTCCTGTCTTTTCTCTCTGCTCCTCGATCTTGGTTCTCACAGACCTACAGAAGACCGGCATAATATGATCCGGACGGCTCTTGCATACCATGGCACACAGGAACCCTCCCCCTGGAAGTCAGGGAACTCTTGCTTAACTATGCCAAAAAAGTTTCAATATTGGCAAGCAGTTCTATAAACCGGCAGTCTAATTCTGCCTTTTCCGCCGCACTCTTTGCAGCAAAATCGAATCCTGGAATACCAATCAGCACATGATTTGCAGCGCTCCAGTCCCGTATTAAAATCTGTTCCATCTGTTCCCATCCCTCATACTGTACAAGAAAACAGATCTCCAGATTGTATTTCATATTTTCAAGACACCTGTAAAAATATGGAATCTCTTCCATCTGAAGTTCACGAATAAAATCCAACAGTTCATCAAGGCATTTTCTTAACGGAACAAGATCTTCTCTGTCCAGGCTCTTCATGGTATTACCCCCCTCATTCAAGCCTGCACCGAAAAATCACCCCTGAATCTTTTTGTATTATAGCATAATCTCATGGAAATCACTCTACTTTCCGACATATTATAACAAAAATCGACAAAATGTGGCGTCCGGGAAAAACCACGTATATATCCAGTTATTCCGTACATACTATTAGAAAAAATATCCTTTTGGAGGGTGCCTTAATGAAACCTTTTAACAAAAGAAATAAGCGGCTTTATATAAGTACAATCATCGGAGCCATCTTTGTCTCTGCAGCAGGAACGCTGCTTCATTTCGTCTACGGCTGGACAGGGAATCACTTCATTGTAGGGCTCTTTGCCCCTGTAAATGAATCCACCTGGGAACATATGAAGCTGCTTTATTTCCCAATGCTGTTATACTGTGCCGCGGAATACTTCTTCCTGGCGGGACACTATCAACGGCTGATCCGGGCGGATCTGGCCGGCATACTGGCAGGAACATGGCTGATTCCTGTCGCCTTTTATACTTACACAGGGATTTTGGGCTTCCATACGCTGACACTGGATATACTGACCTTTCTCTTCAGCGTCTTAACCGCATTTTATGTGCGCTGCCACTCCCTTCTATTGCCCGGACATATAGAACATACCCTTTTTGATAAAATATTCAAAACAAAACCAGGGACGAAGTGCCGCGGACTGTCGGGCCCTGCCTTTTTCTATTTCATATGTGTCCTGATAACAGGCGTATGCTTTCTCATCTTCACTTATTACCCTCCTGCAGCCGGCCTGTTCGTTCCCCCCTCCTGATTCGGTCTTCTTTGGGAATCCCATCCCTCAGCATGAAAAGGAGAAAGCCAGCGAAAGCTTCTCCAATTCGGATAAGCTTTCGCTGACTTCCTCTCATGTGCCTTTACTAAATATAAATAATTGTAACTCCGGCAAAGCTCACTTTCCCATTGAGAACCAGGGAAACAGTACCGTCCGGCTGGCATCTTCCCTTCTCGTCAACTCCACCGAATGCTGCGCTCAAGTGATTTACTACCTGCCAGCTGCGTGGAATATAGAGTTCCACTCCACCAAAGGAAACATCCAGCTTAACAGCTGCCTGCCCCTGGGGGACTTCTGCATGGTCAAAGTACACCTTCATGGCGCCGAAGGAACAATGGATACCGGCTCCCCTGAAGTCTTCGGAGTTAATATACTTAATACTGGAGCCAAAGGAGCTTTCCATCCTCATCGCATCCCCGTCTATCGTCTCCACCTCACTGAAGCTGTCGTCAAAGTAGGTACTGTGCTGATGCCAGCTCCGCTCCGGGCGGTACAAAAATGCCGCACCGATACTTCCGAGAAGAGCCGCGCCCAGAACCGTCCATGGGGTCAGCGCCGTAATTCCCAGTGGTTCTGCATAGATAATGCAGAGAAACGCCAGTGAAAACAATACTCCCGGTATGCTTCTGTGGATCGCGCTCTTAATCAGTGTCGCTGCAAAGATCACAGACAGAAGCAGCATCCAGATACTGATCCCCGTATTCAGGATCCCCAGCCTGCTGATGACCAGAAGCACCGCCCCAATGATAAAAAATATTCCCCAGAATAATCGCTCTTTTTTCATGTCTTTACCTCTTTTCTTCCAGCCGGTTGCGAAGCGGCTTGTAATAATATCTGGATACATATACCTGTTTGTGTGTTTCCTTAAACTGGACCACACAGGAAGTGGATACGGAACGGTTGATTGCATAGATGCTTTTCGTGTTCAATATCGTAGACTTGGATACTCTCATGAAATATCCCGGCAGAATTTCCTCCAGTTCATACAAACGGTGCCGGATTTTATAAATGTCATCCGCCGTATGTGCATGGATTGCCTTTCCGTCAGTCTCGAAGAAAAGGATATCGGTAAGCATCAGATAGTACTCTGTTTCTTCTTTGTAGAATACGATCCGCTGCTCCTGCCTGGAGATTTCGCTCAGCGCCTTCTGCACTTTCTGTACCTGGTCATTCAGGCTGCTGCTTCTGATAATGACCTCTTCCTCTGTTAAGTTCTCATCAATTTCAATTCGTATTTTCATCTCATTTCCCTCTCCACGCATTTATCTAACCATAAATAAGCCGGCCTGTAAATATAAATATCGCATGTGGTAAAAAAGGGAAGGCAAGTGGTTAGAAAACGGGTCTCATGTGCCGCTGTAAAATACGCGGTAAAATACACGTAGGTTTTTTCAATACCGTCTGGACTTTATCCGGCCTTCAGTATAGAATAAATACTGGATGATTTGTAAAAACGGAGGAATAAAAAAATGAAATTTGTGATACAGAGAGTATCTGAGGCATCAGTAGCAGTGGATGGCAATGTAATTGGTTCTATTGAAAAGGGATATCTTGTACTGATTGGAGTATCCGACAGAGATACCGAGACGACCGCGGACAAGCTGGTTCGCAAGATGACGGGACTTAGAATATTTGAGGATGAGAGTGGTAAGACGAACCTCTCGCTGGCCGACGTGGAAGGCAGCCTTCTGTTGATTTCACAGTTCACGCTGTACGCAAACTGTAAAAAAGGAAACCGCCCCAGCTTCATAGAAGCGGGCCAGCCTGACAGGGCGAATGCCCTCTATGAATATATCATAGAAAA
This sequence comes from Faecalicatena contorta, assembly GCF_001404335.1. Lineage (GTDB taxonomy): Bacteria > Bacillota > Clostridia > Lachnospirales > Lachnospiraceae > Faecalicatena > Faecalicatena contortus_B. Next base: position 8,808 of record NZ_CYZU01000051.1, read on the forward strand.
ATGCAGGGCATCCGTACCCAATGTGCAGACCGGAAGTTTTGGGGCAGAGATGAAAGTCAGCCTCGTCAACGACGGTCCCTTTACTATTATTTTGGATTCAGAGGATCTGTAGCATACTCCTGCCGCTTAATATTTGCTGATACATCAAGGATGTTCCCGGTTCGCGAATCTTATTCTTTCTCATACCCGTTCTTTTTATAGCAAACGAGGAACAGTACAAAAGCGAGCAAAATTTCCCCAACCAGAACGATCATGTGGAGGGCCTTCATGGTAAATGCGGTTCCGGCTGCATAGGAGTACACCATCTCAGAGACGACTCCTGTGTAAAGGAACTTTGAGATCTTTCCCAGAGAAGGGATGAATGCCGAGCAGCATGCCCAGAATGCAGCTTGTAATACTGGCAAGCGCCGTTGCAAGCAGGTACATGCCCAGAGGAATTAATAAAATCCAGGCGTTCCGTTTCTGTATAGAGTACAATCCGGTGAGTCCGGGAGGACGTCTCAAAACAGATGATATCTTTCAGGGGAATATGACGTACTGAGTCCCCTGTTTTTTCTTGTAAACTATTTCTTATACTTACGGGGGATGGGAGCAGCGTATTGATTCGTTTGGTGGTACGGGAATTACTGCAAAAAAAAATACTCCCGATAGGGAGTCTGTTGAAAAGAATGAAAAGCTGTCGAGCGGAATCGAACCGCCGACCTCCGCCTTACCAAGGCGACGCTCTACCGACTGAGCCACGACAGCCTGTGCGCGTTACTTACGCAACGATATTAATATACACTAAACCTAGTCTGATTGTCAACATATATTTGAAAATTTATCAAAAGTCAAATCACTATGCATGGCCTATGATCCATGCCATGCATAGTAACTACCGATTGGATGTACCCAGCAAAAGTAAGGAATAGCCGCCATCCACCTTTGTCAATACTGCTTTTTCTCTATAATCTTTAAGGACGCGAAATAGGAAACCGCAGTCAACAGGATACACCCAACGCCTGCAAACAGCGCCGCCCCTGCAAGGCTTGCAGATGGGAGGCTGTTAATTATAAGAACCAGGTCTATCCCCATCATCCCCAAAAGCTTCACCACGGCAAATACCACCAAAAATACAGCTCCCACCACTCCGATAATTGCTATCCTGCTTTTATCAACTCCGAATTTTAACTGGACAGGCAGTGTGAAATCCAGAAATACAATTGCAATGATCAGATAAAACATCATGCTTATCAAGCTTTCCGTAATATCTGTCCCAGGATGCCGGAGTACGGTAAATACTAATACGATTCCCCCTGAAACCACCCATGCCGCAGCAGCGATCAAAATCCCCAGCACATATTTCTCGATGACATACCCTTTTTTGGTAATGGGAAGCGTAAATAAAAACGCTCTTCCATTGTCAAGTTCATCATAACTTATGGTGGTCAGTATAAACATTGTGAAAATGATTGTAATATAATTCATGATAAATAGCAGATTCATATTTGTAAATGCCATCATGATACCAACAATACATATAATATAAAAGAAATTCAGCTGATTTTTTAGTAAACAGAGATCTTTAATTATTAGCCCTTTCATTTTCCTTCACCTCGTATCATCATTGCTATTGTTTCATCAATATTACCGCGTTCAATTGTGGCATCCGGATAATTATCCAGGTAAAACTGTTTTTCATTTGTCAGGCAGCTGTAGCCGTACCCTTCTCTCTTCCTTTTTATGATAAAACGCTTATCCAGCTTCTCATACTGTGCTTCAGTCACCTTGATTACTCCATAGTCACTCAGGAGCCTGTCGGTCTCTTCGTGCATAATAATCCTGCCGTTATGAATCATATAAATGTCATCGCAAAGTCCTTCCAGATCGCTTGATATATGGGAACTGATCAGAATGGAGCCCTCTCCGTCTTCCATATACTCCCGCATCATATCCAACAGCTCATTTCTGGCCATCACATCCAGTCCGACCGTCGGCTCATCCATGATCAGCAGGCTGGCTTTATGCGACATCGCAACCAAAACTTTCAGCTTTGCTTTCATACCGGTAGAAAAATCTTTGATTTTTTTATCAAATGGAATCTCGAATGTTCTGCACCTTTTTTCAAATTCCACTTTATCAAACCCCGGGTACATACTGGCCATCACCGGAATGATGTCCTTTATACAAAGGTAACCGCTGAAACCCGAGTCAGAAAGTACAACACCCAGTTTTTCCCTTTCTTCCGTTCCAATCTTCTTGATGTCTTTTCCGAAAAGTTCGATCTTCCCGCCGTCGATAGCGATTAATCCTAACACCGCCTTAAATGTGGTACTCTTTCCTGCCCCATTCTGACCGATCAGCCCTGTAACACATCCCTTGTGTACCTCCAGAGAACACTGCAGATCAAACTTTTCATAATGTTTTTCAACGTTTTGTAATTTTAATACCATAGCTAATCCTCCAAGATAATCTGAAATAACTCTGTAATCTCTTCATTGCTCATTCCACAGCTTCTCCCCTTCCTGATCGCTTTTTCCAGGTCGGCTTCCACTTCTTTCTTCTTCTCCTCCAGCATCAGTTCCTGATTCGCACAGGCTACAAAGCTTCCCTTTCCATGGACGGTTACGACAAACCCTTCCTGTTCCAGTGCATCATAGGCCTTTTTTACGGTCAGTGCACTGACTCTCAGATCCTTCGCCAATGTTCTGACAGACGGAAGCGCTGTATCTTCTTCAAGTTCCCCCTGCATAATCTTATTTCTGACCTGTGCTACGATCTGCTCGTAGATTGGCTGCATGGAAGAATTGTTAATTATCAGCTTCATTTTCTCCCTCCTTTGTCTACAAACAGTATATAACAGTATTATACTGTTGTCAACTGTTTTATACTGTTTACTCAAAATAGTGAGTTGCTTGGTTACCGTTCAGACCGTGCCGTGCACCCTGCTGCACGGCATCGGAGCCGATGAAGTGATGGTTTCGGGGCATCTGGCTCTAACATCAAAAAATCTGGCAAGACCTTTCCGTCATTACCAGATTCTTTCCTCTATCTCATACCTTATATAAGGCACAAAAACCGCTATCTTGCCAGCAGTTTCTCAGCCTTTCCCCGAATCCGCTGGAGCGCATTGTCTATGGCTTTAGGACTTTTTCCCAGCAGTTCGGCTATGGTTTTATAATCCGTTCCCATCAGATGCAGATACAACACATGGTTTTCCAGGGCACTGAGATTTCCTTTCAGTTCCTCCACAAAGACCTCTGTCATCTCTCTGCCAAAATACAAAGTCTCCGGATTATTTTCCACGACAGGTTCTATCGTATCAATCAGAGGTATCTTTTTTTCCTCATCCGTGCCTTCCCCGGCCTCATACAGGGAAATATAAGAATTAAGCGGCATATGCTTTTTTCTCTTGGATGCCTCTATTGCCGTATACATCTGCCGGGACACACACAGTTCTGCAAAGCTGGCAAAGGAGGCGCCCTGAGAAGGACTGAAGTCCCGAACTGCCTTAATCAGCCCTATCATGCCTTCCTGTATCAGATCTTCATTCTCACCGCCTATGAGATACATCGCTCTCGCTTTTTTACGAACCATGGATTTATACTTTACCATCAGATAATCCATAATTTCCGAATTACCTTTTCGAAACTCCAATATCAACTGTTCATCTGCAATTGTATCATATTTCTCCATCGGCCTTTTCCTTTCCAACGGTAATCCTCTGCTCTATTGAAAACCACGTCCTTTTAGCGCATTCTCTGCCGGACAATCTCGTAGGCCAGCACTCCCGCCGCTACGGATGCATTCAGGGAGTCGATCTCGCCTTTCATAGGAATGGCGGCAATAAAATCACACTTTTCTTTTACAAGACGTCCCACGCCTTCCCCTTCGCTCCCGATCAAAAGTCCGATAGAGCCGGTCAGATTCAGTTTGTACATGGATTCACCGCCCATATCCGCACAGACGAACCACATACCCCGTTCCTTTAATTCTTCCATTGTCTTCGCCAGATTTGTTACCTTCGCCACCGGCGTATAATTCAGCGCGCCCGCGGAAGTCTTTGCCACTACAGCTGTCAGGCCCACTGCCCTGCGTTTTGGTATGATAACACCATGGGCCCCCGCCAGATTCGCTGTACGGATGATTGCTCCCAGGTTATGCGGGTCTTCTATATTATCCAGCAGAATAAAAAACGGGTCCTCACCCCTTTTTTCTGCAAGTTTAAACATATCTTCGATATCGGCATACTCGTATGCAGCAGCACAGGCGATTACCCCCTGATGCTTGCCTGTTTCCGAAAGCTGCGACAGTCTTTCCTTTCCCACAAAATTTAATATGGTATCGTGCTTTTTCGCCTCCCTGACTATTGTCCGTACCGGACCGTCCTGGCACCCATCCAGTATGAATACTTTATCAATCGGCCTGCCTGACCGGAAAGCCTCCAGCACTGCATTGCGGCCTTCAATTATCAGCGTATTGTCGTTTTGTTCTCTTTCATTTCTATTATTTTCCTGCATTATATTCTCCATTTATATCCAAAGAAATCACGGATGTTCCCCTGGTCTTTGACTTTACTGTTTCGCTTACATATCACTCAGGCTGTCCAGTCCTGCTTTTACCAGAGCCATGAGCCTTTCATAATCCTTTTTCAGATACAGGTACCCGAGCAGCGCCTCAAATCCCGTTGCCCTCCTGTAATCCGTGATGGACTGATTCTTTGCCGGTGATACGGATTTGGCATTTCTGCCCCTTCTGTAGATGGCATGCTCTTCTTCTGTCAGGTGCTGCTGCATTGTGCGCATCATCAGCGACTGGGTGGAAGCCTGTACAAATCTGCTTGTCTCTTCATGCAGTTTATGCACCTGTTTATTTCCCCGGCTGATAATCATAGACTTGATAACCAGATCATAGACGCAATCACCGATAAACGCCAGAACAAGAGGTGAATAGCTGTCAGCATCCACCTCTTGAAGATTTAATACTTCCGTTATATAATCATGAAAATCTAAACTTATGCTTTCTTCCATTTTACTCCTTCTCGGGTATCCTCCAGAACGATTCCTCTGGAGAGCAGTTCGTCCCTGATCTCGTCTGCTCTGGCAAAATTTTTCGCCTTTCTCGCAGCCTGGCGTTCTTCAATCAATGCTTCGATGTCTTCTGCCAGCATCTCTTCGTCCTTCTCCACGATGATTCCCAGAACATCTGTCAGCTTAACAAGCAGATCCAGCAGATTCTGCAGATATTCCGCTGAGCTTTCACCATCTGTATTTGTATTGATATATTTAACGAGCTCGAATACAGAGGAAATTGCGTCTGCCGTATTGAAATCATCGTCCATCGCCCGCTCAAAGCTGTCAACATATTCCTGTGTTTTTGCAAATGCTTCCTTCTCCGCGTCTGTCATATCCTGCACTTTCGCATTGCCCTTCAGGAATTTTAGATTGTCAGCCGCGGTTATGATTCTCTCCAGTCCCGTTCCGGCAGCGTCCATAAGCTCTGCGCTGAAATTCAGCGGACTTCTGTAATGCGCGCTGAGCATGAAAAATCGCAGAACCTGCAGGTCATATTTTTCGCTGATCTCCCTTACGGTAAAGAAGTTTCCCAATGATTTTGACATTTTCCTGTTGTCAATGTTCAGGAATGCGTTGTGCATCCAGTAACGGGCAAATTCTTTGCCGTTCGCAGCCTCACTCTGGGCAATCTCATTCTCATGATGCGGGAATATCAGATCTTCCCCGCCTGCATGAATATCGATCTGCTCCCCCAGATATTTTTTAGACATCTCAGAGCACTCGATGTGCCAGCCCGGACGTCCTTCGCTCCATGGAGACTCCCATGCCGGTTCGCCTTCTTTTTTGGGCTTCCATAATACAAAGTCCAGAGAATCTTCTTTTTCGTCCTCCCCCGTTACGAGGAGTGAACGGCCGCCGGATTGAAGGTCATCCAGATTCTTATGGGAAAGTTTTCCGTAATCTTTGAACTTTCTCGTGCGATAATATACCGTTCCGTTTTTCTCGTATGCAAATCCCTTCTCGATCAGTGCTCCGATCATATCCACCATACCACAGATTTCTTCTGTTGCCAGAGGATGCTTTGTGGCGGGTTTCACGTTCATGCCTTCCATATCTTTCTTACATTCTGCAATGTAGCGTTTGGAAATCTCATCCGCAGTAACGCCTTCTTCGATTGCTTTTTTGATGATCTTGTCATCTACATCTGTAAAGTTGGAAATAAAATTCACATCGTATCCTTTATATTCAAAATACCTTCTGACCGTGTCAAAAACGATCATCGGCCTTGCATTCCCTATATGGATAAAGTTATAAACCGTAGGCCCGCAGACATACATTCTGACTTTGCCTTCCTCTATAGGTACGAATTCTTCTTTTCTTTTAGAAAGTGTATTATATAGTTTCATCTGATTTCTCCTCTTTCTTTTCATTTTCTCTGCATCCGCTGCACTGTGCTTCTGCCGGCTCCGTATTTTCCGCAAATTCATCGCTGTCCGGCAGCATACAGCGCATATGCTTCTCCATCTCTTTCAGCTGCTTATACAGGCGTATGTTATCATTCTGAAGCTCCCTGATATCATTCAGAACCGGGTCAGGCAGATGTATCTGGTCCATATCCGTCCTTGGTACCTTCTGATCTCCCATCCTCACGATACGTCCCGGCACGCCCACTACAGTACAGTTCGGAGGCACCTCCTCCAGCACAACCGAACCTGCCCCAATCTTAGAATTTTCCCCGATCGTAAAAGACCCGAGTATCTTAGCCCCTGCGCTGACCATGACATTATCCTTCAGCGTAGGATGCCGCTTTCCCTGCTCTTTTCCCGTCCCCCCCAGGGTCACGCCCTGATAAAGTGTTACATTGTCGCCGATGATCGTCGTCTCCCCGATAATCACGCCGCTTCCATGGTCAATAAACAGCCCTTTCCCAATGGTGGCGCCGGGATGTATCTCAATCCCAGTCTTTCTCGCAGCCTTCTGTGACATCCATCTGGCCAGGAAATAATGCTTCTTCAGATACAGCTTATGTGCAACTCTGTACCTAAGTATAACTTTAAAACTCGGGTAAAGCAAGACCTCCATATTAGATTTAATTGCAGGATCCCGCTCCCGGATGACCTGAATCTCATTCTTAATATAAGATATAATTCCCATTTCATGATCCTCCATACCAATCGCATACAATGTTTACCAGCTTCGTATTCATTTTAATCCGCGCTTTACAGCGGAAGCTATCTGTAAAATTCTAGTTTAAGGCCATTCCGGGCACCCCCTCAATCCACTCTGTCCGCAGGACATTTCAAAGGAACAGCCTTTATAACAAAAAAGACCCCGTCTCCTGTTAGAGACGAAGTCATATCCGCGGTTCCACTCTATTAAAAGAATTACTTCTTTCACTCACTGCATGTAACGTATGCCAAACGTATTCCGCTACTCACAGCCACCCGCCGCGTTTACAGAATCAGCTCCCGGACGCACTTCACAGACTCCTCCTTTAGGACCACTTACAGCCGGTGATGGTCCCTCTCTGCAATCTCAGAATCAGCTACTCTTTCCGTTCATAGCCTTTCACAAAATCAATATAGATATATCTTATGCAAAAAAGGGGGATTTGTCAACTGAATTTTGGGACGCGAGGGGGGACGCCTGTCCGGGGCGGGGCGTGTGTGCGGGGACGGGGAACTTTCCGTGTGCTTACTGGGCGCTGTCCGTTTGCAAACAAACACTAAATAAAAACCATGCCGGATGGAAAGGAACCGGAGGCATTCACCCCGCAATTCTGATGAATTGCGCGGCTCAGGCCTCCTAAAAATCGGCTTTGGTAAGCCGATTTTTTCCTTTCCATCCGGCATGGTTTTTATTAAGTGTTTGTAATGCGCACTCTATGCGTCCAGTAAGCACACGGAAAGTTCCCCGCCCCCGCACACACGCCCCGCCCCGGACAGGCTGGTGCATCCTGACGGTTGGGAAGATTCAGTGACTGGCGAACCGGACTCACCTTTTACTTAGCGCCCCGCCGCCAATCCCCCCAACCTAGCACCCCAAGCTCACACGATTTCGTTAAGGCAGAGGGGGCATAATGGCTCTAATTTTCCCAGTTCCTGTTTCAGCCGTGGTGTAAGTATTACGCCTTCTTCCCGGCCGATTTCATCTATTGTCTGGTACCCGAACAGCAATGCAGTCAGGGCGTCTATTGTGAGTACTCCCTCTGAGTCCTCTGTTTCAGAAACCTGCATATCCGGATTCTCTCCGCTGCTCTTCAGCCTCCAGACTCTGCTGTTTTTTGTGATGATGGAATCAAGTACTGCAAAAGAGCAGTTTATTGCTTCGCCTGCTTTTGCCTTCATAGATGACAGAAGTGTCTCCAGGTGAAGAATACGTACCATAATGAGGGGGACTTTCCTGCTCCGGACATGTCCTCTGTCTGCGTATATCTTTGCAGGAGCGCTATGTTCTGCCCGCATCTGGTATACGGCTTTCTGGAATTCAGCTTCGAATCCGGGCAGGTACAGAGGCTCACGGATCTCGAGCGTATCCTCTTCTCTGGCAAACGCGAACATCCCAACTATATCGTCGTCATGCTTTAATAGTTTTACACCGCCGTTTTCACTCTGCTGCTCGAATATCATCGTCTGGTAATACTGGTCGTCCCGCACGGCGCAGACCTGATATTCTGCAGCAAAATGGGTGTTAAAAAATACGGCCATCGCGCCGGCGTCTGATAAAACGGCGTCCGACATGGTGACCTTCATGGAACCTGGCTCTCCGCAGGATTCCTCCTGGATCTGCGCGTAGACAAACCGGAAATCATAAGGCCTGTATATGGCCTCCGCTGCGGGCATGAGGAACGTAAATGGCTGCTTCTGTTCATACATGTCCATCATAGAGGCTTTGAGCAGACGGCCCATATAGCCCCTCTTTCTGTACGCCTCCTCCGTTGCCACGGCAATGATATAATTGCATAACTGCTGTGTACCGCCGATCCTCATCATGTAGGGATTGAGCTGGAGCATGGAACGGACGGCCCCATCCTCCTCTATTACATAGATCTGATTGTCCCTGGTCTTAATAAAGTAATAGTAGTCCAGAAATGCTTTGCTGTCTTCCGGAAATACCTTCTCCCACAGCGCTCTTGTCCTGCTGTGTTCACTGCTGTCAAGCTTTCGAAGCTGCATTTTATATTCCCTCTTTTCTTACTTCCTGGGACAGCCCTTGCAGCCCTCGCATCCATTTGGATTGGGGGTCACATCGTAGCTGCTGTAGTTCATAATCTTTTCCAGAGCACACACCGCCTGAGAGGAAATCCCCTCTCCGCGCCCTGTAAATCCAAGCCCCTCTTCCGTTGTTGCCTTGATATTGACCTGGTCAGGCATAAGATTCAGTGCATCCGCTACATTCTTTATCATCTCATCTATATATGGGCGCATCTTGGGCTGCTGCGCAACAATGGTTGCATCAATGTTCTCAATCATAAACTGCTTTTCATCCAGAAGTGCTGCTACATGCTCCAGCAGCCTGATGCTGGAAATGCCTTTGTACTGCGGATCTGTATCCGGAAAATGCTTTCCGATATCCCCCAGTGCCGCAGCTCCGAGAAGCGCATCCATAATGGCATGTACAACCACATCTGCGTCCGAATGCCCCTGAAGTCCCTTCTCATATGGTATCTCTACTCCTCCGAGAATCAGCTTTCTGTCTTCGACCAGCCTGTGTACATCATATCCCATACCTACACGCATGTTCTGTCTCTCCTTATTCATATTCTATTTTTCTTCGTCGTCAGTCTCTTCCATTGATTCTTCCGTGGTATCCCCGTTTAGATCTATCAGTGTATCTGCAGGTGTAACTGTGTCCTGGGCTGCATCGTCCTTCATAGCTTCTGCAGTTTTCGTTCTGTTATTCTTCTCACTGTCATCATTTGGATTCGCTTTTCTGTCATCTGAAAAATCCGTCTCCCCGGAATCTGCATCTTTCTCCTCGTAAGGCATTTCCTCTTCAGACTCCTCCTCGGTATCTTCCTCTTCTGAAGAAGTCTCCTTCTCAGGATCTGCTTCTATTGTATCTGCAGAATTGTCTTCCTCTGAAGATGTCTCTTCCTCATTCTGCAATTTGTTTCTCATTGCGATTACGCTTTTTGCGGATATAATCACGATCACCGCCCCTATCACAATAAACAAGATACCTGCGGTCATCATAAACACCATGTTTTCGGGTCTTTCAGTCAGCATCCCGCTTACGATCTGGTACCCCAGATAGATCACATACAGGCCGGCTACAATTCTCAACACGAGCCAGGATTTTTCATTCATTTGTTTGTCCTCCGTTTCATTTTTCATTCTCTGATTCTAACATACTTAGATAAGTATTGCCATAATCAGACACAAAAAAGCTCCGGAAATTTCCGAAGCTTCTCAGTAGCGGAAACTGGATTTGAACCAGCGACACCACGGGTATGAACCGTGTGCTCTAGCCAACTGAGCTATTCCGCCATATGAAATATTTGAAAGTTATGGGACCTATAGGGCTCGAACCTATGACCCTCTGCTTGTAAGGCAGATGCTCTCCCAGCTGAGCTAAGATCCCATATTCTCCCGGTCTGCGTTTAAGTGTTTGTCTCACCCGCAACCCGCTTTGCTATTATACTATTATTTTTCATCAAATGTCAACACCTTTTTTCCTATTTTTTCAAATTTTTTTAACAAATCAGAAACTTCGTCCGGCGCTGCACATGGTACCCCTTATAAACACGGGCCGTATCCCATTTTTTAATATTTCATATCGCGGATACGGCCCCTTTTATTTAGAATAATTTAGATCTATTTGAAATATTTCACACCGGATTCAAAGATTTTCATGTCCTGTTCTCCGTAAATATTTATGGCAACCGAGTTGTCTCTTCTCTCTGAATGCGCCATCTTGCCAAGGACACGGCCGTCCGGGCTTGTGATTCCTTCGATTGCGCGGTAAGAGCCGTTGACATTCCACTCTTCATCCATGCTGATCACGCCGTCAATGTCACAATACTGTGTCGCAACCTGACCGTTGGCAAACAGTTTATCCAGCCATTCTTCACTGGCAACAAAACGCCCTTCCCCGTGGGATGCCGGATTCGTATACACGCCGCCAAGAGACGCCTCCTGAAGCCATGGAGATTTATTTGTCACCACTTTTGTGTATACCATCTTTGAGATATGGCGTCCGATGGTGTTATAGGTCAGTGTCGGAGAATCCTCCTTCTGGCCTGTAATGGTTCCGTAAGGCACAAGCCCCAGTTTGATCAGGGCCTGAAAGCCGTTGCACACACCAAGGGCAAGTCCGTCTCTCTCATTGAGCAGTTTTTCTACCGCCTCTTTGATCTTTGCATTCTGGAAGGCTGTAGCGAAGAATTTGGCAGAACCGTCCGGTTCGTCACCCGCGCTGAAACCGCCCGGGAACATGATCATCTGCGCCTGTGTGATGGCATTTTCGAACTCTGCCACTGAATGACGGATGTCTTCCGCATCCAGGTTCTTAAATACTTTCGTTATTACCTTCGCACCTGCGCGCTCAAAGGCTTTCTTGCTGTCGTATTCACAGTTGGTTCCCGGGAATACCGGGATGAATACGGTTGGCTGCCCGATCTTATGGCTGCATATATGGATATCCTTTGTATCATATAATTTGTCTTCCAATACTTCTTTGCAGTCTGCAGAAGATCTTGTGGCAAATACCTTCTCCAGGGTCTCTGTCCAGGCCGTCTTCGCCTCGCTCAGAGTGATCTTTGCATTCCCATAGCTGAATGTACCGTCGTCTGTCACCTCACCGATGACGGTATAACTGATTGCCAGTTGTCCCACCTGATCAGCAGGCACTTCCGCAACCAGATCTCCAAATGCCGGCGCAAACAGTTCTCCGGCATCCATGCTGTGCTCTATCTTTAGCCCAAGCCCGTTTCCAAACGCCATTTTGCTGACGGCAGCCATCACACCGTGACGGTCCAGGGCATATGCGGATACAATTCTGCCATTGTGTATATCGCTCTCGAACTTTCCGTACTGATCCATCAGCCGGCCGTATACAGGGAGGTCATATCCATCCTTCTCGATTCTCATCCATACCAGCTTATTTCCCGCCTTTTTCAGTTCCGGGGTAATGATATCCTTCTCCGTTGCCATATCGACAGCAAAAGAAACCAGAGTCGGGGGCACATCAATATCCTGGAATGTTCCAGACATACTGTCCTTGCCGCCTATGGAAGGCAGGCCGAATCCCAGCTGTGCGTCATAAGCCCCCAGCAGAGCCGCAAAAGGCTGGCTCCATCTTTTCGGGTCTTCTGTCATTCTGCGGAAATATTCCTGGAACGTAAAGCGGATCTTCCGGTAATCACCGCCGGCCGCCACGATCTTAGCCACGGATTCTACGACTGCGTAAACGGCACCGTGATACGGACTCCAGCTGGAAAGATAGGGGTCAAAACCATAGCTCATCATGGAAACACTGTCTGTGCTGCCATTTTGCACCGGCACCTTAGCAACCATAGCCTGTGTCTCTGTCATCTGGTACTTTCCGCCATGCGGCATAAATACGGAGCCGGCGCCGATAGATCCGTCGAACATCTCCACAAGCCCCTTCTGGGAGCATACATTCAGATCGCTCAGCATATCAAGCCATTTTCCTCTAACATCCTGCACGTCTTCCTTTATAAAAATTGTATCTTTTTTATTCGGAATCTCCACCTCGACGGATGTCTCCTGATGGGCGCCGTTCGTATCCAGGAATGCACGGGAAATATTAACGATCTCTTTTCCGCGCCATGAAAGTACCAGTCTCGGGGCCTCCGTAACCACTGCCACTTCAACGGCCTCCAGATTCTCTTCCTTTGCATAATCCAGAAATTGTTTTACATCTTTTGGATCGACAACAACAGCCATTCTCTCCTGAGACTCTGAGATCGCGATCTCAGTCCCGTCAAGACCGGCATATTTCTTCGGTACCTTGTCCAGATCTACCCGGAGCCCGTCCGCAAGCTCTCCGATGGCAACTGAGACACCGCCCGCGCCAAAATCATTGCATTTTTTAATTAGGGCACTGACTTCTTCTCTTCTGAATAAACGCTGGATCTTACGCTCTGTCGGCGGGTTACCCTTCTGCACCTCTGCACCGCAGGTCTCGATAGACTCTTCCGTGTGGACCTTGGAAGAACCGGTCGCTCCGCCGCATCCGTCGCGCCCTGTGCGTCCGCCAAGGAGAATGATGATATCTCCGGGATCTGAAGTCTCTCTGATGACTGCACGTCTGGGAGCAGCGCCGAGAACTGCGCCGATCTCCATACGTTTTGCCACATAGTCCGGGTGATAGATCTCCTTGACCGCTCCGGTTGCAAGGCCGATCTGGTTTCCATAGGAACTGTAGCCCGCAGCGGCTCCCCGTACCAGTTTCTTCTGCGGCAGCTTTCCTTTTAAGGTATCCTTTACAGACACGGTAGGATCTGCTGCTCCGGTCACACGCATCGCCTGGTATACATAGGTCCTCCCTGACAGCGGATCGCGGATCGCACCGCCCAGACAGGTCGCAGCCCCGCCAAAAGGCTCGATCTCAGTCGGGTGGTTGTGTGTCTCATTTTTAAAATTAATCAGCCACTCCTCTTCCGCGCCGTCTACCTTGATCGGCACAACAATACTGCAGGCATTGATCTCCTCAGACTCTTCCTGATCCTGGAGTTTCCCTTCCTTTTTCAGCTTTCTCATCGCCATAAGGGCCAGGTCCATCAGGCAGACAAACTTGTCCTCTCTGCCGGCAAAGATCTCGCTGTGGTCTTTGAGATATTGTTTGTATGTATTTACGATGGGTGCTTTATAATCGCCCTCGCCAAAGGTAATCTCCTTTAATTCCGTGGAGAAGGTGGTATGGCGGCAGTGATCTGACCAGTAGGTATCCAGCACGCGGATCTCCGTCATCGTCGGGTCTCTGTGCTCTTCTCCGCTGTAGTACTTCTGGATATGCAGGAAATCTTTAAACGTCATTGCCAGTCCCAGTGAATCATAGAGCTTCTTCAGCTCCTCCTGGGGCATATTCTGGAATCCGTCAAATACTTTAACATCCTCCGGTTCCTCAAATACTGTGACCAGAGTCTCCGGTTTTTCCATCCCGGTTTCCCTGGAATCCACCGGGTTGATGCAGTGGTTCTTAATCGCACCAAATTCTTCTTCCGTTACGGTTCCTTCTATTACATAAGTAGTCGCAGTGCGGATGATCGGCTTTTCATCTTCCTTAATAAACTGCACGCACTGTTCTGCTGAATCCGCCCTCTGATCAAACTGTCCCGGGAGATATTCTACTGAAAATACATGGCTCTCCTCTTTCATCGGAAAACTTTCCTGATAAAGTGTATCAACAGGAGGCTCTGCAAATATCCCACTGCATGCTTTTTCAAAAGTGGTATCGGAAAGATTCTCCACATCATAGCGGATCAGGACGCGTACATCTGTCACCGTCTGAATTCCCAGATAGTGTTTAATCTCATGCCGCAGTTCCTTAGCTGAAACAGCAAATTCCGTTTTTTTCTCCACATAAACACGTCTTACATTACTCATAAACGATCTCCTTTGCATTTTATTCTGCCGCAGTTCACTGCGCACATTTTAATTTCATCTTACTTGTTCTGCAGCATTGCTGCAAATCTGCCCGCCAGAACATCAGTAGTATCGTGTCCTTTTGTCAGCTCTTTTCTATCCTATCACGTTTTTTCTCATTAGTACAATTAATATAATTAAACTTATTAATTAGTACAGTTAATCTTTGACTTTTTTCTCCATACCATGCTGATGATCAGCAACACTGCAAGTCCAGCTATAAAGAGAACACCAATTCTAATAACCATATCGGAAAACAGGCCTTCCGGGAGCATTCTGATCATATAATCCTCGGCCGGATCAAACAGCCACAGGTCGTTTGTAAAGAAAATCTCATGAAATTTTGTGAAGGCAGCCGAAAAATCCCTGGAAAATAAATACGCCAGAAGAGCCGTTCCCGCCGCCGTTAACCCCAATGCGATCTGAAACGCCCTGGGAATCAGATACTTCCACCTTGCCTTTGTCGCAATCAAAACGGCAAGACAGATCAGCAATACTGCAGCAGCCCAAGTCCTGAGGCGCAGCCCTCCAATGAAAAGTCCCTGCACATCCGCCATATGCAGCTTATCCTGTTCATTAAAGAAATCCTGTTCCTTCCCCTCCACTGTAGTGATCACCTCCAGATTCTCCCGGTCCCCCTTTAGATAATCCATCATCTCATGGGTCACATACATCACATCCTCCATCTTCATGTCCAGATCCGGGAGCACATCGTATTTCTCATACTCTCTTTCATAAAAACTGAAATCCGCGTACATCGCTGCCTGAAAGCTCGTGATCAGAAGGATCAAAATTACAGCCAGCGATAGTATAACGCCCAATACCCAATGTACTTTTTTCATCCTGCCATCTCCTGTCGTACCATATCTTATTGAATTCGAATATCCAGCCTGTCGAAGACATCTTCGTCAGATTATGATTCAATAAGTACAGATATTATTTTATTTAACGTTTTTATTTTATCATAATACCGATTGTAATTCATCTCAATTTGGCTTATAATACAAGCAATACTTATTAGGAGGTCTAATAATGGATATCAATTATGAACTGTACAAAGTATTTTTTCATGTTGCATCCACCCTCAGCTTTTCGGAGGCGTCAAAACAGCTTTTTATTTCACAGTCAGCGGTCAGCCAGTCCATCAAAACACTGGAGCGCAAGCTGGACCAGACTCTGTTTATCCGCAGTACCAAACGGGTCCTTCTGACCCCGGAAGGTGAGATTCTGCTTCGGCATATCGAACCAGCCATGCATCTGATTCAGCGGGGTGAGGCCCAGCTGCTGGATGCCGCTTCCACGGGAGGCCAGATCCGCATAGGGGCCAGTGACACGATCTGCCGTTATTTCCTGGTTCCATATCTTGAAAAATTTCACAAAGCATTCCCCAGCGCACACATCAAAGTAAACAACCAGACCTCCATCAAATGTGTGGAAATGCTGGAATCCGGCCAGGTTGACCTGATTGTTGTCAACTACCCCAACAACTATCTGAGCAACGTCTCCTCTATTAAGAAAATCAAAACATTCCGGGATGTATTTATCGCGAACGAATCATTCCATGAATTGAAAGAGAAGAAGCTAACCTATAAACAGCTTTCCCAGTATCCGATCCTTATGCTGGACAGGCACAGCACAACGAGTGAATTTCTCCATCGGTTATTCCAGCAGCACCAGCTGGATCTGGTTCCGGAGATCGAGCTGACCAGCAACGACCTGCTCATCGACCTCGCCCGCATCGGACTGGGCATTGCTTTTATCCCCGATTACTGCATGACGGGCGGGCAGAAAGGCATTTTTGTTGTGGAGACCAAAGAGGAACTGCCGGAAAGAGAACTGGTCATCGCTTATAACGAACAAATGCCGCTCACCAGGGCCGCGGAAGAATTTTTAAATTATTTTTAAGAAGGAAAAGCCCATGAATCATAAAATATTGTTAGTAGATGATGAAAAGGATATTGTTGACCTGATTGAGGAAGTGCTGCGTCGGGATGGCTTTCAAAATATTGAAAGGGCATATACTGGGGCAGACGCCGTAGAGCTCTGCAAAACCTTTGATCCGGATGTTATCGTTCTGGACATTATGCTTCCTGACCTGGACGGGATCGAGGTATGTAAGAAAATACGCGGATTTTCTTTTTGCTCGATTCTATTTCTGTCTTCCAAAAACGATGATATCGACAAGATCCTGGGGCTGTCCAGCGGCGGGGATGACTATATCACCAAGCCTTTCAGCCCCAGGGAAGTCGTATTCCGGATCAAGGCACAGCTCCGCCGCCAGCAATATCAGGCCTCCATCCATACCCCTGAAACGGAAACGGTTGCTGCGGGCAGCCTTTTCCTGGACAGAGAAAGCTGCCGCATTCTAAAATCCGGAAAGGAGTTAAGCCTTACAGGCCGTGAATTCCTGCTCCTTGCCTATCTGATGGAAAATGCAGATAAAATCTTAAGCAAAGAACGCCTCTACGAACATGTATGGGGGGAATACAGCAGTATCTGTGATAATACGATTATGGTGCATATCCGTCATATCAGGGAGAAAATCGAGGATATTCCATCCAGCCCCAGGCAGCTTGTAACAATAAAAGGGCTGGGTTATAAGCTGAAGAAAAGGGTGGATTAAATGAGAAAATCTGGTTACCGCACTGCTTTTCATATATACCTTATCTTTTTACTGGCGCTTCTCGGCGCCCTTATTTTCTCTGCCCTGTTTTTCTTCTCGGTTATCACCGTAAAGTTTCCCGATGGTTCTGTGCAGCGAAGCGATTATCCCAAGGCATTCACAGAGGATTTTGGCAGACAGATTACTTTTATAGATGGTAAACCGCAGATAAAACAGACCGGAATCGAACTGCTCCGTGCAAATCAGGCGGGTATTCAGGTTTTAGATGACAGGGGCGGGGAAATCGCCAGTTATCAGAGGCCTGCGGATGCAAAGACTTCCTATTCTGATGCGGAGCTGCTGCGGCTTTACCGGACAGGGGAGTTTTTCGGTACCACTGCGTTTATCGGAAATCTGAATGATAAGGGCAAAGAGTTTTCTTACATCTTGTATTTTCCTGTGAATGTAACAAAAGTCACCATGTTTCTGAATGGCGACAGATTCACTACCGGTAAAACAATCTTTACATTGGGCACAGGAGTACTTATCATGATCCTCCTTGCCGGAGGCATTATATATGGATTCTGGATCACAAATAAAATGAACCACATTTCTGAATGCGTTCGTTCTATAGCAAAGCGTGATTATAACCCTCTCATAATCAAAGGCTCATTCGGAGACGTATATGAAAGCCTGAATCAGCTTGACCAGGATATCCGGGACACCGACAGATTAAAAGAACAGACGGAATCGATGCGTGAAGAATGGATTGCTAATATCACACACGATTTAAAAACACCGCTCTCCCCAATTAAAGGTTATGCGGAGATTCTATTTGAAAACGGCTCCATTACAGGCCCGCAGCTTCATAAGTACTCTGGGGTCATTTTAAAAAATGTCTCTTCCATCGAACAGCTTATCGAGGATCTGAAGCTGACTTATCAATTAGAAAGCGCAATGCTGCCGGTTCAGAGCACAAGACAGGATTTCGTGCGTTTTATGAAAGAGCTGGTCATTGATATATTGAACAATCCCGCATACGAAAACCGTGTTATTCATTTTGAATCAGATCAAGAACCTATCTATTTCTCATTTGATGAGAAGCTGATGGCAAGGGCTTTCCAGAACCTCATCCTCAATTCTTTTACCCACGGAAACAGGGATACCGAAGTTAGTTTGGAGATCACATCAGCGGACAGGATGCTCATAATCGTTGTAAGCGACAACGGGCCCGGCATGAATCCTTCCGAACTGTCCATGCTATTTCAGCGCTACTACAGAGGCGCCAGCTCCGGGCAGAAAACGGAGGGGACGGGGCTGGGGCTTGCCATCGCCAAAAGTATAGTAGAAGCCCAGGGCGGCAGGATCTGTGCAGACAGTGAACTCCATGCCGGAACATCTTTTAAAATAGAATTCCCCATAATGGAGTGAAATAAATTAAGGTTAATTAAGGTTGTGTGAAAATCAGATTAAGGTTGATAGTCTATTATAGTTTTATAATAGCTGTCAGCCTTTTTATGATATAGGAAATTTCGCTGGAATTTCCTATACCATAAAAACCCTCCGGGGGACGTACACGCCGCGATAAGGTATATAGCCGCAAAGCAGCATCGCGGCGGCGCCAAAGCGTGCAAGCCCTTCATGAGTACAGGAATGGGGAATTGAGGCGGGCTTGCCCACTTTGTTCTTGGTAAAACAGTAGTCTATAGAAAGCAGGTGTAAATGTGAAAATTATTTTTAAGTACATTCTAACGAATGTGAAGGAAAGAAAGGTAAGAACGGCCGTCATGCTCTTATCAATTATTCTCTCGACAGTCCTTTTATTCGTTTCCTTTTCGATCGGGGAATCCTACGAAAACGCACAAAGAAAAATGGCCCGCGGAATGTCCGGTACGGCGTCCGTCTCCGTTACTTCCAGGTCCGAAACAAATGTTCTGCAGTTAGAGGACATACCGGATCTGCCGGGTATCAAGGCAAAAGCCGGAATCCTGAAGGGAGACGCTTTATATCATGAAAACGGCTATTATGAATCCATTGATCTGATCGGCTCCGATCTCTCTTTATTGAATCAGATAAACAAACCCCAGCTGTGCGGCGGCGGTGAAATCGAAAATTTCTCCGGCTATCAGGTTATCTTACCGGATCGGTTTACGCAAAAGTATGGCATCGAAAAGGGGGAACGTATAGCACTCCAGATAGACGGCGCTCCTATCGAATTTGAGGTTGCGGCAATTGCAAAGTATGATACCGTTTTTCTGCGTCAGACCAGAGGCGCAACCGCCCTTCTTCCTCTGGATACCCTGGCGGAAATCACCGACTGCCCGGGTTACAGCGAAATTCTGATCGAGCCTGAAGACGGTATTTCCGCAGAATCACTGGCGGCTTCGCTCTTTGGTGAATTATCGGACAGTACATTTACCGTTACACAGATCGTTGACGAGGCATCTATAGCCGCGGGCGCCCGGCAAAAGACAATGCCCTTTTTTCTGATCAGCTTTTTCTCCCTAACCATGAGTATCTTCATTATTTACAGCAGTTATAAGGTCATTACGCTGGACCGTCTGCCCGTCATCGGCACCTTTCGCAGTATTGGGGCAACTCAAAAAATGGTCACCGGAATTTTACTTTTAGAGAGTCTTCTTTATGGCTGTGTGGGAGGCTTTGCAGGCATTCCTCTCGGAATTCTGGTTTTAAGAATGATCCTGCGGGGAATGAGCGGCACATTATCACAGGGCATAGAAATCTCCCCCGTGATTTCCTGGGCTGGAATCTTACTTTCCCTTGCGGCGGCAGTGATTGTCACATTGCTCAGCGCATGGATTCCTGTCCGAAGGGCCGGGCGGCTTCCTGTAAAAGCGGTCGTCTTAGGGGTTGTGGTGGAACAAAAAGCCTCCAGCCGTTTTATTATGGGGACCGGTGCCGTTCTGTTTGTCATTTCGGCCGTACTCCCCTATCTGTTTTCCGGAACATTGCTGTATATTGCCGGAGGTTTATCACTGCTTGGGCTGATCGCAGCGGCGATTCTGGTCATACCGCTTGTCACGAACCTGCTTTCAGGAATCCTGGAAAGAATATACGCGGTCCTCTTCAAAAACGAGGGTATGCTCGCCGCAAGAAATATGAGGAATAATAAGAATTTTACACAGAACATCACCCTGCTGTTTATCAGCATATCCGCAGTGATTGCCATTACGGTAGTGGGAGGGTTTGTAAATACTTACATCACCGATGTCTTTAACGGCGCCGAACTGGAGGGATTTGCCGACGGGGAAATGGATGACGTTTTTATAGAAACAGTAAAAGAGATAGATGGAATCGATAAGGTGCTGCCTCTTTATGTTTTCAATAATCAAATAAGAAGCGGGGACATCACATTTACGCGTTTGGAGGCCACCGATCATTTAAACTGGTATAACTCCATGTTCAATCTCAACTACACCAAACACAAAATGAAAGAGCAGGCCATCGAAGATTTTGAAACGCAGCGCTCCATCCTATTAAGCGAGGACTGTTTAACCCGTACCGGATATGCCGTTGGAGATCATCTAACCTTATCAGACAGCGGCGGGGACTATTCCTATCTCGTCGCAGGAAGTTTTAAATCAAGGGCAACCGATGTGGAGGCCATTATTCCTTCCCGCTATGCCATTTCCGATTTTCACCCGTCCGCCTTCCATTTTCTGGCTTATACCGCCGCGGATCCAAATGCGGTCATGGTTCAGATCCGCAGCCTGTTTGGCAATACCCAAAACTGGAGCAGAACCGTAGAGGAGTTCAATTCTGACGCTCATACCACCGTCGGTGCGTTTCTGAGACCCATGCAGAGTATGACTTACTTCATACTGCTGCTGGCAGCAGTCGGTAACATTAATAATCTGCTGATCAACTATATACAAAGGCGACGGACCATTGCCATGTATAAGTCCGTCGGATTAAGCAACAAACAAAACACAAAAATGATGGTAATTGAGAGCTGCACAACCGGAATGATTGGGGCCTTAATTGCTATACTGGTCTCCTATCTGGAAATAAAAACAATATTTCTAGTGGCAGGCCCCAGGATTTCCATGCAGCCGGAGCTGGATATTGTAACATTTCTATCAGCCGGGGCTATGGGAATAGCCGTAACTTTAGTAAGTTCCGTCGTTCCTATTATAAAAACCCGTAAAATGAAATTAGTAGAAGAAATCAAATTTGAATAAAAGGAGATCTGACAGATGAGGACAATGATCAACGATACCGCCATTGAAGGCAGAAATATAATCAAAGACTTTTATATAGGCGACACACCAACACGGATTCTAAAAAATATATCCCTAAAAGTCAGGAAAGGGGACTTCGTCTCCATTATGGGTCCTTCCGGCTCTGGAAAAAGCACATTACTCTACATCCTGGGCGGTCTTGATGTGCCAAGCAGCGGCTCCGTATATATGGACGGGACAGACATTTCAAAATTTGACGACCATAAAATGAGTATCATACGCCGTCGTAAAATCGGATTTGTATTCCAATTTTATAATCTCATCCCCAACTTAAATGTAGAGGAAAACGTCATGCTGCCTCTGCTGTTAGATGGAAAAAAGATGAAAGATTACAGAAGCCGGCTGGATGAAATCATTGAAACTGTCGGGCTGACAGAAAGGAAAAAACATACACCCAGAGAGTTATCCGGGGGCCAGCAGCAGCGTGTAGCAATCGCGCGGGCTCTTATTGGAAATCCTGAGATATTGTTTGCGGACGAACCCACCGGGAATTTGGACAGCAAAACAGGTGGTGAAATCATGGAATTACTGCATTCCATCAATAAACATACCGGCCAGACTATCATCATGGTCACACATTCCGCTGAAGCGGCAGAACGCAGCGGCCATATCATTACGATAAGGGACGGAGTGAGGTGCGTTGATTAATTTGTAGGGGCCTCTATCCGTCCGCAAGGCTGAATCTTGCGGACTAATATCTGGCTTTTGTAGTAGGTAGGGATGGAAATTATTAAGAAATTATAAAATTAGCACTCACCTATTGACAGTGCTAATAATCATGTGCTATATTACATGTAGAACAAAGATAACAAATTGATTTTTAGGAGGTATGAACTATGTTATTATCAAACAGAAGTTTTTTTAATGATTTCTTTAAAGACCCATTTTTTGAAAGACCTTTTGACAACTCTTCATCACAGATCATGAAGACAGACATTCACGAGAAGGACAATAACTACCTCGTAGAAATGGAGCTTCCTGGCTACAATAAAGAAGACATCAAAGCTGACCTGAAAGACGGATATCTCACAATTACCGCCACTCACGAAGAAAGCCAGGAGGAAAAAGACGAAAAAGGCAACTGCATCCGCAAAGAGCGCTATACCGGGTCATGCAACCGCAGATTCTATGTTGGTGACCAATTAAAACAGGACGACATTAAAGCATCATTTAAAGACGGCGTTTTATGCCTGTGCGTCCCCAAAGAGGCTCCAAAGGCAATCGAAGAAAAACCTAAATACATTACTATTGATTAGCTTTAAGTAAACCCTCTATGTGAAGCTATAAATCGTCTGACTTTTGAAAATGTATATACGTAAAAAAGCAGGGAGCCCGGTGCTTCCTGCTTTTTTATGATATATAGCCGCAAAGCGCATTGAGGCGGTGCCAAAGTATACAAGCTCCTCATGAGTGAGGGGCTGAGGAATTGAGGTGGGCCTGCCCACTTTGTTCCGCTGAGCCGGACTGCGTCCATAACAGTTCCTTCACTCACTATTATACCAGGCTGTCTGATGGTTCTCCTCCCCAGAATTCCTCTATCCTTGGCACAAGGTTATCTATCCTGCAGATCTGGTACCCCTCCCACTCCCGCGGAAATATCTCCCGGTACTGTCTCTGCATAAACCGCTCATCCAGCAGTATGATAACGCCACGGTCCTCCTCCGTTCTGATGACTCTGCCGGCAGACTGCAGTACTTTGTTCATTCCCGGGTAAAGATAGGCATAATCAAACCCCTTCATGTTTCTGCTGTCAAAATACTGTTTCAATATCTCTCTGTCATTGCATACCTGCGGGAGTCCCGTTCCGATAATCACTGCCCCAATAAGCCTGTCCTGGGTGAGGTCAATGCCCTCCGAAAAGATACCGCCCATCACGCAGAATCCCACGAGGCTGCACTCCCGCTCTTCTTCGAATGTCTCCAGAAAGATTTCTCTGGCTTCTTCTCCCATAAACTGCGACTGCACAATACATTCTATGTCGCTGCGCCCCTGCATCATATTCTGAAAACATTCCTGTACATCCTCCATAAACCGGTAGGACGGAAAGAAAACCATATAATTGCCCTTTCTCCCCTCCACTATATTAAGAATATATCTGGCAAACTTCTCATACATGTCTGCTCCCCGCATGGTGTACTTTGTGCTCACATCGTTGCCAAGCAGAAGAAGACGGTTCTCCCTTGGGAAAGAGGATTCTGCATAGATTGCATAATCATCGTTCTCCACGCTGAGCAGCTTTTTATAATAATGGATGGGCAGCAATGTGGCGGAAAAAAATATGGTACTGTTTCCCTGCTCCAAGTAAGTCTGCAGATTTACGGAAGGATTGACACAGAGCAGCTTTACACGGAAACGGCCGCCACGTTCAAGCTCCGAATAAATGACATAGTTTTCATCTAAAATATCATGAATATTCAAAAAGTCTCTGACCTGAAAATAAAAATCCAGAACCTGCTCTCTTTTTTCCTCGCTGTGTTCTTCCTCCAAATACTCCTCCAGGCCGGACATGACATTCATCAGCTTAACCGCGATGTGGGAAACACTTTCCAGAATCTGATAGTTCTCACACTCTCTTTTCAGCATAAGCAGCTGCTTGTTGCACTCCTCCAGTTTTTTCGCCAGCTTAGGATCTTCGTTTTTTACCAGGCGCTTTATCTCAAGCACATCCTCTTTATATAGAACGGCGCTGTACATCTCGCGCCCCCGTTCAACCAGATTGTGTGCCTCATCAATGAGATACAGATAGCCGCCTTTATTTCCCTCGGAGAAAAAGCGCTTTAAATGTGCGTTTGGATCAAAAACGTAGTTGTAATCACAGATAATGGCATCCGACCATACCGAAACATCGAGTGCCATCTCAAACGGACACACATTGTACTTCTGCGCCTGTTTCTCTATTGCCTCTCTGCTCAAATCATCCGCGTTCATAATCAAGTCAAACACGGCATCGTTCACCCTGTCATAATGCCCTTTTGCATAAGGGCAGTTGTCTGGATTACAGACTGTCTCTTCGCAAAAGCATATCTTTTCCTTTGCGGTCAGGGTAATCACCTTCATGAGGAGCCCTTGACCCTTTAGAGTCTGAAAGGCCTGTTCTGCCACGGTTCTTGTAATTGTTTTAGCAGTCAGATAAAAAATGCGTTCCCCCAGCTCTTCCCCCATGGCCCGCACCGCCGGAAAGACGGCCGCCATGGTTTTCCCCACGCCCGTCGGGGCCTGTATAAACAACTTCTTCTTTCTGAGTATCGTTTTATAGACTGAAGTCACAATCTCTCTCTGCCCGTCCCTGTACTCAAAAGGAAACTCTATCTTCTTAATCGATGCATTCCGACCCGACTTCCATTCGATCTGAAACTTCGCCCATTTTTCATACTTACCGACCAGCTCCAGAAACCATTTTTCCAGTTCATCCCTGGTAAACTCCCGGATAAATCTCTTCAGCTCTTCCGTATCCAGATTGCAGTAGGTCATCTGCACACGGATGTTCTGCAGATTCTCCTGCCTGGCATACATATATGCGTAGCACTTAGCCTGTGCCAGATGTACATTGGAGGGGGCCTCAATATACAGGAGCTCCCTGAGGACGCCCTTGATTTCATCGATCATGACGCCCTGCCCGTCCTCGATGATTCCGTCGGCCCGCCCCTCAACCTGCAGAGTAAATCCTTCGCAGGGAATCTGCATTTTCAGAGAGACCTCTGCACGATAATCAGAACCCATACGCCGCTGTATCCTGCGATGGATTCTGATTCCCTGCAGCATGGCCTCTTTGTCCGCGCCGCCCCCTGTTCTGTTGTCGATGTCCCCCTCGCGCAGAATAAATTCCACCAGATTGCGGACAGATATTTTGATCAGTTCTTTTTCTTCCATGTCTGTTATTATACCTCGTCCAATCAGGAAAAGCCACTCTTGTTACCTCTAAATCACTACGGCAAACTGAATATAATTCTCTCCGCCGATCTCTTCCTGCCCCACGGTAATCTCACCCCCCGCTTTCTCTGCGATCATTTTGGCGCGGTAAAGACCAAGTCCCCTGTCCCCTCTCTTTTTGCTCTTTGTAGTAAATCCATTTTCAAAAAAATGTCCGATCTCTTCCAGTGAGATCTTCTCGTGCTGGTTGAATATCTGGAAAATCAGATGATCCTGCCGGGAATCCAGAATCATGCGCACCCGGCCCCCCTCCTCGGGGCACGCCTCATACGCATTGTCCACCAGAACCCCCACAATCTCAATCAGACTGTGCTCTGACACCCGGGAAATGATCTCCCTGCTGCGCACCTCTATCTCGGTCTCAATGCCTTCCCTGGAACTGACAATTTTACTGTAAAGAAAGCCTGCGAGTACCTTATCACTGATTTTCAAAAGCGGCAGATACTGGCTGCCGCCCTCTCTGCTGATGGCCTTCACATACTCCGACTGTCTGCTCACAAGTTCTTCATAAGAATCCACCGTAAGGTGCATGTTCAAAACCGCATTCAGATGATTGTCAAATTCATGCTGCCTTGCCCTGATCTCCTTTACCAGTTCCTCCAGAGGTTGAATATAGTGCCGATACATCTTCAGTTCCTTTTCCTGCTCCCTTATGATGTCATTGCTGAGCTTCCAGTCAATCGTCCCCCATATAATCACAACAAGTAATAAAATGAAAACAATGATCATCTTAAAATCCAGCGTCCTGCTTATCTTCAAGTCGATCACCAGGTAAACTGCAATTGCAAGGGAAATGAAACAAAAGACCCGGTAAAGGAATTTTCTTACTGTTTTATTCATTTAGCAGCCTCCTTACCTCAGTCTTATAGGTAACACCAATATCAATTTTCTCCTGATATCCCTCCACCTGTATCATCTGATTTACCAGATCATAATACTTCACGTATGTCTTATTCACTGCAAACATCCTGTGGCACTGGAAAAACTCCTGCTTTGGCAGTTTCTCCATAAGCTGGCGTATAGAGAGATAAGGAACTTCCATCTTCTCCTCTTTCAGATAAAGGCAGAGTCCCCGGGGAATTGCCTTGCAGAAAACAATCTCTTCACACAATATCTTATAATTAATCCCGTTTTTCTTAACGATAATGTACGGTTTTTCCTCTGCGCGTACGTGGGACAGCACCTTTTTTACTACGGCCTGTACATCTGCTTCGCTGTAAGGCTTTAAGAGATACTGATAACAGTGTATCCTGCGGTAGGCCTCTATCTCCAGGGACGCAACCGATGTGATCATAACAACAGGTGTGAACTCATACTTGATGATACTGCGTATCTCCTCTGCAAAGATCAGGCCGGAGGAGTCTTCCTTATCCTCTTTTACAAGATTTACATCCAGTAAAAATAAATCAAAAGAAACGGTGCCATGCAGCAGCAGCCTGGCCTCTGCCAGGTCTGCCGCCGTATTCACCGTTATGTCAGCCGATATGTGGCAGAGCATGTTCCTCAGTGCTTCCCTGCTCCGCTCCTCGTCTTCCAATACCAAAATCCTTGCCATATCCTGCTCCTGGTTCTACGTAACAGTTTAGGCAGGCCTGAACTGTTACGCTTTTACTTCCATTCTATTCTCCGGCACGCTCACTCATAATTCATGATTACGTTCCGGCTCATGCTGGTTTACTCAGCCTTCTCGTAATGCGCGATTTCTGAAATCGTCTTTGTCAGGCCGGCTATCCCCTGCAGTTCGGATGGGATGATGATCTTGGTCGCCTTACCGTCAGCCGCCTTTGCAAATGCCTCCAGGCTCTTGATGGTAAGCACTGCATCATCAGCACCGGCTTCCCTGATAAACTTAATACCATCAGCCGTAGCCAGCTGTACCGATCTGATCGCTTCCGCCTGTCCTTCAGCTTCCTTAATCCTCTTCTGCTTCTCGGCCTCCGCCTTCAGAATTGCAGCCTGTTTAGCCGCTTCCGCCTCGAGGATCACGGACTCTTTCTCACCTTCTGCCACAAGAATCGTGGATTTCTTCTCTCCTTCTGCTCTCAGGATGGATTCTCTTCGTTCACGCTCCGCCTTCATCTGCTTCTCCATCGCATCCTGGATAGCCTTTGGCGGCATAATATTCTTTAACTCAACACGGTTTACCTTGATCCCCCATGGGTCAGTTGCGATATCAAGAGATGTTCTCATCTGGGAGTTAATCGTCTCTCTGGATGTCAACGTCTCATCCAGTTCCAGATCGCCGATAATATTACGCAGTGTAGTTGCCGTCAGATTCTCAATAGCTGCGATCGGGCTTTCAACGCCGTATGCATACTGTTTCGGGTCTGTAATCTGGAAGAATACGACCGTATCAATCTGCATCGTAACATTATCCTTTGTAATCACGGCCTGTGGTTCAAAATCTACCACCTGCTCCTTCAAAGACACTTTCTTTGCAACTCTGTCCAGAATCGGAATTTTAAAATGCAGGCCTACTCCCCATGTCTCTTTGTATCCGCCAAGACGCTCCAGTATATACGCGTGTGCCTGGGGTACAATCCTGATGTTTGCAACCAGGATTAACAGTACTATAATTAGTATTACAATTCCAATCCAAAGTCCCATATTCTATTCCTCCTCATATTTCTTTACAATCAGTTTCACGCCGGAAATGCTTACCACCTTGGCCAGTGTACCGGGCTCGAGGATATCTTCATCCTTTTCTGCCCTTGCTGTCCAGTCCAGCCCATTGACGACTGCGGTTCCTGTCTGTGCCAGATTATCAACAGTCTCCGTCACCCTGACTATTTTACCTATAACGCCCTCATAATTTGTCTTCTCATGATGGGCGTTTATGTATTTTACCGCAAAAGGACGGGTAAAAAACAAAAGTAAAAATGAGACAACGAAAAATGCGCCAACCTGCCAGATCAGATTCAGACCGGCAATGTTCAGAAGCAGCGCTGCCAGAGCACCCCCTGCCAGCCAGACCGATGTAAGCCCGACCGTTATAATCTCGATTACCAGAAAAACTATCAGCAGTCCAAGCCATACAAAAGCTTCTCTCTCCATATTTCTCCCTTCTCTCAGATTTTATTTCATCCGGTTAATAACCCTTCCTGATGATAGTTATATGTTAATCCAGCTTATTCTATTATACAATACTTTTTGCGTGAATGCAGTGAAATCCTGTTTTAATGAAACTCTGTAACAGTTTAGGTAAATCTGAACTGTTACGCATCCAGCCATTAAAATCGCTTTGCGATGGGCTGGATGCCTGTGGCCCCCTCGTTTTCCTACGGTCTGCGCAGTAAATGCGCAGACCTGACTGAGCTGTCACAAAATTCTGTCATATCCTGCCGGAAATGCATCGGCAGGTGTGACCTCTGCAGGGCCAGATTTTCACGCTCTTTGATTGAGATTGAGCTGCAGAACCCTTTCCATAAACGCTCAAATTCTCCTTCTGCCTCCGATATTCTGCCTGCTGTCTCCGGATTCAATTCCTCTCCCTGGACAAGAACCCAGTTCTTTCCTGCCTGATGAACCAGAAATACCTTATGCGTTTTATCATAAACCATCCAGTTCTCCAGCGGAAAACGATTTGTAAAATGATCTGCAATGCAGGTGAGCACCTGCCCCTTCGGCGTAATCTCCGAGAGCAGGACTCCGTTCTCCAATTCCCGAAAGCGGATGAACTCCGTAAACAGATGCGCCTCATTGGCCACACTCCTGCTCAGTTCAAACACCTTGGCAACATATGGATTACTCAGGTGTTCCATGATCTTCCTGCTGTCTGGTATGGTTCTGGCTGCCAGCATGGTATTATATACGGCATCCGCCTTCTCGGAATCGTCTGCCAGAAGGGCATGATAGATATCCCAGTAAGTATTATACCCAAGATTCTGTTTTATCAGCCGCTCAACCGCAATTGACTTTTTTTCCGACTCTGCCGTCTCCCTGTACTCACAGAACAACTGCGGGGTCATCCGGCCGCGCAGTGCAATACCAGCTTCACCGTTCCTATTTTCTTTCCACGCATCGTGGATAGCGGAAAATATGCCTGTTATTGTGTCATAACAAATATAGACCTGTTTCATCTCTGTTCCTCTTTTACTCCAATATGCTGAAAACCTGTGCTTCCCTGAAGGTCACATCATCAAATAAAGAAAGCTGCCGGTAAGTCATGCCGGTCACAGAATCCGGCAGCTTTTCCTTTGTATTCAGCAGGTTTCTCATAATATAATCCTCTTCAATCCTGGTTTTGTACATCATTCTGCCGTTGCATGTCAGAAAATAAAGTGCACGCTTTAGTACGACTCCCATCTTTTTCAAATCTTCAAACTGCAGAGTTCCCATCCTTCTCGCCTTCACAATCCTGGAAGCCGACTTTACTCCGATTCCGGGCACCCGCAAAAGTGTATTATAGTCTGCCCGGTTCACCTCCACCGGAAAATATTCCAGATGCTTCAGCGCCCAGTCGCACTTTGGATCGAGAAAAATATTAAAATTCGGGTTCTTTTCATCCAGCAGCTCCCCTGCTTCAAATCGGTAATATCTCAGCAGCCAGTCCGCCTGATACAGTCTGTGCTCTCTCAGAAGAGGCGGCCCTTCCCCTGTTCTTGCCGGCAGTGCCGAGTCCTCATTCACAGAAACAAACGCGGAGTAGAACACCCTCTTCAGTTCGAATTTCTTATAGAGAGATTCTGCCACATTGAGGATCTGGTAATCGGTCTCAGGAGCAGCACCGATAATCATCTGTGTGCTCTGCCCGGCAGGGACAAACCGGGGCGCATTCTTATACTGAACAATCTCCTGCTTATTATCATTGTGCTTCTGCTGTACCAAACGCATCGGCGCCAGAATATTCTTCCTGCTCTTGTGGGGCGCAAGGAGCCGCAGGCTCTCGGCGGTGGCAAGCTCCAGATTCACACTCATCCTGTCCGCCAAAAAACCCACCCGCTGAATCAGCTCCTGATCCGCTCCCGGAATCGCCTTCACATGAATATATCCCTGAAAATTACATTCCCTGCGCAGCTTGTACAGAGCAGCATAGATCAGCTCCATGGTATAATTCGGCGTCTTCAGTATCCCAGAACTTAGAAAAAGGCCTTCAATATAATTCCGTCGGTAAAACTCCATAGTCAGAGTGCATATTTCGTCCGGCGTGAACGAAGTCCTGACTACGTCGTTAGACGCTCTGTTGATACAGTATTTACAGTCATAAATACATTCATTCGTAAATAAAATCTTCAATAACGAAATGCATCTTCCGTCAGCCGAAAAGCTGTGGCATATCCCCGATTTCTTGCAGTTTCCCATCCCTGTTCCGTCACCCTGCCTGTCCACACCGCTGGACGTGCAGGCCACATCGTATTTGGCGGCGTCGCTTAAAATCTGCAGTTTGTCATACATCGACATCTGTTCCTGTATAATCTCCGCCATCTCCGCGCCTCCCTTTTCCAATACATTATTCTGCAGCTGTGCTGCAGACCCGCCCACAAGGGCATGTATTACGTGATGCCCTTAAGGTATACTTTCTTTAAATAAATCCTGCAGCCACTTCGAACATACGTTCTCTCTATAACAAATCATACCATATCTTCCACACATTTTCAATAGGAATTTCGTCGGCAAGCTTCAGCCTTGTCGACGGACGGGGACGCTTCATGACAGGGAGACCGGGAAGGCGCTGGGGCTGTATATACCGTTGCGATATGCACCCATGCTGCTAAGTAATTCTAGAACACCCGATGCCGGATAGGCGGGTACGCTGAACACATCACGGGAAATCTGATGATTTCCCGCGCTG
>NZ_CYZU01000052.1 GCF_001404335.1 Faecalicatena contorta
CCCGCCTAGAATTTCTTAGGTCCGCGGCCGCGTTTTTGAAAGGACATGGATGTTCTCCGGGAGGTTTTCGGCTATCCCGTTATGGAGCGTCCCCATCCGCGCCGAAACTAAAGCTCGTCGCTAAATCCCGATTTAGTAGCGATTATGCACATCTTCCGCAAAGCACATAAAGTCTTTTAATTCGATAAACATCCCGTTATCCAGTACAGCCCTGCCGCTCATCTTTCCAAAGACCTGATGCTGGTCAGAGGCAATTACCAACGCTGATATTTTGGCCGCCCGATCCAATACCGGCTCGAAGTCCATCTCAAACCTGCCATCGCTGGATGTAAAACGCCAGGGCTTCATGTAATCATCCTTTGGAATGTGAAATGTTACATCATCCAGCTTATGACATACGCCGTCATAGAACAGCATATTTTCCGTTGCTGCAGACGTGTCGCCGAATCCATAACCTATATTAAAACCAAAGGGCCTTCCTCCCACGGTTCCGTTTCCTGACCCCCAGTACCAGCGGTTGTCATAGGTCCATACGCCGCGTCCCCAGTCCAGGGTTCCGTAATCCGTCTCCGGGCTGAACCAGTAGGTGGTTCCGTCAAACGTCACGGATCCTTCGGCACGCATACAGTTTATTTTCTGGTTGTAATAAAAGGCCGTCTTTTTGTTCTTCCAGGGCGTGGCGATAACCATTGTGTCCATCGGTGGCTGGGAAAGTGTTATCTCACAGTATAAAGGCTTTCCGTCCCAGAAGTCCTTGAAATCACAGGTAATCGTCCGCTTTCCGGGTTCCACGCAGAATTCCATCTTCAGGCGTTTATCTTTGTAACGGATATTTCCTTCTGACGAAGTGGATGGCATCTTCATCTTCCCCATGGGAAATTTATTTAGAATTGTCTCCGTGTGTTCCCATCCTCCTTTAAAATTCAGAAGAGAGACTGACTGAAGGCCTATATACCCATCGTCCGATAGCGTAAATGCCACTGCGAAGTCCTGGTTCAGCACCAAATAATAATCCCATTCTTTGATCCGAAGCCTGGACGCTCTAATCTGGTTTCGGTTATATTCCTGGATAAGCTGCCTGGACCATCCTGGTTCCCTCAGGCTTCCGTCTTCATTTAATAAAGGCTGCTTTGTTGTAACTTCATGATTTCTCATACAAACATCTCCTGTCCATCCAAATCCCACATAGAAAATGAAAAAAGCCCGAGTCCCTAGGGGGTTCGGGCTTCATAGTATTATTTTACTATGCAATCTTTGCTTTTGCAACCTCTGCCAGTGTAGCGAAACCTTCTTTGTCGCTTACTGCCAGTTCAGCCAGCATCTTTCTATTCATATCCACTTCAGCCAGTTTCAGTCCATGCATGAACTTGCTGTATGATAATCCATTCATTCTTGCTGCAGCATTGATACGAGCGATCCATAACTGTCTCATCTGACGTTTGCGCTGTTTTCTTCCTGCATAAGATGATGTAAGCGCTCTCATTACAGACTGTTTTGCAACTCTGTACTGTTTGGAACGTGCTCCTCTGTATCCTTTTGCTAACTTTAAGGTTCTGTTATGTTTTTTTCTAGCGTTCATACCGCCTTTAACTCTTGCCATTTCTTAATCCTCCTTCATCAACTTCCAAATCTTACAGATATGGTAATACTTTCTTCATGTTTTTTACATTTGTAGCATCTGTGATAGCCGGGTGTCTGAGATTTCTTTTTCTCTTTGTAGACTTCTTTGTTAAGATATGGCTCTTATATGCTTTATTTCTTTTCAGTTTCCCTGTACCTGTTACTTTGAAGCGCTTTGCTGCCGCTCTATTCGTTTTGATTTTTGGCATGATGTATTTCCTCCTTCATTGTGCGTTTACTGAGTGTATAAACACCCGTAATAATATATTTTTAACGTTTTTCAGTTAAAACTATGCTCATGCTTCTTCCTTCAAGTTTTGCAGGTTTCTCAATAACCGCAATATCTGAAAGCATCCGTGCAAAATCGTCCAGAACATGTCTGCTCTGCTGTATATGAGCCATCTCTCTTCCACGGAAACGCAGTGTCACTTTGACTTTGTTACCTTTTGCGATAAACTTCTTTGCATTGTTAACCTTTGTATTCAGGTCATTCGTATCGATATTAGGTGACAGACGCACTTCCTTTAACTCAACAGTCTTCTGCTTTTTCTTAGCTTCCTTGTCTTTTTGTGTCTGCTCGTATTTAAATTTGCCATAATCAATAATCTTGCAGACCGGCGGTTTCGCCATCGGTGCAATCTTCACCAAATCAAGTTCCGCATCCATGGCCATCTTCAGGGCCTCTCTGGATGACATAATTCCTAACTGTTCCCCATCCTCACTAACCAGACGAACTTCTTTGTCTCTGATCTGCTCATTAATCATTAAATCGCTAATTGTTGTATACCTCCATCAAATGAATTTCCTTCAGGTTCTTCCGCGAAAGCAAACCGTTTCATAGGATCTGATTTCCTATAAAATTAAAAAAACGAGTGAACATCTCCACCCGCATATTGACATACACAGCCAATGACCGTGTAAATGTTTCAATATCAAACCAATAGTCACCCGATTGTGCTATGGTGAGAGTGGATACTCTACTTTATTTTTTGCCTCACGCAGATTATAATCTATCACATTTTCAGGTGAATGTCAATAGATTTCCTCTTAATTTTTCCGATAAACTATGTTATAATATTGCTACTTTTACAGAAAAGAGGAATAACTATGAGTAGTTTACAGCAAAATGGGGCAAAGAGCAAGCCGTCAGAAGACAAATTCAAAAATAAATGGGGATTTATCATTGCCTGTATCGGGAGTTCCGTCGGCATGGCCAATATCTGGCTCTTTCCCTATCGAATCGGAGAATTCGGCGGATTTGCATTTTTAATTCCTTATATCCTGTTTGTTGTGCTGATCGGCCTGACCGGCGTGATTGGTGAGATGGCTTTCGGGCGCGCAATGCAGTCCGGGCCGTTGGGCGCTTTCAAAAAAGGATTCGCGCAGAGAAATGCACCGGGTCTTGGAAGCCTGGTGGGGCTGATTCCAGTCATCGGCTCCCTTGGGATTGCCATTGGATACAGTGTTGTCATCGGATGGATCCTGCGTTTTCTTTTCTCTTCTATAACAGGGGACATTCTGGGTTCCCGGGAACCGGGAGAGGTCTTCGGAGCGCTGGCGCAGGATTTCGGGAGTATACCCTGGCATTTTCTGGGGCTTTTGATTGTCCTGGTCTGTATGTCCTTTGGCATCTCACACGGAATCGAAAAAATCAATAAGGTCATGATGCCTGCATTTTTTATACTGTTTATCTTTCTGGCAGTACGCGTTGCCATGCTGCCAGGATCCTTTTCGGGGTATGCTTATTTATTCAAACCGGACTGGGGAGCCATGGCCAATCCAAAGACCTGGGTTTTTGCAATGGGACAGGCATTCTTCTCCCTTTCTCTTGCAGGCAGCGGCACGGTTGTATACGGAAGCTACCTGAAAAAGGACGTGGACATCATCAGCTGTGCAAAAAATGTGGCTGTCTTTGATACGCTGGCTGCGCTTCTGGCCGGAATCGTTATTATCCCGGCAGTTTTCGCTTACGGCATGTCTCCCGATTCCGGTCCCGGGCTTCTGTTTGTTACGATCCCGGCGGTCATCAGGAGCCTTCCTTTCGGCCGCCTGTTTGCCGTGGTATTCTTTTTTGCGGTGCTCTGTGCAGGGGTTACCTCCCTGATGAACCTTCTGGAAAGCCCCGTGGAAGCTCTGCAGAGCCGTTTTGGACTTTCCCGTGTAAAGTCGATTGCCATCATCGGAGTGGTTACACTCGGCATCGGTATCTTTGTAGAAGGTGACCTGCTCAGCATCTGGATGGATACCATATCAATCTATGTTATTCCGCTCGGCGCCCTCCTGGCAGGAATCACGATGTTCTGGGTCTGCCGCAGAGGTTTTGCCCGGGAATCCGTTCAGACGGGCAGAAAGAAAATGGTCGGCAAATGGTTCGAGCCCATGACCAAATACGTATTCTGCGGTGTTGCCGTTCTTGTATATATTCTTGGAATTTTTTACGGTGGAATTGGTTAATTTCACTTGTCAACAGCCGGGCTTCATGTCATAATATAGCCATTAGTGTCTAATATTACGGGTCAAAATGAGGAGGTTTTTTTATCAAATGAACGAAAACAGAAGTAATTTCACCAGTAAAATCGGCTTTATTCTGGCTGCCGCCGGTTCTGCTGTAGGTCTCGGAAACATATGGCGTTTCCCATATCTCGTAGCCAAATATGGCGGAGGAACATTTTTATTATGCTATATTATCCTAGCCATAACTTTCGGTTTTACCCTTATGGTTGCCGAAATTGCCCTCGGCCGCAAGACAGGCCTGAGTGCAATCGGAGCTTTTAAAAAGCTTGATAAACGCTTTGGATTTCTCGGAGTCCTGGCCGCTGTGGTACCGATCATCATACTACCCTACTATTCCGTTATCGGCGGATGGGTGATCAAGTATTTTGCTACGTTTGTAACAGGGGGAACAAAAGCAGCCGCAGGAGATGACTATTTCACCACATTTATCGGCGGAGTCAGGAGC
Source organism: Faecalicatena contorta (assembly GCF_001404335.1). Lineage (GTDB taxonomy): Bacteria > Bacillota > Clostridia > Lachnospirales > Lachnospiraceae > Faecalicatena > Faecalicatena contortus_B. The sequence goes on from NZ_CYZU01000052.1 coordinate 4,580, forward strand.
CCCATACTATGGTTTGCATTATTCGTTGTTTTCACGGCGGTTGTAGTGATTTTAGGTGTTGAAAAGGGAATTGAAACTGTCAGTAAGTTCCTGATGCCGGTACTCGTAGTCCTCACCATCGGGATCTCTATCTACGTTTTAACAATGGACGGAGCCATAGAAGGCCTCAAATATTACATCATGCCCCACATGTCCGACTTTTCGGTCAAGACGTTGCTTGCGGCCATGGGGCAGCTCTTCTATTCCATGTCACTGGCAATGGGCATTATGATTACTTATGGATCTTATATGAAAAAGTCTACCAGCCTGGAAGGCTCCGTGCGGCAGATTGAAATATTCGATACCGGTATTGCATTCTTTGCCGGGCTCATGATCGTTCCTGCCGTATTTATCTTCTCCGGCGGGGACCAGTCCGCCCTCAGCGCAGGCCCAGGGCTGATGTTCATTACACTGCCCAAAGTATTTGCGAGCATGCCAATGGGAGGATTTGTAGGAACCGTATTCTTTATACTGGTATTCTTTGCCGCAGTAACCTCAGCCATTTCCTTGATGGAAACAATCGTCTCCATCCTGATGGACCGGTTCAAATGGAAAAGAAAATTCACTTGTATCATCGTAGTAATCTACGTACTGCTGATGGGAATCCCTTCCTCCCTCGGATTCGGAGTCTGGGATTTCATCCAGCCAATCGGAATGTCCATACTGGACTTCTGGGACTTTATGAGTAACAGCGTCCTAATGCCGATCGTAGCGCTCTTCACCTGTATCTTTGTTGGTTTTTTCATCAAACCCAAAACCATCATCGAAGAGGCGTCCGCAGAAGGCGCAGCCTTTAAGAGTAAAAAACTTTTTACAATCATGATAAAATGGATCGCGCCTATCTTACTGGTGCTTATCCTGATCAGCTCCGTAATGAATGCCTTAGGGATTATGAGTCTCTAGGGGAGGGAGATCCAGAAGGGGCGCTAAGTGAAAGAAGGGCATGGGGGACGGCGGGGGTATGTATGCCGTTTCAGTTGGCGGCCGTTTGTGAAGAAGCCGTAAGAGAAAAAACAGGGAACATGGAGGTACTTGCCGCAGTTGGCCCGAATGCCGATGCATTCGCGCCGCCGGCGGCAACAGAATTTGTTTTGGTAAAACAAATTCTGCCCTCCATGTTCCCTGTTTTTTCTCTAACGGCTTCTAACACGCACTTTGAGCCATCTGATACGGCATACATACCCCCGCCGTCCCCCATGCCCTTCTTTCACTTAGCTGGGCGCATCCTGCCGGAAGACAGACCATTCCCTAGAGGGTGGGCATAGACGGGTGCAGTGGATCTTTTTTGGGTACACGTAACACAAATTATGCCAGTTGTTTATAAATTAACATAGACATCGACATAGATTACCGGCATAATTATGTTACGTGTACCCAAAAAAGATCCACTGCACCCGTCTCAGAGCCCCACCAGGGGTGAGGATTGATCTGCCTTGATGCGTCCAGCCTGCCTGGAATGTGGAGCGGGATGTCCCGGGATAAAAAAGGATGGGGGCTGGATGCGACCCGTCCGCGGAGAAGTACTAACGCAAAAGAAACCGTCCATGAGGGCACGTACAACATGCAACGGGAAAGCCTGATGCTTTCCCGTTGCATGTTGTACTGGGAAGTGATTTTGGAAAATCACTTCCCATCCCTCATGGACGGTTTCTTTTACGTAAGGACTTCTAACCGCGGTCTCTACGCATCCAGCCCCCATCCTTTTTTATCCCGGGACATCCCGCTCCACATTCCAGGCAGGCGTCCCCATACCAGCCACACCCCCTCACACTACCGCTCTTCCCCCATGTAGAAGATGGCTACGACTCCAGGTCCTGTATGGCTTCCAATTACGGTTCCGATGTTGTTGATCAGGACTTCCTTGGCTCCAAGTTTTTCTTTGGCCAGTTCCGCCACGTATTCTGCTTCTTCGATGCAGTCTCCGTGTGTGACCATGACAATGTCGTTGTCCCAGCCCTTTGCTCTCTCTGCGGCCATTTCAACGATCTTGTTCAGTGAACGCTTGCGGCCCCGCTCTTTTGCGATTACCTGCAGCTTGCCTTCGTTGTCTACGTGGATGATCGGCTTGATCTTGACCATGGTGCCTACGATTGCCGTGGCTTTTGATACGCGTCCGCCTTTGTGCAGATGATGCAGGTCGTCTACGGTTACGTTGTGGCAGATATGCAGCTTATTCTCTTCTACCCACCGTGCGATCTCATCGATGCTTCTGCCTGCATCTTTCTGCTGCAGCACTTTGTAGAGGAGAAGGCCTTCTCCCAGACATGCGCAGAGCGTGTCTATGATGATGACCTTGGCTTCCGGATACTTTTCGGCCAGCTCTTCCCCTGCAATCCTCATGCTGTTGTATGTGCCGCTGAGGCCTGATGAAAATCCCAGGTGGAGTATGTCTTTTCCTTCTTTTAAATATGTCTCCAGGGCTGCCTTGGCCTCATCCGGATTCACCTGGGAGGTCACGGACATATGCCCTTCTCTCAACTTTGCAAAAAATTCTTTGCTGGTGAGACCATACATATCTGTATAGGTTTCGCCGTCGATTGTATATTTTAAAGGAACAACCGGTACATTCCTCTCTTCTACCCATTCCCTTGGCAAGTCTACCGTACTGTTAACTGTAACTATAAATTCTCTCATATCCTTCCCTCCTGTAATTTAAGCTTTTCCTATCATATCATTTTTTTCGTCGGAACGCAAAATCTTTTTGGCCGTGAGGAAAAAGAGAAGCACTGAAACAGCCACGGAAGTAAAATCAGCTATCGGTTCGGCTCTGTAGATTCCCATGACTCCCATGAACTTCGGAAGGATAATAGCAAGTGGTATCAGCAGAATCACCTTACGCAAAAGTGCAATGATCAGCGAGACTTTTGCCTGGCCCAGCGCCAGGAATGTGGTCTGGCATGCCATCTGGATTCCAAACACCGTGATTCCCAGGAAATATACCGGCATTACCTTACAGGTCAGCGCGATCAATTCCTGATTGCTTGTAAACAGTCTGGCATATATTGCCGGCTTTATGACGGCAAGTCCGGCCAATACAACCGTGGCAGTCAAACATATCACAACCATACGTGCAAAAGCACCTCTTACCCTTTCCAGTTTGCCGGCGCCGTAATTATAGCTCATGATCGGCTGTACTCCCTGGGCCGCACCCTGCACGGGAATTACGATCAGCTGCATGATGCTCGACATAATGGACATGGTGCCCACGTACAGATCTCCTCCATATTTCTGAAGCCCCGAATTCAGGGTAATCATAACCAGGCTCTCCGTGCTCTGCATGATAAAAGGAGATACGCCGAGCGCCGCTATGCTCCCCACTGTTTTCGCATTCAGGCGGATATACTTTCTGCGGATACGGATGACGCTTTTCTTTGAAGTCAGAAACCATATCACCCAGAGGGCGCTTACCGCCTGGGAAATGATGGTCGCCAGCGCCGCGCCCCGTACGCCCATTCCTGCTGCAAAGATCAGGATAGGATCCAGCACGATGTTAATCACGGCCCCGATCAGCACGGAAAACATGGCGATCCTGGCGTTCCCCTGTCCGCTAATAAACGTATTAAGCCCCACGGCGAACTGTACAAATATGGTTCCGATCAAATAAATACTTATGTACTGTTCCGCATAGACTATGGTTGTATCGCTGGCGCCAAATGCATATAGTATGGGAGTCTTGAATATCAAAAATCCGACTGTCAGAATCACCGAAAAAATCAGCAGCAATCCTACGCAATTACCCAGAATCTTTTCGGCACCTTCGTAATTTTTCTTTCCCAGCTGTATGGATGCCAGCGGTGCGCCACCCATGCCTGCAAATGCACTGAAGGCCGCGATCACCATTAGAATCGGAAAGGTTACCCCCACTCCTGTCAGCGCCATGTCGCCGTAACCATGAATATGCCCTATATAAATACGGTCTACGATATTGTAGAGTACATTGATAATCTGGGCTGCCACTGCCGGAACCGCCATCTCGGCGATCAATTTTCCAAGCGGCGCACTGCCCAGTCTCTCATCCTTTCCCGGATTTCCCGCACTATCTGCTTTTTCAATTTCCCTGTTCTCTTCCAACTAAAACTACCTCTTTTCTTCACTTAATTTTCTATATAACCCTGCCCCTTCAAACCGGCTTTATAGGGCCAGGCCGATTCCGGTTGTGAAGCTGTGCTGTAAACCGGAACAATGAATATAGTATAACACACTAACATTCCGGATTCTATATGGAACTTCTTATTTACCTGTGATATACTGAAATCTAAAACAACAGTCTTTTTTATACCCGAAGGGGTATGTGTTACGGGATGCCCTTTGGGTATACAGTATGAATCAATTTTAAGATTTGCTTTAAAAGGAGGTCGATTCTAATTAAAAACATACTCAAAAAGGCCGGTTACTTTCTTATGGCGCTGCTTCCGCTGGCAGCTGCATTCGCAATCCAGATCTTATCCAGTCTGATCTGCTCCTTATTCGAGGCTCTTTATATGTATTTATTTTCTTCAGGGGGTTTTGACATATACGCGTTTGGGAACATCTTACTCGATTCCGGTTTTAATACTAAAATTATGCTCTTATACAGCGCGGTGACCATCCTGCTTCTTGGAACCTGGTATCGCATCGCAGCGGTTCCCAAAGGGATGCGGAAGCGCCGGCCGGGACAGATTTTCAACGCCAGGATGCTGCTGGCGTGTTTCATCCTGATGGTTTCCATGCAGTACATTGCTTCATATCTGATTATTGTGGTGGCTAATTTCCGGCCTGACTGGTACGAAAGCTATAACCAGCTGTTTGAGAGCGCCGGCATGAACGATATGACGGTGCTTCTGACCGTCTACGCTGTAATTCTTGCGCCTGTCTGTGAAGAACTGATTTTCCGTGGACTGATGCTTCATTTTTCCCGGAAGGCACTCCCTTTCTGGGCCGCCAATTTGTTACAGGCAGTTCTCTTTGGCGTCTATCATATGAATCTGATACAGGGGATTTATGCATTTTTAATAGGAATTATTTTGGGATGCATTTTAAAATTAGGGAGAAGCATCTATCCTGCTATTCTGTTTCATATCCTGTTCAATCTATTCGGCAGCTATCTGAACTTTTTAGTTGTTTACACAAGCAGCCCCCTTCTCTTTATTATGGTGGCAGCTGCGGCGGTTCTTCTGACAGCCGCCGGGCTGCGCCTGTATAAAAAGGGAGCTGATATGAGAGAGACAGCGCAAAGATGAAAAAACGGCATGCCCTGTCCTTCCCATATTGCTTTGGGAAGAACAGGGCATTGATTTTCAGGATGCTTTACCGCTGATTCTGCTACTGAAGTTTTATATTTAGATAGTTTCTTCCGGATAACGTCTTATTAAATGCCAGGAAGCATACGATCAGAATGCATCCGATCACAAATCCAACGGCGTTGAAGCAGGCAGTCAGTATCAGCAGTAAAAGCCGCATGAATTTTAGCGCATACCCCAGTTCAAAGTTGGGCTGCGTATAGTTTGCTACCGCAACAAAGGCCATATAGAGCATCACCTCCGAATTAAACCAGCCAGACTTTACCGAGAATTCTCCCATGACAAGACCCGCTATTACACTGAGCGGCGTGCTGAGCATACTCGGCGTATTCAGGGCCGCAAGCCGCAAGCCGTCAATCGATAGTTCCAGTATCAATAGCTGGAATATTAACGGAATGTTGACCGTATCTTTTACCGCAACAAACGCAAACACGTCCGGCAGCCAGTTCGGGTTCTGCATAAACAACAGAAAAACAGGAGTCAGAAACACCGTGAGTATGGTGATCAGCGCCCGGGATATTTTGAGGTAAACCCCCGTAAGCGTAGGAAAATAGTAATCATTTGCCTCCTCTATCATATCAAATATAGAAGTGGGCAGTATCATCGCGGAAGGCGAATTGTCCACCAGTATTACAACCTTTCCCTCCAGCAGGCACGCTGCTGCTGTATCCGGCCGCTCCGTAAACTTGAATTTTGGAAATGGATTGAACCATTTTCGCTTAAACATGGCATCTGCCAGGCTCTGCGTGTTCATCCTCAAATCGTCCAGCTCTAGGTTCTTGATTCTCTCCTGTACATTCTTAAGCAGTTCCTGATCCACACGGTCAGACATGTAACAGAGCGATATATCTGTTCTGCTTGTCTGACCGGCCTCCACCATCTCCATAATCAGGTGCGGATCGCGGATACGCCTGCGCATCAGGGCTGTATTGAACACGATTGTCTCTACAAATCCGTCCCTTGAACCTCTGAGGGACTTATCCTTCTCCGGTTCCTCAACGCTTCTGGCCGGATAAGTGCGGCAGTCGATTGCAATGCACACCTCATATCCGTCAATGAACAGGCACGTAACCCCTGACAAAATGTTCCGCAATACCTGGTCAAAGTCTCCAATGATGTCAACCTCCACATATGGGATGCATTGCTGGGCAAATGAGGTAGCATCCTCAGGCATAGCATCTGCTTGAAGACCGAAAAACGATGTCATGATCTTCAGCATGGTCTCATCCTTGGTAAATCCGTCTATAAAATAAAAGCTTGCCTTTTTTCCGCCGATAAGCATATCCCGCTGAATCACATCAAAGCTTTCCTGAACCGGCAGAACCTGATTCATATATTCTATATTTTCCTGGAAGGAGCTACTGACTTTTTTCGTATTTTTCTCAATCATGGAATCTCTACCCTTTCTCTTTTACTGTCCTTTGGAAACAGATAATCTCTATGGTTAGAATCCCCGGTTCTTCCTGAATTATGCAATCGATTAAAAAGAGCACGTCCTATGAAATGGTCTCCCATCATAAAACGTGCTCTTGATATCTGCTTTTTTATCAAAGACTTTGCTTTGTTGTACTTCCAAAACCCCCGTTCCTGGTCTCTGTGGCATCATCGTCGACAGTAATGCCGTATTCGATGAAGATCCCCTGCATGAAGCCTTCACCTCTGCCTATATCGACAACTTTTTCTTCCTTCGTATCATTCGTTATCTTTGAAAAAATATGTCCTTCATTATCAGAGTAGAAGTAATCGCTGTCTATAATTCCTACCGTATTATTCAATTGCAGCCTATATTTGAAACCCAGGCCACTTCTCGGATAACACTTGAGAACCCAGGAGTTCTCCATCTCTGCACGGATACCAGTAGGAACCTTGATCGTCTGTCCCGGCTCCAGCACCAGGCGGACAGGGGCATAAAAATCATAGCCCGCAGAACCTGCTGTCGCTCTTCTTGGCAGCTTGATTCCGTCATATATTTCCTGGATATCTGCTTCGTCTTCCAGTCCGAATGTATCGATCCAGTCTTTTTTAAACTGCTCCAGGCTCACTTTATGAAACTTGGCAATTCTCTGCATGTTCTTTCTCCTTTGTTAACCTTAATCTGCTGCTCTGCCGCAGCCCCCGCCGCTGCATATGTATTGCGCGGCGCCCTTTGGTTATGAGTCGTGCAGCACAATCTGCTGCTTTTTCAGGCTTTCCTGAACGTCAATCACTTTCTGGTTTGCACTGCCCTTCCAGTGCAGCTGCGTGTCCTTTTGGTCGATTTCAAACTTTCCATCTACGATAACATCCAGATATTGCATTACAGGCAGGTCTTTGACCTCTTCCCATTCAAAACCGGTATAAAGCCACTGGGTTTTGTCCGGAAATCTTGCACGGATTTCTTTTGCTAGCGCTGTAATACATTCCCTGCTGGCAGGAAACAGCGGATCTCCCCCGCTGTATGTAATACCGCTGATATAATCTTTTTCCAGCTGTTCAAATAATTCCTGCTTTGCTTCTTCTTCAAAGGGGAGCCCGCCGTCCGGGTCCCATGTAACAGGATTGTGGCATTCCCTGCATCCGTGTGAACAGCCCGCTGTCCACAGGACGACCCGCAGTCCATCACCGTTAAGCATATCATCTTTTGTAATATTGTGATACTGCATGTTACATACTTTTCCTTTCCGCAATCTCCGCCATCTTGGCATCATTAAGTCTTGTGTCGCCTTTCACTCTGGAGTATGATAAATAACCGTTCATCCGGTCTATCTTGGTCAGATTCTTACTTCCGCACACCGGGCACACATCCATATCCAGTTCTTCATGGCCGCAGTCATCGCAGTAAGATAAGGACAGATTGACGCCCTCGTAGTATCCTTTTGCCATCGCTCTTCTGACCAGCGCCTTCACTGCTTCCGTATTGTAGCTGATGGGATACTTCACATACTGAATCTTACCGCCGTTGCTCAGATTCCAGAAGCGTCCCTCCAGATCCTGCTTCTCAATCGGAGTGATCTCTTCGCTGACATGGCAGTGGAAGCTGTTGCTTACATATTCCCTGTCAGAAACATTTTCAATAATTCCGTATTTTTTACGGAACTGCTGTACCTGCACCCCACAGAGATTCTCTGCCGGCGTTCCGTAAATGGCGTACAGATGCCCGTCTTCTTTTTTGAATTCATTGACCTTATCATTAATGTAATTTAATGTTTCCAGCGCAAATGCACCGTCTTCTGCAAGAGACTTCTTGTTATGGATCTGCTGCAGTTCATTCAGGGCAGTTATGCCAAATGATGCGGTGGCAGATTTTAACAGTGGCTTGATCTTATCATACAGTCCCAGATGTCCGCCATAGAAGCCGCCTTCACAGTATGCGAGCGGATTCGTGGACGCCTTCATCTCTCCCAGATAAGCGTAAGTCCTTTGATGAAGCCTTCTGATCAGGTTCATATAATAATCCAGCACATCATGGAAGGTTCTGCTCTCTTGCTGTGCCTTTGCATAAATCATCGGCAGATGCAGGCTGATGGCTCCGATATTGAACCGTCCCACAAACACCGGTGAATCGTTCTCATCGGCCGGTTCCATTCCTCCTCTTTCATACCAGGGTGACAGAAATGCGCGGCAGCCCATCGGGCTGATGATCTTGCCATATTTTTTATAGATACTTGGAACATATCCCTCGCCTGTCAGGCTGAGCCAGTCGGGATACATCGTCTTTCTGGAACATTCAATCCCCGCTTCAAAAACATCCTCCAGCGGTTTTCCCGGCCCGTGCAGGTTCTCATCGTATAGAAATACAATCTTCGGGAACAGCACTGGCTTTTTATGCCCCTCTTTTCCCTGCCCTTTCCGGCGGACTTCCAGCATCTTCTTTGTGGCAAGTTTCCCGTATTCGCTGGTTCGTGTACCCGCGCTCACGGTGATGAACGGGTAGTCCCCCCTGCTTGAGGATACGGAATTAAACTTATATTCCCATCCCTGGAAACCTTGCTCCATCTCTTTTTCAAGATCCTTCCAGGCAACTTCCTGCACTTTATCCTCAGGAAGCCCCAGATTTCTATACTTTTCAATCAGTTTATTGTGTGATTTTTCCGCGTAGGGCTCCAGGATCTCGTCCACACTCGGCACTGTGAAACCGCCGTACTGCTGGCTTGCGGCGCTGAGCACGATGTCTCCGATCACATCAAAAGCCGTATCCAGTGTCTTTGGCTCATTGTACCAGAGATTTCCCATCTCAAACCCGCCGTTTAACACGCTCTTCACGTCAAAGAGGCAGCAGTTCATGGTGTCTCTTCTGGCAGACATATCATGTATGTAGATGTATCCTTCCCTGATCGCCTGTATCTCCTCAACGGTCAGGAAAAACTTCTTATATAACTCCTTATTCAGCTCGTTGAAAATCAGGCTTCTTTTTGTGGAAACAAGGGCGCTGTCTGTATTGCTGTTCTCTTTGTCTCCAATGTACATAATGGACTGGCTCTTTTTATAAACCTCGTCCAGCATCTGTACAAAATCCTGCTTATAATTCCGGTAATCCCTGTAGCTCTTCGCAACGACCGGATTCACTTTCTCCAGCGCTCCCTCCACTACATTGTGCATCTCAGCGATCGGGATGTCCGTTATAGCCATGGACTGTACCTTTTCTTCCACAAAGCGGCAGATATAATCCAGTTCTTCATCCGTAAACTTGATGAGTGCGCGGTAGGCCGATTTGTTCACCGCAACAACCACTTTATGCACGTTAAAATCTTCTTTTGTTCCGTCCTTTTTTACTACATGCATCATGCTGTCTTCTTCCTTTCCTGTTGTCATTTATTCTATATTTAGTATTCACTGCGCAATTCGCAAACTATATCCTGTGCCGTACAAACAATACTACCACCATACAGCCTGCATCGTCAATACAAAATCTTTCACAAAAAAGGAGGAGCATAACGAATGAAATTTTGTTAAAAAATAAACTGGTAACTTCTGGAAACAATGTTTAGTTCCAGATCATATCACGCCGGATATCTGAAAGAGTGAACGCCCCGCACATAGACATGGTATCTTTTAGTTCTGCTTCAATCCTGTTGATATACGCTTTGACACCGTCTTCCTCCCCGCCGTATACCGCGGTCACGAACGGACGGGCAATCAGGACGGCGTCTGCCCCGAGTGCAAGTGCTTTAAATACATCGATCCCTGTCCGGATTCCACCGTCAACAAAAATCGTCATGTCCCCCTTCACTGCTTCGGCAATAGACGGCAGGACCTCCGCCGTCGCCGGGCACTGATCCAGCACGCGTCCCCCATGGTTGGATACGACGATCCCCCGGACTCCGGCTTCCTTTGCCTTAAGAGCAGCCCTGGGCGTCATAATGCCCTTTAAGATAAACGGGATCTCTGCAATCTTCACGATCTCTTTCAATTCTTCCACAGACTTGCTTCCTGCAGGAGGATTCAGATTCTGCAAAAAAGGAAGACCGGCCGCATCGATATCCATTGCCACCGCAAATGCACCTGACTTCTTCACAAGCTCCATCTTTTCTCTGATTGTTCCCATATCCCACGGTTTAACAGTGGGAATGCCCATGCCGTCAAGTTTCGTGATCGCTTTTGTGGCTTCTATCATGACATTATAATCTGTCCCATCCCCCGTAAACGCCGCTATTCCATTCTGTGCACAGGCGGAAACCAATATATCATTATACTCTTGATCCGAATATTTATCGCCGTAGTGCAGCTTCACAGCGCCCACCGGGCCGGCAAAAAACGGGGCGGAGAATTCTTTTCCGAACAATTCGGTCTCTGTCTTCACCTGCTTCTGCTCACAGAGGGTATCCATATTGATACGGATCTCCTGCCATTTCTGGTAATTTCGTGCTGCGAGGTCACCGACTCCTTTGGAGCCCGGTCCCGGCATTGTATTTCTGCAGGCAGCTCCATTACAGATATTACATGCCTTGCAGTAAGGGCCCATACATGATCTTGCATTTTTGATTACTTCACTGTACTCCATATTCATTTTCTCCCATTCTGATAGAATTCTGCGGCCATCCGCAGAGACACCCGCAGAGCATATGCTGCGCAATGCCCTGCGGGTACGAATTTTCAAACACGTTATAGTATAGCACTTCTGGATTTATTCATCAATAACAAGTGAGCGTTCCTTCCACCTTACAGAGCGCTGCCTTCCACTCAATCTGTTTCTGGTTCTGCATAGCCAGACAGTAAAAAATCTGTTTCACGCTCTCCTCCAGGTTCTGCCTGTATGTGACAACCTGCCTCCTCCCGGCCTCCGGGAAATCATCAATCCCCGCCACCTTGGTCTGCACCGCCTTCAGCCGCCGGACCGAATAGGACACGGCCGCCGCGATTTCCCGGTCACCGCAGACAATGGCGTCAGGCAGGGGTTTGTTGTAACTCCTTAGATAATTCAGGACAAATTCACTTACATTGTGCCTGCATTCCCACGGAAGATGAAGAAAAGGTACCTCTTCACCTGTTTCTTTCAGACATGCCGCTTCACGGCATGCGATGCTGTATATGTCCCGGCGGTCCCAGCCTGCATAACGGATGTCCCTGCAGCCCTCTTTTTGCAGCTCACCGCAGAGCGTACGCACTGCCTCGTCATTATCCAGCGCTACACAGTCCGCGAAAGGAAGACCTTTGTCTGTATCAAAGAAAACCATGTTCATGCCCAGCGCACGGAGGCGTTTCAGCTTTTCCATGTCCACCGGCAGATCTTCCAGCCATATCACCGTGTTCTGAAGCCCCCGCTTATAAAGGCGGTAGAGACAGTTCTCCAGGGTTTCCGTGCGCGGCTTTTCCACATAGAGAAGCATGGATCCCTCCTGTTCCGCATAGGTCTGGAAATGTGCGATAAACTCTGCAAAAAACGGATTCTTAGCAGGGGCTATCAGTACGATCATATCCATACTGCTGGCGGTGCCATAATTATGGAAACAGACTCTCGTCCCGCTTCCGACTTCCCTGACAATCAGATGCTCACTTTCCAAAAGGTCCAGCGACTTCCGCACAGTCACCCGGCTCACATCCAGGGTCTCCGCCAGTATGCGTTCGGAAGGTATCCGCTCCCCTTCCTGGTAGGTTCCGTTAAAGATCATGTCACATATTCTGTTTTTTACGTTGATGTATAAATTTTCTTCACTCATGCAAACAATTATAGCCCTTCTGCATTTTCGATGCAATACCGGAAATTCCTGTTTTCTGCCCCTGATTCTGAAAATTGTTAAAACAGCTCTTTATTTCTGGGATACAGCTCTTTATAGATCTGATATCTTTCCTCATAGACTTTCTGATTTTCCGGATCCGGAACCACAACATCGCTGCTGAGCCGGACGATCCGGCCGCATGCCTCCTCAAATGACGCATAGCCGCCCGTGCCCACTGCTGCCGTGATGGCAGCCCCCATACAAGCCTGTTCCTGAATCAGGCTTGTATAGATTTCTTTTCCGAACATATCCGCCTGGATCTGCCGGAAGAGGCGGCCTCTTGCCCCGCCCCCGGATGCAAGGATACGCTGAAACTCAACGCCCATATCCTGAAAGATTTCCAAAGAATTTTTCAGTCCGAAGATAATCCCCTCCATTGTGCTGCGTATCAGTTCTGCCTTAGTATGGCTCAGTGTCAGGCCATGATAGATGCCTTTTGCATCCGGATCATTATAGGGTGTTCGCTCTCCGCTCAGATAGGGGAGAAAGAGAATGCCTCTGCTCCCGGCGGGAACTGTCTCAGCCAGGGCTGTCATCTCATCGAAGGACTGCATATCCAGAATATTTTTCATCAGCCACTTCAAAGCCACGCCTCCGCTCAGATTTGCACCCATGAGCATCCATCTGTCTTCTCGTACATGACAAAATGTGTTTGTCCTGTAAAGTTTGTCATACAACGGTGTACGGACCGCACAAGCCAGCTGGCTGGCCGTCCCGATATTGGCCGATAAAGTTCCCGGTGATATAATTCCATTTCCCACAGCCTGCATCAGGCTGTCGCCTCCGCCATATACGATCTTTGTTCCTGCCTTCAGTCCCGTCAGTCTCTCGCACGCAGCAGTTGATTCCCCTGCCGTCTCATAGGCTTCGCGGCACGGTACGAAGTAGTCTCTCTCCAATCCCAGCCGGTCTATGAAATCCCAGGCCCAGTGCCTGTTTTTTGTGTCAAAAATAACGGTGCTGGAGGCATCGGACATATCCGTGCCCAGTTCTTTGCACATTCTGTAACGCAGATAGTCCTTGGGCAGCATCACCTTATCAATCGAATTATAGACTTCCGGCTCATGCGCTTTCACCCACATCAGCGAGCTGATTAAAAAACCGGTGCTCACGGAATTCAGCGAGATTTGGTGATATTCCGCCTTTGGTATGATGGAGTATAGATTCTGAATCTCCTCCTGCGAGCGCTGATCGGCCCATATAATCGCATTTCTCAGGGGTTTTCCGTCTCTGCCAATTACAACCAGGCCGTGCATTTGTCCGGAAAAACCCACGCCTTTGATACACTCTCCCGCATCCGGATGTTTCTCCAGCAGTGTCCTGACCGTACGCAGGGCCGCATCACAGAGCAGGTCTATATCCTGCTCCGCATACTGCTGTTCCCGTTTTATAATTTCATACCCCTCCTGTGCAGTCTCCACTGCCCTTCCATTTTCCTCCATAAGAAGAGACTTTACACTGGAGGTTCCCAGATCGATCCCTATATAATACTGCATATGATCCTCCTTTTGTAATCGTTCAGACAGGTCTGAACTGTTACCTCCTTTTTACATCCTCGTCGACTCCAGATCCAGACGTTTAATAATATCCTCCTGAATATCCGGTGAAAGATCCAGGAAGTTAACAAATGTACCATGGATTCTCATAATATATACGCCGCTGGGGGCATATTTTTTCGGATTTGCCAGTACCTTGCGCAGCATGTCGGGTGTTGTTACGTTCACGTACAGATAAAATGGAGATACACCCTCCTTCTGCGGATTATAGAACAATGGGGATATTATCTTATCCCGGAACTCCCTCCCTTTCTGCTCAAACGCCTGGGTTTTAAAATAATTCGGATTGATCCCCAGATGGGAAGCATAACCGCCGTTCATTTTATCGAAGGGAAGCTTCATATTAGAAAGCATCCTGAATCCAAGCCCCTGGTGCGCTTCCCCATACAGCGGATCCACTCCGTATCCCAGCTGTTCTCTGGACTTCCTGCCGTCCGGCGTGGCTCCTACCCAGTATCCATAAAGCAGATGTGTCGACGGAGTTGACCAGTCAGGCCGGAATGGGTTGCCGAGATAATTCTTTTTGGATGCAATCAGGTCACTGACACGGTTCGCGATCTCTGCGGCCTCGTTATCCACCTTTGCAATATTATTGCCGAATTTAGGCGCTGTCAGAAGATACTGCTGCATCTCCGGATCCTGTTCATAATTCGTGCGCAGCGCTTCGATCAGCCGGTCCGCATCCTGGGGGCATTCCTCCAGCAGTGTGTCAATGGCGGTGAATGCATCCGCCACTACGGACAGACCGTGAATCAGACAGCCGCTTCCGTTGTACCTTGTTCCCTGGCGCTTCGTGTCTCTGACATCGATCCCGCTCTCCACTCCGCCCATCATAGAAGATAAGAATGGAACCTGGAGCAGGCCAATCGCCTCTGACGCCGCATTCGCACATTCCACCATCTTCTCTGTATATTCTTCCAGATTGCTATAAAATATGGAACGGATATTTTCAAGAATCTCGCGTTTATTCCCATATCCCAGCTCCTCGTCGCTCTTACCGAGCTTCCTGCCGGTGATCGTGGAGACACCTCCGTTCAGGGAAAGCTCCAATATCTTGCCAAGATTCAGCCAGCTGTTCGTCGTATTGCCATTGTCTTTCCCCATGATCAAAGGCTCCTGGCAGCCGGCTACCGAGTAATCCTGCAGGTCTTTTTCTTCCACGCCGCTCTGGTTTTTCAGGACACAGAATACTGCATCGTCATTAAACAGCGATGGGGTCAGGCAGCCCGGCGTGAAGAAAAATCTGCCCATGCTCTCATATAGTTCCTGGGGCGTATTTTTATGAAGCTTAACAGAGAGGATAGGCTGCGGCAGATTCATATCGTAGTAGGCATCCAGAAGTGCATAAGAGGATGGATTTGTCAGGTCCTCCCCTTCATTTGATTTGCCGCCTATCATCAGATTCTGAGAGATCGCCCAGCTTCTGTCCGCAACATTGAAAAATACAAGCAGATGCTTGAATAAAGCGGCTGCCGTCTCCCGGTCAGTCCCTTCCATTGCCCGGTAGGGTTCGAAAATCCGGTCCGCATTGCCCACGGAAAATGCAAAGGGGTTCGGTGTCTGCTCCAGACACATGGTCTGCCATATTAGAATAAAGGACTGAACCGCCTCGTACAGATTCTCAGCCCCGCGTCCCGGAACCTTTCTCAGAGCATCTTCCATCATCGCAAACCTTGGCTTATCCTCCTCCCCTGCACTTTCCCATTTTTCATGGGCAAGATCCGCATAGCGGCCTGCAAGAACGAGAGCCGCATCCAGTGCCGTATTCATTGCGGTATAATAAACCTTCTTCTCCTCGTCTGTTTCGGATGCCATCTGCTCCCGGATCCGCTCCTTAACGCCATGTATCCCCTCTTTCAGCATAGGCCGTACGTCCGGAATCAGATGTCCTGTTACCTGTTCGATAAAAAATATGGCTTCACTCGTGCTGTCACCCGCTATATCATAGGCCCGGCGCAAAGCATCTGCAAACTGCGTGTGATTGTTATATTCCCGCAGATCCTCAATTCTTTCTCTGGTGATATCACCAATGGGGTCGATATCTCCGAATACAGCTACCGGATCACAGTATCCGCTGAAAGAGTCCACCGTGAACGCCGGATTGATCAGTGCGTAGGAACGCGCAAAGGAATCATCCTGGGTTCCGGCAAACAGATGATAGTCGCTGATCCATAGCGGAAGTTTCCTGGCAATCTCCACAAGAATTTTGGCAATGCGGATGGAATCCGGATCTTCCCTAAATTCACTGTCACATCTTCTCATGATTTCTTTTGCCAGAAACCACCCTTCCAGATGGTCTATGCTTCGTTCCTCCTGAAATCTTTTTTTCGCAAGTTCCGTAATTTTTTCTGCCGTTAATGCTTTTTCTGCCATCATAACCGATGCTCCTTTCTCTCTTTTCAAACACACTTTTATATGCAAATCAATTTATGTACGCATATAATTCAGGCCAAGTTCCATGATTTTCTCCATGAAATGCTGGGTTGTCTCCTCTTTTACATGTGCCGTTTCCGGCATCTGGTATTCCCACCCGCACTGTTCCCATTTCTTTTTTCCAAACGCATGATAGGCCAAGATCTCAAACGTTACATTATCTCCCCCGATGGTTTGAAAGAATTCGAGAAAATCTTTGATATCCGCTTCGCTGTCGTTCACTTCACCGATCAGCGGAACCCGTACATGCAGGCAGGGATGGACTCTGGCAGCGTGCCTTATATTCTCCATGGTCTGCTTATTGGAAATACCGGTTGCCATTCTGTGTTTTTCATCATCACACAGCTTGCAGTCCATGATCAGCTGGTCGATATAGGGAAGACATAACTTCAGGCGAGGACTGGCGCCATTCGTTTCCAATGCTGTGTGTATCCCCGCTGCATGCAGGCGTTCCAGGGTCTCGAGCAGCTCATCAAACTGCAGCGTTGCCTCTCCCCCGGTAAATGTAACCCCGCCTCCGTCATAGAACATAGGGCGGTTCGCTGTAACCTCTTCTACAACAGCATCTACCTCCATCTCTTCATAGGAAAGGCGTATCCCCTTCGTCCGATGCTTTGTTACACATTCCTTTTCCCTGCATTCCCGGCATATCGTCCTGTCGAGCCTCTTGTTTTGAACCGCATGATGCGGGCAGACTTCATCCAGGAGCCATTCTTCCTCTGTTATTAGTACGCCTTCCCGCTTCATTCCTTCGGGATTGGAACACCAGGGGCAATTCATATTACACCCTTGTAAATGATAGACCAGCCTGTTTCCGTATCCATCCTGAGAATAGTTAAACCCTTTCTGAAATATCCGCATAACATTGTCCTTTCTTTTCTGTCAGAAATAGTACTCCTTCTAATTGGTATTATATTATAATACCAATTAGAAGTCAACATAAAATGCGTCTTAAGGAGAAGATTATAAAGTCAAAAGCGTGATTGAAAATTGCTTGCCGCAAGCCGTTTCAATCACGCTCATATCCTTCTTAAAATAAGTCCGCTGCTTCTACAGCCTGCAGGATTTCCCCGATCTCACGGGTTCCTGCAACAAGGGCCATTCTGATATATCCTTCCCCTTCGCTGCCAAAAGCACTGCCCGGCGTCACAATCAGTCCTGTACGTTCCATCAGCTCCATACAGAATGCTAATGAAGACTCATATTTTTCCGGTATCCTGGCCCAGACAAACATCGTTCCCGCACTGTCTGGTACATCCCAGCCGATCCGTCTCAATCCGGCGCACAGCGTTTTGTTCCTTCTCTCATACTCCAAACGCTGCTCTTCGATAAAATCATCCGGTCCGGTCAGTGCGGCGATGGCCGCATACTGCACAGGCAGGAATATCCCATAATCAATCTGTGAGCGCAGCGTCTTAAACTTCTCTACAATCTCCCTGTTTCCCACCACAAACGAAATTCTGGCGCCTGTGAGATTATAGGACTTTGAAAGAGAGTAAAACTCTATGCCAACCTCCTTAGCTCCCTCAAAGGAAAGGAAGGATCGTCCCTGTTTTTGGGTATAAATAATATCCGAATAAGCATTATCGTGCAGAATAATGATTTGATGTTTTCTGGCAAACACAATCAGCTTTTCATAAAATTCATCCGGCGCACACGCACAAACCGGATTGAGCGGGTAGGAAACGACCATATATTTCGTCCTTTCCAGCACGTCCTCCGGAATTCTCTCCAAATCAGGCAGATAACCGTTCCGCTCTTCTATCTTATAAGTTTCAACAGTTGCACCGGCCATGATACCGCTCATCTCAAACAGAGGATACCCCGGATTAGGCACCAGGATTGATTCCCCCTGATCACAAAGGACCAGGCCAATATGGGCCATCCCCTCCTGCGACCCGTAGACCGACATCACCTCATCTGGTTCAAGTTGCACCCCGAATCTTTTTTCATACCTGTACTGTACCGCCTCTATCAGCTCCGGCAGATCCGTAAGGGAGTATTTGTAATTCTCCGGATCTTTGCAGGCGTCCTGCATCGCCTGCATGATATGCGGGGCCGGTTTAAAATCAGGAGTCCCGATCGATAAATTATATATCCTGCGCCCATGGGCAAGCAGTTCATTCTTTTTCTGATTCAGCGCAGAAAAGATTCCGGGCTGAATATGATTGACTTTTTCTGAAAAATGAAAACGATCCATTCTTTGTGCCTCCTCTTTTGCAATATAGGTATTATAACATGTATTTCAGCATATGTGAATGCACTTGCCGCAGCTGGCGCGAATACATTTGCATTCGCGCCGCCTGCGGCAACGGGATTTGAAATATTTGAAATTTAGTCAGGTGTTTCCGATCATTTCTTAAAACGCTGCTTATCCTCCGGCGTCATTATGTACTGTACAACATCCTGCACGTTACATTCCAGAATCGTGCACAAATCATTTAGTGTGACTGTGCTGATCGGTGCATTTTTTCTCAATCTGTCTATTGTAGAACCGGATACTTTGTAATCTTTTATTAATGTATAGGTGGATTCGTCCGAATTTTGAAGAGTCATCCAGAAAGGACTGTAGTCAATCATATCAATCTCTCCTTTTTTATAGGATAGTATGCAGTTCTTTAATTGACTATAGTCTATAAAGCGACTATAATAAGCACAAAGGAGGGATTCGTTTTGTTGCCTGATATGAATTATGAACAAAAAAAGAAATTCTGGAACTTTGTGTATATGGATGATTTCGAGTTTTTTTATAAGTTTATCGCAGATCTGTCTGATGAGGAACAGATAAGATTCTTTGAAGAGACGCCTGATTTTCTGAGTGATTATTTGAATAACAACGAAGCCGCCGACCTGGAAGAGGATGTAATCTATCAGCGCATTATGAAGGAAATCAGTCAGCTTTCGGAATCAGACCGGTGAACAGATCAGAGGAAATATTACGCCCAGATGCAACAAAGAAAGGGGTCCGGCTTTTATAACCGAACCCCTGCTTTTTCCTTTGGTTAAGCAGTCTGCTGCTCTGTATGTTCTTCCTGCCCCACCAGATTATATATATCCTGAATGGACATATTATTTGTTGTCATAAAATCGTAAAGTTCCTTCAGTTCCTCGTCCCTCTTCTTATTCAATAGTTCTTTCTTCTGCTGTACTAATGAATCCAGCTTTTCCTGCAGTTTGTTAATCTGCTCGTCCAAATTATGAATTTGTGTTTCCAGTGATTTTCTCTGTCTTGCCATTATACTTCTCTCCTATCGTCAAATCTTGTATTTTAATAGTACTATATTAAAGTATATGTACAAGCCTGATAATTATTCCATATTATTCCAATCTTTTTCACCAGCTTCAAAAGGCGTCCCATACAGGTCGTAAGGGGTCAGCTGATAGACATAATAATTGAGCCAGTTCGTATAAAGATTGTTTGCATGGGACCGCCAAAGCAGTTCGGGCTTATTGTCCGGATCGTTGTTTGGATAATAGTTCACAGGCACTTTTATATCCAGCCCCTTCGCTCTGTCTCTCTTATACTCCGCATCCAGCGTCACTCTGTCGTATTCCGGATGCCCCATTACAAAAATCTGGCGTCCTTCCTTTGCCATGCAGAGAAATACACCGGCCTCCTCCGATTCTGCCAGAATCGTAATCCGGTCGTCTTTCTCAAGCAGCTCTCTTGGAACCGTCGTATGTCTGGAATGTGGTGCAAAGAACACATCATCGAACCCCCTGAGGAGAGGAATCTTACGGTTCCTGACATGATGCGGGAATATGCCGAACATCTTTTCAGGAAGCTGCACTTTATTGATCCCGTAGTGGTGATAGAGTCCCGCCTGGGCTCCCCAGCAAAGATGGAGCGTAGACGTAACGTTGGTCATGGTCCAGTCCATGATCTCCTTCAATTCTTCCCAATAGTCCACATCCTCAAAAGGCATCTGTTCCACCGGTGCGCCTGTTATGATAAAACCGTCAAATTTCTGGCTTTTGATCGTCTCAAACGCCTCATAAAACTTGTAAATGTGGCTGGTGGACGTATTTTTGGACACATGGCTGCTCACCCGCACAAAAGTCACGTCTACCTGCAGAGGCGTATTGGAAAGCGAGCGCAGGATCTGCAGTTCTGTATCCTCTTTGAGCGGCATCAGGTTCAGAAGGCCGATACTGATCGGGCGGATATCCTGGTGCGCCGCACGGGATTCGTCCATCACGAATATATTTTCCTGCTCTAAAATCTCTTTTACCGGTAAATCATTTTGTACTCGTATTGGCATATTTTATTCCCCTTTTTCTTTATTTGTTTCATTATCGTCTGAATGTACATAAGTCCCGTCGGCTTCTACATAGCTCATTTCTCCGTACGCCGCGGTATCAGTGGGCAGTTTCTTTTTCTCAAGCATATGGTTGATCAGCATATTTATTATATAGTAGATAACCGCAAAAGTAGGCACGCCCAAAATCATGCCGATGACACCAAACAGGCCTCCGCCCAGTAGGATTGCGAATACGACCCAGAACGCGGATAGCCCTGTGGAATCGCCCAGTATTTTCGGCCCGATTACATTTCCGTCCAGCTGCTGCAAAACCAGTACAAATATAATAAAATAAATCCCCATCTTTGGATCTGAGAGCATAATCAGTACTGCGCTCGGTATTGCGCCGATATAAGGCCCAAAAAACGGGATCACATTCGTAACGCCAACAATCACACTGACAAGAAGCGTATATGGCATCTTCAGCATGGAAAGCCCTACAAAACAAAGGACTCCTATGATTGCCGAGTCAATAATCTTACCAATAATAAATCCCCCGAATATCTCGTTGCTCTTAATGGTCAGATGCAGAAGCATGTTTGCGTGAGAGGGTTTTAAAACTGCATAGACCAGTTTTTTGGTTTGTCTTGCGAACTTTTCTTTGCTGAACAGTACATAGATGGATATGATGATTCCGATGACCAGATTCAGAAGTTCGCTGACAATATTGATGACTCCTACGGTCAGATTCGACATAACGACATTAATCTGATTCAGGAGGTCGGTGCGCATCCAGTTCTGTATAAAGTCTGTGGCTTCCTTTAAGACATTGCTCAAAAGCTGGCCGAGTGTGGAATCCTGTGAATTCATCTCCATAACCTTGTCCACCAGCTGGTTCAGCTGGCTTGGTACCGTGAGAATCATATCCCTGATACTTCCGTATAATTCCGGTATCATCATATTAAATAATGCGACAATAATAAACAGCAGCACCAGAACCGCCGCAAAGATTCCTGCGCCTCTTGAAAGCGCATGAATCCGTCTCTGATCATGTAATTTCTTTTCCAGAAAAGGTTTTAAATGCCTCTCAACAAACTTAACGATCGGATTCAGAAGATATGCAATTGCAAGTCCATAAACAATTGGTTTTAAGACCCTGAATATTTCTTTTAGGACTTCTGAAATCGCGGGCAGCCTTAACAGCGCAAAATAAAAGAGGATACAGGCAGCGATCACTACAAAAATAGTCATCCCCCGGCTGAACTTCTGCCTCAGTTTTGATGGTCCGTTTTGTCCGAAAGAAGGCCGTTTTGCGTAATATCCGCTGCTTTCTTCTGTTTTTTTATACACCTGATTCTGTTTTTCTTTACTCATTCACATCAGAGTCCTTCCAATTTTTATGCAGATATTATGATTATAACGCCTAGCAGGTACTCAAGTCAACCAAGAAGAGCAGGTATACCGGTTTCTAACCCGGATACCTGCTCTTCCTGCTTCACTTTTTCCAAGTGCGGAGTTTAATTTTCTCAACCTTTACATTTGAATGTGGCACATTCTGTACCCTCGCAATGACAGGCATTGCTGCCTTCTACACTGATCTTTCCTGCGTGGCATTCACAGTTACAGTTATACATACATTCTACTGCCTTGCAATCGATATTGCTGCGATCTGAAGCCTTTCCGTTTACATCGCTGTAGCTGTTTGAATAACTGTTGGAATAACTGTTAGTAGAGCTGTCATTCTTTCTCTCCTGAAAACTGTCACAGCATGTTTCTCTGGGTGTCTTTGCGTTGCTTCCGCCTACCTCGATTTTGTCAAGATCACATAAAAACTGCTTATTGTGCACACATGTCTGCACGGTACATTTTAATTCTGGCATGATCATACCTCCTTTTTATAATAAAATCAGTATCATTATGCCCTGCCTCCCTTTAGATTATTCCTGTTTTACTGCCTCGCGAACTGTCTTTTCGGCAATTTCACTGGAAATAGAAGCAACAAATTCATCCAGGCTCTTCTGACCCTCGTCGCCGGCAAATCTGCTTCTCACAGATACAAGCCCGTTCTCTTCTTCCTTTGCGCCTGCCACAAGCATATAAGGAATCTTCTGCATCTGGGCTTCCCGGATTTTATAACCAATTTTTTCGGCCCGGGTATCAATTTCAGCCCGGATCCCGGATTTATTAAGAACCTCAAGTACTTTTCTGCCATAATCCATATATTTGTCGGATATCGGAAGTACCCGAACCTGAACCGGAGCCAGCCATGTCGGAAATGCGCCCGCAAAATGTTCGATCAGAATCCCAATGAACCGTTCTATGGAGCCAAATGCAACGCGGTGGATCATAATAG
Organism: Faecalicatena contorta; assembly: GCF_001404335.1. GTDB lineage: Bacteria > Bacillota > Clostridia > Lachnospirales > Lachnospiraceae > Faecalicatena > Faecalicatena contortus_B. Next base: position 27,677 of record NZ_CYZU01000052.1, read on the forward strand.
GCCTGTGCTTCTCGCCGTCAGCGCCGGTATACTCCAGGTTAAAGCGCAGCGGCAGCTGGAAATCAAGTTGAATGGTTCCACACTGCCATGTCCTTCCTATGGAGTCCTCCAGGTGGAAGTCGATCTTTGGTCCATAAAACGCACCATCACCCTCGTTCACCACATAGGAAAGGCCAAGATCATCCAGTGCGCCCCTGAGCGCATCCGTTGCCATATCCCAGTCTTCATCGCTGCCCATGCTGTCTTCCGGGCGTGTGGAAAGTTCCACATGGTACTTAAACCCAAACAGACTGTATACTTCGTCGATTAGCCTGGCAACATCTTTAATCTCATCACGTATCTGTTCCGGCATCATAAAGATATGAGCATCGTCCTGGGTAAAACAGCGTACTCTCATCAGACCGTGGAGCTGCCCGGACTTTTCGTGCCTGTGAACCAGACCCAGCTCTCCCATCCTCAGGGGCAGATCACGATAAGACCGCGGCTCCGACTGATAGACCAATATTCCACCCGGGCAGTTCATCGGTTTGATCGCAAAATCTTCTTCATCGATCACCGTTGCGTACATATTATCCTTGTAATGGTCCCAATGGCCGGAAGTCTCCCAAAGATGACGGCTGAGCATGATCGGGGTGGATATCTCCACATAGCCGTTCCTTTGATGTATCTCGCGCCAGTAATCCAAAAGTGTATTCTTCAGAACCATTCCTTTTGGAAGGAAAAACGGAAAACCAGGGCCTTCATCCCTCATCATAAATAGGCCCAGCTCTTTTCCAAGCTTTCTGTGGTCACGCTTCTTCGCTTCCTCCAGCATGGTAAGATACTCATCCAGCTCTGCCTTCTTCGGAAATGCGGTTCCGTAGATCCGCTGCAGCATCTTATTCTTTTCGCTGCCCCGCCAGTAAGCTCCGGCCAGACTTGTCAGCTTAAAAGCTTTTACCGGTTTTGTCGTCATCAGATGCGGTCCTGCACACAAGTCTGTAAACTCGCCCTGGGAATAAAAACTGATCACAGCATCATCCGGAAGATCTTCAATTAATTCTACTTTATATGGTTCTCCCTTTTCTCTAAAATATGCGATTGCTTCTGCCCTCGGTTTTGTAAATTGTTCGATAGGCAGCGCTTCTTTCACAATTTTTTTCATTTCCGCTTCGATTTTATCAAGATCATCCGCTGTGAGCGGTGTTTCACGGTCAATATCATAATAAAAACCGTCTGCCACGGAAGGTCCGATTGCCAGCTTTGTATCCGGATATAATCTTTTAACGGCCTGTGCCATAATATGTGAAGCGGTGTGCCAAAATGCACTTTTTCCCTTCTCATCCTGAAACGTGAGAATATTCAGATCACAGTCACTGTCAACCACAGTCCGCAGGTCTGCTGTTTCTCCGTTTATTTCTCCGGCTGTTGCTATGCGTGCAAGCCCTTCACTGATATCAGAGGCTATTTCGATCACGGACTTGCTGCCCGCGTATTCTCTCTCTGAACCGTCTTTTAAAGAAATCTTCATTTTCTTTTCCTCCTAATACATTATTTAAAATTTTTTATTATAGAATATAAAAAATCCCTTTCCACAGAAAACTGCAGAAAGGGACGAGTCTATAAAGTTCTCGCGGTTCCACCCTATTTGTGCTGGTATACTGATACCAGAACCACTTTATTCATGATGATAACGGAATCACCGGACTGTTTTCAGCCACTCGGAGGTAGTTTTCAAATGCTTCCGAAACAGGGAGTTTTCAGCCTTGGCTCCCCTCTCTGGCGCTCTTCCACACTCTACTCGTCTCGTCTGCGTGTTATTATTATGTTTCCATCCATGTCAGGTAATTTCACAAAGTACGACTACAATGTCTGTGGGAGATACCAATTCCTCTCCGCCCGCCATTGCCGTTATTCTTGTTTTTCGTGATTCATCTCTCCCCTATAGAGGTGGGCTTATCTTGTTGAATCTAAACTCATTATAACATCACGGTTATTTTTGTCAACCATATTTTCTATATCTAATCCGGCCGTATTTCCAGCAATTTTCGGGTGCCTGATTTTCATGAATGCTCCGAATAGCAGCCTTGTCAGCGGTCCTGCTGCAAACAGATTCCAAAGCAGTGCCATGGGAAAATTCTTCAGCAGTGTCCCTGCCCAGATGGCCGGCAGCTGGCTCACGGGCGCATGCCCCAGGATAATATTAAACAGTATGGATGCCGCCAAACTCATGGTAGGACACATAATCAAAACTGTACATCCGGACATCATAAGTGTCATATAAAATGGATTATCGATTTCAGGACGAACGATTTTTCCGGCGAGCTTGCGTCCAACTCTGTTTCCCCACAGATTTGAAAAGATAAACACAAGGATCCACATATACGAAACTTCTATAAGCGCCTCCAGAAAAACGTGATTTGTCATATTACTGAAACTGCCTGCCATTGTATGATACCCCTGTTTAATTGCAACATTGTATACTTCCATACCATAAGCCATGGTTATGGACATGAGTGCCCCATATAGAATCCGCTGAAATTTTGTTTTTGGCATAATAAGCCCTCCTTCTCATATTTGCTGTCCTGCATTATTCTGCAGATATAAGAAAAAGGCGTATAATCTTTGAATTTACACTCATAGACTACGCCTTAAAGACTTATTTCTATTGGTATCATATGCCATATATACGAATATGGGGATTATGGCCTTTTTCTTCATTCCATTTCTATTTTAACAGATTTTTTTATTTTGTCAAAGCACTGTTTTAATTTTTTATTGTTTTGGATCCAATGCTTTTTATGTTACTGCCGTATCTTTATCCAGAGAACTGCAAAAAATTCCCTCACAAGATAATTCAGCTGCAGAACCGGATTTGAGCCTGCTGCGATTCCCTTAAGGTTTGTGAAACCTGCCTTTTTCCCAATCAACAGCGCGCGGTACAGATGGAAATTATTAGTCACAACTGCAGCCGGCTGTTCAAGATCTCCAATCATCCTGCCGCTGTTTTTCATGTTTTCCCAGGTGGATGTGGAACTGTCCTCCTGAAAAATTCTGTTCCTGTCAATCCCCTGCTGTTCCAGATACACGGCCATTGCCTCCGCTTCTGTTATGTCCTCGCCTTTCCCCTGCCCTCCGGATACAACTGCCTTTGTCTCCGGATACTGCTCCAGGTAAACCAATGCAGCATCCAGTCTGCGTTTCAGGGAATTTGTAATTTGGGTTCCTCTTACCTGTGCTCCAAGAATGATAATACAGGGCACCTCTTCTTTGATCCTTCTCAGCATGGCCCTGCAGATCCAGGCCTCCGTATAGAGAAAGACAGCCCAGCAGATCAGCACAATGACGGACAAAAGCTGTCCGGCGGTTCCTCCCGGATCAAGATAGGCCAGTAGCAGGTGCAGCGCCCCGGCAGCAGGCCAGAACAGAGAAAAGGTTGAGGCCCATTTTCTTGTGTACAGATACATCACCAGATAATACATGATGCAAAAAACTCCGGTTATCAAATAATAAATTCTCATTAAGTTCTCCCAGTTATAATCAGATATTCAAAAATCCTCCGGCTTCCGTGCCCAGAGGATTTCTTTTACAATATACTGCCGAAGTATGCCGCCCCGCTTCATAGTCTAGGCGTTCTTACCACAGCACTTTTTATATTTCTTGCCACTGCCGCATGGACATGGATCATTTCTTCCAATCTTCTTTTCCTTACGGACAGTTCCTGACTGTTTCTGTTCGCGGAACAGACGCTTTTTTGACTCCTCATCGAAGATCTTGTCCCACTGGGGAAGCTCGTACAGCCACTCTGCCTTTGCATCCACCATGTTCTTGTATAACTTTTCCTTATCAAAAGCCAAGCTGACTTCTGTTGTTTCTGTCATCGTCTCAATCGGATTCGGTACCTTCAGGCTGTCATTGATGCCGTCCAAAAATCCAACCATCGTCATAACGTCCTGTCCATATTTTGCAGCCAGCTCTTCTACGGTTCCCTTTACTTCCTCATCCGGTGTCTCCAGAAGTTGTTCATAAATTCCCTTTTCAATATCAAAATAGCCGCCCCAGAACTCTTCCAGCTGGTTTTTTGTAAGCTCCTTGTTATAGGCTATATCCCGCCATTGATCCAGTAAACTTTTTTCACTCATTGTATATAACTCCTTTTTTCAAAATTTCGCTCGTGTCCCCATTATATAACAAAATTTACGGTTAGTAAAGAATTTATGGTCAATCCTCTACTACAGGATTTCAATTATGTAATAGTTCGGGCAGGCCAGAACTGTTCCCCAATTGCCCCCTATACAGTAAAAACAAAATACGGGACATTCCGGGCAGATACGCCTGCCTGGACATCCCGTTTCACATTTCACATTGATGCTTTTCACAAAAAGCACCAACTGCCGAAATCTTATTTGAAATACGTCTTTGTTTCGCTTATAATAAAACTATCTTATTATGTATGATAGAAAGGATTTATAATGAAAAAATCGAAACGTATTTTAGCACTGATCGGTGCCGTTCTTCTCCTATGTCTGTATGGCAGTACTTTGATTTTTGCTTTTGTTGACCGTTCCGCATCCTCGGGCCTGCTGAAAGCTTCCATTGCTGCTACGATATTACTGCCTGTTCTGCTGTATGCCTACACTTTAGTTTATCGTTTATCCCAAAAGAAAAAACCGGATGACTCAGATGAGGATCAATAGCCCTCTACACGAATAATGTTGCAATTTCCAGGGCAGCGCTCCATTCTGCTGCTCTTCTTTTTTGCGGTTCTTTCATGAATTCTGTTCTTCTTTTTTCTTGTCTTCTCTCCAGGTATTCTTCCATCGAAATTATCTCTTGAGTTCTTTCATTGTTGCTCTGACGCATAAAAATACCTCCTTTTCTTATAAGCCTCAGCCTTATTATTATATGTATACTCACCCGTAAATATGCCAAATAATGTAATCCGGGGGCTTACTTCAGAACGAATTTCTGCGGCTGCTTTACCGGTATACATCACCCCTTTTGGCATATGTATATTCTACTGTGTAAATGTGACAGAGTTATGGCAGAAATATAAAGATTTTATTATCTAATTCTTATAAGAAATTGTACAACTATGCAGTTAATTTTCGATATAACGGTCTTCTGCGGAATCTGCCTGACTAGAACAAAGTGGGCAAGCCCACCCCAACTCCCCCCCTCACTCATAAGGGGCCTGCACGCTTTGGCGCCGCCGCGATGCCGCTTTGCGGCTATATACCTTATCGCAGCGTGTGCATCCCCCGAAGGGTTTTTATGATATAGGAAATTCCAGAGGAATTACCTATATCATAAAATACAGCAGGATTTTAAAAAATAAAATCCTGCTGCACTGCTACTCTGATATTATATTACGGTAAATGATGTCTTCTCTGCCCGGCCCATTGCTGATCAGAGTGATCGGGTAGCCAATCTCTTTCTCAATAAACTCAATGTAATTACGGCAATTTTCCGGAAGATCTTCATATGACTTAATTCCGCGGATATCCGTTTTCCATCCCGGCAGTGTCTTAAGCACCGGTTTTGCCTTTTCAAGCAGATGGGTTACCGGAAAATCTGTTGTAACCTCACCGTTGATCTCATACCCCACGCAGACTGGAATCTCATCCAGATAGCCCAGGACATCCAGTACGGTAAAGGCCACATCTGTTGTTCCCTGCAGTCTGCAGCCATATTTGGAGGCAACACAGTCAAACCAGCCCATACGTCTCGGACGTCCTGTGGTTGCACCGTATTCACCGCCGTCACCGCCGCGCCGTCTCAGCTCATCTGCCTCATCTCCAAAAATCTCGCTGACAAATGCACCCGCTCCGACTGCGCTGGAATAAGCCTTGCATACCGTGATAATCTGTTTGATCTCATAAGGCGGAATACCTGCCCCTATGGCGCCAAATGCCGCCAGCGTGGAAGAGGAAGTGACCATTGGGTAGATTCCGTGGTCAGGATCTTTGAGTGATCCCAGCTGTCCTTCCAGCAGTATATTTTTCCCGTCTTTCATAGCATTGTAAAGATACAGAGAGACATCGCACACATAAGGTTCTATCATCTCTTTATATTCTTTCAGTTCCTTATATATATCCGCAGGATTGATCTGTGGTTTGTGGTATAGGTGCTCCAGCAGAACATTCTTTTGTTCCGCCACACGCTCAACCTTCTCCCTGAGCAGTTCATCATCAAACAATTCGCTTACCTGAAAGCCTATTTTTGCGTATTTGTCAGAATAAAACGGCGCAATCCCCGACTTTGTGGAGCCAAACGATTTCCCGCCAAGCCTCTCCTCCTCATATGAATCGAAGTTTTTGTGATAGGACATAATAATCTGTGCTCTGTCGGACACAAGAATCTTCGGCTTCGGAACCCCCTGGTCTACAATTGACTGGATTTCCTTAAACAGTACTGGAATATCCAGTGCAACGCCATTGCCGATGATACTGGTTGTATGGTTATAAAATACTCCGGATGGCAGCGTATGCAGTGCAAATTTCCCATAATCATTTATGATCGTATGGCCTGCATTTGCTCCTCCCTGAAAACGGACAATGATATCGGATTCTTTTCCAAGCATGTCTGTAATCTTGCCTTTTCCTTCATCACCCCAGTTAGCACCTACTACTGCTTTTACCATGTCAAACCCTCCTGTGTGTATTATTGCTTATAAGTCACCATTAGCAATCCTTATAAATGAACCGCCTAATGAATTATACTATATTTTTCCCAATATGTAAATTATTATTTTACCAAAAAAGGACAGAAAAAAAGGACAGCCCCTCTTACATCGAGGTCTATCCCTTTTTGCCCGGCAATACTTTACATTAAAGGCGCAATCAGCCGGAGTACTCTTCCGCAAATGGCCATAAGCGGGCCGGTCTTGTTCAAGTCCGCTATGGAAATTCTCTGGCATTTTTCCAGAGTTTTCTGGAAATCTGACTCTATCTCTCTGACAACCGGATTGTTGTAAATAAAGACGCCGCACTCAAAATGCAGATACAGGCTCCGATAATCCAGGTTGATGGTCCCCACGGTTGCCGTGTCGTCATCTGAGACAAATATCTTTGCATGTACAAAACCGGGAGTAAATTCATAGATCTGAACGCCTGCTTCTATTAATTCCCGGTAATAAGTCTTGGCAACTGCAAATGCATACCACTTGTCCGGAATATGCGGCATGATTATGCATACTTCTATCCCGCTCTTGGCCGCTCTTGTCAATGTATCGAGCATTTCATTGTCCAGAATCAGGTACGGAGTCATGATATGGACATATTTTTTAGCATGATTCAGAATATGGAAATAGACTTCTTCCCCCACATCTTCGTTGTCGTAGGGACTGTCTCCGTATGGAATCATGAAGCCAAGTTCGCGGTGCAGTTCGGCCGACATGGGTGTTACATAGTTTTTATACTGATCCGGCTTTAGTTCGGTCACATTCCACATCTGAAGAAACAGCATGGTCAGGCTCTGCACTGCATCCCCCTCCAGCATGACCGCAGTGTCCTTCCAATACCCGAAACGAACTTTCCGGTTGATATACTCATCTCCCAGATTGATGCCTCCTGTAAAACCGGTTTTTCCATCTATCACACAGATCTTCCGATGATCCCTGTTATTCTGCGTGGTAGACAGCACCGGACGTATGGGGCTGAACATCTTGCATTGGATGCCATACTTTCTTATCGTTTTAGGATAATTATAGGGAAGAAGGGAAATGCTGCACATTCCGTCATACATGAAACGTACTTCTACGCCCTCCTGCACTTTACGCTTCAGAATATCGAGTATAGAATCCCACATATATCCCTCTTCTACAATAAAGTATTCCAAAAAGATGAATTTTTCCGCCTTCTCCAGACGCTCTAATAAAACGGAAAACTTTTCTTCCCCGCATGCAAAATAAGTTGCTTTTGTATTTCTGTATGTAGGAAACCCAAGCTGGTGCTTCATGTAGTGTGCCAGATTCGCATTGGCAGGCTTGCTCAGACGCAGATCGTCTATAATCTCCTGCTTTTGTTCCATATACTGCCATGTATCCAGTTTCAGCCTGCCGAGGCGTTTTCCGATATATCTGGTACCCAGCTGGGACTTGACATAAAGATAGAACAGGCATCCGAACACCGGAAAAATCAGGATCAAAAGCACCCAGGTCATATTGAATGCCGGATTCCCTCTCTGGTTGATAATATATATCACAATCACGGCGCCCAGAATATTCATGGCACTGTATACGTATACAACATAATCTCTCAGATACGTTGCTATCCCAAGCATCAGCAAAAATTGTACTACTACGAGCAGCAGGATCAAAGCCGTCCGGCTGAATACAATACTGAGCGCCCCTTTCTTCGCCTTTTCTGCAGTTTTATTTTCCATAATCCCTCACACACTCCTCAATTGGCTTATACTTTAACAGTTTAACACATTCTACGGACGAATGGTAGATTAATAGTTACTATTCATAGCTGTGAATCGTAATGATTAATACGTCTGCAGCAGTTTATTTTTTGAGCACAATTTTGAGTACATTGTTGTAATTGCGTCCAAAAAGTATTACAATAGAAAATGAGTTTAGTTATTATCCCATAGAAAGGAGACTTATACATTGAAAAAGTTTTTAAAATGGTTCATAAGTCTTGCAGCTATTGGTTCTGCAATTGGCCTTATCATAGCTTATTTCTGTAAAGGCAGATGCTGTGACGGTAGCTGTGATGACAGCCAGGATGATACAGAAGAGGATGATTTTGACTTGGACAGCGATCTGGAGCCCGTTCCTGACAGGGAATATGTTCCGCTGAACAGAACATCTGATGCTGCTTCCGACAACAAATCGGAAGGAACTGACAAGGAAGAAAAAGGATCTGCCGAAGCTCCTGTCGAAGAAAAAAAATAGATTTCATATCTCACGGAACCTGGACTATTGTCGCAGGTTCTTTTTCTATTTCCACGCCTCATCCAGTATCCTGACCGCTTCCTGTATCTTCTCCTCATTCATATTGGCATAGCCCAGCAGGATGGTCGCCTGTTTTCCCGCCTGCGGTTCTATATAATATTCCGTCAGCCCGTAAACCCTGACGCCCTTTTGGGCCGCCCGAGCTGTCAGCTCTTCTTCTGTCATATGATTATGAAAATGAAGCAGAAGGTGCACGCCGGCATTCTCCCCGGATATTTCACAGCGGTCCTGGAGGCTTTTCAGGCACCCTAAAAGCGTGTCATGTCTGCTCTTATACAAGGCCCTTGTTTTATTCAGATGCCGCTCGTAGTATCCCTCTTCGATAAACTTTTGAAGAATGAGCTGATCTACCTTGGAAACGGTAGAATTTAAAAAACTGCTTTTTTCCTGATACAAGACCAACAGGGATTTGGGAAGCACCATGTAGCTCATTCGGATTGCGGGAGCAATGGATTTTGAAAAGGTGCCCATATATATTACCTTATCACAGCTGTCATATCCCTGCAGCGCCGGGATCGGCTTACCTTTATAGCGGAATTCACTGTCATAATCGTCCTCTATGATATAGCGCCCCTCCTGCTCATTCGCCCATTTCAGAAGTGCCAGCCTTCGTTTGATCGGCATGACGATTCCAAGGGGATACTGATGGGAAGGCATGACAAAAGCTATGTCCGCGTTAGATTCCGTCAGTTTTGTGATCTCCATTCCCCTGGAATCCATATCAACTGTACAGACCTCATAGGAAAGGTTTTTAAACAGCCGGTATGCCTGCTTATAAGTGGGATTTTCCAGCGCCACCTTGTGTTCATGGCCGATGACCGTCGTGAGAAGCATAAGCAGGTAGTCATTTCCTGCTCCTACGATAATCTGTTCCGGCTGGCAGTTCACGCCCCTTGCCTGATGCAGATAGTCACAGATCGCTTCCCGAAGGCCGTATTCCCCCTGCGGCTCACCAAGACGGAACATCTCCGCCCGGTCATCCATCAGGCAGTCCCTGGACAGCTTCCTCCAGGCATTATAAGGAAAGCTGTTCAGATCAACGCCGTTTGGGGTAAAATCATACAAATACCGCTTTTCTTCACGTACGGGTCCTCCCGGGATTCTCTTTGGGCTCTGTTTCAACTGATATAATTCCTCAATCTGCGCTACAAAAAAGCCCCGGTACGGTTCCGATTCCACATACCCTTCCGAGAGAAGCTGTTCGTATGCCAGTTCTACCGTGCTCCGGCTTACTTCCAGATAACGGCTCAGGGAACGGGTGGACGGAAGCTTTTCCCCGCTTTGTATCCGGCCGCTCTGGATGTCCTTTTTTATATAGCTGTAAATCTGCTCGTACAGCGGTATATTCGATTTACTCTGAAGATTTATTGTTAGTTCGTTCATATCATGCCTCCAACACCGGGGCTCCCCGGAAATCCCTATTGCCAAAGGGACAGGTCTGATTAATAGACCTGCCCCTTTCCTGTTTATTTTGGTAATCTAAAAGAACTTTTCAGCGAAACTATACGATTGAATACAAGAGCTTCCGGCTTGGAATCTTTTGCATCTATGCAGTAATACCCGTTTCTGACAAACTGGAAGCTGTCATAAGGTGCCGCATCTTCAAAACTTGGTTCTACAAAACAGTCTTTCACTATAGTGAGAGAATTCGGATTCAGATTCAGTGAACCATCTTCCTTATTGTAAACGCCCTTTTCCTCGTCTACCAGATTCTCATATAACCTCACTTCGGCTTTCACGGCATAGGGAGCCGGAACCCAGTGGATCGTGCCCTTGACCTTCCTGCCCGTGAAACCGCTGCCGCATTTTGTCTCCGGGTCATAGGTGCAGTGGACTTCCGTAATCTTTCCGTTTTCATCCTTCACAAAACTCTCGCATTTTACAAAATAAGCGTGCATCAGGCGGACTTCATTGCCCGGGAACAGCCGGAAATACTTCTTCGGAGGTTCCTCCATAAAGTCATCTCTTTCAATATAAAGTTCTCTGCAGAAGGGAACCTTCCTGCTTCCAAGCTCCTCGTTTTCCAGATTATTTGCCACGTCCAGGTATTCAACCTGTCCTTCCGGGTAATTGTCGATGATCAGCTTAATCGGATCCAGCACAGCCATCATACGCGGCCTCTTCATCTTCAGATCCTCACGGATACAGTATTCCAGCATCGCATAATCCACAGAACTCTGGCTCTTGGATACCCCGCACATCTCAATGAACAGCTTAAGGGACTCCGGTGTAAATCCTCTTCTGCGCAGAGCTGCGATTGACACAAGACGCGGATCATCCCAGCCATCTACTATGCCGTCCTCCACAAGCTTCTTAATATACCGCTTGCCGGTCACGACATTTGTAAGGTACAGCTTTGCAAACTCAATCTGTCTCGGGGGCTGTTCAAACTCACATTCCTTTACCACCCATTCGTAGAGCGGGCGGTGATCCTCAAACTCCAGCGTACAGATGGAATGGGTGATTCCCTCGATCGCATCCTCCAGCGGATGCGCAAAATCGTACATCGGATAAATACACCATTTATCTCCTGTGTTGTGATGGCTCATACGGGCGACACGGTAAATAATCGGGTCTCTCATGTTTATATTCGGTGATGCCATATCAATCTTTGCACGAAGGACCTTCTCCCCATCCGCATACATGCCGTCCTTCATATTCTGGAAAAGTTCCAGATTCTCCTCCACCGAACGGTTCCTGTAAGGGCTTTCCTTGCCGGGTTCGGTCAGGGTTCCCCTGTATTCGCGGATCTCTTCCGGTGTCAGGTCACAGACATAGGCCTTTCCTTTTTTAATCAGCTTAACCGCGTACTCGTACATCTGTTCAAAGTAATCGGATGCAAAATACAGATGATCTTTCCAGTCTGCCCCCAGCCACTTAATATCTTCCTTGATAGAATCCACAAATTCGACCTTTTCCTTTGTAGGGTTTGTGTCATCAAAGCGCATATTGAACTGTCCGCCATATTCCTGCGCCAGTCCGTAATTTAAAAGAATAGACTTGGCATGTCCGATATGCAGGTAACCGTTTGGTTCCGGCGGGAATCTCGTACAGACATGGTCATACACACCCTCGGCCAGATCCTTGTCTATCTCCTGCTCAATAAAATTCTTTGAAACTGTCTCGTTTTCCATAGTTTCCTCCTCAAGTAGTAACATTCTGCCAATTATCTTACCATAAAATGTATACCACGACAAGGACTGCCGCCCAATATTTTCATTTCACTTTCATCGGAAATATGATATACTGTTATGGTTTAAAGCGAAAAAGGAGTGCAAGGGGGTCAGACCCCTCTGCAGAGGGGTCTGACCCCC
>NZ_CYZU01000053.1 GCF_001404335.1 Faecalicatena contorta
AAATATGACCACTATGTTTGTGCATTATGGCAAAGAAAAAGAAGCTCTGTTACGAGCTTCCTAAAGAATGAACGCTAAATCGACTGTGAATAGTAACCGTTCTTTAAGCGGATCTCAAAACGGTTCTTGACAGGCGTTTCCTCAACAGGGATGTCGTATTTCACGTACTGCTCGTAATCTTTTTCATACACACAGAAGTAGACTTCTGATTTCAGCGAACCGATATAGAGCGTGTGTCCCATGCCGGACTTGTTTTCCTCATGGCTCTGCACCAGCTCGCCGGAGCGGTAGGACTTGAAACTTCGGAACACGGAAATACATTCCTCATTCCTGCATTTAGCGGTCAGTTCTGGAATGTCCCGTATTCCCACAATGTCGTTGATAGCAAGGTCTATCCGCTTGAACACTCCGCCCTCACAGAGAGCGTCCGTGAGGAAGTCGTACCAGCTCCTATGCTGTGCCAGCAGGAAGTTTTCAAACTGGCGGCAGCCTTCCTTTCAGTTCCAGTAGTACCCCCTTTTCCTGTTCGGGGGATACTAAGACAAATATATCCCCCATGTAATAATGCTCCGGATAGGAGTAGATGCCGAAGTCCTCATGTATCATAAAGTCCAGCTTCAATTTGAGGATGGTTTCGACCACGAATTTCACGTCTGTGGTGGGAAAGCGTATCCGTACATAATCAAACAGCATGGTAAGCGGTGTTTCCGGGTTGTACCGTTCCAGAGCTTGCAGCAGGTTTTCTTTAATTTCCTCGCTAGGGGCAACACTGCCGGACTCTATCTTGCCAAAATACTGCCTTGTAATGCCAGCCGCCACCGCCAGCTTATTTTGTGAAACTCCGTATGCCAGCCGCTTTTCTTTTAAATCCGTGTTCCAGTCCGTATGCAGCAGCGTATTGATATTCAAAAGTAGCACGACCGCAAGAAATAGGCACACCAGCCGACCGCCCAATGACCGCACCACCAGCGACCTGTCACTAGCTCGAATACGGTTGCCTTTATATTTATGAAAAAATATAGTTAATCCCTCCTTGAACATTAAAAAAGCAGCCAATCCAAAAGATCAACTGCCTGTGACATACATTTAGCTAACTTCTATATGCGATTGATATTCTTGCAACTGGGGTTGCTCTTTACATATTTCTTCGGCAAGTTCAAAATTATTTTTACCAGAAAACACACACCTGTAACTATGATATACCTGCTGACAATTAAAATAATCAATTTCATCTTTTGTTTTTAAAACAATAAATTTCCTATCCGTAAACAGTTTATTATAGGTATTCTTTTCATACATTGCCAGTAATAAGTTTGAAGAAATAGGAAAAACGATTTCAACACCCTCTGATTTTAACCCACCATAACTTACGTATTTATCAACTTTGTGGGGAATAATAGCAACAGGATTATCTGATGTATAAAATGGATAATCAGTTTTATTTACATACATGACCCATATATGATCACATAATGTTTCTGCAATTTTCACTGCTATTTCCCTATCTAGTATCATGCTGCTATGCTGTAACTTTATAAAATCTGAATTGGCTTCACATTCAAAGGCTTCTTTGGGCAATGAGTCCTCATCGTCCATTTGATTTTTATAAATAAGTGTTTGATAGGTTTTGGTTATAGTATCACTCACTGTTTCTCTAAAAGATTTCGTCCTTATCTGCTGTATAGCAACAAAAAGTGCCATCAAAGATTTTTCGGGTTCAGAAAACGCAAAACAATTTTTCATTACCCAAGCATTCCCATCATGGCTTTTATTTATTAATATTTGGAGCAGTTCACTATACCCCCCTTCTAACAGACTGAAACTTTTTTCAATATGTTTCTCATCAAGAATTTTTAGGACTTCCTCCCAGTTATCTACACCTACAATTTCCTGTAAATCATCTTTTATTTTTTGCTGCTTATCAATTTCAATTTTTTGCATCAATTCTTCAAATTTAATATCATAAAAATAATTTTCCATAGCTACTTCTATGATACGTTGTTCTCGAACTTGCATTTTGAATTTGTCAAACACTTTTATTTTTTCATTTTGAAGAGCAAAATTTTTCAGATAACACCTAGGCACATAATGTTCTTTTTTTGTATCTGCCACTAAAATCACTCCTAATTTAATTTTTTATATTATAGCAAGTTATAGCGTTAGACACAATTACTAAAAATTATTTATCAATTTTGGGTTTGGATGCTTGGGAACTAAAAAGCTTATTCTTCAATACAATGTCGTCAGCTTTGATTTACCAGTCCACGTCTGCCCCTTGAAATGTGGCGGTTGCCACCGTATCCGCCACAGGATTGATATTCTCCACCTCGGCGTTGTAGTCAAATTCCTTTAATGGCACAGAAGCCGGGATACTCACCTGTATCCTGCGCCCCTGTCCTCTGGACTTCAAATCATAGGTACGCTCCTTGATTTCTTCGGATACCGTACCATCTTCATTCTGGATGTGTACCTCACGCCTTAGGGCAGAGAATTTCAGCACCCCGAATGTCTTTTCTTTGCCTATGATAATTCCGTTTGTTAATCTCATAATCTCTTGACCTCCTTATGCTTTCACCATGTCGTCAGCCAACAGGATATAATTGGTAAATCCACGTGTGCCGATTTTGTAACCATCAGCCGTGATTTTCGGGTTGATAAGTTTTACCTTTTCTTCTACCTCAAAACTTTTCTCTCCGGCATAAGCAGGCAGGACAACAATAATGTCGTCCGCTCTCTGTACGTCAGAGTACAGATTGAAACTTCTGGAAATGACTGTCATGCGCCCGTTTACCCGACGCTGCTCTGTCTTGCCCTCTCCGGCATATTCCAAGTTTCCGAATGTCTTTTCCATGTTAGGGATTACGGTTTTAATTCCATATGTTTTACCTCTTTTCTTTCTATGTGCGTAGCTTTAAGAAAAGAGCATGGGGAGCTACAATCCCCCATACCCCCTAGTGGACTATTTTTTTCTATCAATAAAAAAGACGATTGACAGAAAAGAAACAGTATAAAGGTTTTATCCGGCAGTCTGAACCATCCGGCAGGCGGCGAGCGTGTATGCAACTTCATAGGCAGTCACCTCACACTTTATTTATCACTGTCGTGCTTCATGGAACGGCGTTTCTTATAGGCTGCAAAAGCAAGACCAGCAGCAGAGAGTCCAAGCAGGACAGCAAAGGCAGCCACATTGGTGTTATCACCCGTTTTTGGGGAGTCCGTTACCTTATGGCTCGGCGTGTCTGGTGTTTCCGGTTTCTTTGTTTCTTCGTGCACAGGCGTTTCCGGCACTTCCTTTATTGTAACTGTCTGCCCCTCGTCTGTGATGTCCTTATGTTCTGTGACTTTTACAGGCTCGTCGGGATTGGTGATGTCGTAGAGTTCCTCAAACGTCACTAAGTTCTCACCGCCAAGCAGAAGCATTGAATGTATAGGCGACCTCCACTTTCATTTTCTCCTTATCAGCAGTAAATGTATAATCACTCTCCACACGCTTGCCATCCATGAGAAGCTCGGCATTTTCATCCTTTATCATCTGCCAGCCTTTGAGCTGGTATTTTGTACCCACTTCCAGACCGTCCAGCGTGACCGTATCCACGATTGTGACCTCTTTGCCAGCTTCTATGACTTTTTCACCGTCTTTGCTGGTAGCTGTGGTATAGATTTTGATTATGCGCTCCGTGATAAGAATAGTCTGCCCCTCGTCCTCTATGTCCTTATGTTCCGTGACTTTTACAGGCTTGTCGGGATTGGTTACGTCGTAGAGTTCCTCAAACGTCACCAAGTTCTTGACGTCAATAAGAAGCTCGGCATTTTCGTCTTTTACCATCTGCCAGCCTTTGAGCTGGTACTTTGTGCCTTTTTTCAGACCGTCCAGCGTGACCGTATCCACAATCGTGACCTCTTTACCAGCAACGATTGATTTCTCACCCTTAGCTTTATCAGTAGCAGTGGTATGGATGGAGATTTCTTTCTCATAATCATCCGTGAGCGTTCCCAAGTCAATGACTACCTTATCTCTGGAAACCACAATCTCAAAAGCCGGAATGAGTTTAAAATCTTTATTACTGTCGCAGCGCAATTCCTCAATCTTGTAGGTATCGTACAGCAGCGCACCTTTGGAGTCGTCTGGTTCAGACGTGCCGAACCAGATACCGTCCTCGCTGGTCTTGCCCCTGTTGGTATTCTGTTTATGGGATACCCAGTCAGAAGAGGTAGAGAACTGTCCGTTTTTATCAGTCACCACAATGTGGCTCTCACCTGTAGTCTTGCTGGTAATGCGAAACGGAACGTCAGCAAGGCGCTTGTGTGTTTCATCACCGATTTTCACGCCGCCACGAATAACTTTGTCGGACACGGAATACTGGTTACTGCCTGTAAGCACCGCCAGCTCCCTATCTTTGGTAATCTGTGTCAGATACATTCCTTTGATTTGTTCCTCGCTACCGTTCGCCTGCATATACGCGCCCTCTAACAAGTAGCCCGTCGGACTCTTACTTTCAGATACGGTCAGTGTTCAAAGCGGCAGACATGGCACGCCATCCTGTAAATAGAAGCTGTCGCCAGATACCTTGTAGCGGTCTGTCAGCTTTGTGATGTAATGGGTCGCTCCGTCACTGCTTTTTTCAGCCACGGTCTTTGTCGTCCATGTACGGGTCGGTTTTGCTGGCTGATTATCTTTGTCGTAGTACCCGTCATAATAATTCCAGACGAACTCTGCCCCCTCCAAAGAAGCTGCCCCCTGTGCCGTTCCCTTCGATGTTTCCATGTCTATCTTAAAAAGCTCAATCAATGTGGTTATAACTTTGGGCGTATCGCTGACTTTCAAGGTGGATGTTTCACCAGCTTTGACGGTCAAGGGATATACTGTCTTGTCCAACTGGAAACCTGCCGCCGGAACAGATAGCTCCTTGATATAGACTTTACCAGCTTTTACCCCTACCGCTTCGGTGTACCCGTCCTAATCTGTCGTAAGGGTGGCAAACTGTTCCTTGCAGCCTTTATCAGCAAAGACACCATACGTCGCACCAGCAAGGGAATAGCTGTTGTTTCAATTGGTAATGGTGGGATTGGTGGACACCTTTTGAAGTGCCGCATTTCCCACATCCAGCTTCGCCCAGAACTGTCCTAATTCCTGCCCGTCACCGGAATAGATATAGCCGCCGCAGTCGTAGCGTCCTTTGTTGGCTTTTACAAATGCCTTTGCGCCAGCGTATACCTCGTCCTGTACCGCATTGGATACCTCGTCATAGGCAGCTCGTACATTGTCACAGCTCCACCCTAAATGCACGCTCAAACGCTGCCAGACAACACACTGTTCCAATAGATAGACCTGCTTATAATTCAGCTCATTGTGGTTGGCTGCATATTGCTTGACGTATTCTAGTGAGAGGGCAACGTCAGCAATCTGGTCGGCACTCATACGGGAACTTGCGTCCGAGCGTGTCTTGTAGCCGGATTGAAAATCTGTGTTGATGTCAATACAGTAGGCGATTTCACCCTCCACCTGCATAATGCCCTCATGGAATGTAGAACCGATACTGCCATCAATCATGACTTTTTCTACATAGCCTGCCTTTTCCTGTGCGTCTGTCCAGTATTGTTTCTCCGCAGCCTGTACCTGTGAAGCTGGTAAGGTGGCGAATACCGCAGCCAGACTTAGTACGCCAGCAAGCAGACGGTTCGTAATCTTTTTCATATCGTTGTAAATCCTCCTTTCGTGATTTTGAGTAAAAAAATAGACGCTCATTTCTGAACGCCCAAACGTAAGAAAGGGATACTGTTGTTATCCAGTACCCCTCTTTGTAAATCTTATTCTGTTGTATCCCCACACTCTATATCAACCACCACAGAAACATTGATGTAATCTTTTATGACTTTATTTCTGTATTTTTCACCGTCGCCAGTGAACACCCTATGCTTGAAAAAGTGCCTAAAATTAAGGATTTCTACATAGTTTTTCTTTGTATCAACACTATAGTCTCAACTGTTGTTTCGTTGTCCCAACTAAGTTCCTGAATTTCTTCACCGTCAAAAAATACCGGAAACTTAAATTTTATATGCTTCAAAAATCTTCCGTTCGGCTGTTCATCCTCGTAAATATCAACTCTTTCAACAAAACTGTTCATAAATTCTTTTTTCTCCATATCGGTGAATTTATCATACAGTTTGTCAAAGTACAAAAGATATTGATACACTCCATCCTCAGAAATTTTCTGCTGACGGATATACTCTTTTCTGGATACTATATCATCGATCAGACTTTCCAGTCGTTCAATCTCATCATACAAACCATTTAACCGATCCTGCATATCCTGATACTTCCTGTCATACATTTTATCAGAAATATCCAGATTGTCCATCTGTTGTCCTAACTTATTTTTAGCTCCCAATACTTGCCGCAGCTGTTTTTTCAAGTTCTCATGCTCTGTTTCCAATTCTCCGGTATCTATCTTAGAATTGATTTTTGCACGTATAGCGGCTTCAAATTTCGGATTATTCACCAGCTTTTTAATAACTTCTGCTACCGCATCATTTACTTTTTCTTCGTTCCACTGCTTCCGGTAATCACATTTATGACCATTCACATAATACCTATGCTTGCAGGCATAATAAAAATAATCCTTATAAAATGTTCCGTCTTTTTTCTTCTTACGGTTTACATTTCCATACATTCCCTTTCCACAAATTGGACATTTAAGAATTCCGGACAAAATATGTTCATGCTCCAAACTATGGATTTTCTCATGCTTTACTCCATTTATATTTCGTTTCTGTTTTGCCAAGTTCCAATCATCTTCGGAAATAATGGCTTCGTGAATACCATCACTTAATATATAAGAATCCTGCTTTACAATACGGAATTCATTTCTCTTGCCTGGCACTCTTTCAGTTTTCCTTCTTCCAAATGCCAATTTACCACAATAAATAGGATTATCAAGGACACCCTTTATAAAAGAAGTAGCAAACGCATCCAACGTATTATTCTGTCTCTTTTTCTTCTTGTAGCCATGCTCATTCAGATAGGCTGCAATGCCATTTACTCCCATATTGGTATGAATATATTTATCAAAAATAATACGAATGATTTCTGCCTCATCTTCTGCAATTTCCAGTTCTCCATTTAACAGCTTATATCCGTACGGAGCAAATCCGCCGTTCCATTTGCCATCTCTCGCCTTTTGTCTGCGCCCCTCCATTGTCTGTACCAGAATATTTTCACGTTCAATTTCTGCTACCGCAGACAGAACAGAAATCATCAGCTTACCGCTGTCTTTAGAACTGTCTATACCATCTTCAACACAGATCAAATTTACTCCAAAATCCTGCATTCTCTGCAAAGAATTAAGTACATCTGCAGCATTTCTTCCAAAACGGGATAACTTATATACCAAGACAAACTCTACACGATCTTTACCTTCTTCAATATCCCGAAGCATTTGCATAAATTCCTGCCGTCCTTCAATACTTTTTCCTGACTTTCCCTCATCCGAATACTCTCCGACAATCACCATTTCCTGAAAATCTGCATATTTTCTCAATCTTTCTTTTTGTGCTTCCAAGCTGTATCCTTCTACCTGCATAGACGTAGATACCCTTGTGTATATATAACATCTTCGCTTTTTCATTTATATTCTCCATACCAAATTACAGTTTATTTTTTATTTGTCCCAACTATATTTTACCGTAGCTGCACATACTCGTCAATATAGGTAAAATGCACAAATATCACGCAAGAAAAAAGAGAGCCAACATCTATGCTCTCCCTAATCATTTCCCAATGTATTCTGTTCCTGCTCTTGCTGGCAGTTATCTTCTGCTTTGTCCTCCTCCGGTAATCCATTCAGTTCCTGAAGGAGCTCACTGCCATATTTTTCTATCATTCTGGCAAGAAAATCAACACATCGTTCAAATTCAACTGTGTGTGCCATAGCTCCTCCTTCCAAACCGATATTTCTTGTCACCACACATTTTTCGGCGGTACTCTTTAGCTGATCTGGAATTTGTGCTATAATTTCTATTAGACCAACTCCGTTCAGCCTGATGTCAGTTTAATGGAATTTCATAAGAAACTCATTGAGCATAGATTGAGCGGAAATTGAGTATTTTACAGAACAGGAGGGGATTCTATTTGGAAAGATGTGATTTTGGTTCGATTATGACGATCATTCGCCGTTATATCAGCGAAGATAAAGGAATGAATCAAATAGATTTTACCTATCTGTTATTTGACACGTTTATGTGCAGCGATGAAGCCATAGACTTTGATTTTGACAATGGACAGGTCTGCCGTTGGATGACAGGACAGGCAAAAGTAAGTCCCCGGATCGTAACCTACTTTTTAGATAAAGAACATCAATTAGAATTGGCAGGAAACATTCAGCGACATATTATTCCTCTGATGTATGATTCTGCTATGGCAGCAAAAGAATTATATGAGTTAGTATTACAGGATACATCTATTTCAGAGCCAAAAAAACAGGAACTAATCTGTTCTTATTCTCCCGCTGATATAGACACCATACATATTTTCATAACAAGGGTTCTGTGTTTCGGAATGGAACGGAATTTTGTGAAACGTGACACACGAACCAAGAAATTATTAGCCGCCGGAAATCTTTCTCCTGTCTTAACAGATTTTGTAATGGGAAATGACGTTCCCCGTCCATGCAGGCATTTTTGTGGACGTTCTGAAGAAATCGAAGTGCTGCATTCTCTGTTGGAAAAAGAGAGTAAAGTATTTTTATCTGGAATTGCCGGAATCGGGAAAAGTGAACTGGCAAAGGCTTATGCCCTGCAGTATAAGAAAGAATATACCAATATCCTGTATCTCACCTACAGCGGTGATTTAAAACAGGATATTACAGACATGGATTTTGCGGATGATCTTCCGCAGGATTCTGATGAAGAACGCTTCCGAAAACACAACCGTTTTCTGCGTTCTCTCAAAGAAGATACTTTGATGATTGTAGATAATTTCAACGCCACTTCCATGCAGGACAGTTTTCTTTCGGTCATACTCAAATACCGCTGTCAGATATTATTTACTACCAGAAGCCGTCTGGACGGACATTCCTGTATGCTGTTGGAAGAAATTTCCGATAAAACAACGCTTCTGCAACTTGCAGGAAAATTTTTCTCCGACACAGAAGAAAAATCTGATGTCATAGAACAGATCATAGAAGCTGTCCATGCCCATACGCTCGCTGTAGAACTGGCATCACGCTTACTGGAAACCGGAATATTGGAACCAGAAATGCTCTTAAAAAAATTGTTGGAAGAAAATGTCGCTCTTGATGCAACTGATAAAATCAATATTATAAAAGACGGGCAAAGCAGCAAAGAAACCTACTATGGACACATACATACTTTATTCTCTCTATATCAGCTTTCTGAAACTCAACAAGATGTAATGAGATGTCTGTGCCTGATTCCTTTAACCGGTATTCCGGCACGAAGATTTGCTGCATGGCTGAATTTACCGGATTTGAATGCCGTAAATGATTTAATTGAAATGGGATTTATTCAGCCAAAAACCGGAAGAACCATTGTACTGCATCCCATGATACAGGAAATCGCTGTTGCAGATATGCAGCCGTCTGTAAAAACCTGTTTCCCTTTACTGGAAAGTCTGCAAAACATCTGCCTTTTACACGGCAATGATATTTCCTACTACAGACTTGTTTTCCAAACCGTTGAAAACATTATTACAAAAACAACTAAAGATGATATTTCTGGTTATTTATTATTCTTAGAAGATGTTTTCCCATATATGGAAAAATACCACGAAGAAAATGGTATGCAAAGAATCCTGCGTGAACTATCTTCTTTGCTGGAAGACACTTCTATCGGAACCGTGTCTGACCGGGCATTATTACTGGACTATAAAGCTACCCTTGAAAGAAATATTGGAAAAGCCGTAAAGCTGGAAAAAGAAGCGATGTCTTTGCTTTCTCCTGTTACACCTGAAAACGCCCACCTCGCCGCAAATCTATATGGAAATCTGGGTGGACTATATCATCAGCAAGGAAATACCGAACTGGCAAAACAGGCTATGGAGCAGGGAATCAGTTTATTAGAACAATACCAGCTTCTCTATATGAATGACAGTATTGTTCAAATCTGCAACTATGCAGCTCTCCTTACAGATACCGGTGAATCGTCTCGTGGATTATCCTCCTTACGCAAATGTGCCCGGCTGGTAAAAGAATACAATTCCGATCAGTGTCTGGACTATGCCATTATTCAGGAAGCTATGGGAACTGCCTATCTGGTACAGGCTGATATAGAACAGGCTACCTCCCATCTCAAAAAAGCTATGGCAATCTATGAAATAGTATGGGAATCTGAACCAGAAGCTATCGATAATAAATACCAACAAATACAAGAATTGTATATCAATGCTGGAATACAAATTGGACAACAATTATTGAGCTCTACTAAAAATGTCTGAATAGTCTACAAATCAAACTATTCAGACATTAAAACTTATAACAATATGAATATTTTATATTAATTAGTCGGCAATAAATTTCCCATACTCTTCAAACTGATAGCTAAAGTAGAAGTATTATGTAGTAACGCGGAGGTCGTTGGTTGAATAATTCCTGCCACTCCTAGTGCAATCAGCACTGCATTAATACCGACAATCCCCCTGTAATTCCCCTGAATACGGTGCATCATCGCATTAGACAAACGTTTCAGTACTACGATTTCCCGCAGATCCTCAGCAGCAATCGTAATGTCTGCGATCTCTCGCGCAAGTTCTGCTCCATCACTGATTGCAATTCCCGCATCTGCTGCTGAAAGCGCTGGCGAATCATTGATTCCGTCACCGATCATCACTACTTTTCTTCCTGCCGCTTTCTCTCTTTCAATGAATCCTGCCTTATCTTCCGGAAGTACTTCGGAATAATATTCATCCACTCCCACTCGTTTCGCAATAGATGCTGCAGTACGTTCACTGTCTCCCGTCATCATGACGATCTTGGAAACACCTTCTTCTTTCAAAAATCTTACCATCTCCCCGGCTTCTTCCCTGAGAGGATCTTCAATACAGATTACAGCAACTAATTCTCCGTTAATGGCAAGGAACAAATGAGAGTATTCTTCAGGAAGCGTATCAAACCGTTCCTGATATTCCGGACGTATCCGGCACTTTTCATCCTCAAACACAAAATGCCTGCTCCCTATTATGGTCTTCTTTCCTTCTATATAGGAGGAAATACCATGGGCTACAATATACTCCACTTTTGAATGCATTTCTTCATGATACAGACTTCTTCTCTTTGCAGCATCCACGACAGCTTTTGCCATGGAATGTGGAAAGTGTTCTTCCAGACAGGCAGCAATCCGCAGAGCTTCCGGTTCAGGATAATCGCCAAACACAATGACTTCTTTTACAGTTGGTTTCGCCTTTGTCAGCGTACCGGTCTTATCAAATACGATGGTATCTGCCTCTGCCACAGCCTCCAGATACTTCCCACCCTTTACGGTAATTCCATTCTGTCCGGCTTCCCGTATTGCAGAAAGGACAGAAATCGGCATAGCCAGCTTCAATGCGCAGGAAAAATCCACCATAAGAACAGAAAGAGCTTTTGTCACATTGCGTGTGACAGCCCAGACAAGCCCTGTCCCCAGAAGCGTATATGGTACCAGACGGTCCGCCAGATGCTCTGCCTTGCTTTCCAGATTGGATTTCAACTTTTCTGAGTCTTCAATCATAGTCACAATCTTTTCAAACCGGGTAGCACCTGATACAGCCCTGACTGTGATTTCCAACTCTCCTTCCTCCAAAACGGTTCCTGCATATACGGACTGACCCTCAGTTCTTCGTACCGGAAGAGATTCTCCGGTCAAAGATGCCTGGTTCACCATTCCTTCTCCGCAAGACACCTCTCCATCAAATGGGATTACATTGCCCATGTGTACGATCACTCTGTCACCCGGCAAAATATCGGATGCCGGAACAAGAACTTCCTGCTCCTCTCTTTTCAGCCATACTTTCTTTATGTTTAAAGACATGCTGCGTGCCAGATCTCCTACAGACTTTTTATGTGTCCATTCCTCCAGCAATTCTCCAATTCCCAGCAGAAACATGACAGAACCGGCAGTATTAAAGTCTCCTCGCAGCACGGACACGCCAATCGCTGTAGCATCTAATACCGGCACCTCTATCTTCCGTCTGGCCAGACATCGAATCCCTTTTCCGATATATTGGACCGCTTTAAAAGTAAGCCATATTTTTCTCACCGAATTTGGCAAGAGCAATTTCCCTCCATAATGGAGCAATGTTTTTGCTATCAGCTTTTCCCTGTATGCGGAATTTAAAGCACGCCCTGAACTTGATAATACATTATCCGGAACATCTGCTTTCTCAAAATGAAACTTTTTTAATTTATGGATCAGTTCTTCTCTGTCCCCTGTATAATAGATCACAGCATCTGCGGTGCGCTCATATACTTTGACCTTTATAACACTTTCCTGTTTTTCAAGAGCCCAGCAAAGAACATCCGCCTCCGTACATGTCATCCGGTTTCGGATAACGTGGATACGGAGACGGCCCTGTACTTCATGCTTGATAAGAAATCTCATCTTTTACCTATTCGTTTTCTTCCTGTTCAGACGCACCATCCTCCTGAACATCATCTTCCTGCACCTGCATTGCCTCTTCCTGTGCACGCTTTTCATTGATCTGTTGTGCTTCTGCAAGGATATCCTCTGCGTTCTCCTGCACTGTTGTAGCAGTCTTCATAACACAGTCTTTTGCCCGCAGTACAGCCGCAGTGCAGTTTGTATATACTTTTTTTGCGTCCTTACTGGAAAGGAGCTTTACACCCGCAGTCCCAAATACGACTCCTCCTACAAAACATCCGATTTTTTTCAAAGTAGAATCACTAAACATCCTATGCACCTCCTGATTATTTGTGTTTATAGCCTGTATAGAATACCATCAAAAAGCAAAAGACGGACGCCCACGCCCAAAACCTATGTTGTTTCACAACCACATCACTTCCTTTTCTATAAGACTCTGTTTATTTTTTCATAGTAACAACTTTCATTTAAGATAGTCAATTCTAACAGTCCTTATTGATAAATTTTGTCATTTGCAGGCTACTTATATACGATTTCTCTGCTAAGCACCCCGATATTCTCCAATTCCTTTACCAGACGGTAAACGGTTGCCATCCCAATGCTCTGGTCAAGTTTCACCGCCCGGGCATAAATTTCCTTGCAGCTGGAACACCTGTCTTCCAGGATAATATCTAAAATCATTTTACGCTGCTTTGTAATTCTGCAGCCATTTTCTTTCAGTTTTATAATAATACTTTCTTTTTCACCGTTCATACCCGCTTTCTCCCATATGAAATACCACGGTCTAGCTTTGAATAGACTCAACTAAAAACCCTGCTTTTTCTACTGCGCAGATCAGGATATCTTCCCCTATTTCACGGGCAAGGGATATCTCAGCACAACTTTTATTAAGATCTACTCTGGCGGAGACTCCATCAATCCGATTCAAGCTATCTGTCACACTTTGTACACAATGTTCACAATGCATTCCTGTAATAAACATGGTTTTCTTTGCGATGACCGGACCCGTCAATTTCTTTTTTTTCTTTTTATTTTTGCTGCTGCAATTTCCTCCCGCTGGACATCCAACACATTTCACTCCGCTTCTTTTTGCCTTAATAAGATATGCAGCTGCACTCCCTACTAAGATTACAATAACAAGAACTGCTATCATATTTTCCATAGAGCATTTCACATCCTTTTCTAATAAAAATGGTGGACAAAGTACTTCTTCTCTGTCCACCGTCTGCTATAACTTTTATCCTTTATGATTTTACAGAATGCAGGCTGTATTCTGAAGCAAACTCTTTATCTGACTTACGGATTCTCCAGAGAATAATCAAAGCAAATACAATAACTGCGATAAGTCCCGGAATAAATGCGGTGCCAAAAGATCCTGTTGTGATCAATGTACCAATCTGATATACACCAAAAGCTACGGTATACCCTGTTGCAAGTTGGAGACAGATTCCTCCAAGCAGCCATTTTCCACTCTTCATTTCTGAATTCATCGCTCCAAGAGCTGCAAAACAAGGTGGTGTGTAAAGGTTAAACATCAAATAAGCAAGAGCTGCTACCTTTGTCAGTCCCATAACAGTTGCTACTTCATTCCCACTTCCAACCAACGCCAGTTCATCTGTATCTATTAAGTTTGTGATACCGTAAACTACTGCAAGCGTACCAACTACGTTTTCTTTTGCGATAAAACCTGTCACTGCCGCTGCTGCAAGCTGCCACACTCCAAATCCAAGCGGTATGAACAAAATCGCAAACGGATGGGCAATGGATGCCAAAATAGATGTTCCTTCTGCACCTTCTTCTACAAGCTGGAACTGCCAGTTAAAGCTCTGCATGATCTGTACCACCGTATTGCATACCAGAATGATCGTTCCTGCTTTTACGATATATGCTTTTCCTCGCTCCAGCATAGAGCCGCATGCCCTTTTCAAGCTTGGAAACTTATATTCCGGAAGTTCAATAATAAAGAAAGATTTTCTGTATTTTTGTCCTGTAATCTTTTTCACAAGTAAAGCTCCAAGCAAAACTAAGAGAATACCCACCAGATACATAGTTGCTGAAACCCACCATGCGTCCGCAAAGAATGCACCTGCAAAAAGAGCAATCACTGGGATTTTAGCTCCACATGGCATAAATGGTGTAAGCATCGCTGTGGTACGACGTTCTCTTTCGTTACGGATTGTACGGCAAGCCATAACGCCCGGAATCGCACATCCTGTACCAATGACCATAGGAATGACAGATTTACCGGAAAGCCCTACTCTCTTAAAAATCGGATCCAGAACTACTGTAGCTCTTGCCATGTATCCACAATCTTCCAATAATGCAATTAAGAAGTACATGACCATAACAAGCGGAAGGAAACCGACAACTGCACCAACGCCACCGATGATACCATCTACAAGGAGTGCATACAGAAGCGGGTTTGCATTTTCCATCAGTCCGCCGACCCATCCCTGGAAAGTCTCGATCCATGCCACCAGCCAGTCTGCGATCCATGTACCAAGTGTTGTCTGGGATATGTAGAACACAAGGAAGATAACTGCTGCGAAAATCGGAATACCGATAATCTTATGAGTGATGATGCTGTCAATCTTATCCTGTACGTTTTTGTCTTTTGTAAATACTTTTCGTTTTTCTACTTGTTTCACAATACCGTTTACAAACTCAAAACGCTTTCTGTCAGCCGCTTCTACTGCCGTTTTATCTTTGAAATCAATATCCGCCTGCACATAAGGTGCTTTCTGAGCTTTTCCTCTTAATGCAGCCGCAGCACTTACAGTCTCTTTGAGTCCTTCATGTCCGGAAGAAGTGGAAATCGTCTTGATTACCGGACAGCCCAGCTTTTCAGACAAAAGTTTTTCATCAATCTGTGTCTGTTTCTTATTGACAATATCACTTTTATTCAATGCAACAACTACCGGTATCCCCAATTCCAAAAGCTGAGTGGTGAAAAACAAACTCCTGCTCAGGTTTGTAGCATCTACGATATTAATGATCGCATCTGGTTTTTCATTTTTGACATATCCGCTAGTAATACTTTCCTCCGATGTAAAAGGAGACATAGAATAAGCACCCGGTAAATCTACCGCAATCAACTCCTCTGTACCGTCATAATAACCTTTCCTGATCGGACTTTCTTTTCTTTCGACCGTAACGCCTGCCCAGTTCCCGACACGTTCATTCCTGCCGGTAAGTGCATTGTACATGGTCGTCTTTCCACTGTTTGGATTCCCTGCAAAAGCAATCCTCATAATTCTCCTCCTTTTCGACGTCTTTAATTATACGCATCTTATCTTTATTAGTATGCACTAACCTTTGTGCAAAAAAAATAGTGAAAACTACTATTTTTTTATTATATTGAAATGGCTTTCGCCAGATCAGTATCAATATTATAACGCCCATCCTTAATGGAAACTACACAGCCACCCTTCAGATGAGAAACCACTGTAATTGGTTCACCACTGTAACAGCCAAGAGAAAACAGAAAAGAGGTCAGTTCTTCATCATCTGTCAAGATTTCCTTAATGATATATTCTTCCCCTTCTTTGGCTTCTGTTAAATTCATATCCACTCGCTCCTTATAGTCATTTTTACAATTATACTTAAAATTTACTCACAGCTATTCGATGTTTTTTTCTCATTTGACGTTGTTAGTATATTCTAATCCCGGTGAGTTGTCAATAATTATTTAATACTTTTTTATTTTTCTTTTATAAATATATCTGGCTGAATACCATGAATCATGATACAATAACTATACAATTTTTATAAAAGAATCCGAATGATATAAGAGGTGACAAGCTATGCACATAAATTCGTCTGGTGAAAACTATCTGGAAACTATTTTAATATTAAGCAAAAAACATCCTGTTGTTCGTTCTGTGGACATCGCTACAGAATTAGACTTTAAAAAACCCAGCGTAAGTGTGGCTATGAAGAAGCTGCGCACAAGCGGACATATCACGGTATCTCCGGAAGGATATATCAATTTAACTGAATCTGGGAAAGAAATAGCTACACAAATTTATGAACGCCATGTTCTTCTTTCTTCCTGGCTAGAACGTCTTGGTGTTGATCCGGATATTGCCGCACAAGATGCATGCAGGATAGAACATGTCATCAGTTCTGAAAGTTTTGAAGCCCTCAAAAAGCATATCAAATAACTCTCTTCTCACTATAAATTGAATGGCATTTTAAAACCGGGAATTTCATACTTTCCCGGTTTTATTCATAAAATCTTTTCATTTCCCATATTTAGTATTGCATTATTGATTTTTATCGTGCTTTCTTATATCGAATATGCCCAACAATACCTGCTGCAAAGGAGAGTATTGCGGCTAAAAGTTGCATGCTTACCCCCAAATCAAGTCCGTCTTTTCCGAAACTGTCAAAAAAAATTTATCATCCATATCAATGAGCCTACAAACCACAATAAATACCACCGTTTTCTTTTGTTTTTCATAACTTTTTCACCACCACACAAATCCACCCTTTTTTCGTTTTATCTACTTTTATGCCTGTAAAACCAGCATCCTCCAAAAATTTTTTTATTTGCTCAGAATTGTAAATTTTCATCCCCTGTATTATATTCGTCCACTTTTCATCCCTTGGATTTTCACCATTTGATTCATTGCAGATCATAAAAGTTCCTCCAATTTTCAGAATTTTATGCACCTGCTTAAAAGCCTCACAGATATCCGGCCAAAAATATATTGTTTCAAACGCAGTAATTACATCAAAAGTCTCATCTCTGAAAGGAAGTTTCATGACATCGCCCTGCAGGATTTCACAACGCTTACTTTCTATCCATGCTTTATTGATTTTTTTGCTTTTTTCTACACTGATTTCTGAATGATCAATGCCAACCACTCTGCCATACGGACTTTTTTCTAATAACTTTCTGACATTTGCCCCACCGCCACATCCAATATCCAGACATACATTATCGCTTTGAATTTCCATATGTGTAAATCCCCATTCAGCCATAGATGAATGACCAGTATTCATCATATGAACCATAATTTTGCCGCCGATTCCTTTTGGCTTACAAGTATTTTGAAAAAAAGACATAACCTATACCTCTATCAACTCACAAAAACAATATCTATTCTTAATATATAAAAAAATTTCGCTACATACAGATACTTCCAAGAATCTCCTGTAACGCATTTTTGCTACTTGTATGGCATCTCACTACATCCGCATTGCAGCGTTCCGCCTCCTCCACTGCACACCGGGCCATCTTATGGGAAACCGTATTCGTGAACAGTACAATCAAATCTGGATTCCCAATCTGTTTACTTAAAGTTGCAGACATCTGTGTAAAGACTTTCGCTTTACAATTAAAACTTTTACAAACTTTTTTGTACTGACAGACCATTCTATCATGCCCGCCTATAATAACAACACTCATACCCAACCTCCCATTTTTAATATATTCATAAAACGCTCCGATAGCAGATATCTACAAAATCATCCGTTCTTGATCATCGGTTGCGTTCTAAATCGTATTATGGGAACGCTGCTATTAACTGATTAAAATCTTTTCTCGCAGCATTCCCCAATATTTATTAATCCAGATTTTCACCCAACGCTTTGCAGGATTGAATCCCCTCATCATCGGGCATTTCATTGCAGATCACGCTTTCACAAATCAAGACAGCTCCCGCCTCTTTGCATCTTGTCTCCCAGTCTCTCATCCACTCTCCATCTCCCCAGCCATAAGAGCCAAACAGTGCAATTCTTTTTCCTGAAAGTTTTGATTCACAAGAAGCAAACATCGGTTCAAATTCCTCTTCTTCCAATACTTCTGCTCCCATTGCCGGGCATCCAAAAGCGATCGCATCATAAGAATCCATCATAGAAACATCAAATTCATCCGGAGTTAATAATACAACCTCTGCCCCCTTCTCCTTCGCGCCCTCCAGTACTGCCTTTGCCATGGCTTCTGTATTTCCTGTGCCACTCCAATAAACTACTGCAATTTTACTCATGATTTTTACCTTCCTTTCTGAAGTTTGTGATTATATAGTAATCGTAAGCTGTTCAACAGCCACGCCACTTTTCCATCTCCTGCAATAAATTTCTGTGCATTTTTTATATTTTTTAAACAGAATCCTCGCGGCCTGTTCATCCCCGTACACCTTCCAACACCCAGAACATTTGCTGCAGGCCGCCTTATTCTCAATAAATCCTTTTACATCCTCTGCCGGATATCCTAAGAATAAACCTATTTCATGCGGAAAGTCTGGGTCACTCTGCAGTTTTTGAATCAGTCTGCAGATGCACTGTGATGGATTCGTACAATCATATCCCTTACATTTCAATATGATCTGAGTTTTCTCATCAGAAAAATCTTCTTTTAACTTTTCTGGACGATAGACATAAACCAGCATCCGTTTGTCTGATATGCGAACCGGGATAATACGGATCCCTTTCTGTGTCAGTTTTTGATTAAATTCACGTATTTCTTTTATGATCATCTTTTGTGAACTATAAGGGCATGAAAAAAGACTTCCCGTTTTCAGTCCTGCTAACGTAGGTGAACAATGGCATACTAACATTTCCTCTGACATTTTCTTTCACTTCTCCTTAAACATCTTTTCTGAAAATGAATCTACTCTACCCAGTAAGTTTTCTTTATTAATAGTTAGTTTTAACTAATTCATGTAAAAAAAATATGCACACCTTGCTTTCATTAAAAACATCAGATGTACGTTTCTATAGTTTTATAAACCTATCCCATTATCTAAACCTAAGCCGTTTTTTAATTAGCTTTAACTAACTTTAGTTTACTTTATTTTTTCACTGTTGTCAATCCATAAATAGATGTGATTAATAAATAATATTTACTAACCTGATTATACACCCGTTTTTTCGTTGTAACTATTCCTGTTTATATTTGAAAGTTCATTGTAACTCAATTCTCACTCAATCCCGGCTCAATGCCATTCCCCCTTCTTTTCAATAAACTAATCCTGTGCGAAACATCCGCACAAAAGATTATCGGAAAGGAGGATTTTTTATGAAAACACAAAGAGGAAGTCCTGTTACAGATGAAAAATACTGTAATAGATAAGTGTTCGTCATCTGAGGGGAGGTGAGTGCATGACAACCTTTCTTACTGCAAACAGTACTCTACCGCCATATATAGCATTTCCCAGTTTTCTTCTGGACTGTGATTTCTCCGAAACCACAAAACTGCTCTATATGGTGCTTTTAAACCGGGCAAGATTATCACAAAAAAATGACGGCTGGATTGATAAAAAAGGTCATGTGTTCTCCTATTTCACCATTGAAGATATGGCAGCAACACTTCGCAAAAGCCAGACAACCATCAAAACTTCTCTGAGGGCTTTGGAACAAGTAGACCTTATCTGTCGTGCTCGTCAGGGAACCGGGAATCCCAACCGGATTTATGTAAAAGTCCCGGCTGATTTTTCAACACAGACAGAAGAAAAACTGTCTGTTAGACAGTCAGAAAACCGTCCCTTTGACAGACAGAATTCTGTCCGCCAGACAGTCAGAAAACTGTCCCCTAATAATAAAGAGAAGAAAAATAATGATTCAGTAAAACGCCATTATGAATGTAAGGAGGATGAAAGCCTATGATAAAACCACAAAACCTACTGCCGAACCTTTCTCCCCGGCAGCCTTTAGAAGATGAATATATCAGCGAAACGGACGGTCTGATCTACTGTTCCAAGTGCCACACCCCACGGCAGAAAAAGATAGAATTTTTAGGAAAAATCATGTTTCCGATCATCCGCTGCCAATGCCAGCAGGAACAATATGAAAAAGAAGAAGCAAAACGAAAACACCAGGAATTTCTGGAACACATCTCCCGGCTGAAATCCAGCGGTCTGCAAGACCCGGCTTTAAGAGAATTCACTTTTGCTCACGATAACGGTATCAACCCGGAAATTGAAAAGGCAAAAAATTATGTTACTCACTGGGAGGAAATAAAATCCAAGGCCATGGGGCTGCTGCTCTGGGGTGATGTCGGCACTGGGAAATCCTTTTTTGCAGGCTGTGTTGCAAACGCTCTGCTAGATAAAGGGGTTCCCGTACTCATGACGAACTTCGCCAAAATCTTAAATTCCCTGACCGGAATATATCCGCAGGATCGGAATGAATTTATCAATAGTTTAAATCAGTACAGCCTGCTGATCATTGATGATCTGGGTGTGGAACGAAATTCCGAGTTTGCTTTAGAACAGGTCTTCCATGTAATCGACAGCCGTTACCGCAGTATGAAACCTATGATCATTACAACAAATCTGACGTTGGAAGAATTAAAACATCCGGAAGATTTAGCACACAGCAGGATCTATGACCGGATTCTGGAGCGTTGTGTCCCACTAAAGATCAACAACCAGAATATCCGGGAACTGAACGCTGTAGCTAATATGTCAGAAGCCCGAAAACTACTTGCTTAAAAATCTGACCGGAAACGGTCAAAGAAGAAAGGAGGCCAATATGACAGATAAAAAAACACAAACAGAAATCAGAAAAGAATTATTACAGGCAAGACACAGAGCAGAGGAAGCACAGGCACGGAACCGTGTGAAAGAGCGAAATGCCCGGACACGCAGGCTGATTCAGGAGGGTGCCGTTTTGGAGAGCATCTTCCCGGAATTCCAGACAATGGAGCCGTCGCAGATCAGACAGGAATTGTTAAACCGTTTCAAAAGAATCTGACACTAGTTGACACCAGCAATTTCTCATCCCGAAGGGCGCACTTACTCACCACCCGATAAGTCGGGCGGTGGTAACCCCTCTGGGGCATGTGCGCTCTGCCGAGAGCCAGTCGTTTCCGTAAACGCAATCGACTGTACAGCCTGCCTGTTCTGTCCCTGCAATCCAGAATACTGCTCCTGCTAATTGTCAGTTACAGTCACGGATATTCCACCGCAGGCTGTCTGCAAAACCTGCCACCGGCAGCTTTTCGCAGTTATTTGTGCCTCATTATTCTGTATCAAAAGGAGGAATGCTTATCGCTATTTACCATTTAGAAGCCAAGATCATCAGCCGTGGAACGGGACGCTCTGTTGTAGCCGCCGCAGCTTACGCTTCCTGTTCACGGCTTTATAACGACTATGACGGTATTACCCACGACTACACCCGAAAACGGGGATGTCAGTATAGTGAAATCTTTTTATCCGATACCGCACCTGCCCAATGGAAAGACCGCCAGACTTTGTGGGACGCCGTGGAAACCGTTGAAAAAGCCAAGAACAGCCGTCTGGCAAGAGAACTGATTGTTGCACTCCCCATAGAATTGGAATTGTCTGACTGGAAGCAGATACTCCGGCAATTCATTCAGGAACAATGTACTTCCAAAGGAATGTGTACCGATGTCAGTATCCATGACACAGACGGTCACAATCCCCACGCTCATATCCTGCTGACCGTCAGACCATTGGATCAGGCCGGACACTGGCAGGCAAAAACACAGAAAGAATATCTCTGCCGCCGTGGTTCCGAAGAACAGGGATTTACTGCCGAGGAATTCCTGGCAGCAAAACAGGAGGGTTGGGAGAAACAATATCCGTATCAATCTGGAAAGAAAAAAAACTATTTAACGCCCTCTGAGGCGCAAAATCATCCAGACTATACCAGAACATCGAAATCCCCAAAAAGCACCCGATATGGACGCCAGAACCCTATTTCCGAAGCATGGAACAGCGAAGAACAACTTCTATGCTGGAGAAAAAGCTGGGAAGATGCGGTGAACCTTTCCCTGCAGCAACATTGTCTTTCGGCTCGTATTGACTGCAGGAGCAACGCAGACCGGGGACTGGATGAACAGCCCACCATCCACGAGGGCTATCATGCCCGTAATCTGGAAGCAATGGGAATCCCATCTACACGCTGTGCTTTAAACCGTCAGATCAAAGAAGACAACCGTTTGCTGAAAGAATTAAAAGTACAGGTTCAGAAACTTACGAAAGCCCTGAAAGAAAGCATTCCCGCCATTGCATCCGCCCTGGAATCCCTGAGAAGCCGTCTGGTAACACTCCAATATCATATTCTCCATGACACTTCACAGCAAAGTGCTATGTCAGAAGTATTAGATAAAGCTGTCCCGCTTGTAAAAGAATATAAATCTGTTCAGAACAAAATAGTAGTAAAAAGCTCAGAGAAAAAATCTTTACAGGCTGAAAAGAAACTCTGTAGTCCTCTGAAGTTTTTACAAATCCGGCAGTTCAATCAACAAATCTCTGCTCTTACAGAAGAAATCGAAGAGTTAAAAAGTCGGAAAGCATATCTGCTCTCCTGTTTTGATTGTCGCAGTGATTCCGATGTGAAAACGATCGAACACAAGATAGAAAAAATGCAGGATACACAGAAACGTCTGAAAGATCAGTTAATTTCTTTAGATAAACAAAAAGAAAAGGGTACTCTGAATTTTCTGGAAACCAAAGAAAAAATTTCACCGAAAGATATGGATGCTGTACTGGAAGAACGGGAAAAACTAAGACCGGAAAATATGCAGAAAGTGAAAGATCGTTTAGAGGGAACCTTCCAGTCAGCTTTCAGAAACGATACGCTACTAAGAGCGGAAAAGCTCATCAATTCTGAATTGCAGGAAACGGAATCCTTACACTCTGTCCTGCAAAGACTTCACCAAAAAGAATCTGCCTTAAACAGACAGCCCCGGACACCGAAACGCCACAAAGACTGGGAAAGATAATAAATCTCCCGGCACTACCGCTCACAAAAAAACAACTCAGATTTTTCGTATCTGGGTTGTTTTTTACTTCTCACTTTTCTTTCTGGGATAAGAACGTCTCTCATCCGTAAGTTCCAGCAAGTAATCAATACTGGTTTTATGAAATTCCGCTAATTTGATTAACACCGATGTTGGAATATCCACATCGCCACACTCATAATTACTGTATATACGCTGACTGCAATTTAATATCTCACCCATCTGTTTCTGAGTAAGATCAGCATCTTCTCTTAAATCTCTGATTCTCCGATACATAGCTTCCACCTCTTATCCTCATCATACATTAGCGGAATATTCGCTATTGAATTCTAGCGAGAAATTCGCTAGAATTACTATTACAAGGAGTGAGATGATTATGCACAAAAAACTCAGAAAACTATTATCTGCACTGGGCTATATTGGATTTTTCTGCGGATATTTTTATATCCTGTTCTGCAATTTGGTAGGTGGATTTTCAATGAGCGGAATAGAAACCCGGTGGGACACTTTAAAAATACTATTACTGTCTTTTATCATAGCTGCCGGATTTCCCGGAGTAATCTGTTATCAGCATCACCGAATTTATAAACTGTAAGAAGAACTTGATGCGCTCCATGATAGTTCCCAAAAAAGCCAAGAGGACAAAGAATAAAGTCCCCATATAAAGAAGCGATCAGAAAGCAACTTCTGACCGCTTCTATTGCTTCACATATATTCTTTTTATGAAACCATCTGAAAATGTTCCAATGCATCCCGAATAGCTCTTTCTTTTTCCGGTGGGCATTGTGGAACTTTCGGATTTTCTGATTTCGGAAGATTGTAATTGATTCCGACTTCTATTCCACACTTTCTTTTAATCTGTGAAATATATAGATTAGACACTTTTAACTGATATTTCTCTTTTACATATTTCTTGATTTCTTCGTAAGTAGCCTTTGTTTCTGCAGAGGTTGCGTCCAACTCATCTAAATTCAAGTCGACCTCTATCGTATCATCCGGAGTTTTTCTGGACAAAAGAACAACCGTCTCTACATGCACCGTCTCACAAAACTGATCCACCGCCACACACTTCTCCACCCGGTACCCCCGTCCCAATATCATCTCCAAATCCCGCACCAAACTAGTCGCCTTACAAGAAATATAAACAATCCGTTCCACCTGATAATCCAATATCTTAGGCAGTGCCTTAGGATGTATCCCATCCCGCGGAGGATCCAGCACAATCACATCCGGCTTCTCCTCAATCTCATCCAGCACCTTAAACACATCCCCCGCAATAAACCGGCAATTATCCAGCCCATTCCTCTCTGCATTTTCCCTGGCAGCCTCCACAGCCTCCTCAACAATCTCAACCCCAATCACCTGTTTTGCCACCGGAGCCAGCACCTGCCCAATCGTCCCCGTCCCGCTGAACAGATCAAAGACCGTCATATCCTGAATATCCCCGATATACTCCCGCACCGTCTCATAAAGCACCTCAGCACCTCTGGAATTAGGCTGGAAGAAAGAGAACGGAGTGATCTTGAATTCCATCCCCAATATCTTCTCATAAAAATAATCTTTCCCATAAAGAATCCGCGTCTCATCACTCTGCACCACATCGGAAAGCGAATCATTCAGAATATGAAGAATCCCCACAATCTCCCCTTCCAATTTCAACTCCAAAAGCCTCTCCACAAGCCCGCTTAAATCGTGTTCTTCCTGCGTCGTCGTCACCAGATTCACCAGAATCTCCCCGGTCGTATCCCCGCGTCTCAAAAGCAGATGCCTCAGATACCCAACATGCTGCATCTTCCTGTAATACCCCACATTCCGCTCTTTAAAATACTCCAGAACGCACAACAGAATCTGGTTCATATCCTCATGCACCAGCATGCAGTCTCCTGCTGTCAGCACATCATAAGTACTCCCTTTCTTGTGAAGCCCCAGCGACAGCGGGCCGTCCTTATACTCATCCCCAAAGGAAAACTCCATTTTATTTCGATACCGGAACTCCTTCGGACTGGCCTTAATCCCTTCATTGTCATAAGGATCCTTCACAACCGCATCCAGAAGCTCTTTCACCTGCCCGGCCTTCATTTTCAACTGTTCATCATACCCCATAGTCTGATACATACAGCCCCCGCATGCCGGGAAAATACTACATACCGGTTCCCGTGTCTCCAGGGGCGACTTTTCCAGAACCTCCAGCAGCCTGCCCTCCGCGTTCCCCTTTTTAAACTTATTCACCACAAACCGAATCTTCTGACCAGGTATCCCGTTTTTTACAGTGACATACCGTTCCTCTTCCGAGACCCACACCAGCCCCTTATTTGGAAACTCTACCTTTTCTATGATACCTTCAAATACTTGTCCTTTTTTCATCATCTTCTCCTGAATCATTCTATACATAAAAATGGACAGGGTGCAGTGTTCCCGCCACATCCTGTCCATGATTTAGTTCGGTTACCTGATTATACCTGGTCTTCCTCACTGAAATAGTCATCAAAGTCATCGTCAAAATCTTCTTCAAAGTCTTCCAGATAATCCGGTGTAAAGAAACGATATACTGCATATGCAAT
Source organism: Faecalicatena contorta (assembly GCF_001404335.1). Taxonomy (GTDB): domain Bacteria; phylum Bacillota; class Clostridia; order Lachnospirales; family Lachnospiraceae; genus Faecalicatena; species Faecalicatena contortus_B. Next base: position 25,867 of record NZ_CYZU01000053.1, read on the forward strand.
ACCTGCTACAGCAGCTACGGCACCTACAATTGCCAGAACCCAGAGCACTGTATTTTTCTGCTTGTCGTCCTCTTTCTTACGCAGTAATTCATTTAATTTTGTCTCGGCAATTAATTCCTCTACTTTGCTCATATTTCCACGTCCTTTCCCCATCTTGTCGATACAGGTTTACTTTAGGTTATTATATCACTATCATTTTCAGATTACTACTTATTTATGCCAATTTTATATAAATTCTATATTTTTCTGAGCTTGGCAAATGAGGCAAACATTTTCTTTGTTCCCGCTGTGTCGAAATCTACTGTCACTTCAAAATCGCGGCCGCCTTCTGTGATATCCCTTACCAGCCCTTCGCCGAATTTCATATGGCGCACGCGGTCCCCAACGGTATAATCCAGGCTTTTTTCTTTTGTTACGGTAAACTGTTTCCCCACTTTTGCCGGGGCAAATGCCTTTGTCTTAAACAGCTGTTTTGCCTGCTGGTATGTATTTTGTGCCGGCGTTTCGTATGTTTCCCCGAAGTCCGCGCCTGTTTCCAGCAGTTCCTGCGGAATTTCTTTTAAAAACCGGGACATTTTATTAAACTGCGTTTCTCCGCGAATCATCCGCCTCCTGGCGCAGCTGACTGTCAGTTCTTTTTCCGCGCGCGTGATCCCAACATAGCAGAGCCTTCTTTCTTCTTCCAGTTCATCGATATCATCTGATGTAATCGTCATATAACTCGGAAACAGCCCATCTTCCATCCCTGCCAGATAGACATGGGGGAATTCCAGACCTTTGGCGCTGTGCAGTGTCATCAGCACCACATAATCCTGATTCTCATCCAGGCTGTCTATATCCGCCACCAGGGCCACCTCTTCCAGAAAGCCGCTGAGCGTAGGCTTCTCGTCCTGTTCAAGGCAGTTTTCCTCATAGGCTGCTATTTTACTTAGAAGCTCATCGATATTTTCAATACGCGACTGCGCATCTTCCTTATCCTCCGCTTCCAGATTTTCCACATATCCAGTCTTGTCAATGATCTCGTTCATTAAGTCAGAAATGCTGTCCACCCGGGCCCGTGTTTTAAAATATTCGATCAACGCCACAAATGACTCCAGCTTTGCCGTGCTCCGCCCGATATTGGGGATCAGATCCAAGCCCAGCAGCGCCTCATAGAATCCGATTTCACGCTCCAGGGCCGATTCCTGTACGCGGTTGATGGTTGTCAGGCCAATGCCCCGCTTCGGCACATTGATGATACGTCTGACAGCCAGGTCATCCTGCCCGTTATCAATCGTTTTCAAATAAGCCAGCAGGTCCTTAATCTCCCGCCTTGCGTAGAAATTGACACCGCCGACTATCTTATATGGTATGTTAGAGGAAACAAAACGTTCCTCAAACAGACGCGACTGTGCATTCATTCGATACAGGATTGCATGGTCGTTGTAAGTGGAGCCTTCTTCTTTCACATGTTTCCGGATATCCTCCGCAATAAACTCTGCCTCATCGTAACCCGTATCAAACTGGCGGCACTGGATCTTTTCGCCCTCTCCGTTGTCTGTCCAGAGCGTCTTTTCCTTTCTGCCGCAGTTGTTGCTGATCACTGCATTTGCAGCATTCAGTATATTAGACGTGGAGCGGTAATTCTGCTCCAGTTTGATCACTCTTGCATCCTGAAATTCCTGTTCAAAGTTCAAAATATTTTTAATATTAGCTCCGCGGAATTTGTAGATCGACTGGTCATCGTCACCGACTACGCAGAGGTTTTTATATTTTCCCGCAAGAAGGCTTACAAACTTAAACTGCACCGTATTGGTATCCTGGTACTCGTCCACCATGATATAGCGGAAACGCTCCTGATAATTCTCCAGTACGTCCGGCTGGGTCTGGAAAAGCTGTACTGTCTTCACAAGCAGGTCGTCAAAGTCCAGTGCATTATTGGCGCGCAGCTGTTTCTCATATTCCCGGTAAACCTTTGCGATCTTCTGTTTCCCGTAATCTCCCGCCGCATTAAGTTCATATTCTTCCGGAGTGACCAGCTCATCCTTGGCGGAAGAGATCGCTCCAAGGAGGCTTCTTTCCTTATAAACCTTGGTATCAATATCGATTAGTTTACAGACATCCTTCATCAGAGTCTTCTGATCGTCCGCATCATAGATTGTAAAATTATTGTCATATCCCAGCCGGTCGATATATCTCCGCAAAATTCTCACGCAGGTCGAATGGAAGGTGCTCACCCAGATGCTTTCTGAACCGAACCCCACCAGTTTGTCCACTCTCTCACGCATCTCGCCGGCCGCCTTGTTTGTAAAGGTGATGGCCAGTATATTCCAGGGATTTACGCCCTTTTCCTCGATCAGATAAGCAATCCGGTGTGTCAGGACCCGCGTTTTTCCCGAACCCGCACCGGCCAGTATCAGAAGCGGGCCATCCGTGCAGTATACCGCCTCTCTCTGCTGTTCATTCAATGTATCGTATATACTCATATGTATCTCCTGTCTGCTTTACATCTTATCTAAGAGATTATAATACAAAACAAGAGTTCTGTCACGCAAAAATAAGTTTTCCCTCTTCATTTTAACCTCTTTCCCAATCCATCCTTCGGTTTTCCGACATGCTTTGCAGCGGAACTGCCGCAGAACCTTTTCCTCCATTGAAGACTGCGGCTTAAAATGCTATACTATAATCTGTAGGTTTGCTGCAGACCCGCCCGCCAGGGCATATATTAAGGACAGTCCTTTGGGGTTCCTTTAAACTGCAGCTATACTGCATACCTGACACTTTCAGATTTTTTACAGAAAGGACGTGTTATTATATGAAAAAAAATTATAGAGCTGAACTTACCGGAGTTTTTGGGGATCCCGTGGACGGAAATCCGACCGGCGTCATGGAGGAGGCCGGATATGAGGCCCTGAATCTCAATTACCGATACATAACCATGCAGGTCAGGTCCGAAGATCTGGAGGCGGCTTTTCTCGGTGCAAAAGCAGTCAATATGAGAGGGGTGAATCTGACCATGCCACATAAGATCACGATTATCCCCTACCTTGACCAGCTGTCAGAGGCTGCCCGGATTATCGGCGCCGTCAATACCGTGATCAATAATAACGGAACCTGGATCGGGGAAAATACAGACGGGAAAGGCTTTGTCCTGGCCCTCAAAGATAAGGGTGTTTCCCCCGAGGGCAAGACAGTCACCATCCTTGGAGCCGGCGGGGCCGCCCGTGCCATTGCAGTAGAATGCGCCCTTGCCGGAGCCCAAAAGATCCTGATTATTAACCGTAATGAGGGAAGAGGCAGGGAACTGGCAGAACTGATTGCATCACAGACGGGCACTGATTCCGAGTACCTTCCCTGGACACCTGGCATGGATATTCCCGCAAAGACCCAGATTCTGATCCAGGGAACTTCCATTGGCCTCCATCCTAATGTGGAACAGAAACCAGATATAAACTACGAGAGTATCACTGAAAATATGATCGCATGCGATGTAGTTTTCAATCCGGTCATGCCGCTCTTTCTGAAAGAAGCGCAGACCCGTGGAGCCCAAATTATAACCGGGATCGGGATGCTGGTACGGCAGGGCGCTTTAAATTTTGAATTCTGGACCGGCATGCCCGCCCCCGTTGACGTTATGTATCAAACTTTGGAGAATGAATTCCGAGCAGTGGATTAACATAATAGTGCAAAATGAATTTATTCATTTTACTCTTAAAAATGCTTGCCATCTAGTATTGATTACTATATAATAAAGTCATTGAGGTGATAATATGACAATTAATACGAATGATATGCTGAACAGTATTTTAGAAAGTATCTCCCGCATTGATTATATTCATCCGGAAGACATCCCCAATATAGATTTATATATGGATCAGGTCACGACTTTCATGGATGCTCAGCTTGCATCGACAAAACGCTATCATGAGGATAAGATTCTCACAAAAACCATGATCAACAATTACGCCAAGAACAATCTCCTTCCTCCCCCTGTCAAGAAGAAGTACACGAAGGAGCATGTGCTTGTCTTGATTTTTATCTACTATTTTAAGAACATTCTTTCTATTAAAGATATAGAGACGCTGCTGAAGCCGATCACAGACAAGGCCTTCTCTGATGGGGAGACACTCGACATGACCGAGCTTTATGAAGCGATCTGTGCGATGGAAAAGGCCCAGATCAACCCGCTGCAGGAAGAGATCAGGGCGGCTTTTGAAAAAGCCGAGGAATCATTTCCTGACGCGGACGAGGATGACCGCAGTTATCTGCATCTGTTTTCTTTTATCTGCAGTCTCAGCTTTGATGTGTATGTCAAAAAACTGCTGATTGAAAAGATCATCGACGAACTGCCCCGTTCAGAAGGCAAACAGCCTAAAAAATAAAAGAAGGATGCTTACGCATCCTCTTTTTCGTTATTTCCAAGCCTTTCAAATACCATGTCGTATCCGTCATTCCCATAATTCAGTGAACGATTCACCCGGCTGATGGTTGCTGTGGAAGCCCCGGTTCTCTCTGCAATTTCCAGATAAGTCTTCTGTTCTCTCAGCATCTTCGCTACTTCAAAGCGCTGTGAGAGTGATAACAATTCATTGATGGTACAGATATCCTCAAAGAATGTATAACACTCTTCTTTGTTTTCCAGACTTAGTATGGCACTAAACAGATAATCTACCGCCTCTGTTCTTATCTTTTTACTCATACTACCGATCTCCTTTATCAGTCAAATGACTACCGTTACATTTTAGCACACTAAACTTGTAAAGTCTACCTTTTTATCACGTTTAATACAGTTTTAAGATTACACTCGGTAAAAGTTAAGACAGGTCTGTGCATTTACTGCGCAGACCGTACGAAAACATAGTGGTTGCAGGCATACAGGTCTTTGCTCCGCTTCGGTCCGTGCTAAACGTGCGCCACCGGCGCACAGCGCCCTTCGCCGCAGGCGAATTTAAATAGGCTGTATGCGTAACAGTTCAGGCATACCTGAACTGTTATTATGCGCGGCCCCAGGGCCGTGAATAGTAACTTACGCTCTGGTCTGACTGAATTGTCACAACCGTTTAAAGGCTTCCCTGAGAGCTATAACGGTTTAAGTAAGGCTTCAGCTTTTCAAAATCCGTGGTTACAATCAAATCTTCCGGGAAGTCACAGTATTTCAGGATGTCCAGTATATTTCGAAAATTTCCGGCATCCACATCTACATGTGCATCGCTTCCTGTTGTGACAGGAACACCGTACTGTTTACAAAGTTCCAGCAGCGTAAGCGTATTTTCCCGGGTTCCCTGGCGGAAACTCTGGGGGCGCAGGGATGCGTTGTTCAGCTCCAGCAGCGTCTTAGTCTCACCGGCCGCCTTCACCAGGGCCTCGTAATCTACGGGAAAACGCCCGTCATCCGGGTGCCCGATAATATTGATATAGGGTTTCTTCATCACTTCAATGTACGCCCTTGTATTTTCTTCTATACTGCGGCCCTTCCCATAGCAGGGCGGATGGATACTTGCTATTACAATATCCAGGTCCCGGCAGATGCTTTCCGGCAGATCCACGGTTCCATCCGGATCCATGATATTCAGCTCAGCTCCAAAGAGCATCTGCATTCCATTCATTTCCCTCGGGACAACATCCATATTCTGAAAATAAATGAAATTGCAGGTGCCCGGCATCTCGGGTGCATGTTCTGTTATTGCCAGCGCCTGAAGGCCCTTAGCAGCTCCTGCCGCCGCCATTTCCCGGATCGTGCTGTATGCATGGCCGCTGGCCAGCGTATGTGCGTGCGTATCTGCTACAAATTTCATATTCGTCCCCCTTTTCTTTTCACATTAATTTTTCCATACGTTTCTAAGTATACCATATTTCTTCCAGAATACAATTTTTACTTTCGTACATACTATCAATGAGGTGAATTTCATGTTAAATAATAAAGAAAATGAAAAAATCATTGATGATTATGATTATCTGTCAAATGCGGCATCAACTATGGATTGTACGGGCCTGATCCCCTCTCTCCCGATGTCTGACGCAGAACTGGAAGCCTATAATGATCTGTACCAGTATCAGCCCCCTGTTATCAAGGCCAAGTCATCCACACATGCCAATGCTTCAGAACAACCGCCTCACGATAACAATTACTAAATAGTATTTCCCGAAAAAACACCGCCATTCATACAATGGCGGTGTTTTCGTTACAGCCCAAATCATGTGTCCTGTAACGTGTTTTCGACATAAAACAGCAAGATATAGCATTTTTCCTTGTTCTTCCCCTGACAAAATGCTATAATAAAACCATTGTTAATCTACCTATGAAAGAGAGGAATGCATAAATGAGATGTCCGAAATGTGGTAAAGACGTTGAACTTCAGAACAAGCAAGTAGGCGTTGATGAGAATGGTAAACCTATCTTTAACGAATACGCAATCTGCAGAGACTGCAGAAAGCAATGGAATCTGGACAAACAAAGAGAAAAAAAAGCGGTGAATACCAGCGCTTCTGATCATACAAAAAATGCAACTGTTCCATCTGAATCCGGGAAAGCTTCTGTGAAAAAAGCAGCGCCCCAGGCAGCCGATAATAAAGTTCCGCAAAAGGCAAGACCGGCCAATGCACAGACAGCCGACGCTAAACCGTCCCAGGCCAAAAAGGCAGCGGTTCCGAATGCAAACCCGGCTGCACCGAAAAAAGACGGCACTCTTCAGGGTACAGCCGCAGCACCTTCAAAAAGGGCATCTTCTGACGGCGGACCGGTTTCCCAGACAAAGAGGCCTGCTTCTCCGGACGGGAAGACAAATGCTCCGGCCAGAAAACCCGCCTCTCCCGACGGGAAACCAGTCTCACCGGCAAAAAGGCCTGTTTCGCCCGACGGGAAACCTGCCGCTCCGACAAAAAGGCCCGCTTCTTCTGACGGAGCCACTGCTGCTCCTGCGAAAAAACCTGTTTCTCCTGACGGAAAACCTTCTGCCTCAGCGAAAAAACCTGCTTCTCCCGATGGGAAGCCTGTGCCTACATCAAAGAGGCCCGCAGCTCCTGATGACAAACCCGCTCCAGGGGGAAAGAAACCTGCTGCTGCGGACGGCAGACCAGCTGCTCCGGCAAAAAGACCTGTTTCGCCCGACGGCAGACCAGCTGCTCCGGCAAAGAGACCAGCTGCTCCCGACGGCAGACCCGGCGGCGCCGCAAAGAGACCTGCTGCTTCCGACGGCTCTCCCGCTGCTTCCGTGAAAAAGCAGTCCCCTGCTGGAGCCAGACCAGCGCAGAGAAGGCCTGCAGCTGCAGGCAGCACTGCTTCGTCCGGAAACAGCTCTCAGAAATACGGCAATATTCCTCCTGAAAAAATAAGAGCGAAAAAAGAACAGACAGTAAAACAGAGTTATGAAGATATGCTTTCCACAGATCCAAATCGGAAACCGGTGAAGAAAAAGAGGCCGGATTCTAATTTAGAGAGGCAGCCTGCTAAGAGACCCGCTGCAGCTTCTGCTGCCCGAACAGCGGTTTCGCAGCCGGAAAGAACCCCTGTGAATCAGGAAGAGCCTAAGCCCAAATTCAGAACACTGCGCATCATCTTTGGAATTATATCCATTGTGGCATTTGGATTTTTCGCATATAAAGGCTTCATGGCAGGATTGAATAATATATCGGCGGGCAGTAATGCTACCACCGGAACCATATATATTGTGCTTGCACTTTGCATGCTTGTATCCGGACTGCTTCTTCTGATTATGCAGAAAAAGCGCACGATATTCGCATTTGTGCTTCCTTTGATCTTCTATATCGGAAGCGCCGTTTTTGCCTTCCTGATGCGCGGAAACGATAAATGGCTTCTGTATGGCGCCATTGCCGGCGCTGTGCTGGCAGTTATCTTCCTTGTACTGACGATTACTTCCAGAAGAGGCGATGAAGAAGATTATGAGGATGAATACGATGATCCCTTTGAGGAGGATCACGATAATTATTAAAAAATCCTAGAAATGCTCCCATCCGGGCTGACAGACGGTATTCAACCGCACTCTGTTCTGCCCGGATGGGAGCATTTTATTTTAAGACCGCATAGCTTCTTTGCCTGCCGTTAATCTTGATTTTATTGATTCCTCTCTCTGCCTATGAAGATGGGAGAACCTTACTTATTTTCTTAAAGATGATCCTTCAGATCCTGGATGGCTTCGTCGATCTCAGCCATATCTCCGTTCGTCAGTTCGATACTGCATCTTTGGCAGATATCTGCAAGCGCAGAGTAGATTAAAGGATTTCTCGCCTTTATTGTCTTTATCCTGCCGTATTGCTGCGTGAAATCAATGAAGAAACTCAGGATAAAATCTATTTCCTCATCTTCCGGATCCAGCAGTTCCACGTTCAGGATCATTCCGCTTTCGCCGTCTACTACGAGAAACAGCAGCGGGTTAATCGGCCGGTCATATTCATTTTCTATGGTGCTGTTGTTCAGATAGAGAAAATCCATCTGTAACTCACCTTCCACGGAGGGACACTTTTGCAGCTTTTTTTTCAATATCTCATCGCTGAGTTCAATAATGCCAATCGCACTCTCCGGTTCATAGGGAAGGGCATGTATCTCGCTTTTCCATCTTTTCTCTTTTTTGTTGTAGATGCTCCAGAGATATTCTCCCTGCTCGTAATCCACCGGTATGTGGTTCTGCCGGTAATCCTCTAGGATAGCCAAAAGACCCTCGTAGACTCCAGTCAGTTCCTCAACCTCCTCTGCATCAGGAAGATATGGGGTATATCTCTTTTTAAAAGAGAGGAAAAAGAGCCATTGTCCTCTTCCGCGGAATTTCAGGCCCAGTTCTTTGATTATTTTTTTCTGCTTTGTCCCCACTTCCTCCCGGTCTCCCCAGTAGCAGGTCAGATTGTTCTGTTCATACATCGCATAATCCAGAGGAATCCCCCCTACATCAGCCATCGTGAGCATATCAAAATCCCGGAGTCCTTCTTCGCCTTTATAAACGCTTATCCCGCAGCAGACACCGCCGTGTCCCATGATACTGCAAAAGTAAGGAACTTTCTTCCCCTTTGGGCACACGATGATTAAATCCATGTCCCAAAAATCCTTCCAGGGCTCCAGAGCCTTTATTTTCCCTGCGGTTTCATACAGTTTTCCCCATGCAGTTAAATCAGCTTCTCTTCTCATATGTTTTCCTCTTTTTTGAATCATGCCTTTATTGCATCTGTTACTTTTATCATAGCAGAGGTTGCTGAAAATTGCTATCCTTCCGGCTAATATAAACCAATTTGCGGCTGTTGATGTTTCTGATCAGATACACCAATTTTGGTTTTTTTCATATAGTATAAGAGACCGAATTGTTACAGGAGGAATTTTATGAAAAAGCGGATACTTGCCGCAATGCTCGCAGCCGTTATGGTAATGGCGCTGCTGGCCGGCTGCGGTTCACAGAAAGAGGAAAAAGAAACATCCGGTAAAGCCACATCAAAAACACAAAAAGAGAATACCGAAACTGAAATGACCGATGTCACTTTGAATGAGGTAGCGCATTCGATTTTCTATGCGCCAATGTATGTAGCTATTGAAGAAGGGTATTTTGAGGAGGAAGGGATCAATCTGGATCTGGTGTGTGGTTTTGGTGCTAACAACTTAGTACAAAACAGTTTGATACTCATTTTAACTAAATCGTAATTTTAGTCAGTGCGATCTGGTCATTTCTGACCGGCCTACCAGTTTATATGCCGTATTGAGTATATTGTGCATCATATCCGTTATATTTTTTCATCTTCATTTCCTCCGTTTTTCTTTGTTTTCCTTATCTTGTAACTATATTACACCCTAATATCAGGGTATTGTCAATACATTATATCCTAATTTTAGAATATTTTTATTGACTTATCTTTACTATGTGGTAATATGAAGTTGGAGGTGATGATATGATAAAGTATAAAATAGATGTATTTGAAGCACTCAAGAAAAATGGATTTAATCAGACTAGGATTCAGCATGAGAATCTTCTCCCAAAACAAACTATTACTAATATAAAGGCTGGTAAGTCCATAACATTAGAAACCTTAAATAAGATATGCTTAATGAGCCGGTTGCAGCCAGGTGATATAATAGAGGTTACTGCAACAGATGAAGAAAAAATAAAATATTTTTAACACCTTATTGACTTTATCCTAATATTAGGGTATAATAAAGATAGTTAAGGAAGGCAAGTTTCTTACAGAAAAATTATTGGAGGTAATCATATGACAGACAGTGAAAAATTAGATTTGTTACTTGAAAAAGTGAGTGATATTGAAAGAAGAATGAAAGAGCTGAAACGCCAACAAATGAAAGATACCGCAGAACTAAAGGCAATGGACGAAATCATTTTTGATGAGGTTGAACGCGTACACGAAATACTAATTCGCAGAACAGACGCATTAGAGAAAAGAATCGGATAGGTGACAGGGAGGGCGGGCTTGCCACCGCTCCCCATCAATGAAATTATAACAATAAGACACAGATAAATCAAGGGTGAAAAAATGAAAAGTGAAATCGTAAAATATTATGAATCCTGTGGTTCTATACAGCAAACCAGAAAAGCATTCTCTATGAGCTGCCAAAAAGTACGAAAAATACTTATTACCGAAGGAGCTTTTGAGTCTGACACAAGCATAGCTGTTAACGATTTATACTCTAAGGGATTGTCTATTGACGATATATCCCGTAAGCTCAAACTTACAAAGACATGTGTATATAGCTACCTGCCGTACACTAAAGGAGAATATAATTCTCCATCACCCACAATAAATGCTGTAAGAATTAGAAAATGCAGGGAAAAGAAACAGACCCGGAATCCTTAAGATCCCGGGTTATAATTTTACTTCTGTGTCCTCTTAACCGCTGCCTGTAGCCTTGCATGCCACGGCGCCTTACTCTGCCAGCTAAAACATGGCATGTCCTTCCCATTATTTGCCTTGTAAATACTGTTCAGTACGGTCATTTCATCCTGGTGTGACAGCGGGTGGAATTCTCTCCCGTCAAAATAGATTACCGGCCCCTTGCCATCTACTGTGTAAAAACATTGCATAGTTGTTTCTCTCCCTTCGTTTTTGGTTTCTTTTTTGTCAGATGCTGCATTTTCTCCGTCTGTCAGACGGCTTTTAAAATCATTCCAGATGCTCTCATTCCCCGGCAGCCACCCAGCCCATCCAGGGCAGCTCTTACCACACACATCCCAGTGACGCACCACGCGTTCGGTTGGGATCTCGTATCTTTTCATCAGACTTTTTGTCAGACTTACCGCATTATCGATTGTCCGGTCAGAAATCTTCCCGCCTGAGGAACACATCTCAATGCTGATGGAATTGTAATTGGTACAGAGTCCAAACAGGCTCCCACCATAATCTACACCCACCGCCCAGGCTGAATCATTAAGTGATACAACTTCATACACGTCTGATTCATCAACAAATAAATGAGCCGATGCACCTCGTTTTGTATCCCGGAAGTAATTCGCGTTGTTTTTTGCGGTATCTGTCAGGTTGCCGGTATAATGCATTACGATATACAGTCTGCCGGAATTTCCCGGAGTGTAGTTGACCTGGGTATGATCAATCACATAGTTATATCCCATGATTACTCCTCCTGTCCTTCCAAGACACCCATTAATTTTTCGATTCCGACCATTCCAAAATCTTCTACCGCCTGCGGGGTAAATACCTCTTCTGTCAATACTTCTTTTTCTTCTGACATATTTTTGTCCCTCTCTTTCTTTGCCTTTAATGCACTTTCAAACTGCGCCCATCTGTCATACATATCTTCTTCCTCATTCGGTCTTACCGATCTGTTTAACTATCTGGTTTACATATGTACTCAGGCCAGCAACAAGTATCCCCTGCGTGATAGCTGTAAATACCGCCATAGCAATGTCTTTACTCCCCGCAAACTCTCCTGTTGCAAGCACCCATATAGCACAGAGCACAATGCTCACTCCGCCCAGGATCAGCGGGATATACTTGTCCTTTACCGCCTGGGCACTCTTGAGTCCCATACCGATAAAATACAGGGCGATTGCCACTACAATTAATTCTGGTTTTACATAATTCAT
>NZ_CYZU01000054.1 GCF_001404335.1 Faecalicatena contorta
CCTATCCGGCATCGGGTGTTCTAGAATCACTTTGCAGCACGGGTGCATATCGCAACGGCATATACAGCCCCAGCACTTCCCCGGCCTCCCTGTCATAAAGCGTCCCCATCCGTCGACTAGGCTAAAGCTAGCCGACTAAATCCCGATTATGGTTTATAAGTCTGATTGCCAAAAGGATATATGACGTGATATACTAGAAATCAGAGATATCGAAAAGCAATCGCTTTTCATTTTCCAAACGGCGTTTCGCCGAAGTATACCAACATAAAAACTTATTTAACAGCGGAAAGACTTTGATTGAACTTTGTAAGAAATTCTAGTCTTTTGTACCTTCTAAATCCGTGGTATGATAAATAAAAAGCAGGGGATTTCCTTTTGTGTACAATTGCAGCTTTTTCTGCACATGAAAGGAGATTTATGGCAAATGATAACTTTATCATGTTACCGACTGTAGACTTCTGTTTTAATAATCTAATGCAGAATTCTAAAGTCAGAAGACGCTTTATAGCAGCTCTATTAAAAGTTTCACCCAATGAGATCGAAGATACCTGTATTCTTCCAACTCTGCTTTCCAGGGACACCCCGGATGATAAGCTGGGTATTCTGGATGTGAGGGTACTGCTAAAGGATCGAACCCAGATGAATCTGGAAATGCAGGTAAAATATTTTGAATACTGGGATGAACGTATCCTGTTCTATCTCTGTAAAATGTTTGACAGTCAGCTTAAAAAGGGAGACTCTTATGACAATCTGCAAAAATGTATCCATGTAAGTATCCTGGATTTCAACCATTTTCCTGGTGACAACAGTTGTTACCGCAGTTTTCATTTCCGGGATGACCGGACGGGCAGCCTTTACACTGATAAAATGGAGATTCATATACTGGAACTCAAGAAACTGCCTGCAGGTATACATACCGAGGAGGATATTATTGCATGGATGAAGTTCTTCAATGGGAAAGACAGAAAGGAGTTTGAACGAATGGCTAAAACGAACGAATATCTGGATGAAGCGTATCATACACTGGTAAATTTGAGTGCGGATGAACAAAAGCGGCTCGAATATGAGGCGAGGGAAAAAGCTCTCAAGGATTATAATACTCAGATCAGCAGTGCCGAAAAGAGAGGGATTCAAATTGGACAGCACGTCGGGGAGCAACGTGCCCGCCAGGTTTTCAAACTGCATATTCGGGGAAAATCTTTCGATGAGATCGCCGAATACTGTGATTTAACTGTTGAGAAAGTAAAAGAAATTCTGGAATAAACCTTGTTAAAAACATCCATTTGGATAAACGAAGCCTGTGCTGTCCCGGTGAAATATTTGACAGCCAGCACTTGGATATCTGAATATTGTGCAAAAAAAAGTCTTGCAGGTATATACAGCATTAAAAAATGCTGTATATACCTGCAGATTAACATTTGGCAGCCAAAAGCTCTTTTTTCATAAACACCAGAGATTATATATCAGCTTAATCCCTCTGTTTTATCATCATTTTCCAGCTGTTCCTAAGTTTCTGTTTACTTTATCTCCAGTACTTTATAGTCCTGATCTTCTACTGTCTTTTTTAATTCTTCATCTGAGATCTCTGCACTTAAGGTTACGACTGCGGTTCCTGACTCGTGGCTTACTGCCGCTTCATCCACCTGTGAAAGCGCCTCCAGGCTCTTCTTTACTCTGGCCTCACAGTGTCCGCACATCATACCCTCAATTTTCATAGTTTTTTGCATCGTTGTTTCCTCCTCTTTCTTTTTGATTTTTATTTTTTTATCTTTCGCTGCATCATACATTTTAAATAAGTTAAGCCTGAGTGCATTTGTTACTACACAGAAACTTGACAAGCTCATTGCGGCTGCACCGAACATGGGATTTAACTTCCATCCGAGCAGCGGGAACCAGACACCGGCTGCCAGCGGAATACCTATGACATTGTAGATAAATGCCCAGAATAGATTCTCATGGATATTCCGGAGGGTAGCCCTGCTTAACCGGATTGCAGCCGGCACGTCGCTCAGGCGGCTTTTCATCAGGACTACATCTGCCGCATCGATTGCGATATCTGTACCAGCGCCGATGGCAATTCCGATATCCGCCCTGGTCAGTGCGGGTGCATCATTGATTCCGTCTCCCACCATGGCGACTCTGCCCTTACGCTTCAGAGAACGGATCACGTTTTCCTTGCCGTCCGGCAGTACGCCCGCGATCACCTCATCCACTCCGGCCTGACGACCGATGGCCTTCGCTGTCCGCTCATTATCACCGGTCAGCATTACCACATGAATCCCCATGTTCTGTAATTCTTTGACAGCCCGGGGACTGTCTTCCTTAATAACATCTGCTACTGCAATGATGCCAATGAGCTGATTGCTGCGGCTGAAGAATAACGGTGTCTTTCCGTCTTCGGCCAGCTGTTCTGCCTTCTTTCTCATTGCTTCCGGAACTTTGGTATTCTCACTGATAAACTTGAAGCTGCCTCCTGTCAGAAGATCTCCGTCCATTCTGCCGGAAAGTCCATTGCCCGGGAGCGCCTGAAAGTCTGTGATCTCCTGGACATTTTGTATGTCCCGCTCCTCTGCAAGCATAAGGACAGCCCGTGCCAGGGGGTGTTCGCTTTTTTTCTCCAGCCCATAAGCCATAGCCAGGAGCTCTTCTTCTTTCAAGCCTTCTGCCGGAAGCATATCTGTTACTCTGGGCTCACCGCTTGTTATTGTCCCGGTTTTATCAAGTGCCACGATCTGCATCTTTCCGGTCTCCTCAAGGGAAACCGCTGTCTTGAACATGATCCCATGCTTTGCCCCCATACCGTTGCCGACCATGATCGCAACCGGCGTCGCCAGGCCCAGGGCACATGGGCAGCTGATAACCAGTACGGAGATTCCTCTTGCAAGAGCGAAGCCGATGGTCTGCCCGGCAAACAGCCATATCAGAATTGTCAATGCTGCAATCGCAATAACCACCGGCACAAATACACCGGATACCCGGTCTGCAACCTTGGCAATGGGCGCCTTTGTTGCCGCCGCATCGCTGACCATCTGAATAATCTGGGAAAGTGTGGTGTCTTCACCGACCCTGGTCGCCTCACACTTGATAAAACCAGAGTGGTTCAGCGTTGCTGCCGATACCGGATCCCCTGCAGCTTTGTCAATCGGAATGCTTTCTCCGGTCAGAGCAGACTCATTTACTGCACTGCTTCCTTCTATAATAATACCATCCACCGGTATATTTTCCCCGGGTCTTACTACAAAGATATCCCCTTTTACTACCTGATCAATGGATACCACTGCCTCTGCTTCTCCGCGCAGAACAGTCGCTGTCTTCGGCGCCAGTTTCATCAGGCTCTTAAGCGCATCTGTGGTTCTGCCCTTGGATCGTGCTTCCAGCATTTTTCCTACGGTAATCAAGGTCAGAATCATAGCCGCTGATTCGAAATAAAACTCATGCATGTAGTTCATCACCCCAGCCATATCGCCGTGCATCTGTGCATCAGTCATTGCAAACAGCGCATAGGTGCTGTAGATGTATGAGGCCCCCGCGCCAAGCGCGACCAGAGTATCCATATTCGGCGCCCGATGCCACAGGCTTTTAAAGCCGCTGATGAAAAACTTCTGGTTCACTACCATGATTACCGTGGTAAACAACAGCTGAATCAGTCCCATTGCCACATGATTTCCATCCAGAACTGCCGGAACAGGCCAGTTCCACATCATATGTCCCATCGATACATACATCAACGGAACCAAAAAACAGAGCGATGCGATCAGCCTCTTTTTTAGTATTGGAGTTTCTCTGTCTTTTAAAAGATCATTTTCCGCCGGAGCCTTCGTTGAAGCGCCTGATTTGTCACCGGAAACTTTCGGGGCGGCTTCGTAACCTGCCTCTTCTACTGCTGCAATAATATCAGAAGCCGAAGCGCCGCCTTCTACTCCCATGGAATTTGTCAGCAGGCTGACCGAACAGGACGTAACTCCGGGAACTTTAGCGACCGCCTTTTCCACGCGGGCACTGCAGGCTGCACAGCTCATTCCTGTTACTGAATATTGTTCCATCTTCTGCCTCCTATCTCATTAATTTCTGTAAAGTTACAACCAACTCGTCTATCGTCTCTTCCTTTCCTGCCCTGATGTCATCCGCAACGCAGGTTCTGATATGATTCGCAAGAAGTACTTTATTAAAACTGTTCAGAGCGGCATTAACTGCCGACACCTGTATCAGAATGTCTGTACAGTAAGTATCGCTCTCCACCATTCTTTTTATACCACGGATCTGCCCCTCAATCCTGTTCAGACGGTTTACGAGATCCTTATATTCCTTCTCTGAACGTTCTTTTTTCTTGTGGCAGCATTCCTTGTTCTCTTCCATTTGTATCACCTCTTTCCAAGGCCATTATATACCCCCACCAGGTATATTGCAAGTGGGAATATTAAAAAATATATTCAAAGGGGGGCGCCTGTGGGGAGCCGGATTTCTGCGGGGCAGGAAACTTCTGGGCACCTTTTCGGAAGGCTGGCCGTTTGCCTAGAGTCACTAGATAAAAACCACAGCGGATAGGGAGGCACCAACCGGCATTCACCCCGCAATTCTGATGAATTGAGCGGCTCAGGCCGGTTTAAATGCTGCTTCGGAAGCAGCATTTATCCTCCCTATCCGCTGTGGTTTTTATCTAGTGACTCTAGGCAAACGGCCAGCCTTCCGAAAAGGTGCCCAGAAGTTTCCTGCCCCGCAGAAATCCGGCTCCCCACAGGCTGTGCGCTTCCAGTAGGATGGATATGCTTTTTTGGAGGAGGTTCTTGCGGTTGAAGCGGATGGGATTGGATACACGGTGGTTGTAATCTTTTGTTTGGTAATAGCTTTTTGGGATTTTGTTCCTTCTTTTGTTTTATTTTAAACAGCTTTTCTTTGAACGCATTTTGCGACTTCCTGGGCTACTTTGGAGGCTACCCGTTTGTCGAATGGTGAGGGGATGATATAGTCTGGGTTCAATTCTTTTTCGTTTACCAGTGATGCTATTCCACGGGCGGCTGCCAGCTTCATGTCGTAGGTGATGTCTCTTGCGCCTGCGTCCAGTGCTCCCCTGAAGAGACCGGGGAAGGCAAGGACGTTGTTGATTTGGTTCGGGTAGTCGGAACGTCCGGTTCCGATTATTTTTACTCCTGCTTCTTTGGCATCTTCGTAAGTGATTTCCGGCGTGGGGTTTGCCATTGCGAATACGATTGGTTCCGGCGCCATCGTGCGCACCATTTCTTTTGTCAAAATGTTTCCCGCGGAAACTCCTATGAAGACATCTGCCCCCCTGACTGCATCCTGGAGGGTTCCGGTGATTTTCTCCGGATTTGTAAGTCTTGCCAGCTCCAGTTTATGCCCAACGGCAAAGGAACATCCTTCCGCCAGTATCCCTTCCAGGTCACAGATCGTCATATGCTTTACCCCTGCATGAAGCAGCATTTTGGCAATTGCGGTGCCTGCGCTGCCCGGACCGTTAAGTACAACTTTTATGCCGTCTATTTTCTTCCCCACTACCTTAAGCGCATTCATCAGAGCAGCCGTCGTTACAATTGCCGTTCCGTGCTGGTCGTCATGGAAAACCGGTATGTCCAGTTCCTTTTCAAGTCTCTGCTCGATCTCGAAACATTTGGGCGAACAAATATCCTCCAGGTTAATACCGCCGAAACCTGGGGCAATGCGTTTCACGGTCTCAATAATTTCTTCCGTATCTTTCGTATCCAGACATATGGGAAATGCATCCACACCTCCAAACGCTTTAAACAGGATGGCTTTTCCTTCCATGACCGGCATCGCTGCTTTCGGGCCGATGTCACCCAGTCCCAGCACTGCCGTACCATCCGTTACAACAGCTACTAAATTGCCTTTTGCGGTATAGTTATATGCTTTTTTCTCATCCCTGTGTATTTCCATACAGGGCCGGGCAACGCCGGGCGTATAGGCGGTACTTAGGTCTTCCCTTGTTTCCAGGGGAACTTTACTGCAAACCTCGATTTTCCCATGGAATTTTTCATGCATATGCAGTGCTTCTTTTTCGTAATCCATAACTGACACCTCTTTCTTCTTCCTTTACCTGTTATTTGTCTATCCTGTTGTACGATTCACCTTTTTGCATCCTTATGCTTCTATTTATTTTTTGAGCAGCAGCTCTTTCCCTGATATCCCGGGCTCTGTCATATTCTTCACATCCAGTATTTCATTCAGCTCCGCCTCATTGAGCAATCCCTCATCCAGGATCAGCTTTCTGACAGGGACTTTACTTTTCAAAGCCTCTTTCGCCAGTGCAGCAGATTTCGCATAGCCGACATGAGGACAGAGAGCCGTCACGATCCCCACGCTGTTATCCACTAATTCTCTGCAGCGTTCCTTGTTTGCTGTAATCCCATTTACACAATTATCCACAAAAGTCTCCACCGCATATGCCAGTGTATCAATTGACTGAAACAAGCAGTAGAACACGATCGGTTCAAAAGCATTTAATTCCAGCTGTCCTGCTTCGGCAGCCATTGTGATTGTCATATCATTTCCAATAATAAGAAAGGCAACCTGGTTCACAACTTCCGGGATGACCGGATTCACCTTCCCCGGCATTATGGAAGAACCATTCTGTTTTGCTGGCAGATTGATCTCCCCAAAACCGCATCTTGGCCCCGAAGACATCAGACGGAAGTCATTTGCAATTTTAGAAAGCGTTACGGCACAGGCCTTAACTGCCCCCGATACAGCCACAAACGGATCCAGATTCTGGGTGGCATCGATCAGATCATATGCCTGCACAAAATCCATTCCGCTGATCTGTGCAAGGTTCGGAACGATCCGCCGCAGGTATGCTTCATCCGCATTAATACCGGTCCCGATCGCCGTCCCGCCTAAATTCAGAGTCCGCATCTCCTCCTGCGCTTTTTCCATACGGTTAAGATCTCTTTGTATTGCCGCGGAATAAGCCCTGAACTCCTGCCCGAGCCTGATCGGAACTGCATCCTGCATCTGCGTCCTGCCCATTTTTACGATAGAGTCAAATTCCTCCGCCTTCACGCGCAGAGCCTTATGTAAACGCTCCAATTCCTTCCTGGCATTCTTGAGCAGCTTCAGAGAAGTCATCTTCCCCGCCGTAGGTATTACATCGTTGGTTGACTGTCCGCAGTTGACATGGTCATTCGGATGCACAATGGAATAGTCCCCCTTCTGCCCGCCCAATATCTCAATTGCACGGTTGGCAATCACCTCGTTAGCGTTCATATTAATGGAGGTTCCTGCGCCCCCCTGAATCGGGTCTACTATAAAAGCATTGTGCAGCTTTCCCTCCAGTATTTCATCACAAGCTTTTACAACCGCCTCAGCAATATGTTTATCCAGCAGTCCGGCCTCACAATTAGTGATCGCCGCTGCCTTCTTAATCTGCGCCAGACTGTTGATAATCTCCGGATGCATTGACAGCCCCGTAATCCTGAAGTTTTCTGCAGCCCGCAGAGACTGAACCCCATAGTAGACCCCTTCCGGAATATCCTTCGTTCCAATCGAGTCCTTCTCAGTCCGGCACTCCATTCCATCCACATTTTTTGTCATAACCATAATATAAGACCTCCTAACCATAACTTCCATTTGCTAGCCATATTATAAATCCAGAATTTTCTATAATCAAAGACATATATTTGTATATCAGATATAAGTATTTGATTATATTCGGGGCATCCATCTGTTTTCTCAATATTCTCAAATTTCGTTTTGCAAGTTTTATGTTAAGAACTTGCAAATTTATATTGACAGCATTATGTGGAAGGTGGTAAAGTACTCTGAAATACCCTAATTTCAAATACGCAAAAATATTATATGAAAGTCAGGAGGTAAAATTATGCATTCCTTGATTCAAAAGTTTATTCTTCCCAAAGAACTTGAAAACATTGTCTCCAACAGCCCAAGTGTGATCATTCCAGAAAGCAAAGAAATGCTCTTTGAACTAATCTTTGGAAATGAGCACACCGACGAAATTGAAGTCCTCTATAATGTAGAAGGCAGAATGGTGCTGGAAGCCACGGTCGCCCGCTGCCGCAATGGCGCTGCCGTCAATTTTGCCGAAGATTATATGCGCCGCCGCGATGCGGATTCTATGCGGATTGGGGATGATCTGCCAACTGATAAGCTCCGGTTTCAAGATGCTTATGGTTATGAATTTTCTTCCGTCAAAGAGCAGACTTTTCAGTGGCTTTCAGGTCAGGAGATAATCATCATACCGTTTAAAGCCGGAGGGGTTGAGTATGGCTACAATTCATTGCTGGTCTGTCCCCGCAACGCTGCATTTTTTGCATTTGCCGTTTCACAGCTTCAGGCGTTTGTGAATGCAAGAACGATAGAAGAACCGTACAGGCCGCGGGCAATTGTCTATGTGGCGCCGCCGTTCCGACATACTCATTTTCACGGCAGACAGGTCTGTGTACACTGCCGTACCAGCGAATTGCATGAAGTATTTTCCTACAATCTTTATCCCGGCCCTTCTGCCAAAAAAGGGATTTACAGTGTACTTCTTGACATTGGTGAGCAGGAAGGCTGGGTAACGGCCCATGCTTCAGCAGCCCGCATTATTACGCCCTATGAGAATGAAATGGTTATGATGCATGAAGGTGCATCCGGAGGCGGTAAGAGCGAACTGCTGCAGGATGTGCACCGTGAGTCTGACGGCCGCGTCCTTCTTGGCGTCAATACACTGACGGGAGATAAACGCTATATCACCATGAGCGATACCTGTACAATCGAGCCGGTTACGGATGACATGGCGAACTGCAATCCCCGCATCCAGACAGGCAGTGGGAAACTGGCGCTTACAGATGGCGAGGATGGCTGGTTTGTCCGGGTAGACGGAATTACAGAATACGGATGCGATCCGCTTTATGAAAAAATTGCTGTTCACTCTAAGGAGCCGCTGGTATTTTTTAATCTTCAGGCTGTTCCGCGTTCGACCTGTCTTCCGTGGGACCATACCATTGAGTCAGATGGAAAACCATGCCCGAACCCCCGGGTCATCATACCGCGCCGCTTGATTCCGAACATCGTCACCAGCCCGGTGGAAGTCAATGTGCGGAGCTTTGGCGTACGGACTCCTCCGACCACCGCAAAACATCCGGATTACGGCATACTCGGACTGATGCAGGTCATTCCGCCGGCAATTGCATGGCTGTGGCGTCTGGTCGCGCCGCGCGGATACAATAATCCAAGTATTAACGGAAGCTCTCCGCTTGCCGCCGAGGGAGTTGGTTCCTACTGGCCATTTGCGACCGGGCAGCGGGTAAAACAGGCGAATTATCTTTTAGAGCAGATCCTAAGCTGCCCGAAAACAAGATATGTATTGATCCCCAACCAGCACATCGGGATTTACAAAGTTGGATTTGCTGCCGAATGGATTTCCCGGGAATACCTGGCCCGCCGCGGAGGCGTTAATATGAAAATGGACCGTCTGACCCCGGCCCGCTGTTCCCTGCTTGGATATTCACTGAAACAGATGAAAGTAGACGGCCAGTCGATTTCTTCCAAATTCCTTCGTCCGGAAAACCAGGAAACCCTTGGAGAAGCAGGCTATGATAAAGGCGCGGGGATTCTTTACGACTTCTTTGAAAAAGAACTTTCTGTTTACGATACAGAGGAACTTCATCCGGTAGGAAAAGAAATTCTGGAATGCTTTAAAAACCGAGGTTCTGCAGAGGATTACTGCAAGATAATCAAATTAGGACTCCAGCCGTAAGATGACAGATTAGATGGCGGATCAGGAAAAAGATCACAAAAAGAAGGCTGTGCACAGCTGATATGAATCAGTCAGTGCAGCAGCCCCCTGTTTACATCCTTTTATAGAATTTCTTACACTTCGAATATCAAATCGCCATAGGATGGCATCGGCCATACATCTTTATCCACGATCATCTCCAGCGCATCTACCGGTTTCCGTAGATTTTCCATAGCCGGAAATACAGCGGAATGATAGAAGTTCGCCTGTACAGCGCCCTCTTCCTTCTCTGCTGCTTCTTCCGTCACTTTAATCAGTGTTTTCAGATTGGTTTTCGTTTCGACAAGAAGCGCTGATACTTCATTAAGCAGTTCACTCTGCACACTGGTATCTGCCCCGGCAGCCTTTACTGCAAGAATTGTATCTGCAAGTGTCTTTGTATAGTTCATGATTGCAGGGATGATCTGCTTGCTCGCCATATCGATCATGGTGCGGGCCTCAATGTTGATGGCCTTGGCATAGCTTTCGTACTGGATTTCCGCACGTGATTCCAGTTCAGCCCTTGTAAAGACATTGAACTTCTCAAACAAGGTTACCGCCTTTTCAGTCGTCATTGCCGGAATTGCTTCGACCATGGATTTGATGTTCGGAAGCCCCCGTCTTTCGGCCTCCGCTACCCATGCTTCTGAGTAGCCGTCACCATTGAATACGATCTTCTGGTTTTCTATCGCATATTCTTTGATCAGATCGTGAACAGCCATATCAAAGTCGTCAGCTTTCTCAAGCACATCGCATGCTTCTGAAAATGCCTCCGCTACGATTGTGTTTAACACAATATTCGGGGCAGCTACAGAGTCGCGTGAACCAACCATGCGGAATTCAAATTTATTTCCGGTAAATGCAAACGGGGAGGTTCTGTTTCGGTCCGTTGCGTCCTTCGCAAGATCCGGCAGAGTCTTCACTCCGGTCTCCAGCTTTCCGCCCTTAAGGCTATGTGTTGCCTCGCCTGTGCTGACCAACTGCTCCAGTACATCCTCGAGCTGTTCGCCGAGGAAAACAGAAATGATAGCCGGCGGAGCCTCATTTGCACCTAATCTGTGATCATTTCCCGGGTCTGCAGCCGATTCACGCAGCAAATCTGCATGCCTGTTAACCGCCTTCAGAATACAGGTCAGCACCATCAGAAACTGTGTGTTTTCATGCGGGGTCTTTCCCGGTTCGAGCATGTTGATTCCATCGTCCGTAGTCAGGGACCAGTTATCGTGCTTGCCGGAACCATTCACACCTGCAAAGGGCTTTTCATGGAGCAGGCACTTCATGCCATGCTGGCATGCTACCCTCTTCAGAGTCTGCATTACCAGGTGATTGTGATCTACTGCAATATTCGCTTCCGCATAGATGGGAGCCAGCTCATGCTGTGCCGGGGCTACTTCATTATGCTGTGTCTTTGCCGATACACCTACCTTCCAGAGTTCTTCGTTGACATCCTTCATGAAGGATGCAACTCTCTGGCGTATCGTTCCGAAATAGTGGTCATCCAGCTCCTGCCCCTTCGGAGGCATCGCCCCAAACAGCGTACGTCCTGTATAGATCAGGTCCTTCCTCTGTCTGAATTTCTGCGCATCTACCAGAAAATACTCCTGTTCCGGTCCAACAGATGGAGTCACTTTTTTAGATGTCGTATTTCCAAACAGACGGAGCAGTCTGAGAGACTGTTTGCTGACAGCCTCCATAGAACGGAGCAGAGGTGTCTTCTGATCCAGTGCCTCCCCCTTATAAGAGCAGAATGCCGTCGGTATACAAAGTGTCGCTCCCGCAGCGTCCTGTCTCACAAATGCCGGTGAAGTACAGTCCCAGGCCGTATATCCTCTCGCCTCAAATGTAGCGCGCAGCCCTCCCGACGGGAAGGAGGATGCATCCGGTTCTCCTTTGATCAATTCTTTTCCAGAGAAGCTCATCAGCACTTTGCCGCTCGGCAGAGGCGCTGAAATGAAGGAGTCATGCTTCTCGGCGGTCACACCTGTCAGAGGCTGGAACCAGTGCGTGTAGTGAGTTGCCCCCTTCTCGATCGCCCATTCCTTCATTTCATGTGCAATGACATCGGCTGTTTCAAGATCCAGTTCCTTTCCTTCCTCTATCGTTCTCTTCAGGTTTTTATAGATTTTTTTCGGCAAACGTTCCTGCATCACAGTATCGTTAAAAACATTTTCCCCAAAAATCTCTGCAACATTGACTAGTTCTGCGCTCATAAATCCTTCCTTTCTCTTCGCTTTTCAAATTTGTAGAACCGGGCAGACTTGCGAATCCCCGTTTTCAATTACTTTATTTTATGGGCCGGCATAAGGCTTATGTATACCCATAAAGTAAAAGGGCACTCCAAGTTATCTTGGAACGCCCTTGTTCGTATCTACGTTTGTCAGTATACCTCAATCGTCCAGGAAATTCAAGTAAAAATTAAAATTTTTATTCAGCTTTACCAACTGATCCAAACAATTCCATTTTTTCCTTAACGGTCTCCATAATTGCATCTGTACCTGGTTTCAGTAACTTACGCGGGTCAAAGCCTTTTCCTTCCAGGTCTTTTCCAGCCTCAATATATTTACGTGTAGCAGCCGCGAATGATAACTGGCATTCTGTATTTACATTGATCTTTGCTACGCCCAGATCAATTGCCTTTTTGATCATATCTTCCGGAATTCCTGTACCGCCATGAAGCACCAGAGGCATGTCCCCAGTCAGCTGCTGGATTGCATCCAAAGTCTCAAAGCTCAGCCCTTCCCAGTTGTCCGGGTATTTTCCATGGATATTGCCGATTCCTGCTGCCAGGAAATCAATTCCAAGGTCTGCAACCATCTTGCATTCCTGCGGATCAGCACACTCGCCCTTACCGATCACGCCGTCCTCCTCGCCGCCGATGGAGCCGACTTCTGCTTCCAGAGACATTCCGTGTTCTTTTACGATCTGCACAAGCTCTTTTGTCTTTGCAACGTTCTCCTCGATTGGATAGTGGGAACCGTCAAACATGATAGAAGAAAATCCTGCTTCCACACACTTCAGGCATCCTTCGTAGCTGCCGTGATCCAGATGAAGTGCAACTGGGACAGTGATGTTGAGTTCTTCCATCATCCCATTTACCATACCTACTACTGTCTTATAACCTGTCATATATTTTCCTGCGCCTTCCGATACACCTAAAATTACCGGAGAGCTGCACTCCTGGGCTGCTGTCAAAATTGCTTTTGTCCATTCCAGGTTGTTGATGTTAAACTGTCCGACTGCGTAATGGCCAGCCTTTGCCTTTTGAAGCATTTCTTTTGCTGATACTAACATATAATCCTCCTTCACTACTATGACTTGCCGGGGTAAACCGGTAAGCATGTTTGTTATCAAATCTTTTTACATTATAGCTTATTGATGGGGAAAAGACAATCTAAAAATCATAATTAATGCTGGCAGGGGGGACGCCAGAGGCGGAACGGGACGGGGACAGACGGAAGCATCTATGTGTCTGGTATGCGGACGCTGCGCTAAGCAGCAGTAAGAGGAAACGCACAAAATCTGCCGGCACTGTACACATTCACCGCCTACTCTGATGAGTAGACGGCTCAGGTGTACAGAAAAGTTGCTTCGGTAGCAACTTTTCTCCGGCAGATTTTGTGCGTTCCCTCTAACTGCTGCTAAGCTCGTTTTATGCATACCAGACACATAGATGCTTCCGTCTGTCCCCGTCCCATTCCGCCCCTGGCTGGCTCATCCTGTCAGAAGGAATTATGACCGTCTCCGACGGTATCTTAGGCCGGGTGCGGCGGATGGGCGGAGATGTTTCGGCGGTGGTATTTTTGGGGGGGTTATATTTTTTTGGACAGGTTTATATTGTCATTGCGGACTCGTAGGCTGCCCATATTGCGTCCATTACGTTGGTGGGCTGTTTGGCGTCTCCTATTAGGTGGACATTGTCTGCTTTGATTTTTTCATATAGGTTCTGATCCGGGGTATAACCTACGGATACTACTATGTGGTCGGCTGGGATTTCGTGTTTTACTTTCATTCCTTGCGGGCCGAGGGCGAACATGCGCTTTGCACGGTTGGCAGCGTTCGGATAGTTCTTTTCTGTTTCACATACAACGGCAATCCCTTCTTTGTAGCTCTCGACTACTGCGTTTTTGATTACTTTGACTTTGTAGTAGTCAAGCAGTTCCATTAACATGTTGTAGTTTGCTGCGGCAAGGCCGAAGGCGTTCAGGATGGTGTCGGCCATTTCTACTATGGTTACTTTTTTGCCTTCCCGGCCTAACATGTAGGCTATCTCGCATCCTGTCAGACCGCCTCCTACGATTAGGACGTTGTCGCCTTTTATGTCGGCGCTTCTGAGGGTTTCTATGGCGTATGTGACGTTTTCGGCATCGAATCCCGGTGTGTCCAGTTTCCTTTCGTTGGCTCCTGTTGCTACGAATATCTCGTCGTATCCTGCGGACATTTCTGCTGTTGCTTCTGTATTCATATGTACATTGACCGGAAGGTCGCTCATTTGTTTTTTGTACCATTTCAGGAGATTTTTATCATCGTCTTTGAAGTCGGGGGTTGCTGCGGCTACAAAGACGCCTCCGAGTTCTCCTGTTTTTTCAAACAGATCTACTTCATGGCCGCGCAGTGCGCAGACTCTTGCTGCCTCCATGCCTCCCAGGCCGCCTCCGATTACCATGACTTTTTTCTTTGTCTCTGCCGGTTTTAATGCGTAGCTCTTTTCTCTACCGCAGGCCGGGTTGACCGCACAGCTGATGTCTTTGCCCTGGAAGATTCTTCCCAGGCACCCCTGATGGCAGGATATACATGGACGTACGTCATCCAGGCGCTCTTCATAGAACTTGCGGCCCAGCTCCGGATCTGCCAACAGCGGTCGGCCCATGCCCATGATATCGATCTGGCCCTCAGATATTGCTTTTTCGGCAAGTTCAGGATCATCAAAACGTCCTGCGCATACGACTGGTATATTTACTGCTTTTTTAACTGCCGCCACATCCTTTAAGTTGCAGGCTTTTGGCATATACACCGGCGGATGCGGCCAGAACCAGGAATCATAGCTTCCATTATCGCAGTTGAGCATATCGTAACCGTATTCCTCCAGCATTTTTGCAACTGTTACGCCTTCCTCTAAATCCCGACCCATTTCTTCGAATTCTTCTCCCGGAAGCGCTCCGCGGTTGTAATCCTTCACATAGCTGCGCACACTGTAGCGCACGGATACAGGGAAATCTTTTCCACACTTTTCTTTGATGGCCTCCACGATCTCTTTGGGGAATCTTAAACGGTTCTCCAGGCAGCCGCCATACTCGTCCGTACGTTTGTTGTAGAATCCGATTGCAAACTGATCCAGCAGATAGCCTTCATGGACGGCGTGGATTTCAACGCCATCGCAGCCAGCCTGCTTCACCAGATACGCTGCCTGTGCAAAATTTTCTACGTATTTGTGAATCTCCTCTTTGGAGATTCCCCTGTTCTTTATGGTTGGATCCCATACATTTTGAATCGGCGCCGGCGCCGGAAGCATCTTCCAGTCTGTTTCGCTCTCAATATGCCCTGCTCTCCCCGTCATGGCCGTCAGTTGGACAAATACCTTGGAACCATATTCATGGACTCCGTCCGCCAGATATTTCATCGCAGGTACATATTCATCCGGAAAATTAACCGGATTTCTTACCGGAATCGGTATAATCGGCACTAATCCTGTCACGATCAGACCGGTACCGCCTTTGGCACGCTCAATATAATAGTCCGCGCCGTCCTTTGTATATGCTCCGGTCTTCTGATTCATCAGACGTGGTGAAAACACACCCATCGGCATCATGGCAATGCGGTTTGGCACCTCTGTGTTTCCTACTTTAATCGGCGAAAATAAATGTTTGTACTTTGTAGACATAGACAACTCCTTTCAGCTTTTCAACAAGTTCTGTTAAAATTATAACACTTTATTTGGTGCAAATCTATTGACACAGAATACAATTCGCCGAATGTTATTTTGTTAAAATTGACTATAAACGATACTGTTCAGACCGTGCCGTGCACCCCGCTGCACGGCACGGAGCTGATGACGTGATGTTCTCGGGGCATCTGCACCTCGCCATAGGCGACTTTAAATGGGCAGATGCCGTTACTGTGCACGCCGGCAGGGTGTGCACAATAACTTATAATTGTACTACCGCCTTGTCAAAAAGGGAATACTCGTGTTATCCTAAAAAAAGATTTACACAACATAGACACGGCATGTATCATACCGAATTAGGGGGATTTATGAAGCCACAGACTAACCGCCAGAGACAGGCAATTGCAACAAAACATAAGATTTTCTCCTGTGCAGTATCTCTGTTCGCAGAGAAGTCTTATGAAAACGTAACGGTCCAGGATATCTGTGATAAGGCAGAGGTATCCGTAGGCGCCTTTTATCATCATTTTAAAAGCAAGGAGAATATATTGGACGAGGGTTACCGTCTGTTTGACCAGCAGTCCGAAGAAGCCTGGAAGAACGGACACCCCGATTCTCCGCTGGAGGCCATCCATTTTCTTATCTCAGGGCAGGCCCGCTCTATGGAAGATATGGGCGCCATGGCCGCACTCCAGTATTTTAAACATCAGCTGTCCAGCAAAGAAAAATATATCCTGAACAAGGACCGATTCTTTTATCAGACGATCTATCACGCCGTGCTGGAAGAGACTTCCGCCGGCACCCTTCTGGGCGATCCGGCCGCGATCACAGAAGACATCCTGGGAATTACCAGGGGAATGATCTATGACTGGTGTCTCCACGAGGGCGGATACGCCCTGTCAGAACGTACAAACCACGCGCTGGATATGATTCTCAGCTATTACCAAAAACAGGGGACGAACTAAGGGGGAGAGCTGTCATTAACGCAGTATTTTCTCGACATAGAGGGAGGTAAATTGAACATTACCAGACGATTTGCCCCCCTTTTTGAAATTTTAAGAACAAAAAAATACCGGAACCCTCATTCTCAAAGGATTTCCGGTAATTAGTTAAATGACTCCAAGGGGAATCGAACCCCTGATTCCAGCGTGAGAGGCTAGCGTCTTAACCGCTTGACCATGGAGCCATGTTCTATATTGCTTTCACAAGCGAATTTCATTATACTACACCATTTCCAAATATGCAAGCACTTTTTAAAATCTTTTGTCGATTTTTTCAACGATTTTTTTAATATTTAAAAATCCCTAAAAACGATGTCAAATTTCACCCCCTATTATAACCCTCCCCAATCGACGCTCTTAACATCTGATCGGATGCACTCAGCGAAATAAAGGGATAGCCGCCAGCCTCCTAAGGGCGCATATGCCGTTGCGAATTGCTAAAGCAGGCCTAAGAAATTCTAAGAAGCAGCCAGCTGCGAAAGTGGGGAGCATTTATGATTCCGAATCATAAATGCGGATGGCCCAGCGCGAGAAATCATGGGATTTCTCGTGATGTGCCATCCCGTGCCCCACTTTCGCGGCTGGCTGCTTCTTAGAATTTCTTAGGTTTGTGTCCGCAATTCGCAACGGCATATGCGCCCTTAGGAGGCTGGCGGCTATCCCTTTATTTCGCGCCCCCCTCCAGTCATTTCCGGCATCCACACCCTCATATCCCCTTCTTCCCGGTTCCCCCAGGCAAAATAGGGCACAGCAGTGAGCCGGACCTTTTCAGCGAAAGGCTTTGTTTCCGAATATAAGGAGTCCCATCCCTTCATATGTAATCCGTCCGCCTTAAGAAGCACCATTCCATTCAGTATCCCGCTGCTGCACGTGTACGCTTTTACCTCTGCGTCACATGGAATCCGATAGGCATGCAAAGGCCCCTCCTGGTCCACGGTCTCGAAACAGTATACCACAGGCCCTCTAAGGAAGGCCGCACATCCTGTATCTGCACGCACTTCCGGATTGGCGTACACTCTTCTTATTTTCAGGTCAAACTGTATCCGGACTGTATCCCCTTCCATCCATTCACGCCGCAGATACAGGTAACCTTTTTCTATTTTATCTGCCGCATCTGCTCTACTTCCGTTTACAAGCAGGGTAAACTCTTCTATATAATCAGGTATATGGATTGCAAGCGTAAAATTTTTCTTCGCCTTCGGGTATACCGTATAACATACATCCCCCTCCCACGGGTACCTGCTTTCCACATGAATCTCTGCTTTTTTCAGGTCAGCAGCCTGACCCAGATATAAATGTGAATAAATGATATCCTCTTTTTCAGACCATGCATACGTCCCCAATGATGTCATCAGGCGCACAATATTCGGCGGGCAGCAAGCACAGGTATACCATTTCGGACGTCTGGGCAATACATGTTTATAACCTGCCTGCTTTCCCGATACCCCCTGCACAACCTCCAGCGGATTGACATAAAAAAATGCTTTTCCATCCAGCTGCATCCCGCTCAGAATCCCATTATAGAGCTCTCTTTCCATGATATCCGCATATTGTCCATGGGCCTCAATATCCAGCATTCTCTTTGCAAATATGACCATGGCAATGGACGCACAGGTTTCGGCATATGCGGTGTCATTCGGCAGGTCATAATCAAGAGTGAAGGCTTCTCCTTCCGCTGTGGATCCGATCCCTCCGGTAATATACATTCTTTTATTGACGATATTGTCCCAGAGCCTCCTGCATGCATCATACATGGATTCATCTTTCATCTCCATCGCCAGATCTGCCATTGCCATATACATATAGACCGCTCTCACACTATGCCCCACAGCCTTGTCCTGCTCCCTGACCGGAGCATGGCACTGGGAATACTCCCGGTCCTCAGGATCCATTCCAAAATGTATCCATCCCCGTTTCTTTTTTTCCTCCAGAAAATAATCAGGATTCTTCCCCCGTTCCTCAATAAACCATGATGCAAGCCTTAAGTATTTCTCTGCCCCTGTTGCCTTATACAGCTTTATCAGCCCTACCTCGATCTCCTGATGCCCCGGAATTCCCTGCACCCTGCCGGGCCCGAACCGTGCCTCTATATGATCTGCCAGTCGTTCTGCAACTTTGAGCAGACTGGTCTTCCCCGTCTCATTATAATAGGCTGCGGCGGCCTCCATCAGGTGCCCTGCACAATATAACTCATGACACTCCTGCAGATTCTGCCACTTATGTTCCGGCTCCTTCAGTAAAAAATACGTATCCAAGTATCCGTCTTCTTCCTGGGCTGAAGCGATGCACTCTATGACTTCATCTGCACGTTTTTCCAATTCCGGATTGCTTCTTACCGATAAAGCATACGCAACTCCTTCCAGCCATTTGACCACATCGCTGTCTTGAAATACCACCCCATAAAATCCGTCTTCCCCCTGTCCGGCCGCATTCTTAAAGTTCGCTATGGCATGGCTTTTTTCGATACCGGGTATTTCATCCTTTAAAACTTTTTCCTGATAGGGGATGGCTTCCTCAATAATCAGGTTCTGTATTTTTGACCAAAATGCATCCTTTACTTCTATGTCACTCACTTTTGTCTGGTAAATACTTTCAAATGTCCTCATGTCGATTCTCCTCGTTCCAGCCGCATAGGCGCACCCTTACAACCTTTACATCCGGCTCCACCCAGATTCCAAAGTCTGCCTCATCTCCGTTTCTTCTTCTGTGCACCTCAAACTCTCCGTCTTCATTAAATACGCCTTCTTCTATCGATATAAAATCCAGGCTCCGGGTCAGATGAAAATCACTGCCCGCCAGGTAATTAACAGGCGTCTCACCGTCCGCCGGCAGCAGGTTCAGTTGAAATCCGTCCCCTGCAATTAAGAATTCATTCTCATCACTCTGAATGATAATCCCCCGACCGCGGCATCCTCCCCGCTTCTGCCTCTTAAGATAGTCTTTGTGCTGATAATTATGCCAGTTCCAATCAGTCCCCATGCGCCCTACAAGGGAATTGCAGTTTGTAAAATAAGCAATCCCGACGTAATGACCCAGTTCCAGGTATTGGTACTGGGCGTACTCCTCCTGCATAACCGCCGTCATCGGTTTATCGTGGTAGCGGACAAGCCCTGGCGCCAGCGCCCCCAGAATCTGCAGACTTTCCGCAACAGCCTGCTCCTGGGCGCCAATCTCCCCATCATTTAGGATACTTTCAATCCCAAAGGCACAGATTCCGATTGCCCTATAGTCTGCAACCGCAGAAAACATGAACCTTGAATTCCACTCCAAAAGCCCGGACTCCGGGATAAAAAGAGGATTATCATTTCTGCTGTAGCAGTCACAGCAAGCCATATACCCCTGATTTGTCTGCTGATAGTTATCGGGAGAAATAAAATCAAGCGCATCCGCCACATACTTCCATACATCCATTACCAGGCTGACCGCGCCTCCGGAAGGGTAATCCTTCCCCGGAATCTTTAATCTGTGATTGTCCACCCACACGTTCGTGTATACCGTCGTTTGATAGCATGTACGTCCTCTGCGGGCAACTTCGTTTACATACCCTGCAACCGCATATGCGGTGAATATCTCCTCCGCATGCCTGCCGAAAGCTTCGCTCCAGCTTTGGGTCTTTCTGCCATTCGCTTCCCAGCATCCCGCAACCTGTGAATCCGGAAATGCGACCAGCATTCCCAGCATTTTCTCCGGCAATGGACAAGTAAACGCCTCTGTTGCCCGGCTCCCATAATCTCTTGCGGGGCCGTTCATAATGCCGGGTTCATTCTCTGCCTGAACAGCAAGGATGGTTTCACCCTCAGGATCCAGGATGGCAAGACGCTCCATTAACTTTTGAAAAGCCTTCCCGTCCGCCTCCATCGTTTCCCGGCAGTGCGGCGATAAAACAGGGATCTTCGCCCCATTTTCTGCTACTACCCTGTGAAAACGGCGGCCGTCCAGTTTTACCCAGGACGGTGCATACTTGCAGGTACCGTTTTTCCATGTACCAAACCAAAGCACGATCAGATAGAGGCCGTTTTCTCTCACTTTATGGTATATCTGTTCCACATCACCAAAATAAAACTGTCCTTCCTTCGGCTCAATATTCTCCCAATAGACCGGTATCTCTACCGTGTTGCCGCCAACCGCCCTGACTGCTGCGCACGCTTCATCGACCGACGCGCCGTAAGAACTGGAGTTATGGGCCTGGCCTCCTACTACGAACACCTTTTTCCCTTTACTTTCCATAAATCTTTTCATACTTCATCATCCTTTCACTGCCCCGTTTGTGATCCCGCTGATTAACAGTTTCTGTGCAAACAAAAAGAAAATAATAACCGGTATCATGGACAGGCAGGCTGATGCAAACCCAAGATTCAGATTAATGGTAAACTGTCCGAAAAAGTGATACTGCTGAATGGGCAGTGTCCGCATGGCCTCTTTCTGCAATACGATAAATGACATATTGAATTCATTCCACATCCAGAGCACATGCAGAATCCCCACAGTGGAGGTAATCGGCTTCAACAGCGGAAATACAATTTTCCAAAAAGTCTGCCAGATATTGCACCCGTCAATCCGCGCAGCGTCCTCCAGCGCCACCGGTATAGATTTGATGAATCCCATGACCAGATACGATGCGTATGGAAGGCTTGTGCCGATCATCAAAATGATGATTCCCCGGTAAGTGTTGAGAAGCCCCATATTCTTAAACATCTTATAAACCGGTATCATAATCACCTGAAAAGGTATCATGATACCAATAAACAAGGCGCTTCCAAACATTCTGTACAGCCGGCTTTCCTGATTACGGCATATACTGTAAGCCATCATTGCGCTAAATAACACAATTCCCAAGGTAGATACTACCGTTATAAAGATACTGTTTCCAAAAGACTGCAGGAAATTGCTTTTCTCCATAGCCTCCGCAAAGTTGCTCAAATCAAGCCCCTTTGGCAGGCTCCACGTAGATACCGCCGTTTCCGCCGGGGTCTTAAAGGCTGTTACAATACAGATATAGAAGGGGACCAGGAAGATAACCGCCAGCAAAAAAAGCAGTATATTAATCCACATTCCTTTTTTAGAAAATCTTTTTGTTCTCATGCCTCTACCTCCCTGCTCCTGAGTACTTTGGACAGGATTCCCCCGCAGACAATCAGAATCAGTACAAATACAATTGCCACAGCCTGCCCATATCCTGCCTGATAGTATGAATACAGGTTTTTATAGATATGTATGGACACCATCTCACTTGCTTTCCCCGGTCCCCCTCCTGTTGCCGCCATTGTGGTCGCAAATTCTTTGAGACCTCCGATCAGGGTCATTGTCACGCATACTGTAATAGACGGCATCAGCATCGGAACCGTCACACTTTTAAAACTTTGCAGGGCATTCGCTCCATCCACTCTGGCCGCCTCATATAGTTCACGGGAAATATTAGACAGCCCTGCGAGATAGATCACCACATTAATTCCCAAGCCATTCCACAATGCAATTAATACAATACCCGGTATTACAGTCTTATAGTTTCCGAGAAGGCTCATCCCGCCGAACAGAGGGGCCAGCGATTCCCGAAATAAAAAGCTCCAGATAAATGCAGCCAGTACCGTACTCAGGCATGTCGGAAAGAAGAACGCAGTCCTAAGCGCGCCTCTGCCTTTAAATGCACGGTTCAGCCCCAAAGCCACCGCCAGAGACAGCACATTATTCGATACAGTAATTAAAATAGCAAAATAAAAACTATGGCCTACTGAATTCCAGAAATCCGGCGACCTCAGCAGCAGCAGGTAGTTTTTAACACCCACATATTTCATAACCTGGCCGATTCCGTCCCAACTGGTAAAAGACACCTGGATTCCGGAAATAAACGGAATAACGATGGAAAAAATAAACAGGGCGAAACCGGGCAGAAGCAGCGCCGTATACCAGAATTTTTCTTTCGCTTTCTTTCGCTTTTGCATATCATGCCTCCATATGTCAGAATGTGCTTCCTTGTTCTTGCTTCCCGCAGCACGGAATCTGCAGCTCATGTTTACGTCGCCGCAGGGTCCGCGTGCAGGTATAGTAACAGATCAGGCAAGCCCGAACTATTGTAACAGTTCAGACAGGCCTGAACTGTTACCAGTTATAAGCATTACGTGTAAAATCTGCTTGTCTACTGTCTTGATTGTATCTCGTCAAACTTCTTATCCAATGCAGCGGCTGCATCCTCGGGTGTTTTAATTTCCCCAAGCAGATATTTCGTCAGAATCTCCACATTTGCATCGTAATATTCGCCCGTAAACTCATTCTGCATGGATGATACATCGAAGAGTTTTCCTTCATTCATATATGCACTGATTTCACCAAGCGCAGGATCGGCCGCCTCCGGGAGATCTTTGATAACGGATAGCCTCTTGGCGTCGTTCTGCCAGATATTTCCTGACTCCTTACCTGTCATTACCTTTAAGAAGTCCATGACCTCCTGTTTTACCTCTGAGCCTGAATATACGACAAATCCGTCGCCGCTCCATGTTGTAAGCCTGGTATCTTCCGGTTTTTCTGTAGCCGGCACAGGGAAACACTTAATTTCTACATCAGGATTCTTTTCCTGTATGGCACTGATTGACCAGCTGCCGTTAATAACCATTGCCGCTTCTCCTGTAGCTACCATTTCTGTGGCCTTATTCCAGTCTGTGCCAAATTGCTCTTTATTTCCATAATTATGCCGTTCTTTGAACTTTTCCAGGGTCTCCAGAAATGTCTTATCGTCCGCGAATTTGGCATCCCGTGCTTCCAAGTCTTTCATCCAGTCAGGATTCTCCCCCAGAACCTGCTGGAGCATGTCCGCACGGTAATCATTTGTGATTGTCCATGCCTCCTGCGCTCCAAATGCAATCGGAACAACTCCGCTGCCCTCCAGCTTCTTTAACACATCAATAAACTCTGTATATGTCTCCGGAAGCTCTGTAATTCCTGCTTTTTCAAAGACTTCTGCATTATAATAGGCGGCCGACGCATTTGCTTCGAATGGCATAAAGTAGTTCACTCCATCCACTTTTGAGCTTTCCTTTGCACTCTCAATCAGATTGTCCCAGAATTCTGCGCCGCTCAAATCCTCCACATAGCCATTCTCTTTAAACTGTTTCAGGTCTGACGCTGTCAGGTCGAACAGATCCGGGGCATCATCACTTGCAATTTTTGCTTTTAATAAAGTCTGGTATTCATCATAGGAAACCGCCTGTATGTCAAACTCGACACCTGTTTCCTCCGTATATTGCCGGGTGATCTCCTCGATCCATTTTCTGGTGGAATCCTCACTGTAGTGATGAAGCCATTTAATTGTCTTTTTATCTGCTTTCGCTGAGCTGCCGCCAGAAGCATCCTCTGACTTTCCGCCGGAGCATCCCGTTGCAAGTATGGCTGCTGCCATTCCTATGGCACATAATCTTTTGAATTTCTTGTTCTTATTCATTTTTCCTCTCCTAACTGTTATTTCACTGACTGCCGCACTCATTTCCCTGCGGCATATTATTTTGGGTCCATAAAGATGTTTCAGAAACCGGCGCCGGATTTCTTTTTCATAATTGAATTATATTTCCATAGTTCCCTTTAGTAAACTACATAAACCTTCGAATAAGTGTCAATTTCTTATATATTGTCAACTGATTATTGTATAAGTTTTTGATCATTGATAAAATTCTAATATGGCATATATGCGTAAGACTTTTTGTTTTCTGCCAAAAACTTATACAATAACACGATTTTATGACTGTGTTTTGCCATTGTACGTTTATATAACATAAAAATATGGGTATATTTCTCAGGATGGAGGTAATATAAGAAAAATGCAATTTCTGGAATTTAAAATAGACACCCCCTTATCCTATGATATGGCGGGTAAATTCGAGGCACCGTCTCAAAACTGGATGCATACGGATGAGTATCCCTTGAAAAATTATGAGCTTATCATTCCAACAAAGGATACTTTATATCTGAATTTCGCCAAAAAGAACCACACGATCCCTACCGGTTCTTATATCCTTCTCCCGCCCTGGCAGGCGCCTATGAACCGCAGGATTGGGTTCAGGCCCTCTGCCTGCTCCTTCTACTGGGTTCATTTTGAGGCGGGACATGAGATCATACAGAAAGACATCCCGGCATTGGAGGTAGGAAGCTATAAGAATGCTTTGGCCAAAAACACGCTCTCCATCCCAAACGAAGGAGAGCTTGCGAATGTAGATAAAATCGTCATTCTCATGAAGCAGCTGCAGGATGCCGTTAAGGAACAGTATCCCCCGGGAATCCTGAATTATTTTACTACAACCATACTTTGTGAGCTTCATTTTCAAATGAATCCACTGCTCATTAACAGTGTATCCCAGAAAAAAAGCCAAAAGCAGATATATTACGATATTATTGACTTCGTAAAGCAGAATATCAACCGCCCGCTAAAGGTATCCGATATTGCCGCACATTTTAATTATAACGAGTCTTACCTTTCCCACTTTTTCACCTCGGTTGCTGATATCCCCCTAAAGCAGCTGATCCTGAACCTTAAAATCGATACTGCTAATATCCTGCTTGTGGATACGAATATGACAATCAATGAGATTGCCGCCGAGCTGTCCTTTTCCAGTGCACAGCATTTTGTGAAAGTGTACAAGAGAAAAACCGGACTGACGCCAACTGCATATAGAAATGCTTTTTCACAAAGGCTGTTGTACCACAAGTAAACCGTGGTAACAGTTCAGGCAGGCCTGAAGTGTTGCAAACCGTGGGCAGCTGCCCCAAGCCCATCATATGATCGGCACCGGTTCAGCGCAGTAGAGTGCACGGTCTGCCCAATAACCGGAGAACTTTTTATAAATACAAACTTTAAAGGAGATTCTATGAATAAAAATTATCATCTGCCCAGGTTAAACCGCCAGTCCTTTTATACAAATCCGGCAGCTTACACTGAACCGGGCACAATACCGACCAATCCGGACCCCTATGTTATCAAGTTTAACGGAATCTATTATTGCTATTCTACCGACGAAAACGGAGTCAACGTCAGCAGTTCAGAAAACCTGACGGTCTGGAAGTTTCTCGGCAGGGTTGCAAAGGAGGAGGACAAGCATGATTACTGGGCCCCTTGTGTCATATATGATAACGGTACCTTTTATCTCTATTGCTCTAACACGGGGATTAGCACAAAAGACAATCATCAGGAATATCTCCAGCTGTATACTGCTGCCAGCCCGGAAGGTCCGTTTACTTATGTCAAAACTTTTTTCCAGAAGTTTTCCATTGACGCGCACGTTGTCAGGGACTATGACGGAACCGTCTATTTGTTCTATTCTGTAAATGATTATATGGGAACAGATGAATACCGCCCGGGAACTTCAATCCTCGTGGATCGTCTGATTCATTTCACAGAATTGGCCGGAGAAGAAAAGCCGGTTGTAACCCCCACTATAAAAGAGGAAATGTTTGAAGAAAACCGTTTCGGGGATGAAAGAGACTGGTATACCGTAGAAGGCGCTTTTTTTCTGCGCAGGCATAACCGGGCATATTTGCTTTATGCCGCAAATGCCTACGTACGGGAAAACTATTACCTGGGCTATAGTTTTGCAGAGGGGAATACACCCATTCCGGATATTTCCTGGCAGAAATATCCCTCTGACCATACATATTCCCCTCTGGTCTGCAGAAATAAAATGGTGGAGGGCACGGGCCATTGCTCTGTGATACAAGCGCCCAACCTGACCGATGACTGGATCATTTACCATGGAAGGAATCAGGACCGCCCGCTAACGGCACAGACAGAAGAAAGGGTAATGCGCCTGGACCCACTGTATTACAGTGGCTGCCGCCTGCTGACAAATGCGCCTTCTTATGAGGCGCAGGACTGCCCCGAGCCGCCTGCCTATTCGTGTTTTGGAGAATTGGACAGACCGGACTTTCAAAGCACAGAACAAAATGGGATTGTCAGAAAGATCCTGAACCGCAGTTTTGAAAATTATGTGATGGAATGGGATATCGTCAGCCAGCCCACCCACATGGGCGCAAGATATGGTATCTTATTATCTTATTTGGATCACGCAAATTATATCGAATTGCTTTTTGACAGCGGCAGACGCAGCGTTACTGTAATAGAAGAAACTAATCATTTTAAAAAGACAATTTCCAGTTACAGGCTTTCCGCCGTCTACAATCATGAAGTATCCCATCATATACGGGTACTCCGAAATTATAGTCACTTTATGATTTATCTGGACGGAATCTTGATCCTGGAACCAATGATTGATACAGCCTACGGAAAAGTCGGCTTTGTCACCCGGTATACATCCGCTTCCCCTGCATTTTTTGCGGTCACGGAACACACCGAGCTTTATGGCCGGGATTTGTTTTGGCTTTCAAAAATCTTTCGCAGCAGTGAACCACTTTTATTTGACACCGCGGTACACTGCATGACAAAGGCCCCGGCAGTATTGGAAGAGATAAAACCTGCCCGCAGCTATAAAAAATCCATCGAATGTAATCTGCTTAACAGCGCTTCTTTTCTTCGGGCCGATCTATATGAACAGGAGCAAAGGGTACTTTCCATATTGGTGAAAGGCGGGATTTATCTGATTGTCGGCTATGAAGGCGGACACGAGACCGTGGTGGCGCAATGCCCTTATACTGAAAAAAACTTTACGCTCTATTTCACGCAGAAAGGGAACAAAACCGCCTTATATCTGGAGCATAATTACTATGTGTTTCAACGTCCCGCAGACAGATCCCAGACGCTTCGTCTGACTGCTTATGAGATTGAGATTGTGGGATATGAAACATCAAGCCTGGCAGGCATATAGCCCGCCAGGCTCCCTATGACTCCCTGCTGCCCTCAATTCTTCCCTTTACGGAAAGATGTTCAATACTTCTCTCCGCCACCATAATCCGAAGCCCCTGCTTCTTGTTTTTAATCACTACATCATCATGTTCCCCGCCGAACTCTCCGTCCAATGTCCATGGAATCTCTTCCACGGATTCAAAACGAATATGGCCTGTGCGGAAGGAATACATATGCTTGGAATCAATCTGCTTAATTACAAGGGAAGCAATAATTTCGTTGAGCTCTATGGGGTTCTTTGGGGTCTTAATCAGCGTTACCTCAAATTCACCGTCATCGAACACTACATCTTTGCCGATAATGCCCTTAAACCCCCCCACAGACCTGGAGTTAGTCACCATGCCGAATACGAACTCATCCTCCAGCACTTCATCGTTATATGTCACCTTAATATGGTAAGAAGGGATATTAAAAATACGCTTCGTGCCCTCCAGCACATAGGCCAGATGCCCCAGCACATTCTTCATACTCTGCTTTGTCTCGTAGGATACATCTGTAAACAAGCCAAACGCGGCAATATAGACAAAGATATCGTCATTAAAAACACCCACATCGCATGGAAACGGAACCCCGTTAGCTGCAGTATCCGCCGCCTCCAGCATATCCTTTGAGATATGCAGGCTGTTGGCAAAATCATTCGTAGTCCCTGCCGGGATATAGCCGACCGGCACCTGCTTATCCCTTTTGGACATTCCCGTCACCACCTCATCCAGCGTGCCGTCACCACCGCTGCAGACAACCAGATCGTAATCGCCCTCATAACTTATGGTCTTAGACAGTGCATCGTGATAGCGCTGCGTCGGATATACCGTCACCTCGTATCCTCCCTTTACAAAAATGTCCAGTACGTCGGAAAGTTTCGGTTTTAACAGCCCCGTTCCGGCGTTTGGATTGTAAATAAACAGCATTTTTTTCATAATCCAGATCTCCTCCATCCTATCCAAACAACAGATCAGCCATAACGCTGACCACAATTATTACTCCATATCCATTCATTATAAAAGAGGCTGCACAAAAGTACAACCTCTTTCCATATAGTTCTTTCTTCTTAATTCTTTATCTGCCGTTATTCTATTTTAAAATGCATCTGACTATTTTTTCTTAGTAAAAAAGGTTTTAATTCCTTCTGCAGCCTTCTGCTCATCTTCGCCTTCTGTTACTACCGTAAGCTTCTCGCCCTCTGAAAGGTTCAGGCTCATCATCCCCATAATGCTTTTTGCATTGATCTTCTTCCCATCTACCCGAATATAAATTGAACTTGAGTACTGGCTTGCCTCCTGTACTAACAATGCGATTGGTCTTCCGTCAAGTCCCTTGTCCTGTTTCACAACAACCGGTGTTTCAATCATAATAATCCTCCTTGTTTTTGCCTAACCTTCTCTGCCATCTCGCTCAGTTTTCTAAGTCTGTGATTGACCCCAGACTTTCCAACGGGCGGTGATAAGAGTTCCCCTAACTCTTTGAGTGTCGCATCGGGATGTGAAAGGCGGGCAAGCGCTACTTCCTCCAGTCCCTCCGACATTTTTTCAAAACCTATTGTATCTCTCAGATATGTAATATCCTCCACCTGTTTGACTGCGGCTGATACTGTTTTGTTGATATTGGCAGTTTCACAATTTACCTTGCGGTTTACGGTATTGCGCATCTCTTTTAGAATCCGGACATTTTCCAGTTCCATGAGGGAAATATGCGCTTCCATAATATTCAGGATATCCACTATCTGCGAGCCTTCCTTTAGATACACAACATAGGACTTCTTCCGCTGGACAATCTTGGCATCCATGGAGAATCCACATATCAGCTCCCGAATCTGACGTGCCATCTTCTCGGAGGCACAGACAATCTCAAAGTGATACGACTTGTTTGGATCACTCATCGAGCCTGCGGCGAGAAAAGCACCTCTGATAAAAGAGCGTCTGCAGCATGTCTGCTGTACAACGAGAGGATTCACAATGTGGACCTCTTCGAATTCTGACTGAAATTCTTCGATCAGTTTTGCTGCCTGAAGGATACGAAGCGCGTCTTCATGCCGTTTTACCACCACAGCATAAGAGACACTTTCCTTCGCAATGTTCCTGCGGATAGAGATATCAGCTTCTATATTAAATGTTTTTGTGATCAATGTAAAGCATTTTCTTGCAACAGCCAAATTTTCCGAATGAATTTTTACGCTGTAATGCCCATAACTATTGATTACGATGGAGCCGCACATACTGATCAGGGCTGCAAGTTCAGCAATCTGGCAGTGCCTTGCGGTGTTCCATTGCTTCGAAAGTTCTTCTTTCACATTTCCAGAAAATGACATAGCTCTCTCCTATTTCGCCTTCGTTATAGCATCTTTCCCAATATCCCGGTGTTCGATACGCACTCCATAACTTTCCTTCGGCTCCAGAAACTGGTACAGGGCGTTTGCAAGCGTAACGGACCGATGCTTGCCGCCAGTACATCCTATGGCAATCACCAGCTGATTTTTTCCCTCCAGTATATAGTTGGGTATTAAAAATTCCATCATTTCAGTTAATTTCCCCAGAAATTCCCTGGCTTTGTCATTGTCCATTACATATTCGCGCACTTCCTGGTCATTGCCTGTCTTCGGCCTCAAATCCATAATATAATATGGATTGGGAAGAAAACGGACGTCAAACACCAGGTCGGCATCCTGCGGGATCCCATATTTAAATCCAAACGACATCACCGTGATATAAAGGTTCTTAAAATCCTTCCCTTCCACAAAAATTTTTTCAAGCTCCAGCCGCAGCTCTCGTGTAAGCATCTTGCTTGTATCAAGTATATACGTGGACTGCATTTTTAAGAACGCAATTTTTTCTCTTTCTTTTGCAATGCCAATATCAATGTGCCCTGCTCCGCCCAAAGGATGCTGCCGCCTGGTCTCCTTGTAACGCTTAACCAGAACATCATCCCCGGCATCCAGAAACAGAATCTCGTAGCCCAGCCCGAGCTCATCAATCTGCTTTAGCTTCTCTTCCAGTCCTTTAAAGGCCTGGCCGCCCCGGATATCAATCCCCAGGGCCGCCTTGTCTATCTCGGTATCCGGCGCCGCCAGCATCTCCGCAAACTTCTGAATCAGAGGAATGGGCAGATTATCCACACAGAAATACCCCATATCCTCCAGCATCTTCAGCGCAGTGGATTTGCCGGCGCCCGACATACCAGTTACAATCACAAATTTCATTTCAGAATTCTCCTATCCGTTTCACTTCCGGCTCCAGCCTGACGCCGGATGCCGCCTCCACCTTATCAGCAACCTGCTCCATCAGGGAGATCACTTCTGCTGCCGTAGCGCCGCCCCGGTTAATCACGAATCCGCAGTGTTTCTGTGACACCTGCGCATTTCCTACCTGAAATCCCCGCAGCCCTGCATCCTCTATCAGCCTGCCTGCAAAATACCCCTCCGGCCGTTTGAACGTGCTCCCCGCGCTGGGGTATTCCAACGGCTGCTTTGACACTCTTTTTTCTTTCAGCTCCTCCATATAAGAACGGATATCACCGGCATCTCCCGGCTCCAGCCTGATCACTGCTTCCAGAACAATATAATTCTTTTTGGCAACGATACTCGTTCGGTACCCCAATTCCAACTCATCTTCCCCGAGCGTCTTTACCTCACCTTCCGGAGTCATAACAACCACGCTCTCCAGAACCTGCTTCATCTCACCTCCATAGGCCCCTGCATTCATCATCACAGCTCCGCCCAGTGTCCCCGGTATCCCGGATGCAAACTCAAACCCCTTCAGGCTGTGCGAAAGAGCCTCCGCCGCTATCCTGGACAACAGAGCGCCTGCCTGCGCATAAATCCGATTCTCCTCAGCATGTATCCCACTCATATTTTTATAAATCTGAATCACAACGCCTCTATATCCTTTGTCTCCCACCAGAAGATTGCTGCCGTTCCCCAGAATATAATAAGGCACCTCTTCCTCTTTGCACAAACCGATGACCTTTTTTACGCCTTCGGTATCACAGGGAACTGCAAAATAATCCGCCGGCCCTCCTATACGGAATGTCGTATGGCGGCTCATTGGTTCATCTGCAAAAACGCATTTCTCTCCCAGTATGTCACATAATTTTTCGTATAAACTCATACATGATCTCCAATTCTTTTGAACTTTCACCTCAATCATACAACAAACCCCCGCCAAATTCAACGTTTAGTACGCAAGCTTTAGACTTGCGGAGGGAAGGGGGCGCGAAATGAAGGGGACGCGAAATGAAGAGATCGCCAAAAGCCTTCCAAATGCACCTATGCCGTTGCGATGTGCGGACACGAGCCTAAGAAATTCTAGGAAGCCGACAGCTGAAAAAGCGGGGCACAGGCGACACATCACGAAAAATCCGATGATTTCTCGCGCTGGGTCGCCTGATTTTGTGATTTGGTGATCACAAAATCTCCCCGCTTTTTCAGCTGTCGGCTTCCAAGAATTTCTAAGGCCCGCTTTAGCACATCGCAACGGCATAGGTGCATTTGGAAGGCTTTCGGCGATCCCTTCATTTCGCTGGGCGTATCCAGACGGTAGTTAAGACCCCATCTTGGGGGAGGCTGCGTAACGGGAGCAGCGTATTGATACGCTTGGTGGATCATTAAAGCCCCATTAGTTTATTAACGGCACGAGTGTACCTGACAGAAAAATGAGCAATTACGCTGTAAAAACACAAAAGTTCCCCTTTACAATTGAGCTCACTTTTTACTGTTCAAAATTTTCGCACATGCAATGCAGTAAATTGCGGAATAAGGTATACCCAAAGGGCACCCCGTAACACATGCCCCTTCGGGGCGGGTCTGCAGCATAGCTGCAGATTAAAGTATACCCAAAGGGCACCCCGTAACACATACCCTGACGGGCAGGTCTGCAGTAAACTGCCGAACAATGTATAACTTGCTCTTTCTATGTACCGGATCTATCCAGTATCACCAAACGAATCCATACACTGCCCCCGCCCACCGCACCACTAAAGCCGCACACGAAACTCCACTTGCAAAAAAGCCCCGAATGTTGTATATTTAGGGGGTATACATGCTTTGAGCAATTACGCAATAAAATAATAAAGGAGTGAACAGATAATTGGACTCGAGTGATGCCATACAATTTG
Source organism: Faecalicatena contorta (assembly GCF_001404335.1). Taxonomy (GTDB): domain Bacteria; phylum Bacillota; class Clostridia; order Lachnospirales; family Lachnospiraceae; genus Faecalicatena; species Faecalicatena contortus_B. The sequence goes on from NZ_CYZU01000054.1 coordinate 32,574, forward strand.
TTATATTAATCGTTTTATTGATACTGTCTGCATTTTTTTCATCCGCGGAGACGGCGCTTACCACGGTGAGCAAGATCCGCATGCGTTCTCTGGCAGACGACGGAAACAAACGTGCCAGGATAGTTCTGGACGTTACGGAAAAACATTCCCGTAAGATGCTGAGCGCAATCTTAATCGGCAACAACATTGTAAATATTTCCGCTTCCTCATTAGCCACCACACTGGCCTACAGCTTCGGTGGTTACATGGTCAGCATTGCAACGGCAATCCTGACAGTTGCGATCCTCGTATTTGGAGAGATTACTCCAAAGAGCATGGCAACCTTAAATGCAGTGAAGCTGTCCCTTGCCTATATCCCGGTGATCCGGGCATTTATGGTGGTGATGACCCCATTTATCTTCATCATTAACCTGATCTCACATGGAATACTGTTTATATTCCGCATTGATCCCAATGCCAAGAACAGCGCCATGACAGAGGACGAACTTCGTACGATTGTGGATGTAAGCCACGAAGACGGAGTCATTGAATCCGAAGAGAAGGAAATGATCTACAATGTGTTCGACCTGGGCGATGCCCGTGCCAAGGACGTAATGGTGCCGCGTGTACACGTGACATTTGCAGATGTAAACAGTACTTATAAAGAACTGATTGATATTTTCAAAGAAGACAAATTCACACGTCTCCCTGTTTATGAGGATACAACCGATAATGTTATCGGTACCATTAATATGAAAGACCTTCTGCTTTTTGACAGTACGGAGCAGTTTTCTGTGCGCAACATACTGCGCGAAGCATATTTTACTTACGAATATAAAAATATATCCGAGCTGCTCGTGGAAATGCGGGATGCCTCTTTTAATATCGCTATTGTGCTGGATGAATACGGTGAAACAGCCGGTCTTGTTACTCTGGAGGATATTCTGGAGGAAATCGTAGGGGAAATCCATGATGAATATGACGAGAAAGAAGATGACTTCGTAAAGCAGCTTGGCGAAAACGAATATATTATCGAAGGCTCCATGAGCCTGGATGATATCAATGACCGTCTGGACCTGGAACTGCAGTCAGAGGATTATGACTCCCTCGGCGGTTTTATTATAGAGCATCTGGACAGGCTGCCCGAAGTGGGTGACGAGGTTACGACAGACAGCGGAATTATGCTGGTCGTTGAAACACTGGATAAGAACAGGGTGGAAAGCGTACACGTCTATCTGCCTGAGAAGAAAGCAACCGATGAAGAGGACGGAGAATCCGAGGATCCGGATGACGTCCCGTCAAAAAAAGAATATGGAGAACGGCATAAGGAATACGGCGGATCATAATTCTGCCATGCCAATCATCCTATCGGACTTCCAATTGGCGTCTGAACTGCGCGTAAGCAGTCAGGCTCCATACGGGGGTCCGATTTTCTTTGGCAGACAGGAACATCCTGGCATTTTCTACATATCATAAAATAGAACAATGTGAAAGGAATCTTTACTTATGCCTTATTCAATCATGTTAGATGCAGGACACGGGGGGCGTGACCCAGGCGCCGTATATAATGGACGCCAGGAAAAAGACGATACTCTGCGCCTTACATTAGCCGTTGGTGAAATTCTTCAGAACCATGATATCGACGTAGAATACACCAGAACTACGGATGTATACGAATCTCCTTATGAAAAAGCAATGGAAGCAAACAATGCGGGGGTGGATTTTTTCATTTCCATACACCGGAACTCTTTTCCCACAGACAACGTAGTATCAGGAGTGGAGTCACTGGTATATGATCTCTCCGGAATTAAACTTGAGATGGCTGAAAATATCAATGAACAGCTCGAGGCCGTAGGATTTGTGAATCTCGGCGTAAAGGCGCGCCCCAACCTGGTGGTGCTCCGCCGCACAAAAATGCCCGCTGTTCTGGTAGAGGTTGGATTTATCAATTCCAACACAGATAACCAGCTTTTTGATGACAATTTCGACGCAATCGCCCAGGCAATCGCTTCCGGGATTCTCGACACACTGGAGATGGATCAGGTGATCGATCCGCCGGGATATAAGGTACAGGTGGGCGCTTTCCGAAATCCCACTTATGCGAACCGGCTGCTGAATGAACTTCTGGAACAGGATTTCCCCGCATCTATCGTCGATACGGACGGATTCTTCCGGGTTCAGGTCGGCAATTACGATACTCTGGACGATGCAACAGCCATGGAGCAGCGTCTCAAAAGAGCCGGCTATCCAACCATTATTGTCAGCCGATAACATCTGTCCCTTTTGCCTGCGGTTTTTCCTGCCATGCAGCTCCCCACGATATGGCAGGAATGCCCCTGGACAATACCCTCCGGGAAATGTATGGATTCCCAACATTTGATTTTTTTTCTATTTGTGTTAAACTGGAAATAATATTGGCTGTCCATGCAGGAATGGAGGAAAACTATGGAAAGCATTGAACAAATAAGTACCGGACTGGCGGGGGCAGACGAGGTAATCGGCGGCCTCCGGCCCGGTGATCATATCATCTGGCAGGTGGACACTCTGGAGTCCTACGCATTTGCCGCCCGCAAGTTTGTCAGGCAGGCTGCCGCGGACCGCAGGCGCATCCTTTATATACACTTTGGCAGTCACGCGCCCCTGGTGGATGATGCCGCACTGAAAGACGAAGGCGCTGATTTTCAAATGTATACCATCGATGTCTGTCATGGTTTTGAATCTTTCACCAGCGATATATACCGGATTATCACGGCAGAGGGGAAACATTGCTTCTATCTGTTCGACTGTCTCACCGAGCTGCAGCAGCACTGGTGCTCCGATTTGATGATCGGGAATTTCTTTCAGGTGGCCTGCCCTTATCTGTCGGAGTTCGAGACGGTTTCCTGTTTTGCGCTTGACAGGAATGCCCATACGCAGGATACCATTGCACGGATCCGGGAAGCTGTGAGGCTTCTTTTGAATCTCTATTTTGTAGACGGAAACTATTATCTGCACCCGCTGAAGGTCTGGGAACGCTACTCCCCCGTTATGTTTCTGCCCCACCTGCTTACAGAATCCGGCGCAGAGTGCATCACGGACAGTGCAAGCTCTGCCGAGTTATTTTCCAGGCTCCAGATTCATACTAAAAAGCTGGATTACTGGGATGTAAGCTTTGAGGAGGCCAAGCCCTATCTGAACGCCGCTTCCGCAGAGCAGGCATATGTAAAAGAGAACCTGCTGAATCTGCTCATCGGACAGCGCTCCAGAATTGCCTCCCTGAGCAGGGAATACTTCACACTGGCGGATCTGATTCAGATCGGCAGCCGGGTGATCGGTACCGGATATATCGGCGGCAAGTCGGTGGGCATGCTTTTAGCCCGCAAAATACTAGAAACGAAAAACCCGGATTTTTACCGGGAACATATGGAGCGGCACGATTCCTATTATATCGGCTCGGATGTGTTCTATACTTATATTGTACAAAATGGTTGCTGGCGCCTCCGGATGGAACAAAAGACGGAGGAAGGATATTTCCGTGCGGCTCCCGCACTTCGGGAAAAGCTTTTGACCGGGCATTTTCCTCCTGCAATCAAGGAGCAGATCATGGTCATGCTGGAATATTACGGCCAGTCTCCCATCATTGTCCGCTCCAGCTCTCTTCTGGAAGATAACTTTGGAAATGCATTTGCCGGAAAATACGACAGTTTCTTCTGTCCCAACCAGGGATCACCGGAAGACCGTTATGATGCTTTTCTCGAGGCCGTGCGCAAGGTGTATGCCAGTGTCATGAGCCAGGAGGCTCTGGAATACCGCAAGAACCGAGGCCTCTCCGGCGAGGACGAGCAGATGGCTCTGCTGGTGCAGAGAGTATCCGGCGATTACCACGGCAAATACTTCTTCCCCCATTGTGCCGGAGTTGGTAATTCTTCTAATCTGTTCGTTTGGGATAAGAACACCGATCCGTCCAAGGGGATGCTGCGTCTCGTATTCGGAATGGGCACCCGCGCCGTAGACCGGGTTAATTCGGACTATCCACGGATTGTGGCGCTGGACAAACCGGAGCGCCCTCCCCTGCTCAACTATGGAGATGAAAGGAAATTTTCCCAGCACTACGTGGATGTGATTAATCTGGAGGAAAATGAATTCCAGACCGTGCCCATCGAGGACACCGCAGGTCTCCCTCTGAAGACCAATATCCGGCTCTTCATGGAACCTGACTACGAGCTTGCCAGACATTTCCGTGAAATCGGCCAGCCGGGCCGCAAAGTTCCGGACATTGTCAGTTTCACCCGCCTGCTGAGGCATACGGATTTTCCCAGGGCGCTTGAAAATATTCTGGCCGTATTATCGCATACTTACGACTATCCCGTAGACATCGAATTCACCTGCAACTTCAATAAACAAGAAGATTACCGGATCAATCTGCTGCAATGCCGCCCCCTGCAGACAAAGGGTCTTGGAAAAACCATAGAATTCCCTGAAAATACGGGCAGGGACCGCAGCTATTTTTCCTCAAAAGGAAACTTTATGGGGGGAAATGTCCGTCTTCCGGTCCACTATATCATTTTTGTAAAAATTAAACCTTACCTGGAGCTGAATGAGCACCAGAAATATGCCATAGCCAACCAGATCGGCACCCTGAACCGTCTGCTTCGGAACCGCCACGCCGTCCTGATCGGCCCCGGCCGCTGGGGAACCACCACGCCCGCCCTGGGTGTCCCGGTGCGTTTCACAGACCTGTGCAGCATGGATGCCATCTGCGAAGTATCCTACGAGAATCTGGGCCTGATGCCCGAGCTCTCCTACGGAAGCCACTTTTTCCAGGATATCGTAGAATCCAACATCTTCTACATCGCCCTGTTCCAGGGGGACAGCCAGGTGCATTTTAACGAAAAAAAAATACTCGCACACCCAAACCTCCTGGAGAACCTGCTAAAAGAAACCACAGAAGAAGAAATCTATTCCGACGTCATCCACGTAGCAGAACTCCAAGCAGAAGGGGTGGAGATATATTCCGATATTGTGGGGCAGCGGGTGGTTTGTGTTTAGAGAGGGGCCGCCTGTGGAGAGCGGGAGGGGAAGGCTGCGGGGGTGTATATGCCCTTTTAAACTGCTCAAAGTGCGCTTAGTGCTCCTAGGGGACAATACTGCCGGGAATGTGGGAGGAAACATGATTCCGAATCATGTTTCCTCCCACATTCCC
>NZ_CYZU01000055.1 GCF_001404335.1 Faecalicatena contorta
TCGCAACGGCATATACAGCCCCAGCACCTTCCCGGCCTCCCTGTCATGAAGCGTCCCCGTCCGTCGACAGGACTGAAGCCTGTCAACTGAATCCCGATAAGCAAATTCACGTATTTTTTACCTTTTCTCCCTAAAAAACTACTCTCTTTGGTCTCTTCCAAGTGTTAAACTTAACATAGATCATGTGGAAAAGAGGGATTTTTATGATAGGAATTGGAATTGATACCGGAGGCACTTATACGGATGCAGTTGTGTATAACCTGGAAACGAATCAAATACTGGCATCTGCTAAGTCTCTGACAACGAAAGAAGATTTAAAAACAGGGATCCACAATGTACTGGCAAAACTTCCCGGTGACATGCTCTCCTCCTGCGGAGCGCTTTCTCTGTCTACAACACTCGCAACCAATGCATGCGTGGAAAACAGGGGCGGGAAAGGAAAGCTTGTCCTGATCGGGCTGGCCCGCCAGACGCTGGAATCTTCTTATCAGGATTACGGGATCGAATCGCTGGAGGACGTGTATCTGCTTGAATGTGAACTGACTTCCAAGCCCTCTAAAAGTACTCAGCCCGACTGGACACAGTTTGCCAAAGACCTGCAGGACTTTGCAGGGGACTGTGACTGTATCAGTATTGTACAGCTCTTCGCAAAAGAGCATCTTGGCAGTTATGAAAAAAGAGCGGCGGAAATCGTAAAATCGGTGCTTGATATTCCCGTAATTCTGGGGCACGATCTGTTTCCCGACAGAAATATTTTACGAAGGGGCGCCGGGGCGCTGCTTAACGCGCGGCTGATCCCGGTCATCCATGAGTTCATGACCGCGGTAAAAGCTGTCTTTTTAAGCCATGGGCTTTCTCTTCCGGTGGTGATTATGCGCAGCGACGGCAATCTGATGTCCGATGAATACACCTGCCGGCACCCGGTGGAGACGCTTCTGTGCGGACCCGCGGCCAGCATTACGGGGGTTCAGCATCTCGTCTCGGAAGAAAATGCGGTCATTGTAGATATGGGGGGTACGACTACCGATATTGCCATCATTAAAGGCGGGGAACCCCTGAGTGCATACGACGGGATCCAGATCGGGGACTGGAAGACCTTTGTAAAGGGCCTTTATGTAGACACCTTTGCTCTGGGCGGCGATACCGCCGTACATTATAATTACGACGGCGGCCTTTTCCTTGAGAATTACCGGATCATGCCTCTGTGCATGCTCGCCTCCAACTATCCCGGCATTAAGGAACAGCTGACCGGACTGGATGCATATCCCGAGGGACATACCTTCCCGTTGTATGAATTCTTCGTGCTTATGAAAGATGTCTCTGTGCATGCGCAGTACACGGAGGACGAACTGGCTCTCTGTGAAGCCTTGAAAAACGGGCCTCTGATGTACCCAAATGCGGCAAAGGCGATCGGAAAAGATATCTACGGACTAAAAACTGCCCGTCTTGAGGAGGACGGCATTTTATTAAGATCCGGTCTGACACCAACTGACGTGATGCATATATGCGGGGATTTTACAGCCTTTGACAAAGACGCCTCCCTGGCCGGCGCGGAATTTATTGCAAAATACGCCCATATCTCCAGGGAAGAACTTTGCCGGAAAATTTATGATATGGTGGAGGAAAAGCTCTACTGTAATCTGATCCGTATTCTGATGGACACGGAATTAGAGGGCTTAAAACATACGATGTCCGATTCACAGATAGAAACACTCATCCATATCAGCTACGCACAGTTGAAATCAGGAGACGATTCTTTGTTTTCAGCCCGCTTTTCTACAAAGGCTGTTCTGGTCGGCGTCGGAGCTCCTACACACATTTTTCTGCCCGCTGTGGCAAGGCTGCTCGGAACGAAAGCTGTGATCCCGCCTCACGCCTCTGTGGCAAATGCGATCGGTGCGATTGTGGGCAATATATCAGCCACCGCCACCGCCGAAGTAAAGCCCGCCTACGAGGAGGAAGAAATGAACGGATTCCATGTCACAACTGCTTCCGAATCTGTCTTTTTTGAAGAGTATGAAGATGCGCTAAAGTATGCCAAGGAAGCCTCCAAGTCATTGGCAATGGAGATTGCCAGAACCCAGGGTGCCATCGGGCCACTGACCACTTCCCGCCGCATAGAGCGTAAGGAAGCCGCCATCAGCGCCAATCCGCTCCTGCTCTACGAACTTGTATGCACGACCGCAACAGGAAAAGCCATTTAGGCTTTTCCTGTTCTTTTGTAACAGTACAGTTAATCCCGGACTGCTGCGTTCTTTTTGTAACAGTTCAGACAGGCCTGAACTGTTACTTCTTTTTACTTTTTTTGATATTTTCTTACAATTTCTAACCATATTCTTAGAAAAGTGTGTTACACTTATGGTACTAAAAATTAGTGAAACGGAGGCTTACGAATGGCACCTTTATTATATTCCATCGTTTCGGAAGATACACTGCACTCCATGGTAGACACATTTTATGCCTGTATGAGGCTTCCTATCCAGGTTATAGACGAACATGGGGAGTTTTTGGCTGTAAGCGGACAGATGTCCAGCTTCTGCCGCTGTTTCCAGGACTATCTTCCTCCCAACGACAGCTGTGAAAAAATGCATATATCAGCCAGTAAAAAAGCGATCACGCTTGGCGAGCCTTACATATTTTCCTGTCATGCTGAATTGAATCATATCGTGTTCCCTCTGATCAGCAAAAAGACATTCCTCGGCTCTATTCTGGTAGGGCCGTTTTTGATGGATTCCCCGGACTCCATCCTGATCTCGGACATTGCCAGGAAGTACAACATTCCAACCGATGAGGCCCTGGAATTATACGATGAAACGAGCAATATTCCCGTTGTATCTCCGTCCATGGTCAATCATATCAGCCACCTCTTATATTATCTGTTCGCTAACCTGATCGACGATAGTAAAGAAGAGCTCAAACAGAATAGCCAAAAACTGCTCCAGCAGTCCAGGATCAATGAATCCATACAGCGTTACAAAGCCGAAAATATCAGCACTGCATCCTATCCTTATGAAAAGGAAAAGGACCTCATCGCAAAGGTAAAGGTGGGCAATGTCCACGAGGCCAATGCGATACTCAATGACCTGCTCGGTTATGTTCTGTTCTCAGAGGGCAACAGCATTGAGATCGTGAAGTCAAGGGCGATTGAGCTATGTTCCCTGCTTTCCAGGGCGGCAATTGAGAGTGGCGCTCCTACTGATAACATTTTAAAATTGAATAACCATTTTTTGAAAAACCTGCAGCAGATTACCACAATGGATACGCTTTGTTTTAAACTGCAGGAGATTGTAGAGGCATTTTCTGAAAGTATGTTTAACTATATTCCTTCCAAAAACAGTGAACTTGTAAAAAAGTCCATGCTTTATATATCGGAACATTTTAACGAACCGATTAACCTGGAAGATGTTGCCTCCCACGTTCATCTCCATCCGTCTTATTTTTCTACCATGTTCAAGCAGTCCACCGGCTCTTCTTTCAAAGAGTATCTGAACATGGTGCGTATAGAGGAAAGCAAACGCCTGCTTTCCAATACGGATTTTTCAATCATTGATATTGCCGTCGCCGTAGGTTTTGAGGACCAGAGTTACTTTTCTAAAGTGTTTAAAAAGTATACCGGACTGACACCTAAGCAGTACCGGTAGCAATTTCGTTTATCCAATATTGATCTTTTTTAAATAAACTTAAAAAAAACCAAAAAATAGAATATTTTTCATAAAAACCTCCCCGCAGATCTTCTATACTTGAGTCATCAAATACAAATAAAAAAGAAGAGAGCCAGGAGGTAATTTTTTATGAAAATGAACATGAAACAGTGGATCGCGGATACAATCAATGCACCGGTGAAAAAGGCAATGCCGGTATTATCATTCCCTGCTATCCAGTTAATGGACATAACGGTAAAGGATCTGATTTCCAGCAGTGATCTGCAGGCACGGGGTATGCAGCTGGTTGCAGAAAACACAGACGCCGCCGCTTCTGTCAGCCTGATGGACCTGTCTGTTGAGGCAGAGTGCTTTGGTTCAACAATCCGTGTCTCTGATGAAGAAGTGCCTACCGTAATAGGAAGTGTGGTCAGCTCGGAGGAGGAAGCAGACGCTCTGGAAATTCCTGAGATTGGAAGCGGACGTACCGGACTCTATATAGAAGCAATTGAAAAGGCCTCAAAGTTAATAACAGACAGACCTGTGCTGGCAGGCGCTATTGGACCGTTTTCACTCGCCGGAAGACTGATGGATGTGTCCGAGGCAATGATTTACTGTTATGAAGAACCGGATATGGTACATACCGTTCTGGAAAAAGTCACGAAATTCATCATTAACTACTGTACAGAATACAAACGTGTGGGTGCTAACGGTATTGTTCTGGCTGAGCCTCTAGCCGGACTGCTCTCCCCGGCGCTTGCCGAAGAATTTTCAGCAGATTATGTAAAACAAATTGTAGATGCCGTTCAGGATGACGAATTCATCATCGTATACCATAACTGCGGAAACTGCACGATACAGCAGATCGACTCAATTATCGCAACCGGATGCCCGCTGCTTCACTTTGGCAATGCGATCAGCATGGCAGAAATGATGCCGCATATCCCTGCTCATATCGCTGCTGCCGGCAACGTAGATCCTGCTTCTCAGTTCAGAAACGGTACGGTGGAGTCCATCAAAGAAGAGACGAAAGCCGTTATGGAAGCATGCTGTAAGTATCCAAACTTTGTAATATCTTCAGGATGCGACATCCCTCCGCTTTCAAAATGGGAGAATATACATGCATTCTTCGAGGCTGTCAATGAATTTTACGCAGACTAAAACGAAAGGAAGAAAACGGCTTAACCTGCCGCTTTCTTCCTTTTTGTTTCCCCCTTTTTGCTTTTTCATTCCGGAATCAAAATCTTATCATTGTATTTTCTCTGACCACCGCATAAGTGATCCCTTCCAGCTTGATCTTCGGCTGTATCAGAACGCCTTCGGGCGCATATTTTCTGGCAGCCCGCTCACAGACATTATCCACTCCGGTGATCTTTTCCACGAACTCAGAATGAGAACTGACGGCTTCGATTTCCTGCAGTTCGTCAGCTGAATACGTTGCGAAGGGAACCCGGCACTCTTGTGCAAGCTCCAGCAGTCCTGCCTCGTCCCTTTTTAGGTCAATACTTGCAAGTGCCTGGATCTGGCAGAGGGATACGCCCAGCTCTTTTAAGAGTATTTCCAACTTTTCCTTCAGCCTGGCCCCGGGGGTTCCTCTTTTGCATCCGACCCCTGCCACAAGATTCCTTGGCGGAAGAAACAAGATGCCTTTCCCCTCTTTTATCTCTGCCCCTGCATCTGCCACCGCAATCCCCAGCGGCAGCCCGCTCAGTTCTTCCAGGCTGCGGCAGACACACAGTTCCTCCGGCATCCTGCCCTCCACCGGATAAGCGCTGTAAAACCCGATCTTCTTTCCCTCCAGTACCGCTGCGGAAATCTCTTTTGCAAGCCTCCGGCTCCCGATGTGCAGATGGTTTTCTTTTGCAAATACATCCACAGCAAACTTATTCTGTACATCGGTTGCCGTTGTAACTACCGGTACTGCCCCCGTCTGCTCAGCGATCAGCATCGCCAGTCTGACAGCTCCGCCTACGTGGCCCGAAAGAAGCGGAATGACAAATCCTCCTTTTTCATCCATAGATAGCACGGCCGAATCCCGATACTTATCTGCCACCCATGGAGCAATATATCGGATTGCAATTCCTGCTGCCCCGATGAACAGAAAGGAGCAGCGCCCCCATCGCTCCCCTATCCATTGCTTTAGATCTTGATCCATCGTTTTCATCCCGAATCCTGCGGCAAAACGTTCCGTTGTATAACTTCCGCACTTGTAACCTGCCTTTGCCAGCAGTGCATTCAATTTTCTGTTCAGCCTGCACCCTTCCTCCGTAAAACTGAATATGACAATCGGTTTCTCTTCTTTTCCTTTATTCTCCATATATATCTCTCCCGGGAACTACAAAAAACTGATCTGGTACCCGCTGTCCTCAAGTACGTCAAGCGCCTTTTGTAAATTCCCACTCTTAGTCAGTATATAATCTGTATTGTACGTTGATACTGCAAATATTCCGATCTTATGCCCTGCCAGCAGGCGGGAGATCTTAGAAAGTATTCCGGTCAGGGAAAAGTCCAGAGTTCCCTGGATGCGGAAAGCACGCTAGCCATTGTCGCAGGTAATGTCTGCATTACCCGCGCCGAATCTTCCCAATTACTTCTGCACAATATTTATAATCCTTCCGGGCACGTAGATTTCTTTTACAATCGTCCCCGTCAGTTTATCCGCAACCGCTTCTTTACCGGCTGCTATGGCTGTATCTTTGTCTGCATCCGCCGCGATTGTCACAACGGCTCTAGTCTTTCCGTTGATCTGAACGGCAACTTCGATCTCATCGTCCTTCATCTTGGACTCATCATATGACGGCCATCCTGCTTTGAATACCGTATCCGTATGCCCCAGCTGTTCCCACATCTCCTCCGCAAAATGCGGTGCAAACGGCGCAAGAAGTACTGCGATGTTTTCCAGTGTCTCCTGATCAATTCCGCCCTCTTTCTTAGCGATCTCGATCAACTTGTTATTATGCTCCATAAAACCGGAGATTACTGTATTCAGGCTGAATGACTCCAGACGGGTCGTGATGTCATAGACCAGCCTGTTGCGCTGCTTGATCATTTCCTTCGTTGCTTTGATATCCTTGCCGCAGCTGTCCATGAGCAGATTCCAGAGACGCTTCAGGAAACGGTTGACGCCGTCGATTCCGCGGTCATCCCACTCCGCATCCAGCTCCGGAGGGCCTACGAAGAGCTCATACATTCTCAGGGAATCACATCCGTAATCTCTTACCAGGTCATCCGGTGAAACTACATTTCCCTTGGACTTGCTCATCTTAACGCCGTTCTTTCCGGTAATCATACCCTGATTGAATAGTTTCTGGAACGGCTCATCAAAATCAATGGCCCCTATATCGCACAGGAACTTTGTGTAGAAGCGGGAATACAGTAAATGCAGTACCGCATGCTCAACGCCGCCGATATACATATCTACGGGGAGCATCTCATCCGCTTTTTCTCTGGATACCAGTTCGTTCTGATTATGGCTGTCTACATAGCGCAGGAAATACCAGGAGGATCCTGCCCACTGCGGCATCGTATTGGTTTCACGTTTTGCAGGCTTTCCGCAGACCGGACAGGTACAGTTAACCCAGTCTTCGATTCCGGCAAGCGGTGACTCGCCTGTCCCTGTCGGCTCATAGGATTCTACATCCGGCAGGCGAAGCGGCAGTTCTTCTTCCGGAACCGGAACAGCTCCGCAGTCCGGACAGTGGATAATCGGAATTGGTTCCCCCCAGTAACGCTGGCGGGAAAATACCCAGTCACGCAGCTTGTAGTTTACCGTAGCATGGCCGATTCCCCTTTTTTCAATCATATGCGGCGCCTCTTTTTTAAGCACAGCAGATTCCATGCCGTTCCACTCGCCGGAATTGATCATTGTGCCGGCAGCATCCGTGTAAGCCTCCGTCATATTTTCAATCTCTACGCCGTCTTTTGCGATAACCTGCACGATCGGAAGATCAAATTTCTTTGCAAATTCAAAGTCACGGTCATCATGCGCAGGTACACACATAATGGCTCCTGTTCCATAATCTGCAAGTACATAGTCAGACAGCCAGATCGGTGTCTTTTCTCCGTTCAGAGGATTGATGGCATAACTCCCTGTAAATACTCCCGTCTTTTCCTTATCCTGCAGACGGTCTACATTGGACTTCATAGACGCATCGTAAATATACTTTTCTACCGCCTCTTTCGTCTCCGGTGTGGCCAGCGATGCCGCCAGCTCATGCTCCGGAGCCAGCACCATGAAGGTGGCTCCATATAAAGTATCAGGTCTTGTCGTGTAGACCGTGATCTTCTCTTCTCTTCCGTCAACCGGAAAATCCACTTCCGCGCCGTAGGATTTACCGATCCAGTCCGACTGCATCTTCTTCACTTTCTCCGGCCAGTCCAGCTTGTCCAGGTCGTTCAGGAGGCGTTCCGCATAAGCGGTAATCTTCAGCATCCACTGGCGCAGATTCTTCTTGGTCACATCCGTACCGCAGCGCTCGCATTTTCCATTCACAACTTCCTCGTTTGCCAGGCCGGTCTTACAGGACGGACACCAGTTGATCGGGAATTCCTTCTCATATGCAAGACCTTCTTTAAACATCTTTACAAAGATCCACTGGGTCCATTTATAGAACTCAGGATCTGTTGTATTCACTTCCATATCCCAATCATAGAGCGCAGCGATTTCATCGATCTGACGTTTGATGTTAGCTACATTCTCAGCTGTGGATTTTGCAGGATGAACGCCCATCTTGATGGCATAGTTTTCCGCCGGAAGGCCGAAGGCATCCCATCCCATCGGATGCACGATATAATGGCCCTGCAGCAGTTTATAACGGCTCCAGACATCAGAGATGACATAACCTCTCCAATGGCCTACATGGAGGCCGTTCCCCGAAGGATACGGGAACATATCCAGGCAGTAATACTTCTGCTTCTTATTCCCGTCATCGTCTACCTTGGGATTCACCGGGTTCTCCGCCCACTTCTCTCTCCACTTCTTTTCAATTGCTTTGTGATTGTACACAATCTTAGACATTACAATATCCTCCTACATTCAACACTTTTGTCCGCGATTACCGGACGAATTAACCAAAGTGGGCGGGCCGCTTCTGTTACCTCTTCCACACTTATAAAAAGCCTTCACATCTCATTAAGAGACGAAAAGGCTTTGACTTCCGTGGTACCACTCTCATTCATCCGAATGTTTCCGGATGCACTCATTACTTCTGTAACGGGAAGTCCCGCTTTTATCTACTTTTAATTCAATAAAAGAACTCCGAGGCGAGTTGGGAGTTTACGCTTCTGCCTCACACCTTCCGGCAGCTCTCTGAAAACGATAGGCTCTTAGTACTCCTCATCCAAGTTTCTGCAATATTCTTATCTATTATAGGAAGAATGTTAAAATAAGTCAAGTAGTTTTCTCCCTGATTTCATAATTTATCGGGATTTGGGGGCGAGTTTTAGTCATTAAGCGTCCCTCCATCCGCCAAACCAAAGCTCGTTACCTACACTCCCTCAGCCTTCTCCGCCGCCCGTCTGAACCAGATTCCCCAGACCGCCAGCAGGATTCCGCATATGATAATCAGATACTGTATTTTTACCAGATCACTCAAAGGGCCGAATCCCAGGATAGCAACCGGCATCACACCCTGCGAGACAAACTGAAGCAGCGAGAACACCCGCCCCATATACTCCGGTTCGGTATTCGTCTGAATCAGTACCGTCTGCGCGGTCACCAGAACCGGCAGGAACATCCCGCATATACAATCGAGCATAAGGTAAAGGATGAATGTACTGCTGCACCCCATCAGGGCAAATGTCACCCCAAATCCGACCAACGCCGCCGCGATCGCAGTGATTTTATTTTTAATCTCCCCTTTCCAGACAACGATTACACCGCCCAGCAGGGATCCCACGGTCCACAGAACCTCATTGGCCGTCAGCCTCCATACTTCCTCCCCAAATGTCCGTGATACCATCAACGGAGATAGTACGGATGCCGGAGTAATCAGGATAAATGTCACAGCATAGCAAAGCATGATTATCTTCAGAAGAGGATGCCTCCTGGTATATCTTACGCCATCCTTCAGTTCCCCGATGACGCTGCCTTTTCCCACGGCCCCGCACTCCTGTCCCATTTCCGCTTTCTTTTTCTCAATTTTCATAAATGACATTATTAATATCGCCGCACTTGCGGTCACGACATCCACGAGAAATGTCCAGCGTATTCCAAGAACGCCCAGTATGACGCCGCCCGCCGCCGGTGAAATTAGAAGAAGAATATTATTGATTGTTTGATTCAATCCGTTAATTCTGACCAGCTGTTCTGCAGGCACGATCTGCGGATACAGCGCATTGACCGCAGGCGCCTGGATTCCGCCGCCAAGAGAGCGGAAAAAGGAAATGATGATCAATAAAATCACACTTTCTCTTCCACTTTCAAAGGCAATAAATGCGGCCAGAGTCGCAAGCGCTGTAAAACCATCCGAAAGCATTATCAGCCATTTCCGATTATAGCGGTCGGCCGCGACCCCCGCCCATAGGGAAACAAGAACCTGAGGTACCAGTGTCGCAATCGTTGCAGCCGTAATCCAGGCCCCGGAAGACGTTTTCAGTGTAATGTACCATATAATTGAGAATCCTACCACTGATGAGCCGAAGAGTGAAAGATTCTGACTGATTAAAAACAGAAAAATCTATTTTTTCCAGTTATTCTGATGTTCCATAACTATGATTCTCCTTACATTTTTTATTAACTTATTGACTTTAATTTTTGCAATAAAAAATGCAGGACCCTCATATCAAAGATCTCTGCACACTTAATATACGGACACACACGTCTTCTTTCCCCGGGGGCCCTGCTCTCTGCAGCAGCTTTTTTTGTATCCCGGGCTGAACACGGCAGGTAGAAACAGAGTACCGCCTGCGGCATGAATTCCTTCGCCGCAGCAGATATTCCGTCCGAAAGGCCTTTTATTACAAAGGACACATCCGCCGGTGAAATAAAAGAAGTACCATGGACTGATCTTTTATCCGTAAAAATAAGCACAACAAAATCTCTCTAAATGAGTGTATCGCTGATTTTTTATTGAGCAATTATTTAAAACGAATAGAAAATAACATCCATAGTACCTCCTTACATTTTTTCATATTTTATCATCTTACGATTGAATCTGCAAGCTTTTTTAATGTGGGGATTCAAATCTATTTCATCCCCATTTGTTTCAGCCTGGCAAAGTAATCCCTGCTCTCCGCAGCTACTACTCCGCTCAGCGAAATCAGGGCAACGAGGTTCGGAAGCGCCATCAATGCATTAAAAATATCTGCAATATTCCAGACAGCCTCCACCGTCATATAAGGTCCGATAAAGATCGCAAGGATATACAGCCACCTGTAAGTTTTCACTGCCTTCATATTTCTGTTGGACAAATATTCCAGGCAGCGTTCTCCATAATAATTCCACCCCAGTATCGTAGTGAAAGCAAAAAATACAAGGCACAGCATCAGGGCAAAGGATGCCACAGCCGGCGGAAACGGCAGTCCCTGCTGGAAAGCAGCCGTCGTAATCTCCACCCCTTCCAGGCCCGTATTCCACGTCCCCGCAATCACAATAGATAATCCGGTCATCGTACAGATAACGATTGTATCAATAAAAGTACCTGTCATGGACACCAATCCCTGGCGTGCAGGCTCTTTTGTCTGAGCAGCTGCGGCAGCAATCGGGGCGCTTCCCAGACCAGCCTCATTCGAAAAGATCCCCCTTGCAATTCCCTTCTGCATGGCGATCACCATCGTTCCCATCACACCGCCGGCAAGCGCGCTGCCGGAAAATGCGGATTTAACAATCAGCGCAATCGCGCCCGGGATCGCCGGTATATGGGTCAGCAGGATGATCAGCGCCAGCAGTACATAGAGAACCGCCATGAACGGCACAACTATCTCCGATACCTTTGCAATACGCTTAATTCCGCCAATCACAACCAGCCCTACACAGAAGGTCAGGATAATTCCCGTAATCACGGTTGCCCATGAGTATGTACCGCCGAACAAATTGACCGTGTTGGCGAGATCCGGATCAAAGAAGTTCTTCACGGCAGAGGCAATCCCGTTAACCTGCGTAAATGTACCAATTCCGAACAGGCCGACACCTGCTCCAAAAAAGGCAAAAATCTTAGCAAGCCACCGCCAGTTCTTCCCCATTCCATTTTCTATGTAATAGAAAGGGCCGCCCAGCACATGCCCTTCTTCATCAATAGTACGGTACTTAATAGAGAGAAGCCCCTCTGCATATTTCGTCGCCATACCAAAAAAAGCAGCAACAATCATCCAGAATAAAGCCCCCGGCCCGCCAGCGGCAATCGCCGTAGCCACACCGACAATATTCCCTGTCCCGATTGTAGCAGAAAGCGCAGTACAAAGCGCTCCAAAACTCGTTACTTCCCCACGTCCATCCTCTTCATTTTTCACCATGAATTTCAGCGCCTTGCCCAGATGCCTGATCTGAAGGCCCTTCAAACGAACTGATAAATAGATTCCTGTCACCAGGATCAGAATGATCAATGGAAGCCCCCACACGGCATCATCGACCCACTTGATAAAACTGTTGATCTGACTAAACATAATATTACTCCTCCATCCTTTTGCCTGAGAGATTTACAGCCCACGCTGCGTACACCTTCGGCGCTCTTAAAATAAGAGACTCTCCTGAGTTGTCGTGTCTTAACACGCAACTTAAAGCATATCACCAAATCCTCACCATTTCAAGTACTTTTTTTGGAATCGAGGAGGGGGTTTTGGATGGTATGGAGACACTCTCCGGGAGGCGGATATGCCCTTTTCGGCTACGGTATTGGGGGCTAACTGGCGGGAAAACTGCGGGGGCAGCGGACGGTCCATCCAGTATACTACGTTAATCCCCCAAAGCACGAGTGGTTCATCTGTCGCACGATCCACCTACCCCGTCTGGCTCCCATCCGGGGTAGGGACGCCTTTCGCTTTGATGTGCCAGCTCTTGGGAACCGGGGTGTCCGGAGGTCTTTTTGCGCAGGCTTATGCTGATTCTGGAATCCTTTAGCGTGCCGATTAATTGCTTGCTGCGAAAAAGCCGCATCTTATGGGGGAAAACTGATCTCCGAATCAGTTTTCCAGAGCGTCTGAGCTTAGAAAGCATCGGCTTTCTAAGTGAATACGCTCGGTACCATAAGATGCGGCTTTTTCGCAGTTAGCAATTAACGGCTAAGCGGCCGGTTTCCAGAATCAGCATAAGCCTGCGCAAAAAGACCTCCGGACACTCCGGTTCCCAGGAGCGTCCCCATACCAGCCATCCAACACTCCTCCCTACCCCAAAGCCACATCTAATATCATCATTAGGGTGAATCCGATTGCCACACCCACCGTGCTGATGTTTGTATGAGGTTCTGCCTGTGCTTCCGGTATCAGTTCTTCTACGACAACATAGATCATCGCTCCCGCCGCGAATGCGAGCAGATACGGGAGGATTGGCACGACAAGACCTGTCAGAAGGATTGTTATGACCGCCGCAATTGGTTCCACTATACCGGACAAAGTTCCGTAGAGGAAGGAACGGCCTTTTGATACTCCTTCACTCCGCAGCGGCATGGATATAATGGCGCCCTCCGGGAAGTTCTGGATTGCGATACCTACTGACAGGGCAAATGCACCGGCAAGGGATATGGTTGTATTCCCGGATACTGCCCCTGCAAATGTTACTCCCACGGCCATTCCCTCCGGTATGTTGTGCAGCGTTACTGCAAGCACGAGCATGGTTGACTTTTTCAGACTGGATTTTACTCCTTCCGGCTCGTCTCCATTGAGATGCATATGCGGCGTCACGGTATCCAGAAGAAGCAGGAAACCCATCCCAAGCAGAAAACCTGCAGCAGCAGGCAGCCAGGGCTGTGAGCCGTTCTCCTCCGCCATCTCTATGGCCGGGATCAGCAGGGACCACACGGAAGCTGCTATCATAACACCTGAGGCAAAGCCAAGCAGTGCCTTTTGTAGTTTATCATTCATTTCCTTACGCATAAAGAATACCATGGCTGCGCCAAGGGTGGTTCCTGCAAAAGGAATTAATATTCCAAGCAGCATGTTCTGATTCATGTTCTTTCCCCCATTCATCTTATAGTTTCATACGTATGAAACTATCTTATGCATGGAGTGGACGATTTGTCAATAAAATCTATGTAAGTTCTGCAAGTTCTCTTCCTGCTTTCTCGCATGCTTCTATTACTTCTTCATCCGGGGCGTCATTGGCAATAATGCCTTCTGCACGCACCAGCTCAGCTCCGGCTGCCTTCATTCTTTCTGCCCAGTTCCGCATCCATTCGCCGTCGCCCCATCCATAGGATCCAAATAATAAAATATGCTTACCGGATACAAGTGCTTCCAGTGACTCCACAAACGGCTCCATCTCATTCTCCTCTAATTCCTCTGCCCCCATCGATGGGCAGCCCAGCGCAAATGCCTGCTCAGACGCAATTTCAAACGCATCTGCCGCACTTACCTCCATCAGCCTTGCGTGCTTTCCCGCCGCTTCTATTCCTCTTGCAACCGCCTCTGACATTGCCTGTGTATTGCCGGTTCCGCTCCAGTAGACAACTGATACATTCATGTTTTTAATCCTCCTTATTACGCGCGATATCTTTTATGCTCTTTCCTGTTAAAAATTCGTTGACCGCACATACTTTTGCCTGGTCATATTCCTTGAAAATCATTTTCGCGGCCATCGGATTGCTGTAAACCTTCCAATAACCCAGGAACAGGTATTCTCTGCCTGCATTGCGGATAAACCCCTGTACATCCTCCACAGGATATCCAAAAAAGATTCCGATCTCATGCGGATATCCTATCTCCTCCCTTGAAAATAAAGCCGTGCGGCAGGACAGCCTTTCCAACATCTCGTCCAGTCCCATTTCAATGTAACCGAATTCTCGGATAAAGCTTCTGATCCCGACTCGGTTCACATACTCGGATAACTCTTTTTCACGGTAAAACAAAACCAGGCATCTACCCTCTGCTGCTGACAGCCTGCGGTAAGATATTCCTGACCCGCTCAAGATATTATGCAGCTCATCATACATAGAGTCCTCCATTGTAATTCCGCAGGACACCTTTTTCCCCTTTAGAAACGGTGCACACTGAAGTACAATCTGAAACCGCATCTTTAAACGTATATCCTCATGTTTTAGAAAATAAGACAGCACTTCTGCAGGCATAGCACCCTCCCGTTAAATGATTATGATTCTCAATTAAGTAGATTTTACCACACTTCCGTTCACTATTCAATCCCACTATATGATAAGTATTCTCATTTTCATCAATGCAGTTCTGTACTTTTTCCTTCCCCTGTTTTATATGGCAAACCCTTTCGATAAAGTTGGAATTTATCCTTTTTTTAGTTGTTACCACCCGTACTTTAGTGTATAATGAATTAAAGACATTTGAGCATTGAGAGGTCTCAAAAAAACATACATAAAGGAGAGATTCGCCATGGTAAATTTAATAACAGGCCCGAAAGGCAGCGGCAAAACTAAGCAGATGATCGAACTTGCAAACGAGAAGGTGAAAACTTCCAATGGAAACGTAGTATTAATCAAAAAGAGCCATCGTGATACATACATCGTGGACTTTCAGGTTCGCGCAATCTGTATGGCAGATTACAGAGATATTCAAACGCTGGATGAATTTATCGGATTTATATACGGCATGGTAGCCGGCAACCACGACATTGAAACCATATTCATTGACGGAGTATTAAAACAAGCTGATATTTCCATTGACAACCTGTCAAAATTCCTCGAAAAACTGAATAAAATTTCAAAAGAAAATAACATTGAATTTGTAATCAGTGTCAGCGCTGAGAGAAAAGAGATACCAAACATTGATTCACCGGATTATGCCGTTCTGAATTAATGAGGCCAAAAAGGGTGTATCTGCAGATCTCAACCTGCCTGGTACACCCTTTTATTTTATCCTGTTTTCTAATTTCAATCCCAAGAAAATTATGCCCTGTTTTCCTCACGTCCGGGCAGTCATATTTTTTCAAGAATCCCAATTGATCTAATCGAATATTTGATAACTGAATTCCGTGCATGGATCTTTATTATTAGCGGGCTGATTCGGTAAAACGCGCTGTTTAAAAGAACAGCGGATATGACTACGTCCGTCATATCCGCTGCCTTACTCTTAGTGAAGCTCTTTTATTCCTGTACTGCGCCTTCCTCATCCTGTGCCGTACCGTCCTGCTGTCCGGTGTCTGCATTTCTCCCGTCGGAAGACGGCGCCATATTCTGCAGTTCTTCTCCGTTGAAAGAAAGTACTGTATTTGTCTTGTCGCCCTCTTTATACTCCACAGTTACTTCCTGCCCTACTTCATATTTTATAATATCTATGAAGTCCACTACTGACACATCAAAGATCTCATCTGAGCCCTCCAGCATTACGTAGTAGTGAGAATTACCGTCAATAACTCCCTGCGCTATTTTCGTAATCTTCGCAGTAATAGTCTCAATCTCACGGGTATCTTTTTCAACCTCTTTGATTCCGTTTTCATACATCAGGTTTGTATAGGCTGCCTCGCACGAACTTACCGTATCTCCGATTGCCACAATCTGATATTTCTGTACATTCACCATCGCATATTTTTTAACCAGCCCCGCATCATCTTTTAGGGCGATAAAATAAGTCGGTTCTCCGGAAATATTCAAAAGAAGCGGGAAGGTTGCCCTATACTTCAGGTTCTGTACCTGTCCTTCCGCCGAGGACATCGCAGAGTCTTCTGTTGCGCCCTCAATGCCATAAAACTTTGTCTCCATTGTACGTTGGTTCATAAGGACAAAACCTACGTTGGACTGGTCCCCGCTGACAGAAGTCACACCAGTGTATACCCACACATCATCGTCGATTGCCAGATAGTTATAACCGGTTGTTGTCTTCAGACAGTCCTTTTGCCCCAGAATGCTGTTAAAATAGCCGTGTTTTAATGATCCGTAATAGTCATACAGTTCCACAAGCAGATCAGCCGAGTAGGCCCTGTCTATCCATTCCGGCGCATCTTCTATCTTATAGTCCTTTGTCTCTCCCGTAATGGCATTGCACAACACGACGCGGCCGATGGTAGTTCCGCCGAAAAGGCCGATGTTGAACTTCTTCACCGGGCAGATCCAATATGGAACTCCGTCATCATCAATCTCAAAACTGAGATCATTAAAAATATACGTCGGATACTTAAATCTAAGATGGCGGTAAATGTTTCTGTTAAAGTGATCGCTTGTCGTATACTTCATGCCCTCTTTCAGCTTTACAAGTTCCGTATTCTGCGTTGCCATATCAATTTTTATATATGCCGGAATCCCTTCCTTCTGGTTTGTAAGCCATTTAATCACGCTCGCATAACGCAGCGGTGAAACTCTGACCGGCTGATCCTGATAATTAATCTGGCTGTACAGATCATCCACCTCGAACTGAGATACCATATCCACCATGCTGCCCATTTTACGATTGCCCAGGATTGCAGCAGAATCCCTGTCCAGAAGCGGAATCTGGTCAAAAGATAATTCCTCGATATCTTTGGTGAACTCGCCGTCTTTTACATCCAGAAGTTTCTGATACTTCTTCGCATTTACAATTGGTGAAGATAGCAATGTGCCAATCAAATAAGCCGCTACCACTACCACCAGGATTCCCAAAATGATTTTTACACCTTTCGAGTTTTTCAGCTCATATCGGTTAAGCTTCTTCCTTCTGATGTAAATCAAGGCAGCAATAATAATTATCACAATAAAAAACATCCAGAAATCTGAGGAGTGGATATTGATTGCCGGCAGCGTTACATAATAATAAATCGCAGCAAGCAATATGATTCCTATCACAGCCAACAGTTTTACTTTCCCTTTTTTCATACATTACCCTTTCTGTCTTTCTTCCTTAAGTCTTTAAGTACTCTCCGGCATGTTGCCAAAGTTCTGTCAGTTTCCAAGATTTATTAGAACCTCCTTCTCCAAAGATCCGGAGAAAGAAGCAGAAGATACGGGAATATCTCCAATCTTCCTATCAGCATATCCAGGCAGAACACAATTTTGGACAGAGGTGAAAAGCCAGAAAAGTTTTCAATCGGCCCCACCTGCGCCAGCCCAGGCCCTACATTATTCAGCGTCGTCAATACGGAACTGAATGTCGTCGTAAAATCGTAGTCATTGATGGAAACCAGCAATACAGATAACATCATTATCAGGATATAACAAATAAAGTAAATATATACGCCGTGCATGGTATCTCTTCCCACTTTTTTCCCGTTTATCTGCACAATCGTAACGGACTTGGGATGCAGCATTCTTCTGATCTCCTGCTTTACGCTCTTCATTAATATCAGAAAACGAGATACCTTGATCCCCCCTCCTGTAGAACCTGCACAGGCTCCGATCACCATCAGTCCCAACAGGATTACCTTTGACAATTCGGGCCACTGGTCAAAATTGGCCGTACAGAATCCCGTCGTCGTAATGATCGCACCTACCTGGAAGGAGGCATATCGAAATGCATGCACAATATTGCCGTACATACCCATGATATTCAGAGTAATAACCGCCATGGAGCCCAGAATTATGCCCAGATATCCACGGAGTTCTTCATTTTTCAGTGCGGCCTTCCAATTTTTCAGACGCAGCAGGAAATAGATATTGAAGTTCACTCCAAACAGAATCATAAATACCGTGATCACTCCGTCAATATATGCACTGTCGTAATAGGCGATACTTGCATTTCTATTTGAAAATCCGCCCGTTCCAGCCGTACTGAATGAATGGATCAGCGCATCATAAAAGCTCATTCCGCCAAAAAGCAGAAAAACTACTTCCGCTGCGGTCAGCACAAAGTACATGGAATACAAAATCTTAGCCGTACTTCTCGCCTTTGGCACAAGCTTGTCAGCCTCCGGTCCCGGCACTTCTGCACGCATCAGATGCATAGAACTCTCATCATCCAGAGAAGTCAGCATCATAACGAAAACCAGCACTCCCATACCGCCAATCCAGTGCGTCAGGCTCCGCCAAAAAGCCATTCCCATCGGCAGGGCCTCAATGTCTGTCAATATGGTTGACCCTGTTGTAGTAAAACCGGACACGGTTTCAAAAAATGCGTCCAGATAATTCGGTATGCACCCTGATATGAAAAACGGCAACGCGCCGAATAATGACCACAATATCCAGGCAGAACCCACGATAACAAGTCCTTCTTTGCCGTAAATCAGCTTATTGCCCGGTTTTTTCCGTCCAAATACCAGGAATATGATGAGAAGTACTGCGCTTACCATCAAAAATGATAATCCGCTTTTTTCTCCATATAAAAAAGCAACCGCTGCCGGAAGCAGGAGAAGCGCACCTTCCACCCCCAGCATCTTACCTATTATGAAAGTTGTCATTCTATAATTCATTGATCTGCACCTACAGCAAAATATCCTGGATATCCTGGATATGTTTTTCCATTGTAATGATAATAACGCTGTCTCCTACCTGAATGCAGTCATCACCGTTAGGTATAATAATTTTGCGCTTTCTCGCAATGCATGCAATCAGATTGTTCACCTTCAGTGACAGATCCTTTAATGGAATGCCCGTATAGCTTGTCTGAGATTTCACTATAAATTCGAGAGCCTCCACTTTTCCGTCAACCAATTGGTACATCGTTTCCACATTCGCGCTTCCCTGAGAGTTCCTGCGGGCACGCACATAGCTGAGAATTGCATCCGCCGTAGCAGCCTTGGCTGACACGATACTGTCGATGCCAAATTCCTGTATCATTCTGGCTCTTCTGTCTTCATTTACCTTGACAATAATCTTGGAAACACCCTGGCTCTTTGCAAAGAGCGACATAATGATATTTTCTTCATCCATCCCCGTTAGGGCGATCAGTGCGTCCGCATCCTGTATCCCCTCTTCGATCAGCAGGTCATGGTCGGTAGCATCCCCGTTTATGACCGTAGCCTTGGGAAGAAGTTCACACAGATTTTCACACTTATTTTCGTCTATTTCGATGATCTTAAC
Source organism: Faecalicatena contorta (assembly GCF_001404335.1). Taxonomy (GTDB): domain Bacteria; phylum Bacillota; class Clostridia; order Lachnospirales; family Lachnospiraceae; genus Faecalicatena; species Faecalicatena contortus_B. The sequence goes on from NZ_CYZU01000055.1 coordinate 19,682, forward strand.
CTGCATCCCAATCTTGCAGAGCTGTGTGGCAAGATAGTAACTGACACGCCCGCCGCCACAGATAATTACCTTTTTAATCTTTTCTTTTCTCTGACCCAGCAGTTTGAAGAACAGCTCGATCTCCATGTGAGAAGCAGCTATGTGCAGCCTGTCCCCGGCTCGCAGCACATAATCACCATCAGGAATAAAGACTTCCTCCTCCCGCTCTACCGCGCAGACAAGAAGCTTAATCTGAAATCTATTATACATATCCGCCAATGACATCCCAATCAGGCAGCTCTTTTCCAGCAGAGGAAGTTCAATCAGTTCCACTCTTCCCTTGACAAACGTGTCTACCTTACTTGCATCCGGGAATAATAAGAGCCTGACAATCTCCCCCGCCACAGCCAGTTCCGGGTTCACCGCCATGCTCAGATGTAAGTCCTCTTTTAATATATCAATCTGCTGATAATATATTGGGTTACGCACCCTAGCTATGGTATGCCTTGCCCCCAATCGTCTTGCAATCAGACAACTCAGCATATTACATTCATCTGTGGAAGTACACGCAATCACAAGATCTGTATGCGGAACATCTGCTTCCTTCTGAACAGCCACACTTCCACCGTCTCCGGTAACGCAAAAAATATCCAGCCTGTCAATCGCGGCACGCAGCTTTTTCTCATTGCTGTCAATCATAATAACGTCATAATTTTCCGCGGAGAGTTGTTTCGCCAGCTTATAGCCGACTTTTCCATCCCCAATAATGACTATCTTCATTCGTCTGCCCTCAACTTCATTACTTATTATATTTTGGTCATTTTTCTATAATGGCAGAGCAATTATAGCACTTTTAACTGCAAACTACAATCGTTTTCCAGATTTCTTAACAAATTTCAAATTACCGGGTGCGCAAGGGGGGATTTAGGCGGGTATGGGGACGCTTTGGGGAATTGGAATATGCCTCTCTCGGGTGCGGTATCAGGGCATAAATGCCGCTAATCAAAACCGGGGGAGGCGGATTATGCTGAACTGGTGGGACTGCAATTGTTTGGGAAGGAAAAGTACGTATGCTGATTTCGGAAGCCTTAAGAGTGCCTTAGAAGTTCTTGTAGCGGAAAAGCCGCATCTTATGGAGGAAAATTGATTCCGAATCAATTTTCCAGAGCGTATTCACTTAGAAAGCATCGGCTTTCTAAGTGAATACGCTCGGTTCCATAAGATGCGGCTTTTTTACTGCCAGAACTTCTTGGCTAAGCAGCTGATTTCCAAAATCAGCAGACTCCTTCCCGCCTCCTACTCTTCAGCTCTTGCTGCGATTTCTTTTTCCTGTACGTCGGATGGCGCCTGCTCATATCTTGCGAATTCGTAAGCATAGGTTCCACGGCCACCTGTCATGGAACGGAGTACTGTACAGTATCCGAATAATCCGGTCATTGGGATATCGGCCTCTATGACCTGTTTGCCGCCCGTGATCGGGTTCATCCCCAGCACGCGTCCACGTCTTTTGTTCAGGTCTCCCATGACATCACCTGTATATTCGTCCGGTACTGTAACCTTTAAGGAAGCGATTGGTTCTAAAAGTACCGGTCCTGCTTCCATAAATCCTTTCTTGAATGCCTGCACTGTTGCTGTCTTAAATGCCATCTCAGAGGAATCTACCGGATGGTAGGAACCATCGTAGAGAACTGCTTTTACTCCTACAACCGGGTAGCCTGCAAGCGGGCCTTTTCCAACGGAATCCTGAAGACCTTTTTCGACTGCCGGGAAGTAATTCTTCGGCACCGCTCCGCCGACTACTACTTCTTCGAATATATATGGTGTCTCCAGATCCCCTGACGGCTCAAATCTCATCTTAACATGTCCATACTGTCCGTGTCCGCCTGACTGTTTCTTATACTTAGTATCCACGTCAGAATTCTTGCGGATTGTCTCCCGGAATGCAACCTTTGGCATCTCCAGTATAATCTCAACTTTGTATCTGTTCGCGAGCTTGCTAGCCGTGATCTCCAGATGCTGGTCCCCCATACCATAAAGTAAAGACTGACGGTTTTCGCTGTCATTTACTGCCTTCAGTGTCATATCCTCGGCCATCATCTTAGCCAGTGCCTGTGACACTTTATCATCATCCCCTTTGTTCTTTACGGAATACTTCATATATGTATACGGGATGGAGAAGTCTGTCTTAGCGTAGGAAACCTGCGTTGCTTTTGTAGAAAGAGTGTCTCCTGTCCTTGTATTGGACAGCTTTGCAATTGCTCCGATGTCTCCTGCAAACAGTTCGGTAACTTCGGATGGTTTATTTCCGCAAATCGTATAGAGCTTGCCCGGCTTCTCTTCTGCGTCCGTATCTGCATTGAAAAGAATATCGTCTCCCTTTAATACGCCGGAGCACACTTTAATCAAAGAATATTTTCCAATAAAAGGATCGACCATTGTCTTAAACACATAGGCTGTCTTTGCTTTTGAGAAATCATAATTCGCCTCAAATATGTCATTGGTCGTTCTGTTAATTCCTGCACAGCTTCTTTTATCCGGGCTCGGGAAGAACCTGACAATATCAGAAAGGAGATTGGCAACACCCTGCGCCTGAAGATTGGAACCCATTCCTACCGGAACAATATCTCCGTCCATAACTTCCGTACGCATAGCTGCCCGGATCTCTTCAACAGAAAACTCTTCCCCTGAAAAATACCGTTCCATGAAATCTTCACTTGTCTCTGCTACTGCTTCCATCAGGGAGTCTCTCAGTATCTCAAGGTTCGCCTTGCAGTATTCGGGAATCTCGCATTCTTCTCTCTGTCCAATCCCAGTATATCTTCTGCCTGCGTTCTTAATCACATTGATATAGCCAACCAGCTTTTCATTCTCGCGGATCGGCTGGAAGTGCGGAGCTATCTTTTTGCCGTATCTCGCTGTCAGATCCTCTACAACCTGACGGAAACTGGCGTCATCCACATCCATCTCAGTCACATAGATCATACGCGGAAGATTGTACTTATCGCATAATTCCCACGCCTTCTCCGTCCCAACCTGTACACCTGCTTTACCGGAAACTACAATTACCGCTGCATCTGCTGCACTGACTGCCTCCTCAACTTCCCCGACAAAGTCAAAATATCCCGGCGTGTCCAGAATATTAATCTTGGCCTTTTCCCACTCAATAGGAATCAGAGATGTGCTGATAGAAAAACCACGCTTCTGCTCTTCTTTATCAAAATCACTGACCGTATTATTGTCTGAAATCTTACCCATTCGGTTTGTTGCCCCTGATACATACAACATTGCCTCTGCAAGGCTCGTCTTGCCACTCCCGCCGTGGCCAAGCAATACTACGTTTCTAATCTCGTCTGTTCTGTAAACCTTCATGCTGCTGCCTCCTTGTGTGTCGTTATTATGTGCATGGTTTCTATCATACTCGCCGTGCACACGTATTATGTGTATATTGTACTAAAAAACTAAGACCATTACAACTCCTTTATGAATTTTTAACAAAGAATTTAGGGGGAATGGGCGGGAAATTTTGGATGAAGGGCCGCATCCAGGCAATCCCATTCCCCTTCCCCGTACGCTGGGTTCATCCAATTTTTACAGGGCAATTCCCAGGGGGATTCTTCCGGGGGCAGCGTATTTGATCTGCTGGGCGGATATTTTTGTGCTGTGGTTGGGGATGATATTTATACGCAAGGCCTGCTTCATCTTATTATTTATTCGCTGCAGCAGTAATATCCACTTTTTTATTTTCTTTGAAGCCTGCCATGCATACTCCCCTACCAGCCAGTCCCATCCGCTGCTCCCCTCCCGCCTTAGGGCCCCCAGCATGCCAGGGGCCGTTTGCTGCAGTGCATTATTCCCGGCCCGTGCAATGTGCGGCTCCAGGGGGACGTCTGCCGGTTTTGTGGGCATAGAATAAGCTTAGAAGCGCTTAATGCCGTACCGGAGGATTTTATGGATGGGAGCTGGCTTCCAGGCCGGCTCCCAAGCGGGGTCTGATCCGTGCAATCATCAGATTGCACGGTGAATCCCCGTGGTTCCATAAAATCCTGCGGTACGGCATTTAGCGCTTCTTAGCGAATGGGCAGCCCGCAAAACCGGCAGACGTCCCCCTGGAGCCGCACATTGCACGGGTCGGGAATAGCACTGCAGCAAACGGCCTCCTGGCAGGCGGACCCCCCTCCTTTTTATTTACTTTTTGGGGAGGAGGTGTTAAACTGTTTTTGTATTTGATTTTACTGAAAGGAATGAATCACCATGACTAAAAAGATTGGCTTCATCGGCCTCGGCCTGATTGGCGGCTCTATCGCTAAGGCTGTCAGGCAGTACTATCCTGATTATGAACTGCTGGCCTTTGACAAAAGTAAGGAGACACTGGCTCTGGCAGTCCAGGAAGGCACTATCCAGACTTCCTGTTCTTCGATTGATGAGAACTTCAGAGGGTGCAGTTACATTTTTCTCTGTGCCCCTATTTCCTATAATACCGCATATCTTACGCAGTTGAAGGAGTATATCCATCCGGACTGTATTCTGACTGATGTGGGGAGTGTAAAGACTTCGATTCATGAAGAGATTATACGGCTGGGGCTGGAAGATAATTTTATTGGGGGGCATCCTATGGCAGGCTCCGAGAAAAGCGGATTCGTGAACTCAAAACCTGTGCTGATTGAAAATGCCTATTATATTCTGACACCTTCTTCCAGGGTTCCGAAAGAAAAGGTTGCAGAATATAAAAGTTTTGTGGAGTCCCTGAAGGCGCTTCCTATTATACTGGATTATAAGGAGCATGATTATGTTACAGGAACGATCAGCCATCTTCCTCATATTATCGCGTCCAGTCTGGTCAATTTTGTCAGGGATACGGATACGGAAGACGAACTTATGAAAAACCTGGCCGCAGGAGGTTTTAAGGATATTACCAGAATTGCTTCTTCCTCTCCTGTGATGTGGCAGCAGATCTGCCTGAAAAACCAGAAAAATATTTCCCGGATCCTGGGGGATTATATTGAAGTACTGAAACAGGCGAAGGAGTCCGTGGATGAAGGCTCAGAAAACGACCTGTTTTCCCTGTTCGAATCCTCCAAAGACTATCGGGATTCCATGCCCAACAGTTCCGCCGGGCCTATCAAAAAGCGCTTTGCGGTCTACTGTGATATCATCGATGAGGCCGGAGGAATCGCCACGATTGCAACCATACTGGCCAGCAATAATATCAGTATCAAAAATATCGGTATTGTACATAACCGTGAATTTGAAGAAGGCGTTCTGCGCATCGAATTTTACGACGAAAGTTCTTCTGCCAAGGCGGCTGAACTGCTGAAAAAATACCGTTATATCGTCTACGAAGTGTAATTTGCATAAGAGAAAGGATTTTTAAAGATATGGAATTAACAAATATTACGGGATTAAAAGGAGAAGTGACCATTCCCGGAGACAAATCTATTTCCCACCGCTGTGTTATGTTCGGCTCCATCGCGAAGGGAATCACCGAGATTCATAATTTTCTGGAAGGTGCCGATTGTCTGGCTACCATCGACTGTTTCCGGAAAATGGGGATTGATATTCGGCAGTCCGGGGACACCATTACGGTGCATGGGAAGGGTCTCCACGGTCTTTTAGCTCCTTCCGAGATCCTGGATGTGGGTAACAGCGGCACAACAACCCGGCTGATTTCCGGAATTCTGGCAGGACAGTCCTTTGATTCCAAACTTTCAGGTGATGAGTCCCTGAATTCCCGCCCCATGAAACGGATCATCGAACCGCTGACTCTGATGGGAGCAAATATTTCCAGCATCCTCCGCAATGGCTGTGCACCGCTGTATATTTCAAAAGGGAACCTCCATGGCATTCACTATGAATCTCCCGTTGCATCCGCACAGGTTAAATCCTGTGTCCTGCTTGCAGGACTGTATGCGGACGGCGAAACTTCTGTGACGGAGCCAAGCCTGTCCCGCAATCATACGGAACTGATGCTTGCCGAATTCGGAGCAGATATCTCCACGACTCATGATCTCAGCAGTACGAAAGCGACAGCTTTACTCCGTCCATGTAAAGAACTCTACGGACGCACGATCACCGTACCGGGAGATATTTCATCTGCGGCCTATTTTATCGCGGCGGGGCTGCTGGTACCGAATTCGGAGATTCTGATTAAAAACACCGGCATCAATCCAACACGTGCCGGCATCCTGAAGGTTTGTGAAGATATGGGCGCAGATATCACGCTCTTAAATGAACGCACTGAAAGCGGCGAGAAAATTGCCGACATTCTGGTTCGTACAAGCCGTCTTCACGGTACCACGGTAGAAGGCGATATCATTCCCACACTGATCGATGAGATCCCGGTCATTGCGGTCATGGCCTCCATGGCGGAAGGCACTACGATTATCCGTGATGCTGCAGAGCTCAAGGTCAAAGAAACCGACAGAATCGAGACTGTCACCGACAATCTCAAGGCAATGGGATGCGATGTAACGCCGACCTCGGACGGCATGATCATAGAGGGTGGGAAACCGCTTCACGGAGCAACGATCCACACCCTTCTGGATCACAGGATTGCTATGGCATTCAGTATTGCAGCTCTTGTAGCAGAAGGCAATACGAATATACTGGACAGCCGCTGTGTGGATGTGTCCTACCCGACCTTCTACGATTCTTTTGAACAATTACTCTAAAATTGCATCTGCACATAACAAAAAAACCGGGCCATGCAGTCACTGAGACTGAATGGCCCGGTTTTTTTACACCGCAAATGCTTCACCGGGATCCTCTCCGCTATTCGCTTTCCGCTTAATGACTCTGCTCAATCTCCTCCAGCAGCTCGCGCACTGTCTTCCCGTTTCCAGGATGATGCTTATATGGCGCAATCTCATGAAGGGGCTTCAACACGAAATCACGTTTATGCATCTCCACGTGTGGGATACAAAGTGTATCTGTCTCCACAATCAGATCATCGTAAAAGATAATATCCAAATCCAGGGTTCTTGGCCCCCAGTGTATCACGCGCTCCCGCCCAGCATGCGCTTCGATCTTATGCAGCTCCTCCAAAAGTTCCTCCGGCGTTCGCAGCGTCCGCAGCTCCAGGCAGCCGTTCAGGAAATCATCCTGATCTGTCATGCCGTACGGCGGGGTAACAAGCCAGCCGGAGGTTTTCACTACCCGGCAGTCCTCTCTTCGATCCAGCTCTTTGACCGCAGCATTCAGATAGCCTTCCTTATCCCCCATGTTAGATCCCAACGCAATATATGCGGTATGCCATTGCCTGGTAATCCTGACTGACACGTATTCCACCGGAAGGCCCACCGGAGCCCACGGCTTTTTCACTTCCAGCTCTACCTTCTCCAAATGTGCAGTATGCAAAAGAAGCTCTTCTGCCAGGCACTCCGCGGCCCGTTCAATCAGCTTATAAGTATTCTTCTTCATAAAAGTATCCATAAACTGGCTGACCTCACCGTAATGGATTGAAGCCTTCAGGTCATCTGTCTTTCCGGCACGCCTGGTGTCCGTATAAAGAACCGCTGAAATCAAAAACTTTTGCCCCAGCACATTTTCCTCCGGAAATACGCCGTGATTTGCAAATATCTCCAGATTTTCTATCTTAATCTGATCCATAATCCCGTCCCTCTACATATCGTTTTCCCAAAGGGGTCAGACCCCTTTGCAGTCATGTTCCCTCATAATGGCTTCTGTCATCTGAATAGCCCGTTTGTTTCCCTTCACATCGTGCACTCGCACAAAGGCGCACCCGCTTAGTATCCCAAGCACGGTGGTTACGAGGGTTCCCTCTTCCCGCTGTCCGGCCGGCAGATCCAGTGTCAGGCCGATTACGGACTTTCTGGAGGTTCCCAGCAAAATAGGGTACTCCAAGAATTTAAGACGGTTCAATTCCTTGATGATTTCCAGATTCATCTCATACGTTTTTCCAAAGCCGACCCCCGGATCCAGTATGATCTTGTCTTTTGCAATGCCGGCCTTTCTTGCTATATCAACACTTTCCTGCAGATCCATCAGAACCTCCGGCAGAAAATTGACGTATTTTGCTTTCTCCCGGTTGTGCATCAGACAACACGCTGTCTGACTTTCAGCGATTACGTCCGCCATCCCGGCATCATATTTGAGCCCCCAGACATCATTCACAAGTGCGGCTCCGGCCTGAACGGCAGCTTTTGCAACGCTGCTCTTGTAAGTATCGATGGAAATGGGTGTGTCAAACTCCTGCTTCAGCCTTTCAATCACGGGCACGACCCGCTCGGTCTCTTCTTCCTCCGTAATCTGGATATGCCCCGGACGAGTCGACTCTCCGCCCACATCCAGAATATCCGCACCGTCACGCACCAATTCCTGTGCATGCAGAAGCGCCTTGTCCAGATCATTGTATTTTCCACCGTCGGAAAATGAATCCGGCGTCACGTTCAGAATCCCCATGATATAGGTATGATGTTCCGTGTCAAACTCCCTGCTGCCTATTCTCATCTCTTATACCAGTCCTTTCACCATTTTATCTCCATATTCTTCTTACCGCTGCTCCAGTTACACTCCTTCTCCGCAGGGCATGCATAACATGCTCTGGACAATTTATCACTTTCATATAAAAGCCTGCCAAGCACAGACTGATTCTCACTGTCCCGTCTGTGCTCCATAATTGCCTGAAGAATCATCTGTCTTTCTTCTCCTGTAAATGTATCCGTATCCTCCAGTATCTTTTCTGCCGTCTCTTTTCCGGCGGTCTCGTGCGGTATGCCTTCCGTATACTGGCTGGCCTTGCCGATATCATGCAGAATTGCCGCCGCATAGATCACCTCTTTCTTCAACCCCAGACCGTTCTCCAGACTCCGGATATAAGCGATCCGGGCCACATCCAGCAGATGCGGCATCTGATGCCTGCAGAACTGCCGGTCCCGTTCCAATTCCTCTAACCTCTTGCAGCAGCTTAGATACAGAGGATGCTTTCTGATCAATTCGATCTCTTTCATAGACAATCCCCCTATCCTTTATCTGATCATCTGGAAAAACAGATTGGTCAGCTCTGGATCCTCCAGAAACACGCCTCTCTTAACTACCGTCACGGTCTGGCTCCCCGGCTTTTTTATTCCCCGCATTGTCATGCACATATGTTCCGCCTCAATCATCACAAGTACTCCCTTTGGCTTCAGATGCTCCATCAAGGCATCTGCAATCTGCCCCGTCAGCTGCTCCTGGATCTGAAGCCTTCTGGCAAATGCTTCTACGGTTCTGGCAAGTTTGCTTAAGCCAACCACCTTTCCATCGGGAATATATGCAATATGGGCCTTTCCATAAAAGGGAAGAAGATGATGCTCACAAGTAGAATAAAAGGTAATGTCTTTTTCCATTACGATTTCGTTATTCTCTACGTGAAATGTCTTTTTCAGATGTTCTGCCGCATCTTCGTCCATCCCGCCGTATATTTCCTCATACATACGGGCAATACGCTCCGGAGTCTCCTTTAAGCCTTCTCTTCCGGTGTCTTCCCCGATCCCTTCCAGAAGAAGCTTTACCGCCTGTTTTATCTTTTCCTGATCTATCATAACTTCTCTCCCATATCCTCAGCCAATTCCATAACCTGTCCCAGATAGGACAGCGAACCAAAAGCCAGTACTACGTCGTCTTTTTTAGCAGAAGCACATGCTTCCCTCACAGCCTCTTCTATCCCGGATGCCTCTTCTACCTCCACACAGTATGGCAGCAATGCCTGCTTTAATTCATCCGCGCCCAGCGTCCTGCTCTGATCCGGCAGTTCGACAGTATATATCTTGTCCGCCAGAGGTCCCATGATCTCTGCTATCTTGCCATATTCCTTATCCCGGAATACTCCCATAATAAATATTATACGCCTGCCGGGGAAATACTGTATCAAAGACTCCCGCAGTTTCAACGCTGCCTCCTCATTATGCGCCCCGTCCACAATTACCAGAGGATTCCTGGCAACACAGGTCAGCCGTCCGGGCCACGTTGTTTTCGCAAAACCTTCTGTTACGGCCTGCCTTGAGATCGCATATCCACTGTTTCTAAGCGTCCGGATAACCCCAAGAACTGTAACGGCATTCTCAATCTGGTATCTGCCTGCCAGCGAGATTTTAATGTTTTCCCACTCCCGGTAGGAAAACCGCTGTCCATCCCAGTTTTCTTCTATCACTACCGCCTCCCTGGGATACACAACCTCCATGCCGCATTTCAGCTCCCGGGCCTTTCCGCCGAGTACCGCCATCACTTCCGGCTTCTGCAGCGATGTGACAACCGTACAGCCAGGCTTTATAATTCCCGCCTTATTTGCCGCAATCTCCTCCAGAGTTTCGCCCAGAAATCCCATGTGATCCCTGCTGATGGATGCGAATACGGCAAGCTCCGTATTCTTCACAATATTCGTCGCATCCAGCAGGCCGCCCAGCCCGGTTTCTAAAACGACTAAGTCGCAGCGCTTCTCTCTGAAATACAAAAAAGCTACTGCCGTCTCTGCCTCAAAAACGGTGGGGCTGGCCTCACCTCTGGCTTCCATGCGTGCAATAGCTTTCTTAACTTCTTCCACTAATTCTGCGAACTCATCTTCCGGTATCCATTTTCCGTCTATCTGAATCCGTTCCAAATAGGAAACCACTGTTGGTGATACATATCTGCCGGTTCTGTACCCTGCCTCACTTAAAATTGTTGAAGTGTATGCAAGCACAGATCCCTTGCCATTCGTTCCTGCAATATGTATGAACTTCAAGTCATCCTGAGGATTCCCAAGTTCACGCAACAGACCTCGAATCGTATCCAAGCCAAGTACACTTCCGTATTTCGACACTTCGTCCAAATATACCCTTGCTTCTTTATAGGTCACGTTTCTCGTTTCCTTTCCCTATCTCTTCTATAATTATGTGATTTATTAGCCTACGCTGTAGAATCATGTATTCCACTGTTGTCAATCATAGCACTAAATGCATTTTATCACAAGAGAAATTTATTTCCCTGCTTTTCAAGTGCAGCGAGGTAGACGCTCGGTCTAAACAGTAACCAGCCGTCTCCCTTTCTCGTCATACCGGTACTGCCGAAGCGCATTTAACACCATCCCTACTCCAAAGAAGGTACCTGGCACCAGACATCCAGTATCTCCATCATATTTACCGGGCTGTGCTGCATGTTCTCCCGGTTTTTGGCATTTTCCGCATCCATCCATGCAAAAAAACCCGCGGGCAGTACGGACCATTCTTCCATATTTCTTTTAAACGCTTCCGAAAAATACTGTTTCTTTTGGAACACAGTCATAATTACCAACTGCACGCTGTTATCCAGCACAAAACCTTTATACGCCTCTTCCCCGCTCCAATAATTTTCAAACACATATTTCAGAAAAGACATCAGGCGTCCCACAATTTCATCCAGAAAGCCGGCCCCCGCACTCAGCGTCATCAAAGTCTGATGTCCGTTTTCGGCGTCTTCATCCACGTCCTGCAAATCATCTGCAAGCTGCAAAAAGAGCCCGAACCCCGTAAGGAACAGGATATCTTTTTCCTTCAGATACCCATCAATCAAGCACTGATCCACATAGATAGAAGCCCCGCCCTTATAAGCCGACATCTGCAGAAGCTCTTGTGCCGTTTTCTCCGTCTTTCCCTGCTGCTCCATACTTTTTATCTGGGCATCATAAATAGTCAGAAGAAAATCATATAGACCGCTGAATATTTTTCTTGGATAAATATCTTCGACCGAATCCACCATGTGGAAGACCTTCTGTTCCAGATCGTCTTCCGCCTCTGTTTTGAATCCGTTCAGTTTCTGCTCCAGCCTGCGGTTAAATGCAGCCTTTTCCTGTCTCGTTTTGTCACCGTCCAGAAAATTATCCGTATAAGGATAAAGCAGGCTGTACCCCCAGATCGCCTCATGGAACCACCTGTCAGAACCATCCGCAAGGCACAGCATAAAATATACAAAATAATTTCTCAGCGCTTGTCCAAGATCCTCCAGTACAAGCTCCCTGTCAAACACTCGTGTATGCCGGACAAAGGTTCTGGCCGCCTCTAAAAACCCGTTTCTTACATCGCCCGGCAGCTGTCCCAGCTGGAACATTACATCCTTATCCATAGCGTCAGACAGAACCTTCTCTGCCCTCTCCCGCCACATCTTCTGCCCCTGAATTGCCTGAGGAAAACTTTGCAAATGCCCGTTCAGCTTCCCCCAGACCTCCCTGCACCTTTTATCATTTTCAGCCTGCTCCTTCACAGAAATAGCACGGAACATCCCCGCCCCCGCTGCCGCAGGAGTTTTCTTCCAAACATCCGTCACGGTCTTCACCGCCGCAGCAATTCCATACCGATCATCCTCCCGAATCGTTTCCCAAGTGTCCATACTATGCCCTCCTGTAAAAAGCTGCAGCCGTTAACACGCTCCCTGTTCCCAATACTTCAAAAGTATACCACGATCCTTCACAAAAAACAACGAAAGGAATGGGACTATTATTATGAAGAAAAGAAGTGTAAATGAAAGGGATAGCCAGAAACCACCACGAATCCGACTTATCTATCTCCTGACTGTCCACGATATTTTCCTTAATCCTCCACTATCGTCCCCCTCCTCGACCTTCCGCCATGAATCCCCTTCCGAACAGCCACTAAAAGGTAAGGAGAGCGCCCGCCTCTTTGGGCTGCGGGATGCGGCGCGGGGCGGGATTTCTTCTGGTGATTGCGGATGCCTAGTACAGCAGTGCATTAATCTTTCAGTAATAAGTGCCTGATATCTGCGTCAGAGTTGTGCCTGCTTTCGCGACGGCGTAGGGGTTCCTACGTCTAGCGAAAGCAGGTACAGCTATGGCGTAGAGAGCAGGTGCTTATTGCTGAATTATTAGTGCAATGCTGTACTAGAGTGTGCCGTGTTTACGTTGGGATAAAATAGAAAAATCTGATGGACAGACTTTGCTTTACCAGGCAAAGTCTGAGGCGACTAAGGTCCCCAATTATCAAATTGGGGACCGCATGTCGCCGGTTCCATCAGATTTTTCTATTTTATCCCTACGTAAACTAGGCAAAACGGCCGGCATCCGCAAGCACCGGAAGACATCCCGCCCCGCGCCGCATCCCGCAGCCCAAAGAGGCGGACGCTCTCCTTACCGTCTCGTCAGCTGTAAGCTAATTCACCTCATTATGCAGCAGCTTATGTTCTTTTCCTTTTAATATGCCCTCATAAGCCGCCTCAACGATCGGATTCTGGTTTGAAAGTTTGATCTGTGCCATTGTGTCGATCTTATAAAGTCCTTCCAGTCTTGCTTTCTTTGTTCTTGGGCCGATCGGCACAGGCTGCCCGCCTCCGGCGATACACCCTCTCTTACAAGCCATCACTTCCACGAAATCATAGTGCACTTCTCCTGCTTTCATCTTCTCCAGTACTTCGGAGGCACATTGCAGACCATTCACAACAGCGATTTTAACTTCTCTTTCTCCCAGTTTTACCCTGGCTTCCTTGATGCCGTCTACGCCGCGCACTCCGGTGAAACTGATTGCTTCCAGGTCTTCCGCCTTATTGCTGTTAACAAGACGCCGCAGCACTGCTTCTGTCACACCTCCGGTAACCCCGAAGATTGCGCCTGCGCCGGATGCCAGTCCAAATGGCATATCCAGTGCTTCCGGCTTCACCTGTGCAAGATCGATTCCTGCTTCCTGGATCATACGGGTAACCTCTGTGGTTGTCAGCACATAATCCACGTTCTGCTCCCCGTCTGTAAAGTGCTCCGGTCTTGTGATCTCTGCCTTTTTTGCCGTACATGGCATAATCGAGATAACCATGGTCTTCCTGGTGTCTTCCGCCGCCTTCATGCGCGCCTCTTCCTTAATCAATGCACCGAACATCTCCTGCGGAGAACGGCAGGTGGAAATATTCTTCCTGAATTCAGGATATCTATTTTCACAGAACTTAACCCATGCCGGACAGCAGGATGTGAAAAGCGGAAGGTTTTCTCCTGATTCCAGGCGTTCCAGCAATTCTTTTGATTCTTCCATAACCGTCAGATCCGCGCCGAAATTGGTGTCATATACTTCGTCAAAACCGATACGGCGAAGAGCCGCTACAAGGCGTCCAAGCACATTTTCACCTTTTTTGATGCCGAACTTATCTCCCATAGCCACCCTGACCGCCGGGGCTATCTGTACCACCACGCGGACATTCTTGTCACTGAGCGCACGCCATACCGGATCTACATTCTGTTTAATCGTAATTGCACCTGTCGGACATACCGCGCGGCACTGTCCGCATCCTACACAATCCGTCTGTGACAAATCCTTGTTAAATGCCGGCGTCACCTGCATTTTGGAACCGCGGAATGCGAAATCCAATATGCCAAGGCCCTGAATCTCGTCGCAGGTTCTAACACAGTCACCGCACAGTATACACTTATTTGGATCCCTCACAACACACTCTGATGTCGTATCTTTCTCCAGCTGCTTTTTATTATTTTCAAACCTTACATCCATAATTCCAAGCTGTCTGGACAGCTTCTGCAGTGTACAGACTCCGTTTTTAGCACAGGTTGTACAGTCACGGCAATGGGATGCCAGAAGCAATTCGATAATCATCTTTCTGTGGTGCTGCAGCTTTGGCGTATTTGTATAAATTACCATTCCGTCCCTGGGTGTCTCTGAACAGGATGCAAATATCCTTCCTCTGTTATCCTCGACTACACACATACGGCAGGCGCCGTATGTAGACAGCTCCGAGTGATAGCAGAAAGTAGGAAGGTCAATCCCGGCTCTGCGGATGACGGAAAGAACATTCTTTTCATTCGTAAAGGCGACCCTTCTGTTGTTGATTGTCATATAACTCATGTTCGTTTCCTCCTACCCTTCAATATGTATCGCACCAAATGCACAGGCACTTTCACAAGCGCCGCACTTAATACATTTTTCATTATCAATGACATAAGGTTCTTTAATCTGTCCGCTGATCGCACCTACCGGACAGTTTCTCGCACATTTGGAACATCCCTTGCATCGTTCCGGGCTGATGATAAACTGCCGCATTGCGGTGCAGTTGTGGGATACGCATTTCTTTTCAACTACATGTTCCTCATACTCTTTTCTGAACAGCTTCAGCGTACTGATAACAGGCAGAGCCGCACTCTTGCCAAGACCGCACAGTGCAGTATCCGTAATCGTATCCGCGAGCTCCTCAAGCAGATCCAGATCCTCTAATTTTCCGTTTCCGGCCACGATTCTTTCCAGGATCTCCAGCATGCGCTTTGTGCCTTCCCTGCACGGAACGCATTTTCCGCAGCTTTCATTCTGCGTAAAGTTCATGAAAAACCTTGCGACCTCCACCATGCAGGTATGGTTATCCATTACAACCAGTCCGCCGGATCCAATCATTGCGCCCATCTTTTTCAAGGAATCGAAATCCAGATTAATATCCAGATGCGGCGTAATCAGGCAGCCGCCGGAGGGACCGCCGATCTGTACGGCCTTAAATTCTCCGTCCCCTTTGATTCCGCCGCCAATGTCATAAATAACTTCGCGGAGAGTAGTTCCCATGGGAACCTCGATCAGACCTGTATGCTTTACGCTTCCAGTGAGAGCAAACGCCTTGGTTCCGGGACTGCTCTCCGGCCCGATACTTTTAAACCATTCCGCGCCTTCGTTGATAATCATGGGAACATTTGCAAATGTTTCTACGTTATTCAGCACGGTCGGTTTCGCAAACAGACCCTGTTCTACCGTTCTTGGAGGCTTCACACGCGGCATACCGCGGTTTCCTTCTATTGAAGCTGTAAGAGCGCTGCCCTCCCCGCAGACGAAAGCTCCCGCTCCCCTGTTAATATGTAAACGGAAGGAAAAATCAGTACCCAGAATGTGATCTCCCAGCAGACCGCAATCTTCCGCCTGTGAGATCGCCAGTTTCAGACGGCTGATCGCCAGCGGATATTCGGCACGCACATAAATATAACCTTCGGAAGCACCAACAGCATAAGCAGCGATCATCATGCCTTCAATCATCTTATGCGGGTCTCCCTCCATAATGCTCCGGTCCATGAATGCACCCGGGTCTCCCTCGTCACCGTTACAGACAACATAACGTTCTTTTTCCTGCTGCTTCGCCACCTGTGACCATTTATAACCGGTCTGGAAGCCGCCGCCCCCGCGGCCGCGCAGATTAGATTCTGTAATTTCCTCAATCACTTCCTCCGGCTTCATATTGAACAGTGCCTTTTCAAGAGCCTGGTATCCGCCTGTGGAAATATACTCCTGGATATGCTCCGCATCAATATGCCCGCAATTTTTCAGAACATTTCTTGTCTGCTTTTTATAAAATGGAATCTCGTCCTGTTTCTGGTATTCAATGCCATCCTGTTTAAATAAAAGATGCCTGATGATCTCTCCTTTTTCAATCGTTCTATGGAATATCTCATCGCAGTCATCCAGCTGTACCTTTGTATACAGAATTCCCTGGGGTTCTATCCTCATCAGAGGTCCCATCTCGCAGAATCCATGGCATCCGCTCTTCTTAATGCCAAGTTCTCCATCCCCATGTGCGATCTCTTCCCCAAAATGTACTTCCACATCCGGATTTTCATCAACCAGCTCACACATTCTTCTGTAAATGTCACCGGAACCGCCTGCCAAACAGCCTGTCCCTGCACAAATCAGCACCCTGCATTTACTGTTTTCTATCTGTGCTTTCGAAGCTTCACGTACCTGTCCGAGAGCTTCTCTATTCTCAATTCTCTCCATATCTCTAAGCTCCTCTCAACTCGCGAATTAATTCAGCTGCTGCATCCGGCGTCATTGCCGGATAAACCTTATCATTCACCGTAAGCACCGGCGCCAGCCCGCAGGCCCCGAGACAGGAAACCGTTTCCAGAGTAAACAGCATATCGTCTGTTGTTGCTTTTTCGCTGGAAAGGCCCAGTTCGCTGTAGAGACGCTCCAGGATCGGAATCGATTTACGCACATGACAGGCTGTTCCATCACATACCTTGATGATGTACTTTCCTTTTGGCTCAAAAGAAAAATTCTCATAAAATGTTGCCACACTGTAAGCCTTTGCCTCATTAATGCCAAGCTTCCCTGCCACATAGCTCAAAAGCTCTGGCGGCAGATAACGGTATTCCGTCTGAATGTCCTGAATAATTGGAATCAGTGATGCCTGTTCCGCCCCATGTGACGCTATGATTTCATCTGCCTTGTCATAGTAGGTCTGATCTAACATGAGATACCTCCTTAAACTGCGTTTATAAGACTTCAAAATCCTTATAAACTGTACTTTTGTATGATATAGTTAAAATTTTATCAATCACTGTTTATTATATGGTAAATGTGGCTTTTAGGCAATAGTAAAATACACTTTTTCTCAATAAAATCGGGATTCAGTTGACAGGCTTCAGTCCTGTCGACGGATGGGGACGCTTCATGACAGGGAGGCCGGGGAGGCGCTGGGGCTGTATATGCCGTTGCGATATGCACCCATGCTGCTAAGTGATTCTAGAACACCCGATGCCGGATAGGCG
>NZ_CYZU01000056.1 GCF_001404335.1 Faecalicatena contorta
CCGCGGCCGCGTTTTTGAAAGGACATGGATGTTCTCCGGGAGGTTTTCGGCTATCCCTTTATGGAGCGTCCCCATCCGCGCCGAAACTAAAGCTCGTCGCTGAATCCCGATTTAGTTTAGGAAGTTCTCGATGATAACTGATTCCGCCTCTTCCTCCGACATCCCAAATGTCCGCAGCTTAACCAGCTGCTCGTCATTGATCCTTCCAATCGCGGCCTCATGCACGATCTGTGCATCTACATGTTTCGCATTGATCTCCGGTATGGAGCTGATCTCGGCCTGATCCATAATGATGGAATCACACTGAACATGTGCATGGCACAGATTGTTTCCGATTGCCCTTGGATGGAAGACCTGCCTTGAGGTTCCTTTTGCCACGGAACGGGAGATGATCCTGGCGGAACTATTCTCTCCGCTCAGCTGGACGTCCATGTTGGATATTGCAGTCTGCTCCGCATGGGTCATGAGCTTTTCTGTAACGAAAAGTTTTGCCCCACGGGACAGTTCTACAAATGTTTCACGCTCTGTGGAATCGACACCCTTGATCTGGGTGGTCTCCAGTGTAAATACCGAATTCTCTCCGACATAAATCTTTGTCACAGGATTTAATACTTTACCACCGGTTCCTTCGCCCTCTGCGTAATGATTCTCTACATACTTCACATTCGCATCTTTCCCCACATGGAAGGCGTGAATGCCGTCGTGGCGGCTCTCGCTGCAGCCGTCATTGTGTATACCGCAGCCTGCTACGATTACGACATCTGCACCGTCCTCTATATAAAAATCATTGTATACTACATCCTTCATGCCCGATTCAGACATTACAACCGGAATATGGACCTGTTCCTGCTGAGCTTCTCCGCTGATATAAATATTAATGCCGGGCTTGTCTTCCTTTTTTTCAATCCGGATATGGCGGCTGTCACCGTGACAGACTGCCATACCGTTCAGGCGCAGATTATAGGCGCCCTCCTGCTTAAATCCCAGAGAATCTATTACCTTTAACACATTTTCCGTTACTTCATTAAGCTTCACAGATGTCACCTCCCTTTTCCTTCATACACGCACAGGAATCGATATCTTCTCCGAGCAGCTGCGGCATGATCTCCGCTGTGGGCCCGATTGAATCTAACTTCCCGTCGGATATTACCATGATCCGGTCCGCCATCTGGATAATCTTCTCCTGATGAGAGATGAGGATCAGGCTTTCTTTTTTCTCTTTATGGATCTTCTCAAACCGCTTGATCAGCATGGAGAAGCTCCAGAGATCAATACCGGCCTCCGGCTCATCAAAGATACAGATATTGTGCTTTTTCGCCAACACAGTAGCAATCTCAATCCGCTTCATCTCCCCGCCTGACAGGGTCGAATCCGCCTCTCTGTCTATATATTCCATGGCACACAGACCAACACTGCTCAACAATCCGCAGCACTTTTCCTCGGTCAGTTCCTCGCCCGCTGCCAGTGACAGCAGACGTCTCACAGTCATTCCCTTAAAACGGGGAGGCTGCTGGAATGCAAATCCGATGCCTGCCTGTGCCCTTTCATTGATAGATAAGCCTGTGATATCCTCACCGTTCAGAATAATCCGGCCCGCCGTTTCCTTATTAATTCCCATCAGAATCTTTGCCAGTGTGGACTTTCCGCCCCCGTTAGGTCCGGTGATGACTAGCATCTCTCCGTCCTCCACCGTAAAGTTGATATCGGAAAGTATTTCCGACTGCTTCCCTTCCTCAGATACATCATATGATAAATGCTCTACCTGTAACATCTCTGTCACTTCCTTTTCTTATGCTAGCCGCACGCTTTATTCACCGGAAAACTGGCGGAATAATCCTCTGTAAGTATCTGCATAGATGCTCCCCCGTCTCCATATAAAGGTAAAATCATGGGTAATACCGAAATTCCTCAGTGAAATTACTTTGAGTTCTCTCTTTTCCAGTTCTTCCCTAACTGCGACCTCATATAAAAATGTAATACCACAGCCGGCTTTTGTCAACTCTTTAATCGCATGTAAACTGCCTATTTCCGCAGTTCTGACGAAATCTTCGGTCCCATAATTCTGTGAATCCAGATAACGCTCCAGCACTTCCCTGGTTCCCGACCCCGGTTCCCTGAGCAGAAGGCGCTCGCCAAACAAATCTTCCAGCTTCTCCGGCTTCTTGCTAAACGGGTAAAAAGGGCTGCAAACAGCCACATAGCGCTCTGTGGAATAATGCAGATAATCGTATTCATTCTTTTTATAAAATCCCTCAACAAGGGCAAAATCTATCTCTCCGTTATCCAGCCTTGCAAGCAGCTCCTGGGTATTCGCCACTTCCATATGTAACTTCACATCCGGGTACTTTACAAGATACCGCTCCAGAATCCGCGCCATAACGATCTCCCCAACTGTCATAGTCGCTCCAAACCGGATATTCTGATATCCATCAGTCAGATGCTGCATATTACTCTGCAGAGAAAGTTCGTCGTGCATCATGGTTAGCGATGCATTGCGGAGCATCTCTCCTGCCTCTGTCAGTTTCAGCTTCTTCCCCTCATACTGGAAAAGTTTTATCCCGTAGTGCTTCTCCAGATAACGCACATGCTGCGAAACCGCAGGCTGTGTAATATTGAGTTCTTCAGCTGCCCTAGTGAAATTCATGCATTGACATACCGTCAGGAATGTCTCCATCCGAAAATCCAACATATTCATCCCTCTTTAAATGAATCCAGGCGGAGCTTCCTCTCCTCAAAAGCTCCGCCTTTATATTTTAATTACTCCCTGCATTTACTATAACATATTATTATCATAAAATAAAGATATATAATTTTATTTTATAGTTTTTTTATGTTATGATAAACATGACAGACAAAATATGGAAAAGTTACGCCTGTCTTGTCTGATCAATTATCTAAATCTAAAGGAATAAGAACGGAGGATTTGTAACATGGATTTTATAAAACAAAAAGGACCTGGATTATTGTTCTGCCTGATTATTGCAATTCCGTCATGGTTTTTGGGCCGGGCGCTCCCGGTGATCGGCGGCCCTGTTTTCGCAATACTCATTGGAATGGTATTAACATTAATCATCAAGCGGAAAGATACCGTACAACCCGGCATAGCCTATACATCCAAAAAGATTCTGCAGGCAGCTGTTGTATTTCTCGGTTTTGGAATGAACCTGACAGAGATCCTTGCCAAGGGCCGTCAGTCCCTTCCTATCATTATTTCCACAATCAGCACTTCCCTAATCATTGCTTTTATCCTGTATAAAGCAATGAAACTGCAGCCAAACAACGCCATACTGGTCGGAGTCGGCTCTTCCATATGCGGAGGCTCCGCGATCGCAGCTACAGCCCCGGTTATCAATGCAAACGATGAAGAAGTTGCACAGTCCATCTCAGTCATCTTCCTCTTCAACGTCATCGCCGCACTGATTTTCCCGGCACTGGGAGGAATCCTGCACCTGAGTAATGAAGGGTTCGGCCTGTTTGCAGGCACTGCCATCAATGATACATCTTCTGTAACGGCAGCTGCAGCCGCATGGGATGGAATTCACGCCAGCCATACGCTGGAGGCGGCAGCCATCGTCAAAATGACAAGAACACTGGCGATTATCCCAATCACCCTGTTCCTGGCCCTCTACAGAGGCAGAAAAGAAAAAAAGACCGAAGGATCTTCCTTCAGCCTGAAAAAAACATTTCCATATTTTGTACTGTTCTTCGTTCTTGCGTCGGTCATTACTACAGTATTCCAGCTGCCCCCGGCAGTCACCGCGCCATTAAAAGAACTGAGCAAATTCCTCATCATCATGGCAATGGCAGCAATCGGCCTGAACACGAATATCGTAGATCTCGTAAAAACCGGCGGCAAGCCAATCTTTACCGGCTTCTGCTGCTGGGTTGGAATCGCACTCGTCAGCTTAGGTATGCAGCACTTTATGGGTGTCTGGTAGGCGGATTTGGGAACACGTTGTAGGCTTGCGGGCGGGGGGACGCCTGCCGTGGAGCGGGACGGGGGAGGGACTTCATCCTGTCTCTGTCTGGAATACCGTCCGTTGCGTTAAGCAGCAGTAAGAGGGAACACACCAAAGCAGCCGGCACCGTACGCATTCACCGCCCAATCTGATGATTGGACGGCTCAGGCGTACTGAAAAGTTAATTTGGAAATTAACTTTTCTCCGGCTGATTTGGTGTGTTCCCTCTAACTGCTGCTAAACTCACTCTAGGCATTCCAGACAGAGACAGGATGAAGTCCCTCCCCCGTCCCGCTCCACGGCAGGCTGGCTCATCCGGCCGGCAGGAAAAAACACGTTTCCCGGTTAGTATCCCATACGGGGGAAACGGATTGATTCGGCTATTCGTGTCTTGTATCTTGCTTAGACGTATTGAAACTATTTATGCAGTGACTTGTATATGGCTTTCTGCCTATTCGAAACATTAATTTTTTCATAAATCGTACAAACTCTGTTCTTACAAACAAGCACCAATTCAGATGAACCCCAACGCCCAGCCAGCCCACATCCGCCTCTCCCGTCAGGATCCCCACCGGAAACGCATCTTTTCCTACCGACCGGATGCACCTAGCTTACCGTGAGCCGGGACGTGCTGTGAAAAGCACCTGTCCTGTTGGAAATGCTTTTAGCGAGCCTAGCAGCAGTTAGAGGAAATCCGCAAAATCAGCCGGAGAAAAGTTGCTCCCGAAGCAACTTTTCAGAACACATTCACCGCTTAATCACCAGATTAAGCGGTGAGTGTGTTCGGTTCCGGCTGATTTTGCGGATTTCCTCTTACTGCTGCTTGGCGCAGCGGCTGTATTTCCAACAGGACAGGTGCTTTTCACAGCACGTCCCGGCTCACGGTAAGCGACCGCCCCTCCATCCGCGCCCGAGTCCAAAACTCGTTCGCTAATCCTTATTGTACTGTCGCGATATCGATTAAGGTAAGTTTTTGTATGTCTGTATTTTCCAGGCTTGTGATAAGCGCCTGCGCCGTATCCATGGCTGTCAGCACGTTCACTCCTGTCTCGATTGCATTTCTCCGGATGATGAATCCATCCCGGGAGTGGTCAGCTCCCTGAGCGGGGATATCGATGACCAGGTCGATCTCGTGTCCCAGGATCAGATCCAGGAGGTTTGGGGACTCCTGCTCGATCTTGCGGACCGGTATCGCCTTGACTCTCGCTTCATTCAGCGCCCTGGCTGTTCCGGCGGTGGCAAAGATGCGGTATCCGATGGCGGCAAATCTTCTTCCGATCTCTGCTGCATCCTGATGGTCTTCGTCACGGACGGTCATGATCATATTTTTGAACTTCGGCAGTTTGATTCCGGCTCCGATAAATGCTTTGTAAAGCGCCTCTCCAAATGTCTTCGCGATTCCCAGACATTCTCCGGTGGACTTCATCTCCGGGCCCAGACTGATGTCGGCTCCCCGGATTTTTTCAAATGAAAATACAGGCATCTTGATGGCAATGTACTCGGCCTCTTTCTGGAGTCCGGGGGTGTATCCCAGTTCTCTGATCTTCCCGCCGATGATTACTTTTGTCGCCAGCGGTACGATCGGGATTCCGGTTACCTTGCTGATATATGGCACTGTCCGGCTGGAACGTGGATTGACTTCGATTACATAGACGTCCTCATCCCCGCATACGATAAACTGAATATTTATCAGGCCGATGACATGGAGGGATTTGGCTAATCTTCTTGTGTACTCGGCAATCTTGTCTTTTACCGCCTGGCTCAGGCTCTGTGCAGGATATACGGAGATGCTGTCTCCGGAATGGATTCCCGCGCGCTCAATATGCTCCATGATCCCAGGTATCAGAATATCTTCCCCGTCACATACGGCATCAACCTCTATTTCCTTGCCCTGCAGATATTTATCTACAAGAATCGGGTGGTCCTGTGCGATTCTGTTGATGATTCCGATAAATTCGTCGATGTCGTGATCGTTGATGGCAATCTGCATTCCCTGGCCGCCCAATACATAGGAGGGTCTCACCAGAACCGGATAGCCCAGCCTGTTTGCCACTTCTTTTGCCTCTTGCGCCGTATATACGGTACCTCCGGTTGGGCGCGGGATCTGACACTGTTCCAGAATCTCGTCGAACAGCTCCCTGTCCTCAGCCTTGTCTACATTCTCGGCGGAGGTTCCCAGGATCGGCACCCCCATCTTCATCAGGCTTTCCGTCAGCTTGATGGCTGTCTGGCCGCCGAACTGCACGACCGCACCGTCCGGCTTTTCTATATCTACGATGCTTTTTACATCCTCTGGGGTCAGCGGCTCAAAATACAGCTTATCCGCAATATCAAAGTCTGTGCTGACAGTTTCCGGATTGTTATTTACAATAATCGTCTCATAACCTTCTTTTGAGAATGCCCAGGTACAATGCACGGAACAGAAGTCGAATTCGATTCCCTGTCCGATGCGGATCGGGCCGGATCCAAGCACCAGGACTTTCTTTCTGCCTCTGGTCTCTTCCACCTCATTTTCTCTTCCATACACAGAGTAGTAGTACGGCGTCGCGGCAGCAAACTCTGCGGCACAAGTATCTACCATCTTATAGGAAGCTACAATGCCGTTTGCATGGCGCATATCGTGGATTTCCTCTTCGCTCCTGCCTGTCAGGGCTGCGATCACCTGATCCGGAAATTCTATCCTTTTTGCCTCTCTGAGAAGTTCCGGGGTAAGTTTCTCTGACTTCAGTGACTCCTCCATCTCAACAAGAATGGCCAGTTTATCAATAAACCAGAAATCAATCATCGTGATCTCATGGATCTGCTCATAAGTCATGTTTCGGCGGATCGCCTCTGCAATTCGCCAGATACGCATATCGTCTACAATCGCAAGCTGCTCCCTGAGCTTGTCATCTGAAAGTCCTGTGAAATCATAGGACATCAGGCTGTCAACGTGCTGTTCCAGAGAGCGGATCGCTTTCATCAAGGCGCCCTCAAAGTTGTCACAGATGCTCATAACTTCTCCGGTCGCCTTCATCTGCGTTGTCAGCGTCCTCTTGGCGCTGATGAATTTATCGAAGGGAAGCCTTGGAATCTTTACCACACAGTAATCCAGCATCGGCTCGAAGCTTGCATAAGTTTTACCGGTTATAGCATTTTTAATCTCATCCAATGTATAACCCAGCGCGATCTTCGCCGCAACTTTGGCAATCGGATAGCCGGTCGCTTTGGATGCCAGAGCAGAGGAACGGCTGACACGCGGATTCACCTCGATTACACAGTATTCAAAGCTTTCCGGATTGAGTGCATACTGTACGTTGCATCCCCCCGTGATATTCAGCTCGCTGATGATATTCAGGGCAGATGTACGCAGCATCTGATACTCTTTATCCCCCAGTGTCTGGGATGGGGCAACCACGATACTGTCACCTGTATGCACACCCACCGGATCAATATTCTCCATGTTGCAGACCGTGATACAATTCCCCTTGGAATCCCGCATCACCTCGTACTCGATTTCCTTCCAGCCTGCGATGCAGCGCTCTACCAGAACCTGTCCCACACGGGAGAGGCGCAGGCCGTTTTCCAGGATTTCCACCAGCTGCTCCGAATTCCGGGCAATTCCGCCGCCGCTTCCTCCCAGTGTGTATGCGGGGCGGAGTACGACAGGGTATCCGATCTCATTGGCAAATGCAAGGCCGTCCGCAACATTCTCCACAACAAGGGACGCAGCCACGGGCTCGCCGATCTTTTCCATTGTGGCCTTGAATTCCAGGCGGTCCTCCGCCTTTTTAATCGTCTCTGATGTAGTTCCGATCAGGCGCACGTTATTCTCTTTAAAGAATCCGGCCTCGTCCAGCTCCATTGCCAGATTCAGGCCTGCCTGCCCTCCCAGCGTCGGAAGTACACTGTCAGGCCGTTCCTTCCTGATCAGCTGTTCCACAACTTCTACGGTAAGCGGTTCAATATACACCTTATCGGCTATATCTTTATCGGTCATGATTGTTGCCGGATTGGAGTTCAGCAGCACAACTTCAACCCCTTCTTCCTTTAAGGAGCGGCATGCCTGTGTCCCCGCATAATCGAACTCTGCGGCCTGTCCGATAATAATAGGCCCCGAACCGATGACTAATACTTTTTTGATACTGTTATCCTTTGGCATTATTTCGCTCCTCCCATCATTTCCATAAATCTGTCAAACAGGTAACCCGAGTCCTGCGGTCCCGGGCAGGCTTCCGGATGAAACTGCACGGTAAAGATATTCTTCCCCTGATATTGCAGACCTTCATTTGTTTCATCATTGACGTTGACAAATGCGGGCGCAGCGATCTCCGGATCCACGCTTTTATCATCCACCACATAGCCATGGTTTTGTGAAGAAATATACACGCGTCCCGTCCGAAGGTCCTTGACAGGATGGTTGCCGCCGCGGTGGCCGTACTTCAGCTTATGTGTGGCCGCACCAGTAGCAAGAGCCATCAGTTGATGCCCCAGGCAAATCGCAAAAATAGGAATATCGGTATGGTATAATTTTTTGATTTCTTCGATAATAGAAGTGCAGTCTGCAGGGTCACCAGGGCCGTTAGAAAGCATGATGCCGTCAGGATTTGCTGAAATGATTTCCTCTGCAGTTGTGCTGGACGGATAAACAGTCACTTCACAACCACGTTTATTTAAAGAATTGGCTATATTATTTTTGGCGCCCAGATCGAGGAGTGCTACTTTCTTCCCGCTTCCTTCCAGCACATACTTTTTACTGCATGTCACTTTAGAAACAACATCTCCCACCCTGTAGGCCTTTAGTTTTGGAAGAATCTCTTCCAGGCAGTAATTTTCATTCGTGGTAATCATCCCGTTCATGGTGCCTTTTTCCCTTAATATCTTCGTAAGGGCACGGGTATCCACATCCGCAATCCCCGGAATATCCTGCTTTTCAAGAAAATCCTGGATCGTTCCTTCACACCTGAAGTTGCTTGGCATCCTGGACAGTTCCCTCACGATGTATCCGTCCGGCCATGCCTTTTGGGATTCCATATCCGGTGTTATGCCGTAATTCCCGATTAACGGGTATGTCATAACGACGGCCTGTCCCGCGTAAGAAGGGTCAGTCAATACTTCCAAATACCCTGTCATGGAGGTATTAAATACGATTTCACTTATCATCTCTTTTTTCGAACCAATGCTTTTTCCTGAAAACACGGTTCCGTCTTCCAATATCAGAAACGCTTTCATCTGTTCACCTATTCCCTTCCTGTATTTCGCCGCCCCGTAAGCCCTGTAAACAGCGCCCGTAAAAGCAACAAACAGAATCTCATTTATTTTACATGACAAAGGCACTCTTGGAGTCTTTCAATCCAGAGCGCCCTCGTTCTCAAATTGTAAAGATTATACTACATTTAAAAACAGATTTCAACAAAATTTTTAAACAACATTCTGTAACAATTTTCCGGAAAATTATTGATAGTTCCAGAAAATCGTGATCTTATTCATCGTCTCATCCTCTATATAGGTATACTGCACAGATTCAAGTCCGTAGTATTCCAGCAGATTCTGGGCCGCTCTCTGAACCAGGTCGTTCAGGATACTGTCATGTGCCTCCTGATAGAGTGTATCATTTGCAAACTTACAGGTAAAAGAATCCGCCCTGCTGTAGATGGTGTCATTCATATCCTTCAGCAGCTGGTCCGGCTGATATTCCTCGTAGTACATGCCGTTGAGTTTATAATAGTTCA
This sequence comes from Faecalicatena contorta, assembly GCF_001404335.1. Taxonomy (GTDB): domain Bacteria; phylum Bacillota; class Clostridia; order Lachnospirales; family Lachnospiraceae; genus Faecalicatena; species Faecalicatena contortus_B. The sequence goes on from NZ_CYZU01000056.1 coordinate 9,671, forward strand.
AATCCATGGAACTGCAGGGCGGATAGCCCACTGTCGTATCCATGGTATGGTTTTTCATGATTTCCGCATCGCTGCAGCAAAGATAATCATAATTAATACTTTGCTCCGGCAAATTTTCCCCGCTCTCGGTCTCCAGGAATACCGGATCCCCGAAAGTAACATCCATTTGATAGTATTGCCCGTCACACTTCACGATATTCCATGCATGCGCTCCCTGTCCGGGAATCGTTCCGGTTACATAGATACACTCGATGCCTGTCTTCTGCAGAAGATACTGAGCGGCGCGGGAATATCCCGCACATACGGATGCCTTCCCCGCCAGGGCACTGTATATGTTCTGATTGTCAGGGGCCTCCATATTATAGTCCACAGTATTTACCAGATATTCGAAAATGTATTTGATCTTATCATATTCCGAAGCGTTCCCGTCAATCCCTTCAAAGCATGCAGAGACAGCCTCATCAATCTGTGCCTGCTTCTGTGTCCGCTCCTCCTGTGTGCAGGTATATACAGGCTGTACTTCAGAATAGTCCGCATAGCTGGTCACCTGCATCTCCCCGGTACACCAAAATATCTCCGGCCTGTCGCTGAAAATAAACTGGCACACCTTTTTGAGCACCTCCACATCGGGTGAATGCATATAGATGGCTTCGTTAAAGTCCATCATCCCCTGATAAAGCTCCTTATACAGGTTCTGTTCCGTTTCCGGGAGCTGCCGGTAATAGTAGCCCTGTGCCACATCGTCTTCCGGTATTCTAACTTCCTCAAAGGGAACACTTGTGCTTTTCTCCACCTGGACCTTCACCGTCTCAATCACTTCTTTTGTGGACGCAAAAAGGCCTGGGAGCTGCTGAAAAGCCACTGCTCCCAAACCTGTAAAAATGCCTGTCAGAATGAATATTCCGGCTACGACCGGCCATTTTCTTCTTTTTTTCCTTCTTCCTGCCATAATCCTTCCCCGTTCTGCCGCTTCCCCACACCTGTGCGATCCCCGCCGTTCTTACAAAGGGAGCCCTGGCTCCGCCGGTGCGGCGGGAGAGCAGCTTAAAGAAGAGACCTGAACAGAGCTGCAATGTCCTCTACGGAAGTCTCCTTCGGATTCCCCGGCCTGCAGGCATCCGCATATGCCGATTCAGACAAAAACGCAATGTCCTCCTCTTTGGCAATGCCTTTGAGGTCTGCCGGGATTCCGACATCTGCAGATAGCTTTTTCACTGCATCCACTGCCGCCCTGCGGTACTCTTCCTGTGTCATATTTTCGGTTCCTTCCACACCCATGGCTTTTGCGATCTCCCTGTACTTCTCTCCTGTAGCATCTGCATTGTACTCCATAACCGTTGGGAGCAGAATCGCATTCGCAACTCCATGCGGCGTGTCATAAAGTGCGCCCAGCGTATGTGCCATAGAATGCACAATTCCCAGCCCTACATTGGAGAATCCCATCCCTGCCACATACTGTCCAAGCGCCATGTCCGCTCTTCCCTCCGGCGTATTGTCGACTGCGCCTCTCAGGGAGCGGGCGATAATCTCAATAGATTTTAAGTGGAACATATCTGATAATTCCCATGCTCCGGCCGTAATATACCCCTCAATTGCATGTGTCAGCGCATCCATGCCCGTGGATGCTGTCAGCCCCTTCGGCATGCTGGACATCATGTCCGGATCAATCACTGCCACGATCGGGATATCGTGGGGGTCAACACATACAAACTTTCTGTTCTTTTCAACATCTGTTATCACATAGTTAATCGTAACTTCCGCTGCTGTACCGGCTGTTGTCGGAACCGCAATAATCGGCACACACTTATTTTTCGTGGGTGCGGTGCCTTCCAGGCTTCTGACATCCTCAAATTCCGGGTTGTTGATGATGATACCTACCGCTTTGGCTGTATCCATAGAAGATCCGCCGCCAATTGCAATGATATAGTCCGCACCGGAGGACCGGTACGCAGCGACTCCCGTCTGCACATTCTCAATGGTCGGATTGGGCTTAATATCTGAATAAAGTTCATACGCCAGATCATTTGACTCCAGCACATCCAGCACCTTCTGTGTAACCCCAAACTTCACCAGATCCGGATCAGAACACACAAATGCCTTCTGAAATCCCCTGGCCTGAACTTCAGCCGCAATATCATTGACCGCCCCTGCTCCATGGTAAGATGTTTCATTCAAAATAAATCTGTTTGACATAGCACATATCCCCTTTACATTTTATAGATTGCCTTGCAGCATCATTTATTGTTATAATTATAACAACCTGAAACATACAGAGACAAGTTACAAAATGGCGTCTATGTAACATTTATTCTTACAATACCAGATCCTATTCATCCTGCAAATCAGGCTGCAGTTCAGAGAGCAGTTCTTCCAACGGCTGCGGGAGCGCCTGTATGAGCAGATCTGCCATCTTCTCCGGAGCCAGATCCATATTTCTCCTGGCCCACCGGGCAGTCATATAGATGGAACCTCTGCAGTACATCTCCAGCAGAAAGCAGATATCCTCATCCAGCGGTTTTTTCGTCTTCTTTTCTATGATATTCTTATAAAACTGCAATATGCATTCATAGTCATAAGCAACCAGGGAATTGTAATCCTCCGACTGAAAAGCTGCTGCAAAGAAAGTCTGTTCGTTTTTGATAAACCAAAACTTTTTCTCAAGCCCCTCCCTTAAGGTCATGCTGACACCCATCTGCAAAAAAGACTTCTTAGCAAGACGTTCAAAATGCCAATTCACCAGATCATATTTATCCAAAAAGCAGCGGTAAAAAGTCTGTCTTGTCATACCGCTCTTTTCTACAATCTCTTTCACCGTTATCTTATCCAACGGTTTCGCGCCCATCAGTTCTGTCATGGCCGTCACGAACTTTTGTTTCGTCCTATCCCCATTATCCATGCTTTTCACCTCTATATAAATTATAGTTTAGGATCCCCTAAACTTCAAGGTTGTTGTATCATAAATCATCCAATAAATATATTCTGATCAAGTTATGTGTTTCTTTCCGTCACACATAACTCTCACCCTTAACAACATTTTAATTCTCACAGCCCATATTTTATGGTATGATAGCAGAAAGGAGTGATACAAATGATGCATGTATTTTATTGTATAAAATGCAAAAGATACCATTATACAAACAATCAGTCGCACGCAAACTGCTGTGGAGAACAAATGTATTATGTAGACGTGGATTTCACTGAATTTGTCAGAATGAACCGTGAAGAACGTGCAAGCTTCTTACAGCTTTATTCTCTTGCAGAATAAGGCTGTATTTCTGCATATTTACCTTAATTCTGCACACACTATCATAAAAAGTGCAAGGAGGTTGTAATATGAGAGAAATCAAAATGCCCTCAAAGACAGCTGAAGAAAATGAATACGATAACCATAACATTCCCGAAATCGATCTGCCGGGAAAAGCAAGCGTAGGAAACATCATCCCCGATGAAGTTCCGCGGCGCGACGGGGATTAAGTAAGGGGGACGCTAAGTAAAGCAGGAGGCAGAATTGCCCCGGGGCAGGGTGTGGTATTTCCGGGCACTGTCCGTTTACTTAGAATCCGTAGCAGAAAAAAAGAGGCTGCTGATGGAACCAGCCTCTTTTCTTCTGCAAGGGCTTCTAGCGCGCACTCTATGCGCCCGGAAACACCACACCCAACCAATTCAATCCGCCTCCCCCGACCGGAATCCCCGCCGGTAAATTCATACCCCCGGCCGGATGCAAGCAGCCGCCGGAACCGGACATAGGTGTGGCTGGAGGCGTAGCTGCGGTTGTTAGCTGGAGTTAAGTAAAATAGAAGGAAAACCGGGGCAAAAAATGTAATCTCCAAATTACATTTTTTCCTGGGCCCAGCGCGCGAACCCATCAAGGGTTCGGGTGATGTGCCCAGGCTGCCCCGGTTTTCCTTCTATTTTACTTTACTCCAGCTTACAGCCGCAGCCCCGTCTCCAGCCACACCTATGTCCGGTTCCGGCGGCGGACTATACACCTGCCTCTCCCGCAAGAATTCACCCCAATTCCGCAATACGTGATACTCCTACGTAGATTTCTGATATTTTGTACCAGGTTCTATAGTCCACGGTTCCCGTCTGCGGAAGGCCGAACACGGACTGGAATTTTTCTACGGTTGCAGCCGTTGCCGGCCCGTATATTCCGTCTGCATCGATTTTAGGAATGGCGGGATATGCCCCGGCTATGACGTTAAGCTGTTCCTGCATCTGCCTGACTTTGTCGCCGCTGGAGCCGATCTCCAGAGTGTAGCCCGGCCAGGAGGAGGGGACTCCGGATATTTCCTGGGCGGTGTTGATATACATGTCGTCTCCGTAATAATAACGCAGAATCTCGATCGGGCTGTAGCCCTGCTCCCCGAGCGCCATTGACCCCCACTGTGTCATCCAGTTTGGACAGGTTACCCTGCGCCCGTCGCAGTACTGTGTCAGGATCGGCTGCCTTACATTAGGTCTGGACAGATAATCTGCAAATAACTCATCTACGATCACGGAGATTGTATCATAAAAATTTCTCTCCGGAATCCATTTGTGGTCAAATGCTGTGGAGGATGTGATCGTGAAATCATATCCTTTATTACGGTACCATTCTGTGTACACACGGTTCAGAGTAAAGGACATAATAGCCAGGACATTTGCCCGGATCGTATCTGCCGGCCATGTGGCGTAGATTTCACTGGATGCTACATTTTTGATGTAATCTTTATATTTTACATAATAATTCTGTGCGGTAGTGTCCCGGGGAGAACCGTCATGGACGATAATAAATTCCGGCACTACCACTCTGCTCAGTACGATTTCACCGGTCTCGTTAATCGGTTTTATTTCCTCCTCTGCTATCTTTGGGGGATATTCGCCGTATAATGTATGTGCGGGTATTACAAAAACCTGTTCATTCTCCCGGGTCTGGTCATTTGGCCTGAGCGCCACGTTCTGTATTGCTCTTACATCCGGCAGAATCTCTGTCCCCGCAATGCTCATGGGTTCAAACCCCGGTGCGCTGATATCCAGTGTGTATTCGGAGTAGGGCTGGTACTCAACCGTCGGATTCAGGCTGTACTCCAGGGGAGGCGCATCCAGATCCAGTACATCGGTCTGCCCGGACGCATCCGTATTCACCTGCTCCAGTGTACTCTCCGGAACTCCGGTATAAGATATCGATATTGTCGCCCCGGTAACAGGAAGTGCCGTAATCTCTGATGTAACGTTAATCTGCAGCTGCCCTTTGTCTACAGCATTATTCTGCATTGCTCTTAAAGAAGTCATATATTCCCTCGCAAAAAATTCATCTCTATTATATATATGCGCCGGAATTTAAAATGTGCCTGCGGGCAAAACAGGGAAATTGCCGTCAATAAAAATACGCCCCGGAAAAGACACCCGCTGTTTACCGCGCGTATCTTTTCCGAGGCGTTCACGCTTATCTCGTCAAAAAATATTCCGTATATCATTGAACAGGACTACGACCATAAGAACCATCAGCAGTGCAAAGCCTGCAATGTGCACCATACCTTCCTTCTCCGGGGGCACACGTTTGCGCCGTACGGCCTCAACGATCAAAAATACCAGTCTGCCGCCGTCCAGAGCCGGAATCGGCAGCAGGTTCATCACTCCCAGGTTGGCCGACAGCAAAATAGCAATGTTCAGCAGATTCAAGATAACCGTTGCCGCACCCGAAGGAGCCGCCTGCTTGTATGTGTCATCCACAAAATTTACAATCCCCACAGGCCCCGACATCTGCTTGATTCCGATCTGCCCGGTAACAAGCATCCTGAGGCAGTCAAACGTATAATTTACCCAGTACCGCAGCGTGTACGCTCCGTACTTGACAGAATCAACCAGACCGGCCTTTGTATTTGCTGTGCTGCCACGGATTCCCATCCGTTTCATGCTGTCCCCCTCTAGCTGCCTGGGTACAATCGTGGCCGTATACTCCTGCCCGTCTCTTTCGTATGTGACCTCCACGGAATCTGCATCTCTGTTCATCATATTAAAGAGACTGACCTCTCTCCATAGATGAATATCCTTTCCATTCAAACCCGTAATGACATCGCCCTCCTGAAGCCCCTGCTCCATGGCTGAGTATCCCGCATCCACACCCTGGACTACCGGAGCATCATACCCGATCCAGGCCACCAGAATGACAGAAAATATCAAAGCCATAATGAAGTTGAACACCGGGCCTGCCGCAATTACAGAAATCCTTGCCCAGACAGACTTGCTGTTAAAGCTGCCCTCCGTCAGATCATCCGCATCATCTTCCCCCATCATGCATGCCCCGCCAAATGGCAGAAGCTTCAGGGAAAACTTTGTCCCTCTGAATTCTTTTCCTATGATTGTAGGACCAAGTCCCAACGAAAATTCGTCCACGCGTATGCCATTAAGCTTCGCCAGGGTAAAATGTCCCAGCTCATGGAATATAATGACCACGCTGAACAGAAGTATTGCTAAAATTATCCCCATATACTACCACCTGTTTTTTATAAATTCATATGTTGCCTGCTCCGTATTTAGTATCTCTTCCACTGTAGGATGTTCAATTATTTTATGTTTCTCCATACAGGCCTGTATCATCTCCGGAATCTGCAGGTAACGGATCTTCCTTTCCAGAAAGAGGGCTACGGCCTTTTCATTGGCTGCGTTGAGGACTGTCGGCAGGGATCCCCCCCGCCTTCCGGCCTCGTATGCCAGCTTCAGGCCATAAAATGTTTCCATATCTGGTTTCTCAAATGTAATCTGTGAGAGGGCTCCAAAATCCAGCCTGCCGCCCGGAAGATATCTTCTCTCCGGATAATACAGGGCGTACTGAATCGGAAGCTTCATATCCGGCGTCCCAAGTTCAGCGATAACAGCCCCGTCCTCGTACTCAACCATAGAGTGGATAATGCTCTGTGGCTGCACGACTACTTCAACCTGGTCTACCGTCACGTCAAAAAGCCACTTCGCCTCGATAACCTCCAGGCCTTTGTTGACCATTGTAGAGGAATCGATCGTGATCTTGCGCCCCATCTCCCAGTTCGGATGCTTCAGGGCGTCTTCCACCTGAATGTTCCCAAGCTCCGCTTTTGAACGGCCCCTGAAGGGCCCTCCGGAGGCCGTCAGCAGTATCTTGTGGAGAGCGGCCCTCTGTCCGCCCTGCAGGGACTGAAAAATGGCGCTGTGCTCGCTGTCCACGGGCAGGATTGACACCCCATGTTCCCTGGCCAGCGGCATAATGATATGACCTGCCGTGACAAGTGTTTCCTTATTGGCAAGCGCAATATCCTTCTTCGCACGTATCGCCTCAATCGTAGGCAGAATCCCGATCATACCGACAATGGCCGTTACCAGAATCTCCGATTCGGGCTCTGCGGCTGTTTCCAGGATTCCATCCATTCCCGCCATTACTTTTACATCCAGGTCCCGGATATGCGCTTTCAGTTCCTTCGCCTTTTCCTCTGACCACACTGCCGCCATCTTAGGATGAAACTCCCGGATCTGCTTCTCCAGCAGTGCAATGTTGCTGCCCGCTGCCAGTGCGGTTACTTCTATATCGCCGTTCTCACGCACGACTTCCAATGTCTGGGTTCCGATAGAACCTGTGGAGCCCAGTATTGCAATTTTCTTCATATGCAGTTCCTTCCTTTGTACTCTATCACCTAAAGAAGAACAGACAGGTAATATATGATAGGCGCCGTAAATATTACACTGTCGAATCTGTCAAGTATCCCGCCATGCCCCGGTATCAGCTTTCCATAATCTTTGATATTGTGGTTACGCTTGATTGCAGAAGCCGCCAGATCGCCCACCTGTGAGATCGCGCCTCCCGCTGCGCCGATGATTGCAAACCTGACAATGCCTGCGCCCGCATCCCCCCACTTGTTGATAGCAAGGGCATACAGCACGCCCAAAAGTGCGGCTCCTGCGATCCCGCCTATACCGCCCTCCACTGACTTTTTGGGGCTCAGCTTCGGAGCCATCTTATGTTTTCCGATCAGCATGCCCACGCAATAGGCACAGGTATCGCATCCCCAGGAGCAGATGAATACCAGCCATACGGTAAATACCCCGCCCGGAAGGATGCGGATCTGATAAATATAGGACAGCATCACAGCCACATAAAATACACCGAAAAATGCTGCCAGTATCTGCTCTGTCCTGTATTTTGGAAAGGAGAATACAAGCACTCCCATCATACAGATTAAAAATACCATGAACAAAAGCATAAACCAGTCTGTCCCGGACGGCAGAACCGGCTTCAAATAAATCAGGGCATAATAGGCAGCCGCAAAGAGATAGCCGCAGATTCCCGGAGCCTTGTTACGGATATCAAAGACTTTGTAAAGTTCGCTCAGGCCGATCATGCTGATGATAAATAGCACTGCAAACAGAATGCTTCCGCCGGAAATCACTGTAAATAGTGCAATGAGTACTAATAGTATTCCACTGAGTAGCCGTGTCTTAAACATCCTGTTCCTCCTTTACGCCCCCGTAACGTCTGTCTCTTCTATTATACTGCTCGACAGCTTTTACCAATTCCTCTTTTGTAAAATCCGGCCATAAAACGTCTGTAAAATAAAATTCCGTATAGGCCATCTGCCAGAGAAGATAATTTGAAAGCCTCTGCTCACCGCTCGTCCGGATCAAAAGATCCGGATCCGGAATACCATGTGTATCCAGATACGACTCATAGACCGGGTCACTAATCTCCTCCACACGTATCTTCCCATCCACGCAATCCTGCGCCAGGCGTTTGACTGCCCTTATCATCTCATCCCTGCTGCCATAATTAATAGCAATTGTGAAGTTCAGGCCGTTGTTGTTTTTGCTGGCCTCCTCCAATTCTATTATCCTCTTCTTAATATCTTCATCCAGCGCTTTTATATCCCCGATTACACGGATTTTCATATCATTTTTCTCAGCCGTCTTCAGACAGGTCTTCATGTAATTGCGAAGCAGCTTCATCAGCGCATCTACTTCGCTCTTCGGCCGGTTCCAGTTTTCCGTGGAAAATGCATATACGGTCAGGTATTTTATTCCCATCCGCCATGCCTCCTCGCAAATTCTTTCCACATTTTTGCTGCCCTGCGCATGTCCGTAATTTCTCGGCATTCCTTTTGACTTTGCCCACCGGCCGTTGCCGTCGAGTATGATTGCTACATGCTGTGGTACGTTCATTCTATATATCCTCCTAATACCGTAGCAGTTCAGACAGGCCTGAACTCTTATGCATCCAGCCCATTAAATCCGCCTGCCTTATATCAGCAAAAGAGAGGCTGTATAATACGAGCCCCTCTTGTTTTCAAGTGATAAATCCCCGTTAAACTGTAAGCACTTCTTTGGATTTTGCTTCCACACAGCTGTCCACTTTTGCAATGAATTTATCTGTCATCTTCTGAAGGTTTGCTTCCAGATCTTTGATACCGTCCTCAGAAATCTCTCCGCCTTTGAGTTTCTTAAAAGCTTCGTTTCCGTCGCGTCGGATATTGCGGACTGCAACTTTCGCCGCCTCACCCTTTTTCTTAACATCCTTAACCAGTTCTTTTCTGCGCTCTTCCGTCAGTTCCGGGAATACCAGGCGGATGGTGCTGCCGTCGTTCGTCGGATTGATACCGATATCTGACATATTGATTGCTTTCTCTACCTCTTTGAGCAGGCTCTTTTCCCAGGGCTGAATCTGGATTAGGCGCGCCTCAGGTACAGAGATATTCGCAACCTGCTGAATTGGTGTAGGTGAGCCATAATAGTCTACAGTCAGCTTGTCCAGTACATGCGGATTGGCACGTCCTGCCCTGATTGTTGCCAGTTCGCTGTTCAGGTTGTCTACGGTCTTCGTCATCTTTTCTTCATATTTTTTTAATTTTTCATCCATGTCAATTGTCCTCCTTATACTGTTACTTTTGTCCCGGTAAATGTCCCGCTCATCGTCTCTGCGATACTGTTCTCTTCATTCAGTCCGAATACAAGCATGGGCATCTTATTCTCCATACACAGGATGGATGCTGTCAGGTCTACTGCCGCAAGCTTCTGGTCAATAACCTCCTGAATCGAAATCTCTTCATACTTCTTTGCCTCCGGATTCACCTTCGGATCGCTGTCATAGATCCCGTCGATTGCCTTAGCTAAAAGCATGGCATCTGCTTCTATCTCGATTGCCCGAAGTACCGCCCCTGTATCCGTGGAAAAATACGGATGGCCTGTACCGCCGGCAAAAAAGATAACCTTACCTTCTTCCAGGGCTGCGACTGCCGCATCCTTGGAAAATAATGTGGTAAATGCCCCACATACAAACGGGGTAAAAATCTCTGTCTTCATTCCCACATGTCTGAATATATCGGATACATAAATACAGTTCATAACCGTTGCCAGCATCCCAATCTGATCTGCCTTTGTCCGGTCTATTGTCTCGCTGGTGCGGCCCCTCCAGAAATTACCTCCTCCGGTCACTACCGCGACCTGAATTCCTTCGTCCACAAGCTGTCTGACCTGTTCTGCCACACCAATGCAGGTAGCCTCGTCAAACCCGGTCTTCTTATCTCCTGCAAGTGCTTCACCACTCAGCTTTAACAATACTCTTTTCATACGTCTTTAGCTCCTTCAAATTCTGTTGATTACTCTAAAATGAAGTATAACATAACTTTTCCATTTTGTCATGCACATATCCGGCATCTCTTTCATCTGTCATCGTAGTCAGTGTATCCCCTGCCATTAACATGGTCCTCCCCTTGGGAATCCGCTCTTTTCCGCCCCTTTCCAGAGCAACGAGAAGGCAGTTGTCGGGCCAGGTAATCTCCTCCACGCTTTTGCCTTCCAGCACGGAACCGTTCATGATCACAAAGGTGCTAAGCACCTTTTGTCCGGGGCTCTTCATATTCTGAGTCTGATTTTTTCCGGAATTTTTCAGAATACGATCCAGCATACTTTCATAGATTGGTTCCGACTTCATCAGCGTAGCGACGATATATGCAGTAACCGAAACAATTGCCAGGGAAAGCATCTGGCTCACGGAACCGGACATTTCAAACAGAAGGATAATTCCGGTAATCGGCGCCCGCACAATCGCCGTAAAATATCCAGCCATGGCCAGCAGGACAAAATTATTGATATACATTTCCTCCAGCCCGAAGAACTCAACTCCTGTCATGGCGAAAATGCCGCCGATCATGGCGCCCAGTATCAGCAGCGGAAAGAAGATCCCTCCCGGGGCCCCGGATCCGAAACTGACTGCAGAGAAAAGAAATTTTACAGCAAAGGTCACGATGACCAGACTGAGCGCCATTTCCCCGTTTGTTAATGTGATGATCAGTTTGTGGCCGCTGCCCAGCACGGAGGGCATTACAAGCCCCAGGACTCCTGCTGCCAGAAAGGCAATCATCAGCCTGGAAGTCTCATTCAAAAACTTTGGCTTTTTATACAAATCCTGCGCTTTCAGCATAGCCCAGTTATAGAAGACTCCCATCACGCCGCAGACCGCTCCCAGAAGAATCAGCATCCAGTAATAATTCTGCGGAAGGTAATGTTCCAGCTGGAACTTAAAAACCGGATCCAGGCCAAGTATATGGGAGGATATGTAGTCAGCTGTCACGGATGCTGTCATGACGGAGATCAGTATGGACATGGAAAAGCCTTTATGTATCTCCTCCAGTGCGAACATCATGCCCGCGAGGGGTGCATGAAAAGCCGCGGCAAGGCCTGCGCTGGCTCCGCATGTCATAAGGAACCTTTCCTCCGTCTTCCCCCGGTCGAGCATTCTGGACAGTCCCTGACCTGCCATCGCCCCGAGCTGGATGGAGGGGCCTTCTCTTCCCAGCGACAATCCGCCGAACAGGCAGAGAAAACCGCCGGCAAACTTGGCAGGCAGCACCTTTTTCCAATTCTGCGTCAGTTTTCCGGTTACTTCTCCCTCCACCTGGGGGATACCGCTCCCGGATATCATCGGAGCCCATTTTACCAGTCTGCCAACCACATATGCCATGAGAAGCAGAATCACGAACCAACCTGCGATCCGTACGGGGTTGCCCCTGATATATTTCAGCACAATATCCAGCCATTTTCCCGCATACGTCAGTGCAACCCGGTACAACAGCACCAGCAGCCCTCCCACTGCACCTACAAGAAGGCCCTCTCCGATCAGGATGACCGGAAAGCGCTGTGCCCGTTTAATGGTATGTGAAGTATCCTTTTTCAATGTTTTTCCCTCTTTTCCTCTCATTCGGGTGCGCCCCCGCAGCACCCGCTTTCTAAACCTCTAAATGAACATGGAAAACAAAACCGTTACCACTCCGCAAATTCCAATGGCAAGACCACTCATAGCCCCTTCTACTTCCCCGATCTCAATTGCCTTGGATGTCCCCACCGCATGGCTGCAGGCGCCGATGGCAAGGCCTGCCGCTACGGAATCCGATACTTTAAAAATCCGTATAAACAGCGGCGCGGCGATGCTCCCCAATATCCCTGTAAAAATCACCGCCACGACCGTTACGGGAACGACGCCGCCGTGTGCCTGCGCAACGCTCACGGCGATCGGTGTGGTAACGGATTTGGGAAGCATGGACATGGTCAGGCTCTGATCCAGTCTGAACAGCCTGCACATGCCGTACACGCTGGCCATGGACGCCAGAGAACCTGCTATACATCCTACTATAATAGGAAGCCAGTATTTTTTCAAGATGGAAAGCTTCGTATAGATAGATACTGCAAGGCAGGCCGTTGCCGGAGCCAGGAACATATTAATGATTTCCCCTCCGTTGTTATAAGAATCATATGGTATTTTAAAAACAAGGAGCACGCCTATAATAAGAACGATTGCAATAATAAGAGGATTACAGAGAGCCGATTTTGTTTTTTGCTGAATCCTGACTCCTGCGCCGAAAGCGATTACGCTGAGAGCCACTCCAAAGTAGGGAGATGTATACAAAGCTTCCATTATTTTTTCCTCCGATCCATTAATTTCATGGTCAGCTTCACACTGTATGCCGTCACCGCAAACGTGATGACTGTGGATACGATACAGATAATCAGCAGCTGTACCGCACTGCTTTTGAGAATGTCAAAATAATTCATGATGCTCACCCCTGCCGGCACAAAGAAAAAGGCCATATTCCCAAGAAGAAAGTCCGACTTTTCCTGGATATGTTCTATCTTCAGCAAGCCTGTCACCAGACAGATGAATAAGAATATCATTCCTATGACGCTTGCAGGAAAATCAAAGGGCAGAAACTCTGCAATCACCTGGCTCAGCCAGCAGACGGTAAAGATGATTCCGATTTGCCTGATTATTTTCATAATTCATCCCTCAATTCTTTTATGTTTTCATATGCAGATTTTTATGGCTATCTTACAAAATACACCCGCTGGTTTCTGTTGTCAACGGAACGGGCCGGGATTTATTACGATTAATTTCCTGCGTTCTGTGAGCAGCTGCAATATTTTAGACTTTTTCATACTGGTTAATCTCTCCTACAATTTTCCCCAAACTTATTGACATTAAGCCCGGGATGTTTTATGATACTTATGTTTTCACACTTTAAACAGTTAAAATTTTACAGTGCGAAGTCATTGTAAATGGGAGGTAATAGAATGATTATTGTATTAAAACCACACACATCGGAAGGTAATATCGACCGGGTAGAAGGCCTTGTCAAAAAGCGCGGACTGGATACCCACATTGTCAGAGGACAGGAAATGACAATCATTGGCTGTATTGGGGATACTACAGCGATTGATCCCAAATTATTTGAAGTCGATGACTGCGTGGATAAAGTCATGCACGTCCAGGAACCTTACAAACTTGCAAACCGGGCATTCCATCCGGAGGATTCCATCATTGATGTCTCCGGCGTGAAGATCGGCGGGAACCACCTGGCCCTCATAGCCGGCCCCTGCTCCGTGGAATCTTTTGCTCAGGTGCTGGACATTGCCAAATCCGCAAAGGCCTCCGGCGCCAACCTGCTGCGCGGCGGCGCATTTAAGCCCCGTACAAGTCCATATTCTTTCCAGGGACTCGGTATGGAGGGCCTGGATATCCTCTGTGAGGTCAAGAAAGAAACAGGGCTCCCTATTGTAACGGAATTAATGTCCCCGGAATACCTGGAGATTTTTAACGAGAAAGTAGATTTAATCCAAATCGGCGCCAGAAATATGCAGAATTTCGATCTGCTTAAGCAGCTCGGACAGCTGGACCGCCCGATTCTTCTAAAGCGGGGCCTCAATGCAACATACGAGGAATGGATCATGTCCGCCGAATACATTATGGCATCCGGTAACGAGAACGTTATTCTCTGCGAACGTGGAATCCGAACCTTTGAGACCTTCACAAGAAATACGCTCGATCTGCAGAGCATACCTGTTCTGAAGAAAAAAACACATCTGCCTGTCATCGTAGACCCGAGCCACGCAGGCGGAAAATGGTGGCTGGTAGAGCCAATGGCAAAAGCATCGGTTGCTGCGGGTGCTGACGGACTAATGATCGAGGTCCATAACGATCCCGAATCCGCTTTGTGTGACGGGGCCCAGTCACTGAAACCGAAAAAATATAATGATTTGTTAAAACAAATTAAAGAAATAGCTCTGGTAGTCGGAAAAGAAGTATAGGAGCGCAAGGGGGTCAGACCCCTCTGCAGAGGGGTCTGACCCCCTTGCATACCATTTTGTCTAAAAAGGAGAAAGCTCGTGGAATTAACAGTAAACTTAGGTGAAAACAGTTATCCAATCTATATAAAATCCGGAATTCTGGCAAATGCAGAAACTTTTGTAGCACAAGTTTTTCATGGGAAACGCATTATGATTATCTCAGATGATCATGTTTTTCCTATTTACGGCCAAAAACTGGTAAAGGCGCTTCCGTCTTATGAATGCCGCAGCCTCATACTTCCACATGGGGAGCTGACGAAGAGTTTTCAGTCTCTCCCCCGGATTTATGCCGCTTTGTTGGAAAATAATATTACCCGCAGTGATCTCGTTATAGCACTGGGGGGCGGTGTCATTGGTGATCTGGCCGGTTTTGCTGCGGCAAGTTATCTGCGCGGTGTTAATCTGGTTCAGATACCAACTTCTCTTCTGGCTCAGGTGGACTCCTCTGTAGGTGGGAAGGTAGCGGTTGATCTTCCACAGGGAAAAAATCTGGTAGGTGCATTTTTCCATCCCAAGCTGGTACTGATAGACCCCGACGTGCTGGATACACTTCCCAAACGGTATATCACCGACGGCATGGGAGAAGTAATCAAGTATGGCTGCATCAAGGATGCCAGCCTCTTTGAAATCTTAAGTTCCTCTCCTTCGTTTGATGGATTAAAAGACCGGCTGTCCTCAATCATATACCGCTGTGTAGATATCAAAAGAATCGTTGTGGAAGACGACCAGTTTGACACCGGTGAGCGGATGCTGCTGAATTTCGGCCATACCCTGGCACATACCATCGAACAGTATTATCACTATGAACGCGAAAGCCATGGGGAAGCCGTTGCAATTGGCATGTACCAGATGACAAAGATTTCCGAAAAGGCCGGGCTTACTGTCCCCGGCGAAGCAGAACGAATCAAGCAGGTGCTGGATACCTACGGTCTCCCCTGTGAATGCGGACTTCCGGTGTCTGCACTCCTGGATGCTGTAAGGCTGGACAAAAAGAATCTGGATAATCATCTGAATGTAATTCTTTTACACGCTATTGGTGACAGCTTCATTTACCCTACCAATCTTGATTTTTTCAAAACAGCAGGAGTGATTTAGCCATGAATACAGAAAAGAAGGAACCACTGCATTTTGGTGTACTTGGCAACCATCTTGGGCACAGCCTTTCTCCCGAGATCCACGAAGATCTGCTCCGACAGCAGAAGATCTCCGGTACGTATAAAAAATATGAAATGGACGAAAACGAAGTCCTCCGTATACTGGAAGTAATGAGGGATGAACATATTCTTGGCATGAATGTGACTATGCCATATAAAGAAGTCGTTTATCAGCTCATGGATGTCATTGATCCACATGCAGAAAAAATAGGCGCTGTCAATACTGTTTTAATGAAAGACGGTAAATTTTACGGTTACAATACAGATTATATCGGAGCCGTCAGCATGTTCCATAAAGCCGGTATCACACTGGCTGGGAAAGAGATTGTCATTCTCGGTTCGGGCGGGGCCGCCCGGGGGCTGATCTATGGATTCCATACGGACGGCGCTGCTAAAATCACAGTCGCAGCGCGCAACGAAAAAGCGCTCGATTCTCTGCAAGAGCGTTTTCCTTATATAAATACCTGTAAACTGACAAATGTTCCTGCCGGTGATATTCTGGTCAACACCACCCCCCTGGGCATGCATCCCCACGTTGGCGAAAGTCCGGTAGATGCATCCGTGATCCGGCAGTTTAAAGCGGCTTCCGACATCGTCTACAATCCTTTGATCACGGAATTTCTAAGAATTGCAAAGGAAGAAGGACTGCAGATCGTAACCGGACTCATGATGCTGGTAGACCAGGCAATCGGATCTGAAGAAATCTGGCTGGGTAAAGAGCTGGATTATAATATGGGCAATCGGATACACGATGAATTAGCCAGAAAATTCTGACAATGGTGTTCAAAAGGGTCAGACCCCTCTGCAGAGGGGTCTGACCCCTTTACACAATTTCCCATGGATTTTCTTCCCCTGCCTCATTCAGACAGCAGCTTTCTATGGAATGTCTCACCATATCACTCACTGCCTGATCCGTATAAAACGCCATGTGAGGAGTTACGATCACATTAGGGAATCCCCGCAGTATATATAACTCCCTCTTACTTATAATATCGGATTTTCGGTCATAATAATACATCCCAAATTCATCTTCAATCACATCCATTGCAGCCGCACCAATCTTCTCTGACTCCAGACCGTCCAGCAGCGCTTTTGTATCAATCAGACCACCCCGGGCCGTGTTAATCAGGACTACCCCCTGTTTCATTTTAGCAATGGCATCTGCGTTGATCATATGGTAATTATCATCCCCAAGGGGCATATGGAGTGTTATCATATCACATGTTGCAAAGATCGTATCAAGTTCCGCGTATTCTGCATATGCATGGACCTTCTGGGATGGAAACAGATCATAAGCATAAATCCGGCATCCAAATCCACTTAAATCGCGGATTACGGCCTGCCCAATCTTTCCGGTGCCTATCACACCCACGGTAAAATTGTGCATCTCTCGCCCCTGTATGCCCGGAAGGGAAAAGTCATTGATCTCCTCTCTCTGCATGATCCGTTTCATTTTACGGATTGCCATAAGCATGAGCATCACCGTGTAATCCGCCACACACTCAGGCGAGTACGTTACATTGCTGACTTTGATTCCAAGTTTCTGCGCTGCCTCCATATCCACATGGTCATACCCTATCGTCCTGGTTGATATCATCTTTACCCCCAGCTCGTGGAAGCGCCCGATAAGCTGTGCATCCATCTTAGTGGTAATAATACTGATATATTCATACCCCGCAGCAAGACCGGCATTTTCCATGCAGGGGTCATCATAACAGATCCCCAGCTCCACGCCGTATTCTCTAGAAAATCTCTGAAAATACACAGCCTCATCGAACTCCCGGTAATTATAAACAAATATCTTCATCACTAACCCTCCCTGTCAGAGCTTACTTTACATCAGGCCATAGTGGCTGAATGCACAGGCTATCCCGTCCTCCTCAACCTTAGCAGTTACATATTCGGTGTACGGGTCAAGTTCTTTTGCATGATCTCCCATAGCAATCGCATGCCCCGCATATTCGAACATCGATAAATCATTCGAGCTGTCCCCAAATACATATGCCTGCTCCGTCTCCATTGCAAACTTCTTTAAAATATACTCACACGCGGTTGCTTTAGAATAGCCCTTCTGAATGCACTCATAAGTATCGCCGCCCCGGTTGATCGGCTCGATATCTTTCTCCACAAACTTGAAAAAAGTGTCTTTGTCGCTGAGTTCATCCGCATAAACAAACAATTTGTCATACACAAAGCTTCCCTTTTCAATATACTCCTCCAGGCCCAGCCCGGCGTTTTGAAAATATCGTCTGGAGCTCTCCAGCCTGTCAAAACGCGACATTCGACTTGGCAGATATATGTCCTGAGTCCCCTCCATTATCCCATCCAGCCTGCATTCTATCATTTTATCAATAATCTCTCTTCCCCGTTTTTCGGGAATTGATCTGGAAAATAAAACCTCGGCATGATAAGTGAGATATGTCCCGCATCCACACAGGAATCCATCAAATTCAAACTGGCTGATCTTCGGCGGTATACTGCAGAATGTCCTCCCTGTATTTATAAAAAGCAGGTGTCCCGCACGCTTTGCCGCACGCATGGCATCCAGTGCGCTCTGCGGGATCTCCTTCGTAATCTCACTCAGTATGGTGCCGTCAATATCCAAAAACAGTGCTGCTCTTTCCATCTTGTTCTCCTAACGTTTCAGATTTTCTTCTATCACTTTATCACTCTTTCCCCAAAAAATCCATTTCTATACCTCACAAAAAAAGAGGATTTCGCCCCGCAGCTTCCGCTGATTTGCCATACGATGAAAATATTTCTGCATTTTCATCATATACTATAGGAAATAAGATACAGGAGATGTAATGAAAATCAATCTGAAACCCGATACGAAAAAGAAATCTCTACTAAAAAATACTGCCAGACTTGTGCTGCTCTTTGCCGCTGCATTTTTGGCCGGACGCGCCGCCGGAAGGGCTCAGGATTATTTTGCCCCCGAGGCTGTTGCCACCTCCGCAGAAGGGAACTGGGGATTAAGCTTCCAGGATGAAGGCCAGCCGCCGGTCGCTAACGCAACCGCCGAAGAGCTGAAACAATTTGACGCATACTATTCCGGAAATACGGATGAAAAGGTTATATACCTGACCTTTGACGCGGGATTCGAAAATGGCAACACCCCTGCGATTCTAGATGCGCTGAAAAAGCACAATGTACCTGCGACATTTTTTGTGGTAGGCACCTTCATATCGTCCAATCCGGATCTGATTAAAAGGATGGTGGAAGAGGGCCATACGGTGGGCAACCATACATATCACCATCCCGATATGTCACAGATATCAACCCAGGAAGCCTTCCAAAAAGAACTAGGGGATGTTGAAGAGGAATATAAGAAAATTACCGGTCAGGAGATGACAAAATACTATCGTCCTCCGCAAGGAAAATACAGTGAAACAAACCTGAAGATGGCAAAAGAAATGGGGTATAAAACCTTTTTCTGGAGCCTGGCCTATGTAGACTGGTATGAAAATGACCAGCCCACGAAAGAGGCAGCTTTTGAAAAGCTGCTTGGCAGGATCCACCCCGGCGCAATCGTACTGCTTCACAGCACTTCAAAAACAAACGGGGAAATACTCGATGAACTGCTGACAAAATGGGAGGAAATGGGGTATACATTTAAACCGCTGTCGGAAATTTAAGGGGGAGGTTCGCCTGCCAGAAGCATGGAGCAGAGATCTGCTGGGAGACAGGGGTGTTTCTGTGGGCGGACAATTTATGCAGAAGATCTAAAAGCAAAACAGAAGAATCTTATGACTACAGACGGTTTTACGGAGAAAGCTTGATGCTTTTTCCGTGAAACCGTCTCAAATCTTGATTTTGTGAATCATGATTTGGCCATAAGATTCTTCTGTTTTTCTGTAAGAGTTTCTAATCACGCGCTTTATGCCCACAGAAACACCTCTGTCTCCCTGCTTCTATCAGGCTGCGTGCATCCGATGTCCGCTCCTCACTATTCGACTACCTTGCCTTAAATTCCTCCACAATATGTATCATTTCCTCTGATGGATTGGATATAACTGCTGAGTTAAGTATCTTACAAGGTGAATTTACAGCTGCGCTCTCAACTGCCGCAGTTACTGCAGAAACGCTGCCACTGATAAATATGAGGGCATGTCCTCCGCATTTTGTGTCCTGTGTCTCATAGGTTACTTCTGCCGCTTTCAGCATCTGATCCGTGACCAGTACGGCGTTTGCTTCCCCAAGGACTTCTACAAGTCCGAATGCTCCATATGCCATAAAAATATACCTCTTCCTTACTTGTTGATTGTCATTGTAATTGCTGGTTCAGTCTCAGCTAACGGTGCCGCTATTATTGTATGGGAAACAATCTTGGAGATTGGTTCCGCCACTCTGAGCGCGACTTCCATGGCTGCATTGACGTTGGAGACATTGCCTCTCATCTTAACACATGCACCCGCTCCCAGACGGTTTCTCTCTACTGCCTGGATCTTTACATCCGCAGCTTTCGCTGCCGCATCTAATGCTACAAAACATGCGCACTCGCTGTCAAGCTCGAATACGCCTATTGCCATACCTTCATACTGTCCGGCCATAATTCCCTCCTGCCTGCAGAACTACTATTTTTTCTATTCTGTCAATATTTTTATTATATATAACCAAAGATAAAATTTCAACAAAAAAGTGGAGAATCTTTCGTTACTTTGCGCACACTATGGTCGTGAATAATAACAATCTTTACTGTTTCCCCACCTTATTTATTTTATAAAAATAATACGGAACCAAAGGGATTAAAGCTGCAAGCCAGGCCGCCGGATCTGAAAGGCAGACCCCGAAAAAACTTGTCTTTCCGGCAACTGCTGCCACAACCAGGGCGCGCGCCGCCAGTTCAAATACTCCGCCCAGCATGGGCACCAGGCCGTATCCCATTCCCTGCAGTGCGTTGCGGTACAAAAAGATGCTTCCAAGGAACGGATAGCACCAGAATACCGCCAGGAAATAGACCACAGCAGCATCGATTACGCCTTTCTCCGCAGGAGAAACAAACATAAGCACCATGTATTTTCCAAAGAAAAATATCAAAACCATCAATACCGCGCTGCAGATTAAGATCATTGCCTGTGTATACCAGACGCCTTTTTTCACCCTGTCTAACCTGCCTGCACCCCAGTTCTGCCCTACATAGGTTGCAATGGTCGCTCCAAATGCTATAAAGACGCATGCGATCAGGTTCTGGATCTTGGCTCCGGCGGAAAAGCCTGCAATATAGACTGCTCCGTAGATATTAACCGCTCCCTGTACAATGATGGTTCCAATCCCGGTGATGGAAAACTGAAGGCCCATCGGTGTTCCGAGCGCCAGAAGTTTTTTTATACTGTTCCAGGAAATATGGAAATCTTCTTTTTTCAGATGCAGAATTAAAAATTTCTTTTTGATATACAGGAAGCACAGCAGCGCTGAGATTCCCTGCGCAATCACTGTTGCGTAACCGCACCCTGTTACCCCCATATGAAACCAGGTGATAAATACAATATCCAGAAAGATATTTATCACTGCGGAAATGATCAAAAAATACAGCGGCGATTTTGAATCCCCCAGTGCTCTGAGCACGGCAGCCAAAGAATTATAAGCGGCCGTCACGATCAGGCCTGCATAGATAACTGTCATATACCCTTTCACATCCGGCATCAGTTCCTCCGGTGTATTCATGAGCCTCAGAATCGGCTCATTTGCTGCCAGAAGCCCCACCGTCATGGCTACGATAATGGCGAATGTCAGATAGACCGACATTGCTGTATAATGCCGCATCCGGTCGTATTTGCGGGCGCCAAACCACTGTGCCACTAAAATAGAGAAACCACTGCTGATCCCGGTGATCCAGCCGGTCACCATGAACATGAGTGAACCTGTGCTCCCTATGGCAGCAAGGGCATTCACCCCTAGGAACTGCCCCGCTATAATCGAATCCGCTATATTATAGAACTGCTGAAATATATTTCCCAGGCACATCGGGATCATAAACCAAATCATCAGCTTTACCGGGTTTCCTGTGGTCATATCATTTGTCTTATTCTTTCCCATTTATCTCTTCTGCAGCATCGCTGCCTTCCTCTTTTTTTGTATCGGTCTTTTCTATCTATAACCGGATTTTCCTGCTAGAGTGTGTCTAAAAATTGCTTGTTGCAAGATGTTATCCCAGTTTGCGGTGTATTTACTGCCAAATACAGGAGGCGTAACGGGCTACGCCCTCTGGATTTGGCAGTAAATACACCGTGAAGTGGGGCGGCATATTGCGGCAATGAATTTTCAGACACGCTCTAAGATAAAATACGGCTGTACCCTCGTGCTGCCTTGCTGCCAGACACGTTTGTACAGCCAGATATTTTATAAATCTATGCTGATTTCCTGCTTTTCTATATTATGCTTCTTGGCATAGCCGGTCAGGATCATGGTCAGCGCTCCGTCCCCGGTCACATTGCATGCGGTTCCAAAACTGTCCTGCAGGGCAAATATAGTAAGCATCAGCGCGGTTCCGGTCTCATCAAATCCAAGCACCCCGGTAATCAGCCCCAGTGAAGCCATTACGGTTCCTCCCGGAACCCCCGGCGCCCCGATTGCAAAGATTCCCAGCAGCACACAGAACAGTACCATTGTTCCCGGGGAAGGAATGCTGCCATAGAGAATTTTGGATACGGTCATGACAAAAAATACTTCTGTCAGTACCGAACCGCAGAGATGGATATTTGCAAACAGCGGAATCCCAAAATCAACCATATCCTCTCTGAGAGGCGGCTCTGATTTTTTCGCGCACCGCAGGGCAACCGCCAGCGTTGCTGCAGAAGACATCGTTCCGACCGCGGTAATATATGCCGGGCCATAATTCTTGATGACATCCAGCGGGTTGCTCTTCGAATAAGCGCCGCCTGCCGCATAGAGCACAGCCAGCCAGATATAGTGCCCTGCCATAACGATCAGTACGACTTTAATAAATACCGGCAGCTGTTTTGTGATTGTACCTTCATAGGACAATGCACAGAATGTAAAGGCGATAAAAATTGGAAGCACCGGGATCACGACTTTGGTCACGATCTCCAGCACGATTTTCTGGAATTCATCCAGTACTTGTGTAATCACTTTTGCTTTCGTCCACGCAGCCGCAAGCCCGATCATAACAGAAAATACCAGTGCGCTCATAACCGGCATGATCTGCGGAATATCCAGCTGGAATACTACACCGGGAAGTTCTTTTAGCCCATCCACCTCAGATACGATGGAGAGGTGCGGAATCAGGCCGTAACCTGCCAGCATGGAAAGAAGCGCCGCCAGCACGGAGGACACATAGGCGATAACGATTGCCACTCCCAGCATCCTGGAGGCGTTGTTGCCCAGCTTTGTAATGGATGGGGCAATAAAGCCGATGATAATCAGCGGAACACAGAATGTGATCAACTGTCCGAGAATGTATTTTACAGTGACTACAATATTCATAAATCCCTCATTGGCGATCTGGCCAATCAGGATACCAGCCACCACTCCGAGCAGAAGCCGGAATGGCAGATTATTAAATAATTTCTTCATAGTTTCAATCCCTTTCCTATAGAATCGCTATATTATAACATATCTCTCTTTCTCTCCGCAAACATCCGCCTGCGCTTCCTGTATTTCCCAGCTGTCAAACGGTTATTATACACGGCCTATGAACCGTACATAGTAACGTCAAACGGCCCTATGGCTATAGCCGAGTATCTCTTGCGGCTCTCTGCTGAATCAACTGAGCCGTGATGCTCACCGCGATCTCCGCAGGAGTTTCTGCTCCGATGGCAAGGCCGATCGGAGTCGTGATTCTGTCCAGATCTGCATCAGTAAAACCCTGTTCCTTTAATTTTGCAAACACACCGGCTTTTTTGTGTCTGCTCCCGATCACTCCGATATAAGCTGCGGAAGTCTTTAAAACCTGTGCCTGAACCGCCAGATCGTCCTTATGCCCGCGTGTCATGATACACACATAATCCGGGGCATCGATTGTAACATAATCTGCAATATGGCTGTTCTCAATTAACAGGACCTCTTCTGCCCCGGGAAACAATTCAGCCCTGCTGAACTCCTCCCTGTCCTCCAGAACCACACACCTAAAATCAACTGCTGCAAGAGCCGGCACCAGTGCCTGTGAAACGTGTCCTCCCCCGAAAATATAGACACGCCCCTGCTGCTGCATATTCTCACAGTAAAACTTACGCCCCTCTGTCTCTATCAGCACGGGTTTCATCTGCAGCCCTTCAAAAACAGCCGCTGGAAGCGATATCCCTGCGATAGCGCCAGAACGGCGGCAGACCGCCATACCTCCCTCTCCGTCCTCAGAAATCTCGCTGACAAGCCAGAATCCCTCTTTTGTTTGATATAATGCCCCGATCTGCTTAATTAGAACCAGTTTCTGCTCATCATCTGCAGAAATGTATTGAAAATGCACATTCACATCTCCCCCGCAGATCATTCCCAGATCCTGGATCTCATTTTCCCTGAGCCGGAAGTATTCCAGGCGCGGCTTCTTGCTGCGCAGTACCTCCGCCGCCACGCCTTCACTGTGGTGCTCGACCGCCCCGCCGCCTACCGTCCCCCAGATTCTCCCGGCGGAAGTAACCAGCATACGCGCCCCTGCCCCCCGCGGGGTGGAGCCGGTACTTGCAACAATCGTAACCAGAACCGCATCCTGCCCCCTCAGCATACACTCATACAGTAAGTGAAATAATTTCTCCATGCCATCATCCTTTCATAGGGGTCTTACCCCTTTGAACACCGAATTCCGAATTGTTTGAAACAATTCGGAGAATGGGACACAAAGGGGGCAGACCCCTATAATAATTCTGCCCTCAGTTCTTCTGCGGACTTCATAGAAAGCAGGCCCGGTGCGATATCGAATACTGTCTTTGCGCCGGAATCTCCATTCTTAGCGAGACGGTATGCTGCACGCGCGTAGCATACCAGTACGCTGGATGTGAATTCCGGATTGGAATCCAACTTCAGTGAGTATTCAATTACGTGCTTACTGCCTTCTCTTCCCGTCTCACCACTGCGGATGACAAATCCACCGTGCGGCATTTTGCTGTGTTCGGCTTTCAGTTCTTCTTCTGTGATAAAAGTTACGGTTGTGTTGTAATCCGAGAAGTAGTTCGGCATGTTTTTGATCGTTTCTTCGATCTCCTTCAGATCCGCGCCTTCCTCAGCCACTACATAACATTCTCTTAAGTGTTTGTCTCTTGTAGTGAGTTTTGGACCGCATCCGCTTCTTACCTGCTCTACTGCTTCTTCAACCGGCACGGTATACTGGATGGCGTTCTTCACACCCTTTACGCGGCGGATCGCGTCTGAATGTCCCTGGCTTACGCCTTTTCCCCAGAATGTATATGTATCTCCCTGTACAAGAATGGACTCCGCATAGATCCTGTTCAGTGAAAACATTCCCGGATCCCAGCCTACGGAAATGATTCCGATATGGCCGCCGGCTTTTGCGGATGCGTCTACATCTGCAAAATATTCCGGTATCTTGGCATGAGTGTCAAAACTGTCGATCGTATTAAAGTTCTTTACAATCTCGGGACCGATCACCGGGAGGTCCGTTGCTGAGCCGCCGCACAGGATCATCACATCAATCTCATCTTTCATGCTAAGTATATCATCCATATGAACGACCGGAACACCCTCTGTCATAATCTGAACGCTCTCGGGTTCACGCCGTGTAAAGATGGCTTTTAATTCCATATCCTCATTGCGCTCAACCGCAAGCTCTACTCCACGTCCGATGTTTCCATAACCAACAATTCCAATTCTGATTTTCTCCATCGTATATCCTTCCTCTCCAATATTTCTTTCATAAATTATTTGAATCGTTAATAAGTATAACATATGAGCCCTGCGTGTACAATTTAAAATTAAAGCGCACCCGGGCATATTAGCCGCGGATGGTAACAGTTCAGACAGGTCTGAACTGTTACCGCGAATGCGCTCTGCGTTTTCCTCTTTAAACTTACTCGTTGCTTCTAAGACGGAATCTCCGGTACATCAAAATTCAAATATTCGGACTCATGCCCTAACATGTCACAGCTTCTCGATCCCCGTTGCAAAATATCCTGCCGATTGGACGGCTTCTTTCAGCTGAATGTCTTTGTAATCCTTTTTCATTCTGACCGTTACACAGCCCTCTGCAAAATCAGCCTCAGCTAATACACCATCCATACTGTTATAAACATTTTCTACTCTTCTGGCACAATTTGCGCAGGTCATTCCACCGATCCGTATTTTTCTGATGTACGGATAGTGGGCAATATTTGGATCCGCAGGCCTCACACGTTTCACCGGATCCTGGCCGCCCCCGCAGCACCCGTGCGTCAAACGCTTTGTATAGCTTCTGATCCCCAACACACAAACGATAATAATAATGATACATATAATTCCAGTTGCCATAATCGTTTACTCCTATTTGATCTTATTTAAGTTAGTTTAATCTAACTTTATAATACACCACAATTGTAAAAAAGAAAACCCTTTTATTTTCTTTTCTGCTTTAGTAATCCTAAATCATTACTGTTCAGACGTGACTTTTCACATCCCGGCCAACATCTAAATCGGGAGTTAGTGACGCGCTTTAGTCGCGGTACGGATGGGGACGCTCCATGAAGGGATAGCCGAAAACCTCCCGGAGAACATCCATGTCCTTTCAAAAACGCGGCCGCGGACCTAAGAAATTCTAGGCGGGAAACAGCCCTGAAAATGGAGCACCACTGACCCATCACGAGAAATCCGATGATTTCTCGCGCTGGGTCAGCTGATTTTTGGATTCGGAATCCAAAAATCTCTCCATTTTC
>NZ_CYZU01000057.1 GCF_001404335.1 Faecalicatena contorta
CCTCTTTGAAAGTCGATTCAAATATGAAAAATCAAGCGGAAATGACACCCGCTCTATTTGTCATGCCCTAATCGACTGTGAATAGTAACTTTGGCGCATCAGGTAGGCGCCAGCTATATTTCTGATTTGCGGAAAGATGATTTTCACAGGGAGCTGATCAATTGTATAGAAAGAATTAAAAGCACAGACTATCCAACAAATGAATGGGTAGATGTTTTAGACTACCTGACAGGAATTAAAAGAAGAATAGAAAGTCCCGAAGAAGGCAAAGAAGCTTTACTCGAAGCGTTATGAACAACGTAAAGAATGCAAAACAGGTATCCATAATCCCGGACGGGATTGCGGATACCTGTTTTATGATATTGGAATGGAATGTTACTGCTCACACCCTGCGGGCGTGCACAGTAACGGCATCTGCCCATCCATTCTGCCACTTGACATGTAGCACTTGATGGAGTATTATTCAAAATGAATGATGTTCAGTTTCGCGCAGGAGGTGTTTTAAATGAACTTGACGGCTACGTCAGAAGAGGCAATTATCGAAGCCTGTCAGAGAATTGTGAAAGAAAAAGGGCTTTCTGCCGTCAATATGCGTTCTGTTGCTGCAGAGTGTAATGTAGCGGTCGGCTCGATCTATAATTACTTTCCATCCAAATCTGATCTGCTATGTGCGGCAATTGAAAGTATTTGGAAGGACATTTTTCATTTATCAGGCGGAAATCCCAGGTTTGTATGTTTTGCGGACTGCCTTTCATGGATGTATGAGAGCATGAAAGAAGGAGGACGGAAATATCCGGAGTTTTTTTCCATGCATGCGCTAAGTTTTGCCTCAGAGGATAAAGTGAGAGGACGCAGAAGGATGGAGGAATATTTCACCCAATTAAAGGAAAGTCTTCTGGAAATATTAAAGAAAGATTCCAGCGTGAGGGAAGATGCATTTAATGAATGCCTGACACCGGAACTGTTTACAGACTATATCCTTATGATCTTTTTTTCATCGCTGACGGATACTCAGCAAAATAGTGCAGGACTGCTGGAGATCGTAAAGAGATGTCTTTATTAATCCATCGTCTGAAACCTGCGTAAGTCTGCCAGCCCTATTCAGCGGACTTAACGTGCCGGTACACAGAGACTCAGGCAAAATGTGTCCCCACTTTCGGAGTGGGTAAATTTTGACCCAAAATGAACAATGTTCAGATGTTTTCGGAGGTTCAACATGAAAGTAAAAAAAGAAAATTTATTGATAATAGCAAGTCTCGTATGGCTTGCGGCGGGATTCAATATTCTTCGTATAGGAATCAAATCCTATACAGGATATGTTACAATTTTAAACCTGTTCCTTTCAGCCGTCGTTTTTCTTATATTCTGGTTTATGGTCTTTTATAAACTGACGGTGAAACATACCGACAGGATACAGAAATACGAGGAGGAATTACAGTTCTTTTTAAAATTTTTCGACATCAAATCATTCTGCATCATGGCCTTTATGATGATATTCGGGATTTCAATCCGTTCATTTAACCTTGCGCCGGATGTATTTATCGCTGTTTTTTATACAGGACTCGGCACCGCCCTATTCGGGGCCGGCCTTCTGTTCGGCCGCAATTACTATAAGTATAAACAGCATTAAGAAGCCATGAAAAACGTTTTGCATCATTCAACTGGGAGGTTTATATGTCTAAATTACTGATCGCAGCGATTATTTTTATGACCCTGGCGCTTACATTCTATACAATCGGGGTATTTGGCGAAAAGAAAAAAGGAGTATTAATGAAATGGCACGTCCTAGTATTCTGGATGGGCTTTATCTGTGATACCACAGGAACGACAATCATGGGCAAAATATCAGGTACCGGCTTTTCACTCAACCTGCATACAATAACAGGCCTGATTGCCCTTCTCTTAATGGCATTTCATGCCGTCTGGGCGGCAGTCATACTTGCAAAAAACAATGAAAAAGCCAAAAAAGTATTCCACAAGTTCAGCATCATAGTCTGGTCAATCTGGCTGATCCCATATATACTAGGAATAATCATAGGAATGCAGGGATAAAACAACCTGCCCCTTATACAACTGTCCTGCCCATCCAACCCAATCCGCTGCTCCCGCCAATTTCCCCAAAAAGCGGGTATCTTACAATCCTGATGCGCCCAGCCTATCTGAAACGGGGAGAGGGATGCCTCCCGGAGAAATGGGGATGGTTCCGGATGTTTAGAGTGCGCGGTCTAGTACAGCAGTGCACTAATAATTCAGCAATAAGCACCTGCTCTCTACGCCATAGCTGCACCTGCTTTCGCTAGACGTAGGAACCACTACGCCGTCGCGAAAGCAGGCACACCTCTGACGCAGATATCAGGCACTTATTACTGAAAGATTAATGCACTGCTGTACTAGAAGTACTTACGCAAAATGAACTGCCCACGAGGGATGGAAAGTGATTTACCAAAATCACTTTCCAGTACAACCTTAAGGCCAGAAAGCATCAGGCTTTCTGGCTGCATGTTGTACGTGCCCTCGTGGGCAGCTCATTTTACGTTAGTACTTCTCCGCAAACGGGTTACATCCGGAACCATCCCCATTTCTCCGGGAGGCATCCCTCTCCCCGTTTCAGATAGGCGTCCCCACCAATTAAAATTCCCTGCTCAATAAAATTTTAATCATCCTCTTCCGTAACGACGCTGTATGTCTGCCGTTTTCTAGCCATCTCATCGCTCTCGAGGTACTCGTCATAGGTCGTGATCTTATCGATCAGTTTACCGCCCGGTACGATTTCCATGATCCGGTTGGCGGTTGTCTGCACAATTTGGTGGTCACGGGATGTGAAAAGCAGAACTCCCGGGAATTTAATCATCCCGTTGTTGAGTGCGGTGATTGCCTCCATATCCAGATGGTTGGTCGGCTCATCCAACAGCAGGACGTTGGCGCCGGAAATCATCATCTTGGACAGCAGACAGCGAACCTTCTCTCCACCGGAAAGAACCCTTAAGCGCTTCACACCGTCTTCACCGGCAAAGAGCATTCTGCCGAGGAACCCGCGGACATAGGTCACATCTTTGTTCTCGGAATACTGGGTGAGCCATTCGGTGATGGTATAGTCATTATCAAACTCCCCGCCGAAGTCTTTTGGAAAATACGCCTGTGTGGTGGTGATTCCCCATTTATATGTTCCTTCGTCCGGCTCCATTTCCCCGATCAGGATTTTAAACAATACCGTTTTGGCAAGCTCGTTGCTGCCGACAAAGGCAACCTTATCATCGTGTCCGAGCGTAAAGGTAAGGTTGTCCAGTATTTTTTCTCCGTCAATGGTCTTGGAAAGCCCTTCTACGGAAAGAACTTCGTTCCCGATCTCACGGTCCGGACGAAAATCAATGTATGGATATTTTCTGCTGGACGGTTTGATCTCATCCAGTTCGATCTTTTCCAAAGCCCTCTTACGTGAGGTTGCCTGCTTGGACTTGGAAGCGTTCGCGCTGAACCGGGAGATGAAATCCTGCAGTTCCTTGATCTTTTCTTCCTTTTTCTTGTTGGCTTCCTTCATCTGACGGATCAGCAGCTGGCTGGATTCATACCAGAAATCATAGTTGCCGGCGTATAGCTGGATCTTGCCGTAGTCAATATCGGCTATCTGCGTACATACCTTATTCAAAAAGTAACGGTCATGGGAAACGACGATGACCGTGTTGTCAAAGTTGATCAGGAATTCTTCCAGCCATGCGATTGCATCCAGGTCCAGGTGGTTGGTGGGCTCGTCCAGAAGCAGGATATCCGGGTTGCCGAATAATGCCTGGGCAAGAAGTACCTTAACCTTTTCTGCGCCAGTCAGATCTTTCAGATATTTGTAATGGAGTTCTGTGTCGATGCCGAGGCCGTTCAGGAGGGTGGCTGCGTCTGATTCCGCCTCCCAGCCGTTCATGGTTGCAAATTCCGCCTCCAGCTCACTTGCCCGGATTCCGTCCTCATCCGTAAAATCTTCTTTTGCATAGATGACTTCCTTTTCTTTCATAATCTCATACAAACGCGCATTCCCCATAATTACGGTGTCAAGCACGATAAACTCGTCGTATTTGTAATGATCCTGCTGCAGAAAGGAAAGACGTTCCCCCGGTGTGATATTGACCTCGCCTTTGGTAGGTTCCAGCTGACCGGATAAAATCTTTAGAAACGTAGATTTTCCCGCGCCGTTGGCGCCAATCATACCGTAGCAGTTTCCTTCTGTAAATTTGATATTGACATCTTCAAACAGCGCTTTTTTACCAACGCGCAAGGTTACATTATTTGCACTGATCATAGCATAATCTCCTTTATATTCATGTTCCTGTAATCCCAACGCTTATATTAACATGAGATGGATGGAAATGGCAAGGTTTCGGGCGGTTTTCACGAAAATTAAAAGTTTGTTGTTTTCGAATAGAGAAAATCGTTATATAATGAGAAAAGAAAGCGAGGAGAATTTATGCAGAAAGCAACATTAGTTTTGGAAGGCGGAGCAACACGCGGAGTATTTTCATCGGGAGTCCTGGATTATCTGATGGAGCAGGAAGTGTATATGTCACATGTGATCGGAGTTTCGGCCGGGGCGTGCAATGCAGTGGACTATGTTTCCAGGCAGCCGGGCAGAACCAGGGACTGCATGATACCTACAGATAAAAGCGGCAGTTATTATTATGGTTTCCGGAAGTTTGTCAAAGAGCGCAGCCTGATGAATATGGATTTGATTTTCGACATTTTTCCGAATCAAATCTATCCGTTTGACTATGAGACTTATTTTCAGTCCGAGATAGAGTGCGAACTGGTGGCAACCAATTGTCTGACCGGAAAAGCGGAGTATTTCAAAGAGAACAGTGAAAAAGAGAGGCTCATGAAGATTTGCCGTGCGTCTTCAAGCATGCCGCTGGTGACGCCGATTGTGAAGATAGACGATGTCCCCTATCTGGACGGAGGGCTTGCGGACAGTGTACCGTTGAAGCATGCAATGGAGCTGGGCAATGACAAGGTCGTGGTCATTCTGACCAGAAATGCGGGATACAGAAAGAAGAAAATATCTTCCGGACTGGCGGAGGTATACCGAAGAGCCTACAGATCCTATCCGAACCTGGTAAGGGCGATATTGACCAGAAGTTTTTACTATAACCGTACGATGAACCATCTGGAGACACTGGAGAGACAGGGGAAGATATTTGTGCTGCGTCCGCTTGTGAAGCCGGTAGCCAGGATGGAACGGAACACGGAGACGCTGACCGCGTTTTATGACCATGGATATCAGCTGATGGAGCAGGAATACGGCAGGCTGATGGAATACCTTACACAATAATACGCAGCAAAGCAGCATTACTGGTACATCGTAAAATCAATAACTGCCACTTAAGCAGACTGTTAAAAGAAAAGGAGGCCGGAATATGAATTTGTTTGAACATCACATTTCTACAAAGAATGCACAGCAGATGACAAAGGTAACCAATATGGTGCGAGAGGATGTGGCCAGGAGCGGAGTGAAGGATGGAATTATCGTCGTATACTCTCCGCATACGACAGCAGGGTTTACGATCAATGAGAACGCGGATCCCGATGTTGTGCACGATATGCTTGCCGGATTCGAGGAAGTATTTCCTCTGGAAGCGCCTTTTTACCGTCATGCGGAGGGAAATTCCCATGCGCATATGAAGACTGCCGTGACAGGGGCGTCACAGACATTGATTCTGAATGACGGGGAGATCCTGCTTGGGATTTGGCAGGATTTGTATTTCTGTGAATACGACGGCCCCAGAAACCGTACTTTTTTTGTGAAAATTATGGAAGGCTGAGGGGCGGCAGGTCTGCAGTTTTAACAAGGATTTAACAATATTTTATGTAATCAGGATAGAAAGGCACCTCAATGCATGCTAAGGTCATCATGGGATTTCAGGTATTTATACCCGAAAGCGGATGCCCGTTGGGAATCCGGCAGCCCGCTTCATTAAAAGAGCGGCAGCCCTGTGCCTTAAGGATATTACTGTGAAAGATGAGGAAGAGAGTATGAGCAGAAAGACATTAGACTATACACAAAACAGAGAGCTGTCCTGGCTGCGTTTTAACCAGCGGGTGTTGGAGGAGGCGCGTGATGATAGTGTGCCGCTTTTGGAGCGGATGAAGTTTGTCGCAATTTTTACGAGCAATTTGGATGAATTTTTTATGATACGTGTCGGAAGCCTGTATGATATGGCCTCTGTTGATAACAAGACCGTAGACAGCAAGTCCGGCATGACAGCGGAGGAACAGCTGGACGCCATATATGCGGCTGTGGCGCCGCTGTATAAAGAACGGGATAAAACCTATGCGGATATTAAAAAGCAGCTCCATCCGTACGGCGTGTGCGGTCTGGATTTTAAGGAGCTGGATCCCCAGGAGAAGAAGTACGTGAAGAAATATTTCAAAGAGCAGGTGCTTCCTGTCCTGTCGCCGCAGATTGTGGATGCAAACCACCCGTTCCCTCATTTGCTGAATAAAGAGATCTATGTGGTGGCGGACCTGAAAATGGATAATAAAAGTATGATGGGGATTGTGCCCGTGCCGCAGTTCATCTCCGATATCCTGTATCTGCCCGGACATGATATCAGATATATCCGGATGGAGAAGGTAATTATGGAATATCTGGACCTTGTATTTGAGCAGTATCAGGTATCAGAAAAAAACTACATCTGTGTAACGCGCAATGCGGATATTTCACCGGATGATGAGGCTTTTGCGGATAATGAAGATTTTCGTTTTATCATGAAGGAAACGCTGCATAAAAGAAAAAGGATGGCGGTTGTGCGCCTGGAGACTGCCGATCCTCTTACAAAAGAGATGGAGAAGTATTTTTGTGATAAGTTTAATATAACCCCATCCTGTATTTTCCGCACAAAGATGCCTATGAAGCTGGATTATATGTTTGCAATTGCAGAAAAGGTTCCGGTTTCCATGAGGAGGTCGCTGATTGACGAGCCGTTTTCACCGCAGCCGTCCCCTTCCGTCTCAGAGGGCAGCGTACTGGCCCAGGTGAAGAAGCGTGATATTCTGCTTTCCTTCCCCTATGAGTCCATGGAGCCGTTTCTCCAGATGATCAAAGAAGCATCCGTGGATCCCAATGTCATGACAATCAAGATTACCATTTACCGGCTGGCAAAGAAAACCCGTCTCGTGGAATATCTTTGTGCGGCGGCCGAGAATGGGAAAGAGGTGACGGCTCTGATTGAACTCAGGGCACGGTTTGACGAGCAGAATAACATCGACTGGTCTGAACGGATGGAGGAGGCCGGATGCCGTGTCATTTACGGTTTTGAAGGCTACAAGGTTCATTCCAAGATCTGCCTGATTACTTACAGGAATAAGAATGAGATCAAATACATTACCCAGATTGGGACCGGCAATTATAACGAGAAGACCGCAAAGATGTACACAGACTATACTTTGCTTACATCCAGCCAGTCTATCGGGGAGGATGCGGCGGTATTTTTTAAGAATATGTCCATAGGGAACCTGGACGGCGCCTATCAGCATTTGATTGTGTCGCCGACAAGCCTGAAGCCAAAGGTGCTGATGCTGATGGATGAGGAGATCCAAAAAGGCACTGAGGGCAGGATTATTATGAAGATGAATTCCGTAACGGATATGGATTTTATAAATAAGGCGGCGGAAGCCTCCAGGGCGGGGGTTAAGATTGACCTGCTCGTGCGCGGAATCTGCTGTATCCTTCCGGGAATTCCGGGGGAGACGGAGAACCTGACGGTGACCAGCATTGTGGGAAGATTTTTGGAACATCCCCGGGTGTTTGTGTTCGGAAGCGGTGCTTCGCAGAAGGTTTATATTGGCTCTGCGGATATGATGACACGCAATACGGAAAAGCGGGTGGAGGTAGCCTGCCCCATCTATGACGAGGCCATTAGGCGGCGTCTGGTCCGGGGCCTGAATATCATGCTGGCTGATAATGTAAAAGCACGAGTGATGCAAAGCGACGGAACCTATAAAAAGAAAGAGCAGACGGAGAAAAGAATCAGCGCCCAGGAAGTATTTATGAAAGAAGCGCTGCATACTAAGCGCCAGGAAAAACCGGCCGAAAAGCCATCATTCCTGCGGCGCCTGAGAAAATTATTTCGATGAGAACGGAGGAGACAGAAGATGGGAACATTGACAGAAAAAGAATTTGGGACAGCAGGAAATGGGCAGACTGCATTTTTGTATACGTTAACAAATAAGAACGGGATGAACATATCCGTGACGGATTACGGAGCTGCACTTGTGGAACTGACGGTTTTGGACAAAGAGGACAGACCGGTGGATGTCGTACTGGGGTATGATGATTCCGCTGCATATGAGGCTGGCGGTGCATCCTTCGGCGCACCGGTTGGCAGAAATGCAAACCGCATCGGCGGGGCCTGCTTTGAACTGGACGGGATTACCTATCCGCTGGAGAAAAATGACAATAACAATAATCTGCACAGCGGAACGGCCTATTATAATAAAAGGTTCTGGAAAGTGGAGGAAAAGTCCGGGGAAAGTATTACATTTGTTCTTCACAGCCCGGACGGTGACCAGGGATTTCCCGGAGCGCTCGATATGCGGGTGACTTATGAACTGACCCAGGATAACACCCTGCGCATGAAGTACCATGCAGTTCCGGATCAGGACACGGTCATTAATATGACAAATCACAGTTATTTCAACCTGAACGGCCATGGCAGCGGTGATGTGCTGAAGCACCGGATGACGGTGGATGCGGATTACTTTACAAGAGCGGACGCCGAGTCAATTCCAACGGGAGAACTGACGGCTGTAGACGGTACGCCGATGGATTTTAGAAAACCAAAGGAAATCGGCATCGGGATCGATGCAGACTACGAGGCAACACGTCTTGGCCAGGGGTATGACCACAACTGGGTATTGAAAAATAATGGAAAATTTGCTAAAGTAGCGGAAGCGGCCGGTGACGTGAGCGGCATTATTATGGAGGTGTGGACAGACCTGCCGGGTATGCAGATATATACATCTAATTTTCTGGATCAGGAACCGGGAAAGAAGCAGGCGGTATATCCAAGGCGGGCGGCAGTCTGCTTTGAAACACAGTATTTTCCGGATGCCATACATCATGATAACTTCGAGAGCCCGGTATGCAGGGCAGGGGAGACCTACTCCACCATGACTGCATATCATTTTACAGTAAGGTAATATATTTTGTAACAGTTCAGACCGGTCTGAACTGTTACTGTATTTTACTCCCGGGGCAGCAGCGGCAGAAGTTTTTTCTGCTACGGCGGTGCAGCTTTTTGGGAGAATAAAGAGAAAAGCAGGCAGTATAAGTATTTATGGGGAAATCAGTATACATAGCGGAGAAGCCGAGTGTGGCCCAGGAATTCGCAAAGGCATTAAAATTGAATACAAGACGAAAAGACGGTTATCTGGAATCGGACGAGGCGATTGTGACATGGTGCGTCGGGCACCTGGTTACGATGAGCTATCCGGAGGAGTACGACCCTGCGCTGAAGCGCTGGAGCCTGAATACCCTTCCGTTTATTCCGGAAGACTTTAAATACGAGGTCATTCCCTCGGTGGCCAAACAGTTTCAGATTGTGAGCGGGCTGCTTACAAGAGCGGATGTAGATACGATCTATGTGTGCACCGACTCCGGAAGGGAAGGGGAATACATCTACCGCCTGGTTGAGCAGGAAGCGCATGTGGAGGGCAAAAAAAGAAAGAGGGTCTGGATCGATTCCCAGACCGAAGAAGAGATTTTACGCGGAATCAGGGAGGCGAAGGATTTATCGGAATACGATAATCTCAGTGCTTCTGCCTATTTGAGGGCAAAGGAAGATTATCTGATGGGGATCAATTTTTCCCGTCTTCTGACGCTGAAATATGGGAACAGCATATCCAATTATCTGCGCACCAAGTATGCGGTCATATCGGTAGGGCGCGTGATGACCTGTGTGCTGGGGATGATCGTCCGCAGAGAGCGGGAGATCAGGGACTTTGTTAAGACGCCGTTCTACCGTGTTCTGAGCACCATTGAGGCAGAAGGGCAGAACTTTGAGGGAGAGTGGCGTGCCGTCAAGGGGTCCCGCTTCTTCGAGTCCTTTGACCTGTACAAGGAGAATGGATTTAAGAAGAGGGAGAAGGCAGAGGAACTGGTGGATTACCTGAAGGAACCGGAACCCGTGACATGCCAGATTGCAGCCATTGAGAAAAAGAAAGAGAAAAAGAATCCGCCGCTGCTATATAATCTGGCGGAGCTTCAGAATGACTGCTCCAAACGGTTCAAGATCAGCCCCGATGAAACGCTCAGGATCGTACAGGAGTTGTATGAAAAGAAGCTGGTTACTTATCCGAGAACGGACGCCAGGGTGCTGTCCACAGCCGTGGCAAAGGAGATCAGCAGGAATCTGAACGGACTTTCCAAGTACCCGGCGGCCGCGCCTTATCTGCAGGATATCCTGGGATTTGGAAGCCACAAAGGCCTGGCAAAGACCAGGTATGTTAACGATAAGCAGATAACGGACCATTACGCGATCATACCGACGGGCCAGGGGCTGGGAGCCCTCAGCTCGGTTTCCGCGACTGCGTCGAGAGTGTATGAATGTATTGTGAGAAGATTTTTGAGTATTTTTTATCCTCCGGCGGTGTATCAGAAGGTGTCCATAACCACAAAGATCAAAGAAGAGAGTTTCTTTTCCAGTTTTAAGGTACTGGCAGAGGAAGGTTACCTGAAAGTGACGGGTGTACCTCAGGCAAAGAAGAACGTTTCCGCACAGGGAAAGGAAAACAATGCGGAAACCGGAGAAAACAGCGGGGACGGTGACAGCGGTGAGAACAGCGGCGCTCAGGATCTGGACACCAGTTTCTTCCAGGTGATACAGAGTCTGAAGAAGGGCGCTGTCCTTCCTGTGAAGGCATTGGATATCAAAGAGGGAGAGACCTCTCCGCCGAAACGGTACAATTCCGGTTCCATTATCCTGGCGATGGAAAATGCGGGGCAGCTCATCGAAGACGAGGAACTGCGTGCGCAGATCAAAGGAAGCGGAATCGGAACCAGTGCGACACGTGCGGAAATCCTGAAAAAGCTGATCCATATCGAGTATCTGGGCCTGAATAAAAAGACCCAGATTATTACACCTACACTGCAGGGCGAAATGGTGTTTGACGTAGTAGATAATTCCATCAAGTCGCTTCTGAATCCCGAGCTGACGGCCAGCTGGGAGAAGGGGCTGACTTATGTGGCAGACGGTGATATTACGCCGGATGAGTACATGAGGAAGCTGGATCACTTTATCGTCAGCAGGACCAACGGAGTAAAAGGGCTGAACAACCAGTACCAGCTCCGCGGATGCTATGACCGTGCAGCCAGATTCTATAAAGAAAATAAGGGCAAAAGTAAGTAAGGAGGAGAGGCATGAAAGAAATATTGGTTACCATTCCGGTTGAACAGAAGCACCGGCAATACCTGGAAGACACAGCGGCCCGGATTATAGGCAGCGGCGCTCATTTTGTGTACAGAGCACAGAAGGACGTGGATCAGGAAATGGCCGAACAGGCGGAGATTATACTGGGAAATGTTAAGCCAGAGTATCTGAAGGATGCTGCGGGCCTTAGATTACTGCAGCTGGATAGTGCAGGGGCCGCCCCTTACACTGTTCCGGGCGTCATGCCTCCCGGTGCAAAACTGGCGAATGCCACAGGCGCCTATGGGCTGGCGATTTCTGAATATATGCTGGGAGCCTCGCTGATGCTGATAAAGAAACTGCACTTATATGAGCGCAATATGCGTGCACATGCATGGAAAGATGAGGGGAAGGTGAATTCCATTGCGGACTCTGTGACCCTGGTCGTGGGCCTGGGCGATATCGGCGGACAGTTTGCACAGAAGATGCACCTGATGGGCAGCCATGT
Organism: Faecalicatena contorta; assembly: GCF_001404335.1. Taxonomy (GTDB): domain Bacteria; phylum Bacillota; class Clostridia; order Lachnospirales; family Lachnospiraceae; genus Faecalicatena; species Faecalicatena contortus_B. The sequence continues at coordinate 11,896 of NZ_CYZU01000057.1, forward strand.
CATCGGAATCCGCAGAAATAAGGCGCAAAAGCCGGATTATCTGGAAGAACTGTATCAGCTGGATGCACTGGATGCGCTGCTTGGGAGAGCGGATATTGTGGCATGTACGCTTCCAGGCACTCCGCAGACAGAGGGACTGTTCTGCCGGGAGCGCCTGGAGAAAATGAAAAAAGGGGCAATTCTGCTCAATGTTGGGCGGGGAAGCCTGATCCCAACCATGGATCTGTGCGATGCCCTGCACAGTGGCAGATTGGGGGGCGCGGCCATCGATGTGACGGAGCAGGAACCTCTGGAGCCGGATTCTCCGCTGTGGGATGCGCCGAACCTGCTGATCACCCCTCATGTGGCTGGAAAGTACCATATGCAGCAGATTTTGGAATCTATTGTAGAAATTGCGGCATATAATTTAAAAGCAATTCTGACAGACGGCAACATAAAAAATGAAGTAGATTTTCAGACCGGCTACCGGAAGTTCACTGAGCCGGCGGAGAAGTAGGAGGAAAAGAAAATGACGGAATTAACTGTAAAAGAGCTTTATACACTGGAAGAGACAATTGCTGCCGGTATATTCGACGGTGTGACCTATCCATGGGAAGTCCTGCCGAAAATCAGCGGCTTTATTCTGCAATTGGGAGAGACTTTAGACGAGGAAGAGTACGAAAAACGCGGCGAGAATATCTGGATTGCCAAATCCGCAAAGGTGGCTCCCACCGCATATATTAACGGGCCGGTCATTATTGGGAAAGAAGCCGAGGTCAGGCACTGTGCATTTATCAGAGGCAATGCAATCGTAGGCGAAGGCGCGGTAGTCGGCAATTCTACAGAATTGAAAAACGTGATCCTGTTCAATAAAGTACAGGTACCACATTACAATTATGTGGGAGATTCCATTCTTGGCTATAAATCACACATGGGAGCAGGTTCTATTACCTCCAATGTGAAATCCGATAAAAAACTGGTTATTGTAAAAACACCGGAAGGAAACATTGAGACGGGCATGAAGAAGTTCGGCGCCATGCTGGGGGATGAAGTCGAGGTAGGGTGCGGCAGCGTGCTGAATCCGGGAACCGTGGTTGGAAGCCATAGTAATATCTACCCGCTCTCATCTGTCAGAGGGTATGTGCCGGGGGGGAGTATCTATAAAAAACAGGGGGAAGTTGTAAAAAAGCAGTAAGGAATTCGAAAGACGAGTTCTGGCATGTGTACGGATGATAAGGGGACGCCAAGCGGACTGTAAGCGGCAAGCCCTCCGGTTCTCTAAGAGCTTCTAGTCGTCCGCTATAAGGCGTTTTAAACCGACCATACAGGCCGGAGGGCTTGCCGCTTACAGTCCGCTTGGCTGGTTCATCCGACCGGCAGTAAAGAACTCGTCCCCAGAGTGGCGCCCGAGACGGGGGAGGCGGATGGAATTGGCTATCCCTTCATGGAGCGTCCCTATCCGCGACCGAGACTGAAGCTCGCTCGCTAACTCCCGATTTAGATGTTGGCTGGGGTGCGAAGTGTAACATCGTAATAATATGGCTTCACAATGTGGCTTGAAAGGGATTGTTTTATTCGCAGAGGGGTGCTAAAATTAGTTTACAAATCTATCATTCTTAGATTTCTTTTTATAAATGTGGCGTTCGTCCAAAATATTCCATGGTTTTAACTAGTTTTAAAAGCCTTGCTGGTTCGGTGAGAATGATTTTGCGTCTGTGCTATCAGAAAATCAGGCCAGCGAAACAGTAAGGTATTTAGATTGGCTTATACTAGATAAGGAGAGGCGGTGAATCTTATGGAAGATTAGCTTGCAGATTTTAGAAGATTCATATAAAAACTAAAGTAAAGTCCTGTTTATAGGACATGTAAAATTGTATAATGAGGTTGTGAAATTGTTGTTGACATTTTACAATAAGTATAATAGTATATTATTAGAAAACGAACAATTGTTCGAAAAGTGAGAAGGAGAGTACCGACATATGGCTAATGGAAATGAAGATAAGAAAAAAGCGCTGGATGCGGCGATTGCGAAGTTAGAGAAGGATTTTGGGAAAGGGACGGTTATGAAGCTCGGTGAACCGGGAGCCCATGTTGCGGTGGAGACGGTGCCGACGGGCTGCCTGAGCCTGGATCTGGCGCTGGGACTGGGCGGCGTGCCGAAGGGGCGTGTGATCGAAGTCTATGGACCGGAGTCCAGCGGTAAGACGACCGTTGCACTACATATGATTGCAGAAGTACAGAACAGGGGAGGGATTGCCGGGTTTATTGATGCGGAACATGCATTGGACCCTGTATATGCGAAGAGTATTGGTGTTGATATAGATGAACTTTATATTTCCCAGCCGGACAGCGGAGACCAGGCGCTTGAGATTACGGAGACAATGGTGCGTTCGGGTGCGATTGATATTATTGTTATTGACTCTGTGGCGGCTCTGGTGCCGAGACAGGAGATCGAAGGGGATATGGGTGACAGCCACGTGGGATTACAGGCGAGACTGATGTCACAGGCCCTGAGAAAGCTGACTCCCGTTATCAGTAAGTCTAACTGTGTTGTTATTTTCATCAACCAGCTGCGTGAGAAGGTGGGCGTGATGTTTGGAAATCCCGAGACAACAACGGGAGGACGTGCTCTGAAGTTCTATGCATCCGTCAGAATGGATGTCAGAAGGATCGAGACCCTGAAGCAGAGCGGCGAGATGGTCGGGAACCGTACGAGGATCAAGATTGTCAAGAATAAGATCGCGCCTCCATTTAAAGAGGCCGAATTTGATATCATGTTTGGAAAAGGGATCTCCAAGGAGGGGGATATTCTGGATCTGGCAGCAGGGATTGACCTGGTGAAGAAGAGCGGCGCATGGTATGCGTATGAAGGCGAGAAGATCGGACAGGGAAGAGAGAACGCCAAGGCATACCTCACAGAGCACCCGGAAGTGATGGAAGAGCTGGACCGCAAAGTGCGTGCCCACTATAAGCTGAACGGTGAAGGCGAGGAAGAAGCAGCGGAGGAACTGAAGCTGACAAAAAAGGCAAAGGACTCAAAAGCGCCCGAACCGGGAAAAACGGAAGTGAAAGCACCGGGGGAAGTATAGGATGACAGTTACAAAGCTGGATGCTGTAACGAAAACAAAGTCTAAAGTCTTTCTGGACGGCCGGTTCGCCTTTGTCTTATACAAGGGCGAACTGGCCCGTTATGGTATCAAAGAAGGAGCGCAGATCGAGGAAGAGAATTACAGTGAAGTTCTGGAAAAGGTCGTTATCAAGCGTGCCAAGTTAAGAGCCATGCATCTTCTGGAGGATATGGACCGCACCGAGTCCGGGCTCAGGGATAAGCTGAAACAGGGGTTATACCCGGAGGAAGCCATAGAAGCAGCATTGTCCTACGTGAAATCATTTGGATATCTTGATGATGAGCGGTATGCAAGACAATTTATAGAGAGCAGGAAGGCATCCAAAAGCAGGCGCGAGATTTATGCCCTGCTGTGCGGCAGGGGTGTGGCGCCTGACAAAATTGAGCTGGCATTTGAGGAATGCTTTGAATCCAACAGTGAAAAGGATGCAATCCGGCAGATTATCAGGAAGAAAAGGGTGATTCCGGCGGAGGCGACAGAGGAAGAAATGCGTAAATTATATGGCTATTTATCGCGAAAAGGGTTCCGTTATGACGACATCCGTCAAGTGATACAAAATAATGATGAGAATGCTTGACATAGTTGTGAAAACAGTATAAAATTTAACTGTTGTATTTTAAGCAAGAATGTACAATGAAAATTGAACAAGGAGGTGCTCCTGTGCCAACAATGATAAGTATTGTTATTGCTGTAGCCCTCGCGTTGATAGTTGGTATTATTACTCACTTTGTAACGATATCCAATCTCAGGAAGAATGCAGATTCCAAGATTGGCAATGCCGAAGCAAAGGCAAGAGAAATAATTGATGATGCCGTAAAGACTGCTGAGACAACGAAAAAAGAAGCTCTCTTAGAGGTGAAGGAAGAGTCGATCAAGACGAAGAATGACCTTGAAAAAGAGACAAAGGAAAGAAGAGCCGAATTGCAGCGTTATGAGAAAAGGGTGCTTGCAAAAGAAGAGGCCGTTGACAAACGGTCAGAGGCGATCGAACAGCGTGAAGTCAAATTTACAGCAAAAGAAGAGCAACTGAAGCAGCGTGAAGCAAAAGTAGAAGAACTTAGTCAGAAAAGAGTACAGGAACTAGAAAGAATCTCAGGACTTACCTCCGAACAAGCAAAAGAATATCTGTTGAAAACTGTTGAAGAAGATGTGAAGCATGACACAGCCAAGATGGTAAGAGAGCTGGAAACACAGGCAAAGGAAGATGCGGACAAGAAGGCCAAAGAGTACGTTGTCAATGCAATCCAGAGATGTGCGGCTGACCATGTGGCTGAGACTACAATTTCCGTAGTGCAGCTCCCAAGTGATGAGATGAAGGGAAGAATCATCGGCCGTGAGGGAAGGAATATCAGAACCCTCGAGACACTGACAGGTGTCGAGCTGATTATCGATGATACGCCGGAAGCGGTTGTATTGTCAGGATTTGACCCGATCAGAAGGGAAGTAGCAAGAATTGCCCTTGAGAGATTGATTGTGGATGGACGTATCCATCCTGCCAGAATCGAGGAGATGGTAGAAAAGGCACAAAAAGAAGTGGACACGATGATCCGGGAAGAAGGAGAGGCAGCGTCTCTGGAAGTTGGCGTGCCGGGAATCCATCCGGAATTGATTCGTCTGCTCGGACGAATGAAGTTCAGAACCAGTTATGGCCAGAATGCGCTTAAGCATTCTATAGAGGTTGCCCAGCTGTCAGGACTTCTGGCCGGTGAGATCGGCCTGGACGTCAGGATGGCGAAACGTGCCGGACTCCTGCACGATATCGGCAAGTCAATTGACCACGACGTGGAAGGTTCACATATTCAGATTGGCGCAGATCTTTGCAGAAAGTACAAAGAGTCTCCGACGGTAATCAATGCAGTGGAATCACATCATGGCGATGTAGAGCCTCAGACATTGATTGCATGCGTAGTTCAGGCGGCTGACACAATTTCTGCAGCAAGACCAGGTGCAAGAAGAGAAACAATTGAAACATACACAAACAGATTGAAACAATTAGAAGAAATATCAAACCAGTTTAAAGGTGTTGAAAAGTCTTTTGCTATTCAAGCAGGTAGAGAGATTCGAGTTATGGTAGTTCCGGACCAGGTATCTGATGATGACATGGTACTTATGGCCAGAGAAATTGCAAAACAGATTGAATTTGAGTTGGAATATCCAGGCCAGATTAAAGTAAATGTAATTCGCGAATCGCGTGTTACGGATTACGCGAAATAATTTATATCAGATCAAGTTTAGCCCTTGTCGTAAGACGAGGGCTTTTTTAGTGGAGGGAGGGCGCGCCGTCCCGCATTCCCTTCTCCTGCGCAGCGGCGCTGGGTGCATCCTGGCGGGAGGCGGCGGATGGGAGATTCAGAGGAAACTTGATTGGGTGGGGATAAGGAGGTATAGCTGAAGAGAGGGATGCGTGATGGGGATAAAAAGAAATGAAGGAGGAAAAAGAATAAATTGCAAAAATATGGATAAATTTGCGCAAAATGGTGTAAAAATAATGAATTAGGAATTCTATGGAAATATAACTTGCAAATACTGGGATCGTATATTATAATTAATAACCATAATGTGTTATTTATATTTTATATGTAGAATGTATGGAATTGGAGGATGTTAATATGTCACTTAGTTTATCAAGAAAGGCTGCGAGCGTGAAGCCTTCATCTACTTTGGCTATTACTGCGAAGGCAAAGGCTTTGAAGGCAGAGGGGATTGATATCGTTGGATTTGGAGCCGGCGAGCCGGATTATAATACTCCGGATAATATTAATGAGGCGGCTATCAGAGCCATTAAGGAAGGGTTTACGAAGTATACGCCCGCATCAGGAACTGTGGAACTGAAAAAGGCGGTTAGTGATAAGTTTAGAGAGTTTAATGGTCTTAACTACGAGCCAAATCAGATCGTGATCAGCAACGGGGGCAAGCATTCTCTGACAAATATTTTTGAAGTGCTTCTGAATCCGGGAGATGAAGTGATTATTCCTGCACCTTACTGGCTTACTTATCCGGAGATTGTGAAACTGGCTGATGGCGTTCCTGTATTTTTGTATGGCTCCAAGGATAATGGATATAAAGTAACTGCAAAGCAGATTCGTGAAGCTGTGACTGATAAGACAAAGGCTTTGATTTTAAATACTCCAAGCAACCCGACGGGCATGGTGTACTCAGAGGAAGAACTTCGTGCAATCGCTGAGATAGCTGTTGCAAAAGATTTTTATGTTGTAGCGGATGAGATGTATGAGTATCTTATCTATGATGGGAAGAAGCATGTGAGCATTGCTTCCCTTGGTGAAGAAATTTATAAAAGAACCATTACCTGCAGCGGAGTTTCCAAGAGCTATGCTATGACAGGCTGGAGAATCGGATATACAGGATCCGGCACAGAGATCGCCAAGATGATGGGCAGCGTGCAGTCCCATCAGACATCCAACCCGAATTCCATCGCGCAGAAAGCCGCATTAGAGGCACTGACAGGAGACCAGTCGGCGCTCGAAGAGATGAGGGTTGAATTTGATAAGAGAAGAAAATACATGTATGAGAGGATTTCGGCAATGCCGCTTCTGGATCTGCTGGAGCCGGAGGGAGCATTTTATGTGTTCGTAGATTTTACCAATGTCCTCGAAAAATCTTACAAGGGTCAAAAGATCGGTACTGCGGCAAAAGCAGCGGAGATTTTGATAGAAGATTATCAGGTGGCGGTTGTCCCCTGCGCTGATTTTGGGTTTGACAATTTTGTGCGTTTGTCTTATGCTATTTCTTTAGAAGCCATTGAAAAAGGGCTCGACAGAATAGAAAAGTTTGTGTCCTCACTGTAGGAACGAAAAAGGAGCATTTTATGAGCGGACAAATTAAAAGATTAAACCGGGAACTGAAGTTTAAAGGCAATATTATTGACTTTTACCAGGACACCATGGAGATTGACGGCGATCATACCGTGACCTGGGATTTTATCAAGCACAAGGGTGCGGCCGCGGTTGTGCCGGTCACCGATGACGGCAGAATCCTGATGGTGAAGCAGTACCGCAATGCGCTGGAACGTGATACACTGGAAGTCCCGGCCGGAGCCTTGGACAAAGAAGATGAGCCCGGGATTGTATGTGCAGGAAGGGAACTGGAGGAGGAAACAGGCTACCGGAGCGAGGATCTGGACTGGCTGATTACACTCCGTACAACAGTGGCGTTCTGCAATGAGAGAATCGAAGTCTACGTAGCCCGGAATCTGATTCCGTCAAAGCAGCATCTGGACGAGGATGAATTTATTGATTTGAAAGCTTATACAATAGAAGAATTAAAGGAAATGATTTTTACTGGTGAGATGCAGGATGCGAAGACTGTCTCCGCATTGCTTGCCTATGATTCGAAATACGGAAAAAGAGAATAAAAAAGAAACCCCGGCATATAATGAAATATCTTAGCAATAGGAGGAACGCCTGTGAAGATACTTCATACGAGGAAACAGCTGTTTGCTTTCTTCATGCCGGGTTTTTTATTAGGGATACTGTATGTGAATCTGATTATGAAGCAATATACAGCAGAACCTGGAATATTCAGCGACTATTTTTTAAAACAGTATCAGTCAGTCTCGATTGTGGCCGAGGAATACATATGGTATCTGATCAAGATTCGGGCCGTTCCGTTTCTCATCCTGCTGGGATTGGCATTCACAAAAATGCGGAAAGCGGCATCCATAGCATTTCTGGTATGGACGGGCTTTTCAAGCGGCATGCTCCTGTCAATGGCAGTTCTGAGCATGGGAATCAAGGGAAGTATCCTCTGTATCGTAGGAATCCTCCCCCAGTTCCTTCTCTATGTTCCAGCATACATGGTCATCATCTGGTACAGCTATACTTATCCCCAAAACAAATGGAATACACAGAAAAGTATATTTCTGGGACTCACCATGCTGGTGGGGATCATACTCGAAGCATACGTAAATCCTATACTTATGCAGGGGTATCTGGGGACTTTGTAGGCGGAGGGGCGCCCCGGGAACCGGACATAGGGGCAGCTGGAAACGGGTTATGGCTGTAAGCTGGAGTAGAGTAAAAAGGAAGGACAACAGAGGCAACCTGGCCACATCACCCGAAGCCCGATGGCTTCGCGCGCTGGGGCCAGGAATTTTTGTGATTCGGAATCACAAAAATTACCTCTGTTGTCCTTCCTTTTAACTCAACTCCAGCTAACAGCCATAAGACGCTTCCAGCTGCCCCTATGTCCGGTTCCCGGGGCTTGGCTCATCCGGTCAGAAGTGCCCCATGCCCCGGGAGGGCAACGCTGACGGGGGCGGTGGATCGTACTGGCGGCGCGGTAGATGTTGGTAAGGAAAGGCGCGGCCCTATATTAGCTTTCTTATGGATGCACCCTACGCTAACCCAATTCCATACGCTGCCCCCGTTAGAAATCCCTCCCTGGAAGCGATGTATACCTGCCGATTTGATGAAGCCAAGCCTGCCTGGGATGGGGAACGGATGCCTCGGGAAAAAAAGCAGCGGGGGCTGGGAGTATAGAGCGCATGGTTTAGAAGTCCTTACGCAAAAGGAACCGCCCATGAGGGATGAAAAGTGATTTACCAAATCACTTTTCAGTACAACCTAAGACGGGAAAGCATCAGGCTTTCCCGTTGCATGTTGTACGTGCCCTCATGGGCGGTTTCTTTTGCGTTAGGACTTCTCCATAAGCGGGGTACTCCCAGCCCCCGCTGCTTTTTTTCCCGAGGCATCCGTTCCCCATCCCAGGCAGGCGCCCCCTCATCCGCTCCCACGTCCCTCGCTCCCTATATTTCTTTTTTGAGTACGATTCCGGCGCAGATACTTACGATCAACTGGCTCGCCAGCATTCCCCAGAGGTATCCCTGGATTCCGAACAGAGGGATGGCTGCGAATACGCTGCCGATCCGGATGATCAGTCCGAGGGAGTTGATGAGGAAGGTGTAAGCCGTTTTGCCCAGGCCGTTGATGACGCTTAACAGGGCGGAGTTTGTGTATAAAAACGGGCACATCCAGGCCAGAGTGATGATGAATTTGCCAGCAGTGGAACTTCCGAACAGGACAGTGCCCATCCAATTACCAAGGACCAGGAAAATGAAACAGCAGCTCAGGCCCAGGATGAAACAGGATCCGGCCACTTTTTTTATGATGTTGACCATGTCATCCCGGTTGTCTGTAGTCTGTATCTCTGCAACCGTGGGCATGAGCATGATGGAGATCGAACTGGTGATGGCGGATGGAAACAGGATACAGGGCAGGGCCATACCGGTCAGGACACCGTAGATGCTGAGCGCTTCACTGGTAGAATGGTTGTATAGCTGCAGCCGTGCAGGGATCGAGATGGCCTCGATACTCTGCAAAAGGTTGATCAGTACCCGGTTGGCGGTCAGCGGCAGTGACAGGGGCATCAATTCTCTGAAACGATGGACAAAATCTGTATATGTAATATTCAGGTGCGACAGGACATGACTGCTTCGCGTCAGGGACTTGGCGGCGTACAGGGCGGAGAGCATTTCACCGATGACGAGGCCGAGGACTGCGATCGTGATTGTGACATCGTCTCCTTTTTTCATTAGAATTAAGTAGAACACATAGACAGAAATAATTCTGGTTACCTGTTCTACTACCTGGGAAAGGGCCGGGATTTTTGTTTCCTTCATGCCATAACAGTATCCGCAGATGCAGCTGTGAATGGCCGCAAACGGCAGTGCATAAGAGAGCGGAATCAGCAGAGGTTCACAGCGGGCGTCTCCCAGTAATTTTTCGGCTATGTAGGCTGCATTTCCCTGCAGGATTAAGACGCAGGCACAGGACAGCAGCACGGACAGGACGAGGCCGATCATGAGGATCTGCCGGGCTTCTTTTTTTCGGCCAAGGGAGACCTTCTGGGCGACCGTCCTGGATATGGCGGTTTCCAATCCTGCGGCGGTGAGCGCAAAACAGAGTGAATAGACCGGAAAAATAAGCTGGTACAGGCCGACGCCTTCTTCACCGAATGTATGGCTCAGAAAAATCCGATAGAAGAATCCCATAAACCGGCACAGAAATCCGGTTGCGGTTAGAATAAAGGTTCCGCGTATGATGGTTTGTTTTCTGGACAAGGGTATCTCCTAAAAAAACATATTTTTACAACATATTCCTGTTTCCGTCTTGACAGAACTGAAAACGGGTGGTATTCTACAAAAGAAGAAATCCTAGTAAATTACTAGGGAATAAAATGGTAGGGATTAAAGTACTAGGGATTAAAACACTAGGAATTATTTAAGGGCTCTGTGGAATGCTAACAGAGGACAGAATCGGGTTGGCGGAGTATGATTCAGTAAGAAGGTGATGATTTGAAATTATCTACAAAAGGAAGATATGGTCTGCGTGCGCTGATTGACCTTGCGCAGTACAGTGAGAATGAGCCGGTTTCCATTACAAACATTTCGGACAGGCAGGGAATATCCGAACGGTATCTGGAGCAGCTGATGTCTATGCTGAAAAAAGCGGGACTGGTCAAAAGTATCCGGGGCGCCGGCGGCGGTTATGTGTTGGCAAAGAATTTGGAAGAGATATCCGTGGGCGATGTTCTGCGGGCCCTCGAAGGCAGCCTGGAGCCGGTAGAGTGTTCGGGACTGCATCCCGAGGAGGGCTGCAAAGCAGCGGACAGCTGCGTTACTAAATATGTATGGCAGCGCATCAACGAGAGCATCAATCAGACGGTCGATGAGATAAAGCTCGCCCAGCTGGTCGAGGAAAGCAAGAAGATGGGGTGCCAGGACATACATGGACAGACCGGATGTAAGAATTGAGGATTTTTATAGTCCTGCGTAAATAGAACAGGATGACCGCAGACAAAAACCGGACCAGCCGGCTGATACTTATAAGGAGGATGTATAAGAATGAATAAACTGATTTATTTGGATAATGCTGCAACCACAAAGACAGCACCAGAGGTAGTGGAGGCGATGCTTCCTTATTTTACGGAATATTACGGCAACCCGTCCAGCGTTTATGGATTTGCAGCTGCCAATAAGGATGTGATTACAAGACAGAGAGAGATCATCGCAGAGGCGATCGGTGCAAAAGGGAACGAGATCTATTTTACCGCAGGCGGTTCGGAAGCGGATAACTGGGCGCTGAAAGCATCTGCGGAGGCTTATGCAGGAAAGGGCAGACATATTATTACAACGAAGATTGAACACCACGCTATACTCCACACGGCGGATTTCTTGAAGAAAAACGGATTTGACGTGACATACCTGGATGTAGACGAGGACGGTACCGTGAAGTTGGATGAGCTGAAAGCGGCCATTCGACCGGATACCATATTGATATCTGTGATGTTTGCGAACAATGAGATCGGTACAATTCAGCCCATACGCGAGATTGGTGAGATTGCACATGAGCACGGGATCCTGTTCCATACGGATGCGGTGCAGGCTTTCTGCCAGGTGCCGATTGACGTGGATGCCTGTCATATTGATATGCTCAGTGCCAGCGCCCATAAGCTGAACGGGCCGAAGGGCATTGGCTTCTTATATATTAGAAAAGGCGTGAAGATCCGCTCCTTTATTCACGGCGGCGCGCAGGAGAGAAAGCGCCGTGCGGGCACGGAAAATGTGCCGGGCATTGTCGGTTTTGGCAAGGCGGTGGAGCGTGCGGCAGGTTCGCTCAAAGAACGCACTGCAATAGAAACCGAGCTCAGAGACTATTTGATCGGAAGGATTGAAAAGGAGATACCTTACTGCAGGCTGAACGGCCACAGACAAAACAGGCTTCCGAATAATGTGAATTTTAGTTTTCGGTTTGTGGAAGGGGAATCTCTTTTGATCAAACTGGATATGAACGGGATCTGTGCATCCAGCGGTTCAGCCTGCACCTCAGGTTCTCTGGATCCGTCCCATGTGCTGCTTGCCATCGGGCTTCCCCATGAGATTGCACATGGCTCCCTGCGCATGACGCTGAGTGAGGAGACGACAAAAGAAGAGCTGGATTTTGTAGTAGAAAAGCTGAAAACTATCGTAGGGGAATTGCGAAATATGTCACCATTATATGAGGATTTTATAAAAAAACAAACGAGTACAGCACAGCACTAATCATTCAGCAATAAGCACCTGCTCTCTATGCCATAGCTGCACCTGTTTTCGCTGGACGTAGGAATTACTGCGCCGTCGCGAAAGCAGGCACAACTATGACGCAGATATCAGGCACTTATTACTGAAAGATGAATGCACTGCGGTACCGGATAATAGGAGGAAGAATATATGTATTCAGAAAAGGTAATGGATCACTTTGAACATCCAAGAAATGTAGGGGAAATAGAAGGTGCAAGCGGAGTCGGCACCGTGGGAAATGCAAAATGCGGGGACATCATGCGGATTTATCTGGATATTGATGAAAACCAGATTATCCGTGACGTCAAGTTTAAGACTTTTGGCTGCGGTGCAGCGGTTGCGACAAGCAGTATGGCAACAGAACTGGTGAAGGGGAAGAATATCCAGGAGGCAATGCAGATTACGAACAAGGCGGTTATGGAAGCCCTGGACGGACTGCCGCCGGTGAAGGTGCACTGCTCCCTGCTGGCAGAGGAGGCAATCCATGCCGCGCTCTGGGATTATGCCGAGAAGAATGATATTAAGATAGAAGGGCTGGAAAAGCCAAAGTCAGATATCCATGAGGGTGAGGAAGAAGAGGAAGAGGAGTATTAATGAGCAAAGTAGTAGTCGGAATGTCCGGGGGAGTTGACTCCTCGGTAGCGGCCTATCTTCTGAAGGAACAGGGATACGACGTCATCGGAGTGACGATGCAGATCTGGCAGGATGAGGAGCGGGCTGTTCAGGAAGAAAACGGCGGATGCTGCGGCCTGAGCGCCGTGGACGATGCCAGGAGGGTGGCTGCGGATCTGGGGATTCCATATTATGTGATGAATTTTAAGCAGGAATTCAAAGAGCATGTGATTGATTATTTTGTGGATGAATACCGTAACGGCAGGACACCCAACCCCTGTATCGCCTGTAATCGGTACGTGAAGTGGGAGGCTTTGCTACACAGGAGCCTGGCGATCGGGGCGGAGTACATTGCTACCGGCCATTATGCCAGGATAGTGAAACTGGACAATGGACGTTTTACACTGATGCGTTCCGCGACTCTTGCAAAGGATCAGACCTATGCGCTTTATAATCTGACCCAGGAACAGCTGAAACACACGCTGATGCCAGTGGGAGAATACACAAAGGATGAGGTGCGCCGGATTGCCGAAAAAATCGGCCTTATGGTTGCAAACAAGCCGGACAGCCAGGATATCTGTTTTGTTCCTGACGGTGATTATGCATCTTATATAGAAGAAACAGCAGGAATCAGGATGCCGGAGGGGAATTTTGTGAGCAGTGACGGCCGTGTGCTGGGACGGCACAAAGGCATTACCCACTATACGGTTGGACAACGAAAAGGTCTGGGGCTTGCCCTGGGATATCCCGCCTTTGTGCTGGAGATCCGCCCAAAGACCAATGAAGTGGTGATCGGTACAAACGAAGAGTCCCTGACCCATACGCTTCGGGCAGGAACGCTGAACTTTATGTCTGTAGAAGATTTGACGGAACCTTTACGAGTTTTTACAAAAATACGCTATAACCATAAGGGGGCATGGTGTATAATAGAGAAAACGGGAGACGATGAGGTGCTCTGCACTTTCGAGGAGCCGCAGCGGGCGGTGACTCCCGGACAGGCTGTCGTATTTTACGACGGCGAATACGTACTCGGCGGAGGGACCATTTTATGATAACCAGTGATTTTCACATGCATACTAACTTTTCGATTGACAGCGACATTTCTCCCAGGGACATGATAGAGGGCGCCCTGGCAAAGGGATTGACGACAATCTGTATAACGGACCATAACGACAAAGACTATCCGGTTCACGAGGATATTGGAATGGAGGGGTCCCTTTTCGAATTAGACAGATATTTTCAGGAACTGGGCTCGCTCAGGGAAGAATATGCGGACAGGATTGATGTGCGCATCGGGATTGAAATTGGGCTGCAGCCTCATCTGGGAGAATACTATAAAGAATTAGTCAGTCAATATCCCTTCGATTTTGTGATCGGTTCTGTCCATGTGGTAAACGGGGAAGATCCGTATTATCAGAAAATGTTTGAAACACGGACGGATGAAGACGCATACAGAGAGACATTTGAGGTAACACTGGAAGATATAGAGTCCGTGCAGGACTTTGATGTGCTGGGACATATTGATTATGTTGTGCGCTATGGAAAAAAACAGGCGCAGGAATACAGTTACCGGAAGTATGCGGATATTCTGGACGAGATCCTGAAAAAAGTGATTTCCATGGGGAAGGGGATCGAGATGAATATGGCCGGATTCAAGTACGGTCTCGGCTTCTGCCATCCGCATCCGGATGTGATCAGGCGGTACAGGGAGCTCGGCGGAGAGGTGATCACAATCGGCGCCGACGGGCACCGGCCGGAACACATTGCCTACGATTTTCAGAAGGCAGGGGACATCCTGAAGGGCTGCGGCTTTAAATACTACACAGAATTTAAGTCCAGAACGCCGATTTTTCAACAACTTCCATAAAAATATATTTAGCACTTGAATTTTTGTTCTTGATTTAGTACAATAAACCGTAGTTGATGAATCTTTAACAAACTTGAGGTTTGCTGAAGGTTTCACAATATAATGACTGTGTAACAGTTAACAACTTTCAAAACTTTAGGAGGAATTAATCATGGCAGTAAAAGTAGCGATTAATGGATTTGGACGTATTGGACGTCTCGCATTCAGACAGATGTTCGGAACAGAAGGGTATGAAGTAGTTGCAATCAACGACTTAACATCTCCGAAAATGTTGGCTCACTTATTAAAATATGACTCAACACAGGGAAAATATGCACTTGCTGACAAAGTAACAGCTGGTGAGGACTCCATCACAGTAGACGGAAAAGAAATCAAAATCTATGCTAAAGCTAACGCTGAAGAACTTCCATGGGGAGAGATTGGTGTAGACGTAGTTCTGGAGTGTACAGGCTTCTATACATCAAAAGCAAAAGCAGAGGCTCACATCAAAGCAGGCGCTAAGAAAGTAGTCATCTCTGCTCCGGCTGGAAATGACCTTCCTACAATCGTATATAATGTTAACCACGAGGAGCTGACAAAAGAGGACAACATCATCTCAGCAGCTTCCTGTACAACAAACTGTCTGGCACCGATGGCAAAAGCACTGAACGATCTTGCTGAGATCAAGACAGGTATCATGTGCACAATCCATGCTTACACAGGCGACCAGATGACACTTGACGGACCTCAGAGAAAAGGCGATCTGAGAAGATCACGTGCAGCTGCAGTGAATATCGTTCCTAACAGCACAGGCGCAGCTAAGGCAATCGGCCTTGTTATCCCGGCACTGAACGGCAAGCTGATCGGAGCTGCTCAGCGTGTTCCTACCCCGACAGGATCCACAACAATCCTGACAGCAGTAGTTGAAGGAACAGTAACAGTAGATCAGATCAACGAAGCTATGAAAGCTGCTTCCAACGAGTCTTTCGGATACAACACAGATGAGATCGTATCCAGCGACATCGTAGGAATGAACTATGGTTCTTTATTTGATGCTACTCAGACAATGGTACTGCCTCTGGACAACGGAACAACACAGGTACAGGTTGTATCCTGGTATGACAATGAGAATTCTTACACAAGCCAGATGGTAAGAACAATCAAATACTTTGGAACATTACTGTAAGTCGGTATTTCGGAAAATATAATCGGCAGATTAATTTCTAAAAAATAGACTCACAAAGGGTCCGGTCTTATATAGGGCCGGATCCTTTTTTTCATGAATTATAGGGGATAGTGTGACTGCTCTATCCCTAGAAGGTAATTATTAAACAGGAGGCAATAAGATGCTCAACAAAAAATCAGTAGACGATATTAATGTTAAGGGTAAAAAAGTTCTTGTAAGATGCGATTTTAATG
Source organism: Faecalicatena contorta (assembly GCF_001404335.1). Taxonomy (GTDB): domain Bacteria; phylum Bacillota; class Clostridia; order Lachnospirales; family Lachnospiraceae; genus Faecalicatena; species Faecalicatena contortus_B. Next base: position 27,956 of record NZ_CYZU01000057.1, read on the forward strand.
TACCATTGATTGACGGAAAGATCACAGACGAGAACCGTCTTGTGGCTGCACTGCCGACGATTAAAAAGCTGGTGGCAGACGGCGGTAAAGTGATCCTTTGTTCCCACCTGGGCAAGCCGAAGGGACAGCCTCTTCCGGAATTATCACTTGCACCGGTCGCTGTCAGATTATCCGAACTGCTCGGACAGGAAGTAAAATTCGCAGCAGATCCTGAGGTTGTAGGACCAAATGCAAAGGCAGCAGTAGAGGCAATGAATGACGGAGACATCGTCCTTCTCGAGAATACCCGCTACAGAGCAGAAGAGACAAAGAACGGCGAAGCTTTCAGCAAAGATCTGGCATCTCTTTGCGATGTTTTTGTAAACGATGCATTCGGAACAGCACATAGGGCACACTGTTCAAACGTTGGTGTTACACAGTTTGTAGAGACCGCAGTAGTAGGATACTTAATGCAGAAAGAAATAGATTTCCTGGGCAATGCAGTAGAGAATCCGGCGAGACCTTTTGTTGCAATTCTTGGCGGCGCTAAGGTTTCCAGTAAGATTTCCGTTATCGAGAACCTTTTGGACAAGGTTGACACCCTGATCATCGGGGGCGGAATGTCTTACACATTCAGCAAGGCTCAGGGCGGAAGCGTCGGCAAATCTCTTCTGGAAGAAGATTACTGCCAGTACGCGCTGGATATGATCAAAAAAGCAGAGGAAAAGGGCGTGAAGCTTCTTCTGCCGGTTGACAATGTGATCGCAGATGATTTCTCCAATGATGCAAATACGAAAGTGGTAGGACGCGGAGAGATCCCGGATGGCTGGGAAGGACTGGATATCGGACCTGAGACTGCTAAATTATATGCAGACGAAGTGAAGAGTGCAAAGACTGTTGTCTGGAACGGACCAATGGGATGCTTCGAGATGCCGAACTTTGCGGCAGGAACAGAGGCAGTGGCAAAGGCGCTTTCAGAGACAGATGCAGTGACAATCATCGGCGGTGGTGATTCCGCAGCTGCAGTTAACCAGCTGGGATACGGCGACAAGATGACACACATCTCTACAGGCGGCGGAGCTTCCCTGGAATTCCTTGAAGGAAAAGAGCTTCCGGGCGTAGCGGCAGCAAACGACAAATAAAGGATCTATATTCCGGCAGGTTCGGAATTGACAATACCACGCAGGGCATCCATAACACATGTCCTGTGGGCCGGGCTGCGGCAAAGCAGCAGAACAAATGAACGATAAAAGGAGACCATATCATGTCAAGAAAGAAAATCATCGCAGGTAACTGGAAAATGAACAAGACTCCAAGTGAGGCAGTAGCTTTGGTTGAGGAGTTAAAACCATTAGTGGCAAACGAAGAGGTTGACGTAGTTTTCTGTGTGCCGGCTATTGATATCGTACCGGTTGTAGAGGCTTCTAAGGGAAGCAATATTCAGGTTGGCGCGGAGAATATGTATTTTGAGGAGAGCGGCGCTTACACAGGCGAGATCTCTCCGGCTATGCTTGTTGATGCAGGGGTAAGATACGTTGTTCTCGGACATTCCGAGAGAAGAGAATACTTCGGTGAGACAAACGAAGACGTTAACAAAAAAGTGCTGAAAGCATTTGAGCACGGTATCACACCTATCATGTGCTGCGGTGAGACACTGGAGCAGAGAGAACAGGGCGTGACCATGGATTTTATCCGCCAGCAGGTTAAGGTTGGGCTCCAGAATGTTACTGCTGACCAGGCTAAGACCGCAGTGATCGCTTACGAGCCGATCTGGGCAATTGGAACAGGAAAGACTGCTACAACAGAGCAGGCTCAGGAAGTATGTGCAGGAATCCGTGCATGCATCGCTGAAGTTTATGATCAGGCTACAGCAGAGGCAATCCGTATTCAGTACGGCGGATCTGTAAATGCTGCAACAGCTCCGGAATTATTTGCACAGGCTGATATCGACGGAGGACTTGTGGGCGGTGCATCTCTGAAAGCAGATTTCGGTAAGATTGTCAACTATAAATAATTCGCAAGTGCAGATATTTGGCTACTATTCACGGGGCCGTGTACCTTGCTACACGGCATCCGAGCCAATAAAGTGATGGGGCCTGGCATCTGGCTCCTCGCTGCAGGCGATTTTAAATGAGTCAGATGCCGTTACTATGCGCGGCCCATAGGCCGTGAATAGTAACGATAATTGCGGTACTGGCTGTCGTATGAGGACGGATACCGCAGGGAAGGGAATCGTGGGGAGCGCAGGGAAAGCTCGCCACGATTTTCTTGCGATAGGGGAGATCACGCACAAAGCAGGAGGCTGAATATGCAGTATGAAGTAATTCCGATCCGGGCGGACGGATCCGCTGAGGATACAAAGTTTTATGCATATATTTTAAAGAGCTCTATGGATTTTCAAGGGGATGTTTACCGTCCCATGGTGATTCTCTGTCCTGGCGGCGGATATGAGATGACCAGTGACAGAGAAGCTGAACCGATTGCCATGCGTCTTTTGAGTATGGGCTATCATGTGGGTATTCTGCGGTATTCCGTGGCGCCTGCGCGGTTTCCGACTGCGCTGCTGGAGCTGGCAGAGGTGATGAAGCTGCTGCACACAAACTGCGAAAAATGGCACGTAGATACGGACAAGATCTTTATACAGGGTTCGTCGGCAGGCGGACATCTGGCCGCCAGTCTGGGGGTATTCTGGAATCAGCCGTTTCTGTGTGAATTGTCGGGGACAACTCCGGAGATACTGAAACCATGTGGAATGATTCTGTGTTACCCGGTGATCACATCGGAAGAAGAATACGCCCATGAGGGCAGCTTCAGGAGCCTGCTGGGAAACCGGTATGAAGAACTGAAGGACAGGGTTTCCGTTGAGAAGCAGGTGACATCCGCTGCACCTCCATGTTTTATATGGCATACATTTACAGATGAGACCGTGCCGGTAGAAAATGCGCTACTCTTCGTTCAGGCGCTCAGGAAGGCAGGGGTGTCCACGGAATTTCATATGTATTCTGCCGGTGAGCACGGGCTTTCCCTGGGGGACCAAACGAGCGCAAGGGCGGATGGCAGCATGATCTGCGAACCGGTGCAGTCCTGGATCCATCTGCTTGAGACCTGGCTGAAGGGGATGACAGATTAGATTTGCAAAATCCGGAGAAACAAGGTACAATAGGTTCCGGAATACAGAAATTAGTTAACAATGAAGGAGAATAATATGAGCAAAAAACCAACGGTATTAATGATATTGGATGGATATGGATTAAATGACAATACGAACGGTAATGCGGTAGCAGAGGGCAGAACCCCTGTCATGGATAAACTGATGGCAGAGTGCCCCTTTGTGAAAGGAAATGCGAGCGGTCTGGCGGTAGGCCTTCCCGACGGCCAGATGGGAAATTCAGAAGTAGGACACCTCAACATGGGCGCAGGAAGAATTGTATATCAGGATCTGACGAAGATTACAAAAGCAATCCAGGACGGCGATTTTTTTGAAAACAAGGCGCTTCTTGCGGCTTGTGAGAATGTAAAAAAGAATGGCTCGGCCCTGCATATGTTCGGCCTTGTCTCAGACGGCGGCGTACACAGCCACAATGAGCATATCTACGGTCTGCTGGAGCTTGCTAAGAAACAGGGCATCGAAAAATTATATGTACACTGTTTCCTGGACGGCCGAGACACGCCTCCCGCATCCGGCAAGGACTATGTAGAACAGTTGGAAGCAAAGATGAAAGAGATCGGTATCGGGGAAGTTGCAAGCGTGATGGGACGCTACTATGCAATGGACAGAGACAACCGTTGGGACAGAGTGGAAAAGGCATATAAAGCCCTTGTAAACGGAGAGGGAGAGACTGCGGCATCGGGTCCGGAAGGAATCCAGGCATCTTATGATGCAGATAAAACAGACGAATTCGTCCTTCCGACGGTTGTCATGAAGGATGGTGCTCCGGTTGCAACGATCAAAGATAACGATTCCGTGATCTTCTTCAATTTCCGTCCTGACCGTGCAAGAGAAATCACAAGAACATTCTGTGATGACAACTTTGAGGGATTTGACAGAGGCCCGCGCATTAAGACGGTATTCGTTTGTTTCACTGACTACGATGTGACAATTGGAAATAAACTGGTAGCCTTTGGAAAGGATGAGATCACCAATACATTCGGGGAGTTCCTGGCTAAGAACCACATGACGCAGGCGCGTATTGCCGAGACCGAAAAATATGCACATGTTACCTTCTTCTTCAACGGCGGCGTTGAGGAACCAAACGAGGGGGAAGACAGAATCCTTGTAAAATCCCCGAAGGTTGCAACCTATGACCTGAAACCAGAGATGAGCGCTTATGAAGTATGTGATAAGCTGGTGGATGCAATCAAATCCGGCAAATACGATGTGATAATCATCAACTTTGCAAATCCTGACATGGTAGGACACACGGGAGTTGAAGCCGCTGCCGTGAAAGCGATTGAGGCAGTGGATGAATGTGTGGGTAAAGCGGTAGATGCCGTCAAAGAAGTCAATGGCCAGATGTTTATCTGCGCAGATCATGGGAATGCAGAACAGCTGATTGATCAGGAGACAGGCGAGCCGTTCACTGCGCACACGACGAATCCGGTGCCGTTCATATTAGTCAATGCAGACCCGGCATACAGCCTCAGAGAGGGCGGATGCCTGGCGGATATCGCACCAACACTTATCGAAATGATGGGGATGGAGCAGCCTCAGGAAATGACTGGGGAATCTTTGCTTGTAAGATAAGGACGCCTGCCGTGGAACCGGACGGGGACGCGTCGGAAAGGGGCAGCTGCAGGTCTTTGGAAGGGCATACATGTCATTTCAAAGGCCTGCGGCTGCCCCTTTCTGGCGCGTCCCCGCCCGGTTCCACGGCAGGCTGGCTCATCCGGCAGGATAGTTTAGGGCATTTTTGGCTGGGGGCTGGAGCGGGGGAGGCAGATGTTTTTGGATGGACAGGGATGGATTTTTGTTGGGGGAGGTTTTGGAATTAATCGTTATCGTCCAGGGATGTTAGTTTTAGCTGGCGAAAGTTGGCGTATTTTTCGGCTTCTTGCTGTAGGATGGTGCGGCAGGGGAGGGGGGACCATTGGGTTATTTTTATTTCCATGGCGCTGCCTTTTTTTCGGCTTGTCCAGATTCCTATGATTTCGCCGCGGTATACGATGACTCCGGGATTGGAGACATATTTCCATATGTTTTTGTGCAGGGATTTGTCCGGCAGGAGTATGGATCTGTCACGTTGATCAAGGAACGGATCGTGGGCTCCCAGGAGGAGCAGTTCTCTTTCGAGAGGAAGGGGATTGATAAGCTGTTCTTTATCTTCGGACAGAATAAATGCTTTTTTTTCTGCGATTTTGACCGGTTCTATTTCCTCTTTAACGGAATCCCACAGGCGTTTTCCCTGTGTTCTGGAGCAGCCCAGCCAGCTCACAAAGGAATCGAGCGTTGCGGGGCCATAACAGTGCAGGAACTTTCTCACCAATTTTTTTGCCGCATCGCCGTTGGACTGAAGTGTGTGTCCGGACCAGTTTTTGTAGGAAGTAAAAGAGGGGCTGATCCCGCTGCGTTTCCCAAATACAACCAGTCCGTGAAAGGAACAAGGCCTCAGCAGAAACGAAACGACAGCGCCGCCTACCGTCTGCTTGTCTGGATTCCCATACATAGAGGGATGGTTCCATAATTCCTGTTTACAGGCAGGCAGCAGGGGCAGCATCCATTCAGCCAGAGTCTGATCCAGCGAAGTCTTACTCACGATCACGCAGCCATCCAGTCCCGGTATGACGCGCAGCAGCAATCCGAGCAGTTCCTCAAAAGGAATCCCCAAATAATCAAGGGCCAGTCCAATCCCCTGGGTATAAATCCATGGTTCATCCTCCTGGGGAAGCAGTTCGGAAAGAAAAACATCACTTTCTGAAGCAGGAAAAATAAAAGGCGCCCCGCGAAAACTCCAGGCCTGCAGAAGCCGCCGTTTCATGTAAAGCAATTCCTCCAAATCCTCTAACCGGCATTCCGAAACACGATTAAAAAGCGAAGTTTCCCAGCTCCCCGGAGGTGAATTCTGAATCCCACAGGCACCAGCCAGAGCCTCCGCATCCTCTATTCCATAAAAACAATCCAAATGATGCCCCCGCAGCCTAAAAATCCGAGCCTGTTCCACACAAATCTCAGTCATTCAAAATCATCTCCCTATCAAATACTTAAATTCATTATATCACATAACCAAGGGCCAATAACTATTCATACAGAAACAAATATAAGTCAATTACATCAATCCCCATTAATTAAGCAGCTGGAATAATGACCATTATTATTAAGATACAACGTGTGCTGCATTTATAACTACAAGCTAAGATAATAAACCAATCCACCCAACTAACTAAACGGCTGACGCCCCTTCGCACCAAAAAGTAAAATTTTTGTTTAACCCTCCTGTATTTTAGTGTATAATTATTTGGTATCTATTTAATTTTTGAAAGAGGATGAAATACCAATGTATGATAAATTAACCAAGAGTGACGTTAAGAAGATCCAGGAGGAGATTGAACACCGGAAGTTGGTCGTGCGCCGTGAGGCTATCGAAGCTGTGAAGGAAGCGCGGGCCCACGGGGATCTGAGTGAGAATTTTGAGTACCATGCTGCAAAGAAGGATAAAAATAAGAATGAGAGCCGTATCCGTTATCTGGAAAGAATGCTAAAGACTGCCGTGATTGTGGATGATACTTCCCGCGACGATGAAGTCGGTATTAATAATACGGTAGAGGTCTACTGTGAAGATGACGATGAGGTAGAAACGTACCGGCTGGTTACATCGGTGCGAGGCAGTTCGATAAACGGCCTGATTAGTATCGAATCTCCGATAGGGAAAGCAATACTGGGCCGCAGGGTGAACGATAGGGTATATGTGAAGGTGAATGAGGACTACGGGTATTATGTGGTGATACGCAGTATCCTTAATACACAGAACGACGAAGAGGATAAGATAAGAAGCTTCTAAAAAGGGTTAGAAATGCGGGTTTCCGCATAGTGGAGGACTGAATGATGGAGATTAAGACAGTTTTGTTTGACCTGGATGGTACTTTGACGGATTCCGGGCCGGGAATTATGGCAGGGGTACAGTACGCACTGAAAAAATATGGAATGGAAGTAGATGACCTTTCCAGGCTGCGCTGTTTTATCGGGCCTCCTCTTAAGGAACAATTTCGGGAATTTTGTGGGTTTTCCGAGGAGGAAGGAGCCCGGGCGGTGGAGTATTACCGGGAATATTACCGGGATAAGGGAATTTTTGAAAATGAAGTCTATGATGGCATACCGGAACTACTGCAGGAATTAAAGGCTGCTGGCCTGAAGGTTATAATGGCAACCTCGAAGCCTGAAACATTTGCGGTTACGATTGCAGAACATTTTGGAATCAGCAGGTATTTTGATTTTATCGGCGGCAGCCTTATGGATGGAAGTCGGACAAAAAAGTCGGAAGTCATTGAGTATGTTCTGGATGAAGCGGGAGTTTATGAACGGAGCACTGTGCTGATGATCGGAGATCGGGATTATGATATTCTGGGGGCAAAAGAGGCCGGCGTACATTCAATGGGAGTTTTATACGGCTACGGTTCACGGGAAGAACTAATGGCGGCGGGGGCGGACTTTATCGTGGAGGAGCCTCAGGATGCTCTTAGATATATCGTATAATGCCGTATATATTCCCAAATGAGCCATTGGAAATTCAAAAATACCAAGCATTGCATAAATAGAAGTAATTCATTATACTATAGTTATGATACTGATGTTTCATGATAGTTGATGAGGTGCCATATGGAATTTGTAAGAAAAATTGTTGATGCAAGTAGTCTAATGAAAATAGAATAATCTGTGTAATAAAGTCTGCCATTATGTAATGAAGGCAGACTTTATTGCTTGTTACTATTCACAGTCGATTAGGGCATGACAAATAGAGCGGGTGTCATTTCCGCTTGATTTTTCATATTTGAATCGACTTTCAAAGAGGAGG
>NZ_CYZU01000058.1 GCF_001404335.1 Faecalicatena contorta
CTGTTTCCCACCAAGAATTTCTAAGGTCCGCTTTGAGCGTTTTTGAAAGGACATGGATGTTCTCCGGGAGGCTTTCGGCTATCCCTTCATGGAGCTGGCGTATCCAACCGGCGGGAAAAGGACACGTTCCTAAGGTGGGGCCTTAAACGGGGGCAGCGTATGGATATAGAATTGGTGGTACTTTTATGTCCCAGTAGGTGTACAAAAGCAATGGGACACGGTTCCAGTATCAAAATAATTCAATACACTATGCGGTTTTGTTTTTGGTCTTATTTTATATACCTCTTATTTATACAGCAGGCTATTTCTGTAGTATTCAGTATATGGAAAAGAATGTAAATGCCTACTAATCATACAGGAAATACGCTGCTATTGAAATTTTACATAAATTTTTCTATGATATACTGGTTTCTTTCCCCGATTTCTGTGATAATATATATCCAAGGGCATTCCATAATTGATATTCTGCGGACGTTTTAAAGCAGGACTATTTTATTTTTACCGGGAGATCAGACGAATTGTAAAAGCCTGAAGTGCACCGGTCTTCGCCGCTCGCGGGATGTGGAATGTTTCTGCCGGAGGGGGAATACATAAAAATTAATAGGAAAAGAGGTTTTTGCTATGCCAACAACGTATGCACACTATAGATTTGGAAAGGATGTCATTAGTGCCCTTCCCAGGCCGCTTGAAAAAGCGGTGGAAAATAACAGGGAATTATTTGATATCGGCCTTCACGGACCGGATATTTTGTTTTATTACAAAGCCTTGAAGTCTAATCCGGTGAGCGGGCAGGGATACGCCCTGCACGATAAGATGGCGGATCAGTTTTTCAGCCATGCCGCTGAGATTATTTCAAAAACAGATGACAGTGCGGCGGCCAGGGCTTATATGTATGGGTTTATCTGCCATTTTGCACTGGACAGTGAGTGCCATAAGTACATTGAAAAGATGATACAGGTCAGCGGGATCAGCCATTCCGAAATAGAGATGGAATTTGACCGGTATCTCCTGACCGGAGACCATATAAATCCGGTGACGTATTTTTCTGCAAAACACATTCACCCGACGATGGAAAATGCAAAGGTAATCGCGCCATTTTTTGAGGATCTGTCTGTTGATACCGTAAAAAAGGCGCTGAGCTCCATGATTACTTATCATAAGCTCCTGCTTGCGCCCGGACAGAAAAAGAGAAAACTGGTTTTTGGCGCTATGAAGGTAATGGGAAAATACGATTCTATGCACGGAATGGTTATGAGTGAGGAGGCAAATCCGCAGTGTGAAAATTATTGTCTGCTGCTGAAAAAACTATATGCAGGAGCTGTGCCGCTGGCTGCAGACTTGATCATTAAGTTCCAAAAAGTCCTGTTCCAGGATGCGGAACTTCCGGTAAGATTCCATGAGACATTCGGCGCAGGTGAAGATTGGAAGGAACTGCCGTTGTAGGACCAGGGCCAAACGGATATACAAGGAATGAGCAGTTATAAATATGAGTGAGAGAAAGTGATAAAAGGGGGAAATCTATGAAATTTAAAATGACGGCCTTGGAGAAGAAATGGGTTTTGTATGATGTGGGCAACTCCGCATTTACTATGCTGGTAGCCACCATATTTCCAATCTACTTCAACCATCTGGCAGATATTGCGGGAATATCTTCTGTCAATTATCTGGCGTACTGGGGATATGCAACCTCTATCTGCACCCTGTTTGTAGCGGTTCTTGGGCCGACACTGGGGGCGGTTGCGGATACGAAGAATTATAAGAAAGTGATATTTTCAGTTTTCCTTGGAGTGGGCGTGATCGGCTGTATCGTCCTGGGCTTTTTGTCTTCCTGGATCTGGTTTCTGGGAGTATTTGTGCTGACAAAAACGGGATATTCTTCCAGCCTGATCTTTTATGATGCCATGCTGACGGATGTTACTGAACCTGAAAGGATGGATGTCGTATCTTCCCAGGGATTTGCCTGGGGCTATATCGGAAGCTGCATTCCTTTTGTTGCCAGCCTGGGAGTAGTGCTGGGCGGCGGAAAACTGGGGATTGGCATGCAGACATCCATGGTAATCGCATTTCTGATTACATCTGTCTGGTGGCTGCTGTCGGCTGTACCGCTGCTGCGTTCTTATAAGCAGAAGTATTTTGTGGAGACAACGCAGCATGTGGTCAGGAACAGTTTCAGACGACTTGGCAGTACTTTTAAAGAAATTGCCAGGGAAAAGCATGTCCTGTTCTTTTTGCTGGCCTTTTTCTTCTATATAGATGGGGTTTATACAGTCATTGATATGGCCACTGCCTACGGGCAGGCACTCGGTCTGGACAGTACGGGATTGCTGCTTGCGCTGTTGCTGACACAGATCGTCGCATTTCCCTGCGTTCTTATCTTCAGCAGGCTGTCAAAAAAACTGGCTTCCACAACAATTATTACGATATGTATTGCCGCCTATTTTTGTATAGCGCTGTATGCATACGGTTTAGATACTCAGCTTGACTTCTGGATACTGGCGGTTCTGGTGGGAATGTTCCAGGGGACGATCCAGGCGCTTTCCCGGTCTTATTTTGCTAAGATTATCCCGGCAGAAAAGTCCGGTGAATATTTCGGGATTTATGATATCTGTGGAAAGGGCGCCTCCATCTTCGGCACGGCATTCGTATCCGTGCTGAGCCAGATTACCGGTAATGTAAATATAGGAGTCAGCGCGCTGTCTGTTTTTTTCCTTGTGGGATTCATCCTTTTCAGAAAGGCCGTGAAAGCTGCAAAAGCTGTAAAATAGATATCCGAAAAAGCAGCGGGCTGCCTGATTATGACAGGCAGCCCCGTTTTTTTTTACCATAAAATTTAGCAATAAATTAATTGTGAAATTAGTAAGAATTCCATCATTTTCTCATATGAACGTGATATAATGTTAAACAGACTGGGCAGGCCTGAATGCGGGATTACCAGCCTTCGGTGTGTGAGTGCGGCCGCACTGCCGCATCAGAAATATGCAGCTGACGAGGAGATGCTAAGATGAAGGATTTCGTAAAATTAGAAGATATTTCAAAGATTTATAAGATGGGAGAAGTTGAGATCCGTGCGGTGGACGGAATAGATTTTGCGATTGAGAAAGGAGAATTTGTCATTATTGTGGGCCCCAGCGGCGCAGGTAAGACAACGGTGCTGAATATCCTGGGTGGTATGGACACTGCCACAGGAGGAAAGATCACGGTGGACGGAGCGGATATCACGAGCTGTAATGCAAGGCAGCTGACCAGCTACCGCCGCAATGATATTGGATTCGTGTTCCAGTTCTATAATCTGGTCCCCAATCTGACGGCGTTGGAGAATGTAGAGCTTGCGCTTCAGATCTGCAAAAATCCCCTGGACGCCAGGGAGGTGTTGGAGGAAGTTGGGCTGGGAGACCGGTTGGACAATTTCCCGGCACAGCTGTCCGGGGGAGAGCAGCAGCGTGTATCCATTGCCAGGGCGCTGGCTAAGAATCCAAAGCTTCTGCTGTGCGATGAGCCAACCGGAGCTCTGGACTATAATACGGGCAAATCAATCTTAAAACTGCTCCAGGACATGTGCAGGGAGCGGGGCATGACGGTCATCGTCATCACACATAATTCAGCGCTGGCGCCGATGGCAGACCGGCTGATCCGCATTAAGAACGGAAAAGTATCCGGCATGGAACAGAATCCCAATCCGGTATCAATTGACCAAATAGAATGGTAGGGCATGCATATGAGCAGGAAAGCACTTAGAAAAGATTTTTACATGGAGATCCGCAGAAGCCTGGGCCGGTTTCTCTCGATATTCTTCATAGTGGCAATCGGGGTTGCGTTTTTCTCGGGCATCCGCTCTGCGGAACCGGATATGCGTCTTTCAGGGGACGCATATTTTGACAGGCAGAACCTGATGGATATTAAGGTGGTCAGCACTCTGGGCCTAACAGACGACGACCTGAAAGCCCTGGAGAAGGTGGACGGTATTGAGCACGTGGAGGCCGGCTATTCGGCAGATGCTCTTTGTTCTGTGAATGACAGCAAAAAGGTGGTACATATTTCTTCGCTGCTGCCGTCCATGAATCAACTGGTAGTGGAGGAAGGGCGGCTGCCAAAAGCAGCGGACGAGTGTGTTGTAGACATAGACTTTCTGACGGGGAGCGGATACGAGGTCGGCGATAAGATTACGTTTTTATCAGGGACAGAGGATAAGATCACCGATACACTAAAGACGGATACCTACACCATTGTGGGGACGGTCAGCAGCCCGTGCTATATCTCTTTTCATCGCGGCAGCAGCACGATCGGCACCGGTTCTGTCAGCGGGTTTGTCAGCGTTTTACCGGACAGCTTTGATCTGGATGTGTATACGGAGATGTATGCTGCTGTGGACGGGGCAAAAGAGCTGACAGCGTTCACGGATGAATATGATGACCATATAGACACTGCTATAGATGAAGTGGAGAAGATCCGCAAAACAAGAGAAGACGCCCGGTATCAGGAGATTGTAGATGAGGCTGAGAATAAGCTCAACGATGCAAAAAAAGAGCTGGAAGATGCGAAAACCGAGGCAGATCAAAAATTAAACGATGCAAAAGCAAAGCTGGATGACGGCAGAAACCAGCTGGAGAATGCAAAGGCGGAGATATCCAACGGCTATGCACAGCTGGAGGATTCACGCAGCCAGCTGATCCAGAAACAAGATGAGATCAACCAGGGGTACGAGGACCTGAACGCGCAGGTCGAAGTGCTGAATGGCAAGGTAGAGGAACTGAACCAGGTGAAGGCCCAGTATGATGCACTTGCATCAAGCGGGCTGACCGATGAGCAGACCCAATATACACTGCAGGTGATGTACGCCAAGATTACGGAAGGAGATGCCCAGATCGAGGCGGCCCGCGCCCAGCTCGACGAGGCAAAGGGGCAGCTGGATTCCGGCCAGCAGCAGATCAATGACGGCTGGCTACAGATAGAACAGGCACAGTCTGACCTTGCGGCAGGAGAGAGCGAACTTGCATCAAAAGAGCAGGAACTGAACGATGCACAGGCAGAGTACGAGGATGCTAAATCCGAAGCAGATACGAAGATAAAAGACGGCGAGAAAAAAATCAAGGATGCCGAGAAGGATATCAGCAAGATTGAGCATGCCAAGTGGTATATTTATGACAGAAGCACTCTGACCGAATACACAAGCTACGGGGAAAATGCAGACCGTATGAAGGCCATTGGGGAGGTGTTTCCGGTACTGTTCTTCCTTGTGGCGGCACTGATCAGCCTGACGACCATGACGCGTATGGTGGAAGAGCAGAGAACCCAGATCGGAACATTAAAGGCGCTTGGCTATGAACGACATTCTATTGCGGGCAAATATATCGGTTATGCATGTCTTGCAACTGTGAGCGGGAGCGCATTTGGAATCCTGGTCGGAGAGAAGATACTGCCCTATATTATCATTACAGCCTATGGAATTATGTATCAGCACATGGATACCGTACTGACCCCATACAACATGTATTACGGTATGGCGGCATCACTTGCGGCCCTGGCATGCACACTGCTTGCTACGATTTTCTCCTGTTTTCATGAGTTGAGGGAACAGGCGGCGGAGCTGATGCGACCGCCCACACCAAAGCAGGGCAAGCGGGTGTTTTTGGAGAGGATTCCGTTTTTATGGAAGCGGCTAAGCTTTATCTGGAAGGCGACTGTGCGGAATCTGATCAGATATAAGAAACGGTTTTTCATGACCGTATTCGGAATCGGAGGCTGCATGGCTCTGCTTCTGGTCGGATTTGGGCTGAAGGATTCAATCTTTGACATCGCGGTGCTCCAGTATGGAGAGATCCAGCTTTATGATGGAAATGTTATATTGGAAGAAGATGCTTCCGCGGATGAAAAAGAGGAAACGTATAATAAACTGGCATCCGATAAACGGGTGGATGACACGGCAGAGAACTTCCTCCAGCAGGTTGAGGTTACACATGGAAAGACAACGAAAGATGTGTATTTGAATGTGCCGAAGGATTTGGATGAGTTCTCCAAATTTGTCATCTTTAAAAACCGTATAACGGATGAACACTATAAGCTGGACAATACCGGAGCGATTATATCCGAAAAAACGGCAAAGATGCTGGATGCAGGCGTGGGTGATACGGTCAGCATAAAAGACGATGTGAAGGGTGAACTTCAGGTTAAGATTGCGCAGATATGTGAAAACTATATCGGACATTATATTTATTTGACACCTGACCTTTATAAACAACTGTATGGAGAAGCGCCGGAGTATAACTCCATCTATTATACGATGAAAGAGGGCAGGATGGATGAGCTTGAAAAAGTTGGGGAGTCCATTCTGGAGACAAAAGGCGCTCTGAGCATCAGCTATACGAACAATATGCAGCAGCAGCTGGATGACATGCTGGGCAGCCTGGATATTGTGCTGGTGGTGCTTGTTATATCGGCGGGAATGCTGGCATTTGTAGTTCTGTACAATCTGAATAATATCAACATTACAGAACGAAAGCGGGAACTGGCCACACTGAAAGTTCTCGGGTTTTTTGACAATGAGGTATCAGCCTATGTTTACCGTGAAAATATAATCCTGACGGTAGTCGGTTCTGCAGTGGGCATATTGCTTGGTAGGATACTGCATCAGTTTGTCATTGTGACTGTGGAGATTGATTCTGCTATGTTCGGAAGAAATATTGACTTTAGCAGTTATGTGTACAGTTTTCTGATTACCATGGGATTCTCTCTCTTTGTAAACGGAGTGATGTATTTCAAGCTGAAACGGATCGATATGGTGGAATCTCTGAAGAGCGTGGAATAAAAGCGGATGACGGGGAAAAGTGCCCGAAAAGCCCGCAAATTCACAGTTTCATCAAATTTACCTGTTATGATACAAAAAAGGAATAAGAACGGGAAAAAGAACAGATAGGAGACGATTAAAATGGAGAAAATCAAAGTTTTAGTTGTGGATGATGAAAGCAGGATGCGCAAGCTCGTAAAGGATTTCCTGACGAGAGAAGGATATATGGTACTTGAGGCGGGCGACGGCATGGAGGCTATGGATTTATTTTATGAAGATAAGGATATCTCGCTGGTGATTCTGGATGTCATGATGCCGAAGATGGATGGCTGGCAGGTATGCCGGGAGATCCGGGAACATTCCAAGGTTCCGATCATCATGCTGACGGCCCGCTCGGATGAGCGTGACGAACTCCAGGGGTTTGACCTGGGCGTGGACGAATATATATCCAAACCATTCAGCCCAAAGATCCTGGTGGCCAGAGTAGAAGCCATCCTCCGCAGAACACAGAGCACAGATTCCGGGGATGTCATGGATGCCGGCGGGATTGTGATTGACAGGGCTGCACATATTGTAAAGATCGGGGACAAAACCATAGATTTAAGCTACAAAGAGTTTGAGCTTTTGTCCTATTTTGTGGAGAATCAGGGAATTGCCCTGTCAAGAGAGAAGATACTGAACAATGTGTGGAATTACGATTATTTTGGGGATGCGCGTACCATAGATACCCATGTGAAGAAGCTGAGGAGCAAGCTGGGAGAGAAGGGCGACTATATTAAGACGATCTGGGGCATGGGATATAAGTTCGAGGTAGAAGGATGAAACAATCAATAAGACGGCAGATGATGGTTATCTTTGTCGGGTTGATTATATTTATACTTATTCTGCTCTTTGCGGTGAATTCAGGATTCCTGGCACAGTATTACACGGTGCACAAGCAGGCAGATCTGTTGAGTATGTACAATTCCATTGACAAAGAGATCCGCAGCGGGGAGATTAGCTCAAAGTCAGTGTATGAAAAACTCGTACGACAGACGGAGCGGACAAATATCGCGGCGCTCGTTATACAAAACGACGGGACACTTGTATTTTCGACCGTGTGGGACGGAAATGGCCCTCTCTATGTCAAGCTGCTGTCCTATTTGTTTGATAAAAGCCAGAACTCGAAAAAGGTTTTGAAAAATACGGATTACTATCAGATCTGCAAGACGAAAGATTTTACGAATCAGACAGAATATCTTGAGATTTGGGGTGAGTTCTCGGATGGTTCTCTTTTCATTATGCAGAGTCCATTGGAAAGTATCAGAGAGAGCGCCAGCCTGGCCAATAAGTTTCTTGTCTATATGGGGGTAATTGCAGTAATTCTGGGCGGGATTCTCGTATGCTTTTTCTCCCGGAAGATTACGGAGCCGATCAAAGAACTGGCAGTACTGTCCCAGCGTATGGCGAGGCTGGATTTTGAGGCAAAATATACAAGCGGCGGTGATAATGAGATTGGGGTGCTGGGCAGGAATTTCAATATTATGTCCTCACGTCTGGAGAAGACGATATCGGAGCTGAAGAGCGCAAATAACCAGCTGCAGAAAGATATAGAGCAGAAAGACAGACTGG
The DNA here is from genome assembly GCF_001404335.1 of Faecalicatena contorta. Classification (GTDB taxonomy): domain Bacteria; phylum Bacillota; class Clostridia; order Lachnospirales; family Lachnospiraceae; genus Faecalicatena; species Faecalicatena contortus_B. Next base: position 8,393 of record NZ_CYZU01000058.1, read on the forward strand.
AGGACATGCGCAACGAGTTCCTGGGGAATGTTTCCCATGAGCTGAAGACTCCCATCGCTCTGATCCAGGGTTACGCGGAGGGGCTGAAAGAAGGGGTCAACGAAGATCCCGAAAGCCGGGAGTTCTACTGTGATGTCATCATGGATGAAGCCGCGAAGATGAACCAGATGGTGAAAAATCTTCTGATTCTGAACCAACTGGAATTCGGCTCTCAGGAACTGGAATTCGAACGCTTTGATATTGTCGGGCTGATACAGGGAGTACTCTCAAGCTGCGAGATACTGATTCTGCAGGCAGGGGCTTCCGTAGACTTTATCGCGGATGAGAAGGTATACGTCTGGGCGGATGAATTCAAGACGGAACAGGTAGTCAGAAATTATTTAACCAATGCGATCCATCATGTGGATAACGAAAAGCGTATCGAAATCCGGGTAATATCCAGGGGAAGAACGGTAAGGGTATCTGTATTCAACAGCGGTAACCCCATACCGGAAGAAGATCTGCATAAGCTGTGGGATAAGTTTTATAAAGTGGACAAGGCTCATACCCGGGAATACGGCGGGAATGGAATTGGCCTGTCTATCGTAAAAGCGATAATGGAGTCCTTCCACCAGGACTACGGCGTGAATAATTTTGAAAACGGCGTCGAATTCTGGTTTGAGCTGGATATGGAGTGCGCAGAGAGCACAAACTCGCCGGATTCGGAGACGATGTCTTTATTGGCCGCGCCTGAAAAACATGATCAATCATGATCAGTAACAGTTCAGACTTGCCTGAGCTGTTACTGCGTATAGAGGGGATTTAATCGGCTCCATAGCTGAAAAACTTGAAAAGCGATGCAAAATGCTGTAAAATAGCTACTATTAAGGCATACATTGTGCCAACTGGCAACGGTCGGTATTATGTATGCCTTACTCGTTACATATACCGCTGTTTACAGCGGTCCCGCCGGCGGGGACATAAGGCCGGGTGTGTTTTCTTTTTTTCATTCCGGAATGTCATTGAGAGGATGAGAGAGGAGAAAATCATGTTTGATGTAGTAAACGAAGCGGTCCAATATGTGAATTCCAAAGTGTGGGGCTGGGGGATGATCGCCCTGCTGTTTGGTACCCACTTATTTTTAACGATCCGTACAGGCTTTATTCAAAGAAAGACGATTTCGAAAGGGATTAAATTATCGGTTACAAAAGACCCGAATGCAGAAGGTGAGGTCAGTCAGTTTGGGGCATTGACGACAGCGCTTGCTTCTACAATCGGTACGGGAAATATCATTGGCGTGGGAACTGCCGTGGCGCTTGGGGGCCCTGGTGCAGTTCTCTGGTGCTGGCTGACCGGAGTGTTCGGTATAGCCACAAAGTATGGGGAATCCCTGATTGCGGTGAAATACCGTGTCAAAACGGAAGATGGAAGAATGCAGGGTGGCGCAATGTATGCTCTGGAGCGTGGGCTGAACATGCGCTGGCTGGGATTAATTTTTGCTTTTCTGGCAGGCTTTGCATCCTTTGGGATCGGATGCGCGACACAGGTCAACGCCATCGCTGCGATCTGTGAGGAAAACCTGGGGATCCAGCCATGGATTATCGGGCTTATTACCGCATTTATGACTGCAATTGTTATATTCGGCGGAATTAAAAGTATTGCAAGAGTATGCGAAAAGCTGGTTCCTTTTATGGCGGTGTTTTATGTGATTGGCTGTCTGATTATTCTGGGGATTAATTATGACTATATCATTCCGGCCGTAACAACCATCTGCAAACTTGCATTTACACCCGGGGCGGCTGCCGGCGGACTGGTGGGCGGCGGAATCCGCCTTGCCATGCAGTATGGAGTGGCCAGAGGGTTGTTTTCCAATGAATCCGGTATGGGGTCTGCACCGATAGCAGCAGCGGCGGCTCAGACGAGAAACCCTGTGCGCCAGGCACTGGTATCTTCCACTGGTACATTCTGGGATACGGTAGTAGTCTGTCTGATGACTGGGCTGGTACTGGTATCAACGATTATGAAGAATCCGGCAATCAATGCAAATGAAATTGCCAATGGCGGGATACTGACATCCAAAGCGTTTGCCCAGATTCCTTATGTAGGGCCGATTATTCTGGTAGTCGGGATTATTTCATTTGCATATTCCACGATCCTGGGCTGGGCTTATTATGGAGAGCGCTGCGTAGAGTATTTTGCGGGTAAAAAGGGATTAATTCCTTACCGGCTCCTCTATATAATCGTAGCGGCAATCGCGCCGGTTGTATCTCTGAATCTGGTCTGGCTGATTGCGGATACACTGAATGCGCTTATGGCCATACCGAACCTGATTGCAGTCCTATTACTGTCACCGGTGATCGTAAAAGAGACAAAAAAGTATATAAACAACCTGGATGCGGTGGATAAAACGCAGGTGCCTGTAGTGAAGACCGGGAAAAGCAAAAAGACAGGGAAAGAGTAGAGGAGTTTACATATTATGATAGCAATGATTGATTATGATGCGGGAAACATCAAAAGCGTAGAGAAGGCGCTATTGTTACTGGGACACGAAGTCGAAGTTACCGGTGATCCGGAGCGGATTCTAAAGGCAGAAAAGGTGATTCTTCCCGGCGTAGGGGCATTTGGCGATGCCATGGAGAATCTGAAGCGTGCAGGGCTGGATGAGGTGATCCGCCAGGTTGCGGCAAAGAGGACTCCTTTTCTGGGGATCTGCCTCGGGCTGCAGCTTTTGTTCGAGAGAAGTGATGAAGCGCCGGGAGCCGAGGGTCTCGGCCTGCTGGAAGGCGAGATATTAAAGATCCCGGATCAGGAAGGCCTGAAGATACCGCATATGGGATGGAATTCTCTGCACCTTGAGCACGGCGGAAGACTGTTTCGCGGTATAGAGGAACAGTCTTATGTCTATTTTGTACATTCATACTATTTGAAGGCGAAAGAGGAGTCGATTGTGAAAGCGTCCACAGAATACAGCACCCATATCCATGCTTCGGTTGAAAAGGACAATATATTTGGCTGCCAGTTTCATCCGGAAAAGAGCAGTGAAGTGGGTCTGAAGATACTGAAAAACTTTGTAGAACTCAACCGGGAGGAAGTGTAATGTTTACAAAAAGAATTATTCCCTGTCTGGATGTCAACGCCGGCAGAGTAGTGAAGGGCGTCAATTTTGTGGATCTGCGCGATGCCGGTGATCCGGTGGAGATTGCAAAGGCCTACGATAAAGCAGGTGCGGATGAACTCGTATTTCTGGATATTACGGCTTCTTCTGACGCGAGGGAAACCGTGGTGGACATGGTACGTAAGGTGGCTCAGTGTGTGTTTATCCCGTTCACCGTAGGCGGAGGAATCCGTACTGTGGAGGATTTTCGGGCGCTGCTCAGAGAAGGAGCAGATAAGATCTCTATCAATTCTTCTGCTATCAATAATCCGCAGCTGATACATGATGCGGCCGTAAAGTTCGGCAGCCAGTGTGTGGTCGTGGCGATTGACGCGAAACGGCGTGCGGACGGCAGCGGCTGGAACATCTATAAAAACGGCGGCCGGATTGACACCGGAATGGATGCTCTGGAGTGGGCAAAAAAAGCAGACGGCCTGGGTGCCGGTGAGATTCTTCTGACCAGTATGGACTGCGATGGTACAAAAGCCGGTTATGATCTGGAACTTACGCGTGCCGTGGCGGAGCAGGTATCCATTCCTGTGATCGCCTCCGGCGGAGCGGGGACGCTGGAACATTTCAAGGAAGCTCTCACGGACGGAAAAGCCGATGCGGCGCTGGCGGCGTCCCTCTTCCATTATAAAGAGCTGGAGATAAAAGAAGTAAAAGAATACCTGCGGAAAGAGGGCGTTTCAGTACGGCTTTAAGACGCAGCCGCACTCTGTGAAAGAACCGGGTGGATTAAAACTGTACGATTGAGCGTGTTTGAATATTGCTGCAATGAATTTTCAAACACGCTCTGGATAAAAATGTAAGCTTAGGAGTGAATAAATATGTCTGGATTGAATGGCGATTGGTATGAAGCTTTAGCGGGGGAATTTAAAAAACCTTACTATAAAAAATTATTTGAGACCGTGAATCAGGAGTACAGGACCCGGAAGATATTTCCGCCTGCAAATGACATTTTTAATGCATTTCACCTGACTCCGCTGAAGGATGTCAAAGTGGTAATTCTGGGGCAGGACCCCTACCACAATGACGGACAGGCCCACGGCCTCTGCTTTTCCGTAAAAAAGGGTGTGGAAGTCCCGCCGTCCCTGGTCAACATATACCAGGAACTGCATGACGACCTGGGATGTACCATACCCAGCCATGGCTGTCTGACAAAGTGGGCGCAGCAGGGTGTTCTGATGCTGAATACCGTACTTACGGTTCGAGCCCATCAGGCAAATTCCCATCGCGGTATCGGCTGGGAAGAATTCACGGATGCAGCAATCATGGCCCTGAACGGCCAGGACAGACCGATCGTATTCATCCTGTGGGGAAGCCCGGCACAGCGTAAGAAGAGCATGCTGAATAATCCGCAGCATCTGATCCTGCAGGCGCCGCATCCAAGTCCCCTTTCTGCGTTCAGAGGATTCTTCGGAAGCCGGCCTTTTAGCCAGACCAATGAATTTCTGCGCAGCCATGGAGTGGAACCTGTCGACTGGCAGATAGAGTAAGGGGGAATCCGGGATCAGGGCAGGACTATTGCTGTATGTAGGGGAACGTCCTTGTCCCCGGCCAGAGCCCGGCTGTTTATGAAGTCTCACAAGATAAAAACCACATTGGATTGGAAGGCTGAGCTCTGTTTTTCAAAGCAGAGCTTTAGCCTTCCAATCCGATGTGGTTTTTGTTTTGTGGGACTCATACGCACACGAATACCCCCGGAATGGAAGTGGATGCTTCACTACGCTTTCGGCGGATACTTTATTAGAGCTCCTGATCGGTTTCTGAGGGAAGATACCTCGCTATGTCCTGAATATTGCAGTTGAGTATTCGGCAAAGGTCGTTTATTGTTTTCATGCTTATGTCCTGGCCGTGTTTTAAACGGTATAGAGTGCTGCTGGATAAATGGTATTTCGTAGTCAGTGTATACCAATTTTCTTTAGAATTGTCCAGAGTTTCCCAGAATGGAGAGTAATCAATCATGGCACCACCTCTTTTTTAGGATAAGCATAATTCAAATTCTTATACTTGAATATCTTCGCAATTACGAATATAATAAAACCACAAGAGAGGGATGGGGGGAGGTCAAGATGGATAAACACACTATGACAGAAGAGCAGCAGAAACGGTTTTGGGATTTTATTATGATGGATGATTTCGAATTTTACGACAGGTTCATATCCGATCTGCCACCGGAATCACAGAACGAATTTTTCAGGATAACACCCGATTTTTTTTCTGAGTATATCAATACAGAGGGGAAAATAAACTTAGACGAAGATGAGATATATCAGAAGATAAAAGAAAAAATTAACATTATTGAGAAAAACAGCCCGGATACCTAATGGATCCGGGCCTAACGTATGTGGTGGGAAAGGAGCTAAAAAGGTGAGGAGATTAGCTCCTTCATTAATTAAACAAATGAAAGCATTAAAACTTACGCGGTTTTGTATAAAATGCTGCTAAAATCCATCATTTATTGAAAAGAATTTAATGCGGATAATATTAAGAAAATATTAACAAATTCTATATAGAAATATTTTGATTTCATAAGTATGATGTAAGTTGAAAATATTGGGATAAAGGAGGGGCACTGTGGATAAGGTCATCGAGATTAAAAACTTATACAAACTGTACCGTGTAGGCGATTCTGTGGTACGTGCTCTCAACGGTGTGGACTTTGAGATATATGAAGGTGAATTCTGCGCGATTGTAGGGACCTCCGGCTCAGGCAAATCCACTCTTCTGAATATGCTTGCCGGACTGGAAAAGCCAACCAAAGGTGAAGTTATAATCGGTGGACAGCACATGGAGACGCTGAATGAGGACGGCCTTGTAAAGTTCAGGCGTGAAAACGTCGGATTCATTTTCCAGTCATTCCATCTGATCGGAACGATGAATGCACTTGAGAATGTTGCATTACCGCTGAGCTTCCGTGGAGAGGGACGGGCGAGCCGCCTGAAGAAGGCTGACAAGATGCTGGACCTGGTGAATCTGAAAAAGCATAAGAGGCATCTGCCGAACCAGATGTCAGGAGGTCAGCAGCAGAGAGTTGGCGTCGCCCGCGCGCTGGTTGTGGATCCAAAGATAATCTTTGCCGACGAGCCAACCGGCAATCTGGATTCGCATACGTCGGAAGAGGTTATGACCTTAATGCAGAGGGTAGTCAGGGAGCAGAAGAAAACGCTGGTTATGGTAACGCATGACAACCATCTGGCTACATATGCAGACAGAATTTTCCATATAATCGATGGGAAGATCGTAAAAATAGAAGACAACCGTAAAAAGAGGGAGGACAAGGAACATGAAACTGTTTAAGAAAACTGCAGGAATCGCAATGAGTCTTGCGCTGATGGCTGCTATGATACTGCCGGTTGGGGTACGGGCGGCAGATGAGACCGGACCGATACCGGATATAGTATTGTCAATTGGTAAATCACAGGAAACCCCGGTTTATACGGAAGGGGACAAAAAGCAGGAACTGCTGATACAACTTAAGAACGAGGGCACAGCGGATGCGAAGAATGTTAAAATAGCGCCCATTATTGATGATGCTTCTGCATGGCCTTTTGAGATAAAAAATTTGAATAATGAATTTCCTCCAGTAGATATCCCAGTGGGGGAGACCGTGGAAACAAAACTGGATAATCTGACCGTACGTGCAGATGCCGGCGAAAAGAATTACAAACTTACGTTTCAGATTACCTGCAATGATGGAAAACAGCAGTATGAGACAACAAAGTATGTTTACGTAAAAACACTGGAAAAGAAGAAACCGGCGGAGGATCCGAATACTCCGGAGGAACCGAATACCCCGGAAGAGCCGAATACCCCGGAGGAGCCTCAGGACAACGGTGGTATTTCTAATAATGAACCTGTGATTACAAGCGGAGGAGGCGGTGGTGAAGCACCTTCCGGAAATAATTCCGTTCCGCGTGTTATTGTAACAGGTTTTAATACAGATCCAGGCGCTGTAAATGCCGGAAGCGATTTCAAGCTGATTGTACATCTGAAAAATACATCTACAAGAACAGCGGTATCCAATATGCTGTTTGACCTGCAGGCGCCGTCCTCAGGGACAGAGGGAGCTGCGGAGGCGCCGGCATTTCTGCCATCCTCCGGATCCAGCACGATTTATCTGGACAGTATTCCGGCAGGCGGAACCCAGGACATTTCTATTGACCTGAACGCCAGGGCAGATCTGGTACAAAAACCGTACAGTATATCCATGTCCATGAAATACGAGGACAGCAGCGCAACACAGTATGAAAGCTCTTCCAGTCTGGCTATTCCAGTGAAACAGGCGGCAAGATTTGAATTCAGTGAGCTGGAAATTGCACCGGAGGCAGTGGCAGTTGGAGAAGAGGCCAATATTACATGCAGCCTTTATAATACAGGACGAATTAAGCTGTACAATGTAAAAGTGAAGTTTGAAGGGGAAGGAATTGAAGCAAAAGAAGTATTCGTAGGAAATGTAGATTCCGGAGCAACCGGCTCAATAGACGGAATCGTGACCGCCATGCAGGAAACAGCGGGTAACCAGAAGTTCAAGATGATTGTTTCCTACGAAGATGATGCGGGAAAGGCCTCTACAGTCGAAAAGGAATTTTCACTGCAGATCACCCCGGAACAGGCGCCGATGGATATAACAACAATGGCAGAGATGCCGGAAGAGAAAGGGTTTCCGCTGGTACCTGCCATAATCGCTGTAGTGGTCGTTGCAGCGGTCATAGTTATTATCATAGTCATGAAGAAAAGAAAGAAAAAGAAGGAGTCTGTAGAAGAGGAGGACTTGGTGGATGAGGTGGATCGATTTACTGAGGATGAGTAGTGGCAACCTCAAACGCAGAAAACTGCGTACTTTTCTGACCATCCTGGGAGTCGTGATCGGAACAGCATCCATCGTAGTTATGATATCGCTTGGGCTCGGAATGCAGGAGTCGATGTACCGTGAGGTGGAGCAGTCGGGAGGCATGACGAGCCTGACTGTAACCGGAAAACAGAGCGAAGGCGGGATGTATGTCAGCATGGGGGGAAGCTCTGGCGATCAGGAGGAACCTAATAAGTATATAACTGACGATGTAATCCAGCAGCTGAGGCAGCTGGAACATGTAAAGAGTGCAGATCCAGTACTGGAACTCAGCGCAATTGCGCTGAAGGGAAAGTATATGGGTTACCTGCAGCTGAAGGGAATGACCCCTGAAGCTCTGGAAAAGCAGAATATCGAACTTGCTGAGGGCGGAAGGCTTCCGGACCCAAACAGTTCCAGTCTGGAACTGGTATTTGGAAATGGTGTGCTGACCTCATTCTATGAAAAGTCAACCGGGAAGGGGTACTGGGAAACAGGAAAAGTACCGGACGTTGACCTGGCAAATGACCAGATGTTCCTGATTCTGGATCAGGACGGATATTTTCAGAGCCAGAACAACAGTATGGGCGCATCCGGCGGGGGAGAAAATGGCGGAAGCGGTTCCCAGACTTCCAAGCTTCCTCCGAAAAAGCATGTGGTAAAGGCAAGCGGTGTTGTGGCGGGAGATATGGAAAGTTACAATGCTAATTATTACTATGTCTACTGCGACATCAATAAGCTGGAAGATCTGCTCAAACGTGAATTCAGGGGACGCGTGATACCCGGACAGCCAAGTACCAAGTCAGGCAAGCCGTATAAACAGTTCGTGTATTCCTCTGCGGCAGTGCAGGCGGAAGATATCGACGATGTGGATGCATTGTCATCCGTTATCAGAAACATGGGATTCCAGGTAACAACGAATGCAGAATATATGGAAAGCATGAAAAAACAGTTTGCTATGGTTCAGGCAGTGCTTGGAGGAATCGGTGCAGTTTCCCTTCTGGTTGCTGCCATCGGAATTGCTAATACAATGATGATGTCCATTTATGAGAGGACAAAAGAAATTGGTGTTATAAAAGTTCTGGGATGCGGACTCAGGAATATTAAGCAGATGTTCTTGCTGGAGGCTGCATTTATCGGCTTTATCGGAGGTGTAGCAGGTAATATACTCAGCTTTATTATGTCTTTTGTTATAAACTTCCTTACGGGTAATGGAAGCGCCATGGGACTTGACGGAAATATTTCTTATATCCCGCCGTGGCTGGTAATGGCTTCTCTGGTGTTCGCGGTGTTCGTGGGGATGGCGGCAGGATACTTCCCGGCGCTGAGAGCAATGAGGCTGAGTCCCCTGGCGGCTATCCGCAATGAGTAGAAGGGGGCGCGGTATGTCCCCGCCAGGTGCCAGAAGCAGCGTGAAACGGATATAAGAGGTTCTTGCAACAGGAGCGGCTGTAAACAGGAGTAAATGAAAAAAGAAGGAAAACCGGGGCGACCCGGCCACATCACGTGAAGCCTTGATGGCTTCACGCGCTGGGGCCAGGAAAACTTGTAATTCGGAATTACAAGTTTTACCCCGTTTTTCCTTCTTTTTTCCTTAACTCCTGCTAACAGCGGATCCAATGTTGCCAGAACCTCTTATATCCGTTTCACGCTGCTTCTGCCGCCTGGCGGGAACATACCGCTGGGTGCATCCTGCATCCTGGCGGGTGACGGGAGGGCGGAGGGGATTCTTTTGAGGCGGAGTGGCTAGAGGGGAGAATCTAGTTACCTCGAATAATAATTAACTTGCTGTTAAACAGAACTAATCTTCTTCGATGATTTGGATTTCGAGGTAGTCGAAATCTATGGAGTCTACGAAGTTGTCCTGGTAGAAGCGGGTTTTGGCGTGGCGTTTGAATTCGGCTATTGTGGTGTCCAGCCAGATGGGCTTGCTTAGATCGAATTCGTAGCAGATAGCGTCGAGAGCGTTGAAAATTTTGTGGGTGCGGGTGTCATCTGTCTCGTCGCAGATGACAGTGTCGCGGAGCATTTTATTGTCTTTAATTTCTTTTCCCCATAGACGGAACATAGTTTGACCTCTTTCTTTTTTGGATAACTATTAGTATAGCATTTGGAAGATGGGATGTAAATGTTAAGATTTTACTGTTACTATGCACAGCTCATAGGCCGTGAATAGTAACATTTTGCTTTATTTTACGGGGGTTTTTGGAAAGGGTAATGAATCGGGGTATAAAACTGGTGCTGGAAGAAAATACTTATAGAAGTATTATGATACTATGATGTTAAATAAATAGAGGAGGAATTTCAGATGAAAAGATATGTGTGTGAACCATGCGGCTACGTATATGATCCGGAGGAGGGAGACCCGGATAGCGGGATCGAGCCAGGAACAGCATTCGAAGACCTGCCGGACGACTGGGTGTGCCCCTGGTGCGGACTTGGCAAAGATGTCTTTGTAGTGGAGGCTTAAGGGGGGGCCGCCTGAGAAAATCGGGATGTTTTGATGCTGTCCGGGGAGGCTTATGCTGATTTTGGAAACCGGCCGCTTAGTCTAGAATTGCTAACTGCGAAAAAGCCGCATCTTATGGAACCGAGCGTATTCACTTAGAAAGCCGATGCTTTCTAAGCTCAGACGCTCTGGATAATTGATTTGGAGATCAATTATCCTCCATAAGATGCGGCTTTTTCGCAGTAAGCAATTCTACGACCCGCTAGAGGCTTCCAAAATCAGCATAAGCCTTCCCGGACAGCATCAAAACATCCCGATTTCCTCAGGCTGCGCTGCGGCCGGCGGCAGGAGAACGCTGCACGGGAGGGGATAAAACGGGGAAAGGTAAGATGTAAATTGCGGATCATAATATTAAGGTGTAGTAATAAAGTCTTGTGTGGATCTCGGCTACAATACAAAACTCATATTGTCACAGTTTACATTCAAATTATGATAACTGTTCCATATATACAAAAATTTCCTGGCACAATCAACGTATCACCAGTTCGATTCAATCCGCTGCTCCCGCCAATGTTCCCCCGTGGAGAGTGGTTTTACTACAGTTTGGATGAGACCAGCTGTGCGGAAGTGGAAGATGCCTCTCCTGGATGCGTCTTTTAGGGCATTAGCGCCGCTTCATCAAAATCGGAACCGGCATGTGAACTGCTTCCAGGCCCACAAGGCCTGGAAGCAAGCAGACCCGCAGTGAGAATTCATCAGAATTCTCGCAAGTGTCCGCGGTGTTCACCATGCCGGTTCCGATTTTGATTAGCGGCGCTTATGCCCTAATACCGCATCCAGGAGAGGCATCTTCCACTTCCGCACAGCGCCCCCTTCTAAAAAAAACTCACTCCCCCAAAACCCCCTCTAATGGAAGATAGTTCTGTTTGTTTAACAGTCCCGCACCAAGCTTAAGCTCACTTCTGGGTGCGCTGATTACGGTCAGTTCCATTCCCTCTTGTATGTCTGCGGAGGCGATGATTCTGCCTGTGTTGGTTTCAATTGTTGTGATGAGGTCGGGGAAGACGGCAAGCCGTTCCCCACCGATGGCTGCGTACATATATTCGTTGCAGAAACCAATCTGGCAAGGAATAGAGGCAGTGGAGATACGGAAGGTTCCGTAATCCAGGGCATTGCGGGTTTCGAGGGTACAGTTTTCTACGGTTCCGGTACAGAGGATTCTGCCGTTTAACTGGCAAAGGGCGGCTTCTATGGCCAGGGCGGGTGAAGCAGCGGTGCGGTACGCGCGGCCCAGCTTTATAGCCTGGGCGTACGCGCCGGCTGCGGCGTGAGTTTCCAGGTAGGGGATGGAAACGGGGTTGCGCGCTACGGCGACTGCTCCTCCTGCCAGATGAGCCGCATTTCTAACCAGTGAGGCTGTATTCTCGACAGTACCTTTTACTGTTAATTCGGTATATGTTTTATTTTCCGGTCTTCCGCCTGCTGCAGCCTGGATGACGGTCTGTCCGGAGTTCTCCAGGCCAAGAGAGCCCATGACTCCGAGCGGGTGTGCGCGGCCGTCACAGGGCGCGTCGATGATGGGAAGCCCTGAGAGCACGGCGGGGATAAATGGTTCAAACGAGGAGGAAGCCCCCAGTTCACAGGAAATAAATCCTGCAATCGGGGTTTCGGACTGTGTGCCCAGCAGCTCCAGAATCCTGGGATATACATCGTCTGAATAATATGCAGTGTCCGAAGCAGGAGAACCAACTCCGGAAATCGTGACGATACAGCCGTCACTGCTTCGCTCTTTTAATTCTTCAATAGTAATCAATTCTACGTTTCCAAGTTTCAGTGCAGATAGTGCGCGTTCCGCCCCCTCTTTGGGGCAGCCTCCGCCACCGCCTCCGAGCAGAAGGCTGCCGATCAGCAGATCCTGTATGGATTCTTTGTCAAATATCATAGGTGTTGCTCCTTTTATTTTAATTTGTATTTTGGACAGCCAAACGCTGCGTAACCGCCCGCAGGGCATGTGTTACGGGGTGCCCTTTGGGTATACTTACATCATAAGCCGTATGAAAAAATCGTCAATTCCTGAATCCTACAAAAATAAATATCAAATTATTGTAGAAATCAACAAAGCATAAAAATAAGAAAAATTGTATAATTATTACTATGTTTACACGCTATCCGGTGTAAATCGTGCAAAAGGGAAAGGAGAGAATAATGAGTGACAACAGAGAAAATGGCAGCTCCGAAGAGATACTGGAACAGTACTCCAAAGAAATGCCAAAATTAATGGAACCGGGCATTTTTATAATAGCCGTCATAGCCAGTGTGCTGGGAGCTATCGTAGGGATGCAGGTATTGACACATACGGGGGTGGCCCCGGATACTTCTGTGGTGGGAGCGCTGCTTGCAGTTCTGATCAGTCAGATACCCATCCGGTTTTTGAAAAAATTTAAGAATATCCATTGCCAGAATCTGGTACAGACATCGACATCAGGGGCAACATTCTCGGCGGCAAACTGTATGCTGCTGACGATCGGTGTTCCTTATATTATGGGATACACGGAATTCATGTATCCGATGCTGATCGGTGTTACACTTGCAACGATTGTAGATGCTACAATTTTATACAAGTCATTCGGATCGCCGATGTTTCCTGCCGATGCACCGTGGCCTCCTGGAATCGCCACGGCTGAGACGATTCTTGCGACTGTCAGAAAGGGAAAACGTGCCGGGCTGCTTGTGATCGGCGCTGTTGCCGGATGGGCAGGGGCTATGGCCGGAATACCCATGGATTTATTCGGCGTTGCATGGGTGGGAAGCGTACTGGCTATCGGAGCATTCGGTGTAGGCGCCCTGATCGTGGGAATTATTGAAAGCAATGCGTTTGCATTTACCGTGTTCGGACATGATTTTGTCATTGCACAGGATATTTTTGGAAAAGGGTTTGTTGCGGCAGATCATGTTGCTTTGAATTATATGGGGCATGGAATCATGATTGGGGCAGGTATCATATCCCTGGTCCAGTGCGGCAGAATGCTGTTTAAGAAAGTGGATAAAGAAACTTCGGCGGCAGGCCAGTTCGGAACTTCGATCAAAGATATGCGGAGTGCTCTTGGAAAAGGATTTATCGCATATCTGGTAATTGCCCTGGGACTGGCAATTGTATCGGGGCTGTGGTATGAGATGAAGCCGGGCATGTTTATCTTATGGATACTATTTGCAGCGGTAGCGGCGCTTGTATCCGAGCTGATCGTAGGGGTTTCCGCCATGTATTCCGGATGGTTTCCCGGATTTGCCACGGCTCTCATCTTTTTAATTCTGGGTATGCTGATCGGTTTTCCGAAGCTCCCTCTGGCAGTACTGGCAGGTTTTACCGCGGCAACAGGACCGTGTTTCTCTGATATGGGTAATGACCTGAAAGCGGGCTATATACTGAGAGGAAGCGGAAAAAATCCGGAGTTTGAGAAGGCAGGCAGAAAACAGCAGTATTTTTCAGAGCTGCTTGGTTTTGCAGTGGCATTTGTCATTGTTGCTATCTTTGCAAAAACATACTTCTCACAGGGGCTGTTCCCGCCGATTAACGCTACATATGCCTCCACGATTGAAGCGGGTTCATCAATTGAGGTATTGAAATGGCTGGCGATCTGGGCAATTCCGGGGGCCGTCATTCAGATCGCAGGAGGAAACCACCAGGTTGGAATCCTGTTTGCCACCGGTATCCTGGTGGGCGGAACCATATATGGATTGACCGTCATCATTGCCACTATCATCCGTATTATTGTAATTAAGAAGAATCCGAAAAACGATGATATCCTGATGATTCTTGGCGCGGGCTCCCTGGTTGGATGTGCGCTGCATGATTTTGCCAACTCCATGCTGGGGGCATTCAAGTCCAAATAGCGCAGCTGCGTTAATAATCCTTTAACTTACGTATGATATACAGTATGTAAAGAGTCTGGAGAAAATCGGTATCGCTCTGCCCGTAGGGAATCATATTTTTTACCTTGTTGATCCGATAGCGTATGGTGTTTTCATGGACAAAGAGCGCCTTGCTTGTTTTGGTATAGTCCATATCGTTCTCAATAAAATCGTGAATGGTATGCATCAGATGAGAATGGTATCTTTCATCATACTCTAAAATAGGCTGCGCTGTCTCCAGATAAAATTCATCTATGGCAGGGTGGCCTTCCAGCTTTAAAAAGAGGCGCAGTACTCCAAGAGCCCGGAAATATATGACTTTGCCTGGCTGGTACGGGCAGGAGGAAGCGGCATGGTACGCCTGTGAAATGGCATCCCCCAGGCTGTAAAGAGGACAGCAGCTGCTGATACCAGCCATACATTCGGGATAGCTTTCAAAGATGGCGGCCGCAGTCTGTGAGATATATTTATCAATCGCATGGGGCGAATTATCCTTAAAAGAGCGGATAATCAAAATGCCTCCCCGGTATCCCGCAGCAAAAAACAAAACGTCCCGGCTGAATTTTTCGGCCAGAGCCGGACGGGGCAGGGGCATGCCTGCTTCCACGCGGCAGTAAAAACATAATACATTTTTGGCAAAGTAAGGATTCAGACGCTGGATAAGCATCGCTTTTCTATTGTCAGACAGCTCCCTGTCAGCCAGCTGGGCAAGAATCTCCTCCTGGCTGTTCAGGTTTTTGTAAAAGAGCAGCTGTTCCGTTATCTCGGAAATAATAATGGAATAAGGGACATCCTTGTCGATAAATAATATAGGCAGTCCGCACTGATTGGCATAGGCATAAGCTTCTTCGGGCAGTTCGTCCATATTTTCGTCAATAATGCAGAGCGCTGCGGTATGAATGGCATGAAAATACTTCAGGGCATAGAGGATGTACTGGGGATCGTCCTTGCCGTGATAGAAAGCTGTCATAAAAAAGGAATTCCTGGATTTGGTGTCAAGCGATGCAAAGTCCAGTTCGCTGATGTAATTATCAAAAACACTGACATATTCTACCTGTCTGTCCAGGCCGTCCGTACCGGCTTTAATCCTGGCGCCGGACAGAGAGGGCAGGTGCAGAACGTCAGACACAGTAATAACGCTCATAATGAAAAACCTCCGGGTGTGTTTTAACAAATTATATAACAGAAGATTTCACAAATCAATGTGAAGAAACAATATAAGAAATTGCGAGGATGAGAAAATGGTTTTTAAGCAGATGCTGGAACTCTATGATATTCTGGATGATATCAATGCCGACGGCAGGAGAGTAGAGGAATACTTAAGAAGCATCCAGAAGGATGCGGATGTGGAGGCATATCCAATTTACGGAGACAAGGGGAAAACGGATGTGGTAAAGGTATGTGTCCATGGAAGCAATGGAAAAAGAAGCGGCGGCGATGCGCCGACCCTGGGAATTATCGGCAGGCTGGGCGGCCTTGGCGCGCGTCCCGAACGGATTGGTTTCGTGTCTGACGGTGACGGCGCACTGACCGTACTTACCGCGGCAGCCAAGCTTCTGGATATGCAGAAAAAGGGGGATACGCTGGAGGGAGATGTGGTTCTCGTGACACACGTATGTGCGGATGCACCGACGGAACCGCATGAACCGGTGGACTTCATGGATTCACCGGTCAGCATGCAGCAGTGCAATGACGAAGAGATTACAGAGGATATGGATGCGATTCTGACAGTCGACACGACCAAGGGAAACCGAGTGATTAACCATAAGGGATTTGCAATATCTCCGACCGTTAAGGAGGGGTATATCCTTAGAATCAGCGAGGATCTGCTGGACATTGTGGAGATAACGACGGGAAAAGCACCTTATGTATTTCCAATTACCACACAGGACATCACACCTTACGGAAATGACCTCTATCACCTCAACAGCGTGCTTCAGCCGGCTGTTGCCACGGATGTTCCTGTGGTTGGTGTTGCAATTACGACGGAGACCGCGGTACCGGGATGCGGTACTGGAGCCACCCATGGTGCGGATGTGGAAATGACGACCCGGTTTGTAATTGAGGCAGCGAAGTCATATGGAAGAAAACAGTGCAGATTTTATGATGAAGAGGAATTTGCGCGTATTCAGAAACTATACGGATCTATGAAGAAACTGCAGACTTTGGGAGACGGCCGGGAATAAACATGAATAAGTAAGCTGCAGCCGTACACTTTGAAATTATCCAGCGTGGATTGAAGCAAGCAGAATAACTGTTAAAAAATGCAGCAGAAAGAAGGAAACTGAAATGAAGACGGGAAAAACGGAGATGGATATCAGGGAAAGCGCAGAGAATCTCCTTATGGCCTGTATGGATGTAAAAGAGGGCGAGCAGGTGCTGGTGGTCGCGGATCTGGATAAGTATGATCTGGGATACCAGGTGTATGAGACCGCTTTAGGTATGAACTGCGAGGCACTTTTTATGTGCATGAAGAATCGGAGCGTTTCCGGAGAAGAGCCGCCTGCCGCCATAGCAGCGGCCATGTGTGCATCGGATGTGGTAATCTGCATTACAGAGCATTCCATGACACACACCAATGCCAGGATCGGCGCGGCAAAAGCCGGTGCGAGAATCGGCACTATGCCGGGGATCACAGAGGAAATGTTTTCAAAAGGGGCGATGACTGCGGATTTTCGGAAGGTAGAGGCTGATACGAAGCGGTATGCCCAGATGCTAACAGAGGCATCCATGGCCAGGATCGAAAAGGACGGACATGTTCTGACACTAAATCTGAAGGGAAGAAACGGTGTACCCAGTACAGGGGTTTACCGCAATCCCGGCGAGGCGGGCAATCTTCCCTCAGGAGAGGCATACATCGCCCCGTTGGAAGACGGTGTGAACGGAAGCATGGTCATCGACGGCTCAATGGAAGCAATGGGAATACTTGAGGAGCCATTGACCGTAACCATCGAAAAGGGCCGGCTGAAAAGTCTGGAAGGAGACAGCGGGACATTGCAGATCCTGTTTGCAAAACCTGAAAACGGCATAACAGCGGAACTGGGGATAGGAACAAATCATGCCGCCGTCCTCTGCGGAAATATTTTGGAGGATGAGAAAGTGTATGGAACTGTTCATATTGCTTTCGGAAGCAATACTTCATTTGGCGGAACCAATAAGGCGGACTGCCATATGGATGGAATCATCCTGGAACCCGATTTGTACCTGGACGATGAACTAATCATGAAAAAAGGCGTGTTCCTGCGCTAGAATATGTTTGAAAATGCATTGCCGCAATATGTGGATGAAAAAGAGGCTGAAGCACTATTTAGTGCGTCAGCCTCTTTTGCATTTGAGCGGTAATACCGATACCGGAAACAAAAAAGGTAATTCGGCGTCCGGCCACAGACGTGGCGGCATGTTTTCTGCTTATGAGGCAGTGTGCTCCTGCCGGATTCTTTTTTATACTCCCCACTCCCGCCGGTATTGCAGCGGCGTCTTCCCGTCTTCTTTCTTAAAGCAGCGGATAAAATATCCGACGCTTTCGAAGCCTAAGTGTTCCGATATGTCATTGATGGACATTGTGGTGACACGCAGCAGCTCTTTGGCCTTGTCGATCCGGATACTGCGCTGGAATTCACCCGGGGTGCTTCCGACATAGAGCCGGAACTGTTTCTGCAGATAAAATTTGTTGACGTAAAATTCTTCTGCAAGAGAGTCCAGGGTAATCCGTTCGTTAAAATGTTCTGTAATATACTCCTGAGCCCGCGGAACAAATTTGGGAGGCTGCTTCTTGAGCGACATTGTTTTGTCGTGTATGGCAGATTCCATGCAGCAGGTCATTAGCGTGGTGATGATGGACGCGGCTTTAATGTCGGTCTGGTAATCACTGTAGATGTATGTGCTGTAGTATCCGATTAATTTCCGAAGCAGCTGAACGGCATCGCTGTTTCTCATGGTTCCGATAGGGCTGTTGTTATTCAGCTCCATGAAACTATCGTAATAGTCATGCGTCGAGTTTCCCCAGAAATGCATCCAGATCACATTCCAGTGCGGGATGTCCGGATCGATGGCATAATAGTTCAGCTTTCGGCAGTCGATCCAGAAAAATTGTCCGGGGGAAAGTGTATAATGCTTCCCGTCGAAGTTGATATAGCCTTGTCCATCCAGCGTGATTTTTAGAAGATAAGATTGTAAGCCCTGCCGGGTTGTCATGTAATTTTTTCCCGTTACGAATTCCCCGACCTCCTGCACGTAAGGCAGTCGCGCCCTGGCTTTCGGGTTTGTGTGTGCTATGAACCATTGTGAATCGGGGGTGACATCAAGATTGTACTGAATAAAGGGAGCTCCGGTCTGTGTTTCAGCCAAAGTAGCCTGATACTGCGGAAAGTCAACGAGATTCTGCGCTTTTTGATTTGTCTTGTTAATCATTCAAAATTCCTCCTCTAAGCCAAGATAGTGATATTTTTGTACAAGATAAAATAATGACATCCCGGGCAATATGAGTATAATTAAAGGAAATGGATAAAAAAAATTAAAAAAAAGAATGAATATTGTGCACAATTAACAGTTTTTTCTCAGACCTATTGGTGTTATCCATTGTATCATACTTTTATTTGACTTTAAATTTAAAAATGTAAAAAAAGAGAAAATGATAATATCGAAAGGAGTGAAAAGTGAATACGAAAGTACTGTTTGAAGAATACAGGGAGGATATTTTAGAGTGTGTCCATCACGGAGCTGCCTGTGTGGTAGACAAAGACGGAATTACGGCAGCAGTGGGGGATACTGACTGGACCTGTTTTTACAGGAGTGCTTCAAAACCGATTCAGTCACTGCCGGTTTTGATTCATGGACTGGATCAGAAGTATGGCCTTACAGAGGAAGAGACAGCACTGTTCTCAGGATCTCACTGGGGCGATGAAGAGCATGTAAGAGTATTGGAATCAATCATGCAAAAGACCGGACTGAAGGAAGAGCAGATGATTATGCTGCCAACATATCCAAACCGGCTCTCAGAGAGGAACCGTCTGATTGAGAATCATATGCCGCCCCGTAAAGTATACCACAATTGTTCCGGAAAGCATTTGGGCATGATGCTGCTGGCGAGAGAGCTGGGGGAGGAGGTATCCGGTTACTGGAGACGGGACAGCCGGACTCAGCAGGAAATCCTGAGGATTATATCCATGATGACGGATGTGGCAGCAAAAGACATAAGGACAGGCGTCGATGGCTGCGGTGTTCCGGTATATGCCGTGCCGTTCCACTCAATAGCGACCTCCTATCTGCGGCTTGTATGTCCGGAACTGATTCAGGATCTGGTACTGCAGACGGCAGTGATCAAAAACATAAATATGATTCATCAATATCCCCATATGATCGCGGGAAAAGACATTGTATGTTCGGTACTGGCATCCAGCGGCGACCTGCTGGGAAAAAGCGGCGCGATGGGAGTATACGCACTGGGAATCCGTTCGCTTGGCGTAGGAGTCGTTGTGAAGATCATGGATGGCAGCCATGATGAATTTGCAGCCGCGGTTCTGAGGGTGTTTGAAGAGCTTGACTATGACAATCAGGAGGTGGCGGAGCAGCTTAAGGAGCTGTATCCGGCAGCGGTCGTCAATGATAATAAGGAAATGGTGGGGTATCGGAAAGCAGTTTTTAAGCTGTTTAAGGAATAAGTAGAGAATAATACAGTACAAAGAGAAAGCGAAAAGGAGATGCAACATGCAGGATGAGTTAATCAGGATTCCGAGGACAGAATACCCGCAAAGATGGGAAAAAGTACAGGCTGTTATGCGGGAACGGAAATTGGATATTATTCTGGCATACAGTGATGACAGAGCTACCTATGGCAATGCATATGCAAGATACTATACAGATTTTCAGACACATTTTGAGCCGGTACTGGTCATGTTTGTACCAGACAGAGAGCCCCTTATCTTAACCGGGCCGGAGACTGACGGATATGCAGGAGAGAGAGCAGCTGTCAGGGAGATCAAGGTGCTGGCCGAATTGGCGGCGGAGGATGAGGATTATCCGTTTTCAAAGGTAGAAACGCTGAAGGAGATTATCCGGCAGTATGCAGGAAAAGAACCTGAAAGGATTGGATTGGCAGCAAAGGTATATATGGGGGCAGAATTATATGAAGCCTTACTGCGGGCTTATCCTGATGCAGAACTGGTGGACACGGACCAGCTTCTGGCACCTTTAAGAGGCATAAAATCTCAAAGCGAAATCGCTGTCATATGCAGGGCATATGAGATAGCCAACGCTGGAATGCAGGCAGCGATTGCAGCGGTGAGGCCGGGAATAACAGAAAGGAAGATTGCAGCGGAAGCGGAGTATGTTATGCGGAAAATGGGATGTGAGGGTTATGGAATCGACCCGATTGTCTCATCAGGCCCCAATGCGGCTCATGTTCTCGCCCGGACGACAACGAGGGTGATCGAAGAAAATGATATTGTGGTGATTACACTCGCTCCCAGATATGAGGGATATCACGGAGCCTGCGGAAGAACTGTGCTGGTGGGGAACCCGGGGGAAAAGGCTGAGAAAGCAGTAAAGGCGATGATCAGGGCGCAGAACCTGTGCGCAGAGAATCTGGTTCCGGGAAACATTGGAAGCCGTGTTGAGGAGATGGGAAGACAGGTGATGAAGGAGGCGGGATATGAGAAAAACTTTATGTACTCCGGGCTTCACAGTGTTGGCGTGATTGAGTTTGAACCACCTATTTTCGGTCCATCCAGCAGCACTGTCATCGAAAAGGATATGGTGATTTCGATCGACATCCCGCTTTTCGAGGCGGATGTATCAGGAATGAGGATGGAAGACGGGTATCTGATCACGGAGGCAGGAGCCAGAAAGCTGACCGATAGTCCTCAGTGGATTCAAAAGTAAAAGATTTAGTGAAACCAAAGACCGCAAAAGAATGGAGGAGAAGTCATGAAAAAGAGAACAAAAAAGGTTATAGCAGTGATGTTAACAATTGGATTAATCGCTGGTTTGGCTGCCGGATGCAGCTCATCTAAAAAAGAATCGGGAAAATCCAATGATCCGGCGGCAGCAGGGGAAGCAGGCGGCAGCGGAAGCGCAACTCTGGATTCTATTTTAGAAAAAGGGAAAATCGTTGTAGGATGTTCTTTAAACGGAGCGCCAATCGGCTTCACTGATGACAGCGGAAAAGAAATGGGATATGACGTTGATTGGGCCAACCGCCTTGGAGAGGTGCTTGGGGTCGAAGTGGAGATTGTAAATGTAGATGCAGAAACCAGGCTTCCGGCATTAACATCCGGACGTGTAGACGTCCTGTTTGCGAATGTAACGGGCAATCTGGAACGCGCACAGTCTGTCGATTTCTCTATCCCATATCTCCGTGCCGGAATAAAGATGCTGACAGCGGCAGGATCAGATCTGCACACACTGGAAGATCTGAACAGCCCGGATGTAACGGTATCAGTAAACAGAGGCTCTACCGGTGAGGCACTGGTGACAGAGAATGCTCCCGAGGCGAACATTCTTTATGTAGATAATTTTACAGATTCTGTACTTCAGGTTGAACAGGGAAAAGCGGATGCGGCTTTCGAAGATAATACGGTAGTAGAATATGCGGCATCCCAGAACGATAAGCTGGAGGCACAGGAGAAAATGTATACATCAGATCCTATCTGCGCAGCATGCAGAAAAGGTGATATAGAATTTGCCCGATATCTGGACATGTTTGTATCATGGCAGATCAGTTCTGGATGGCAGGCTGATACTTATGAGAATTGGTGGGGAACCAAACCGGCAGAGTTAAATTATCTGTGGTAATAACATAAGATATATGTCGAATGCCCATCTTGACAGGGCGGGCATCCTTTCATCAATAGGATGAGGAGGTGAGGGTGCTTAAAATGTATAAGTTAAACTTTAATTTTCTCAATGTATATGGGGATATGCTGCTGGACGGGATGAAGATGACGGTGATTATCGTGGCCTGGTGCCTTGTGATCGGGCTCGTGCTGGGAACGGTAATGGCACTGTTTAAACAGTCAAAGAGCCGTATTTTGCGTATCTTTGCAACGGTATATGTGGATATTCTCCGGAATACGCCGTTTCTGGTTCAGCTCTTCTTCTTTTTCTATGGACTTCCGGCGCTTGGAATCCAGACGGATGCGATGGTCACGGCTATCATTGCTCTGGGGATCAATACAAGTGCCCAGAATTGCGAAATCATCAGGGCCGGTCTTTTGGCTGTTAAGAAAGAATACTTCGAATGTTCCGAGGCTCTTGGGTATACAAAAATGCAGACACTCTGGTATTTTGTGCTTCCAATTTCTTTCAGGCTCGCCTTTAAGTCACTTGTGAATAACTTTATTAATCTGGTTCTGACTTCTTCAGTCTGCTTCTCCATTACGGTAGTAGAGACTATGGGAGCGGCCAAAATTATTGTTGGCAGGACCTCGAGACCCTTCGAGATTTATCTGATGATATTGCTATGTTATTGTGTTTTTACATATATCATCTCCTTTATTGCGAAGTTCATCGACAAAAAAATCCGTATTGTATTATAAGGAGGGACTGAAATGTCATTTTATGATTATGCAAATCTGACCGGCAATGATGCCATGCAGTTCCTTCGGGCTGCGGGAGTTACCTTATATATCACATTAATGTCCCTGCTGATCGGAACCATCGTGGGAGTGATTCTTGGATTGATCCGGTGCTCCAAGAATAAAGTAGTAAAGGCCTTGCCGTTGATTGTGATTGAGCCTCTGCGGAATTCACCTCTGGTTACACAGCTGTTTCTTATTTTTTATGGTCTGCCGATGATCGGAGGGATCATGCTGGATCCGTTTCCGGCCGCAATTCTGGCGTTGTCTTTGAATACGGCCGCGTTTATGGCCGTTCTGGTTCACAACAGTGTGTCTGCAATTCCGGAGGGACAGTGGGAGGCAGGCCTGGCTCTGGGGCACAGCAGAACATCAACTTTTATAAGCGTGATATCCAGACAGGCGCTGAGACTTCTTGTGCCTCAGGCTATAACACTTTATATATCACAATTACAGTGTTCTTCATTAGTTGCACTGATAGGAATCATGGATCTTACAAAACTGGGACAGAATCTGGCTCTTCGTACGTTAAAGCCGTTCCTGATCTATGGAATTGTATTTCTGATCTATTACGTGATATCCAGTCCGCTGTCCAGACTGGCAAAGAGTCTGGAGAAGAAATTATCGTTCCACTATTAGAACAGTATTGCTATCAGGATAAGAGAGGTGACAGAAAAGATGTCTATGATTGAAGTAAAGAATGTTACCAAAAGTTTTGGTGACCTGACCGTCTTAAAAGACTTTAGCGTTGATTTTAACCAGGAGGGCGTAACCGTCCTGCTCGGTCCCAGCGGCACGGGCAAAAGCACACTTTTGAGGTGCATTAACGCTTTAGAGACGATTGACAGCGGGGACATCATTGTAAACGGGCTGTCGGTAAAAGAAAAAAAGAATCTGCGGCAGATACGTCTGGACTGCGGAATGGTCTTCCAGAAAACTGTGCTGTTTCCACATTTAAATGTCATGCAGAACCTGACCATGAGTCCGGTGAAACTCTTGAAGATGAACAAAAAGGAAGCAGAGGAGAAAGCCAATTTTTACCTGAAAATGGTAGGCCTGGAATCTAAAGCACAAGCCATGCACAATGAACTTTCCGGCGGTGAACAGCAAAGAATTGCCATAGCAAGGGCGCTGATGATGAATCCAAAGGCGCTTCTTCTGGATGAGGTAACGTCCGCACTGGATCCGGAGATGACCAGCGAGGTGCTCAAGATACTCGAGACGCTTGCGGGGGAAGGGGTATGCATGTTATGTGTCACGCATGAAATGCAGTTTGCCAGACATGTTGCAAGCAGAATCATCTTCATGGATAAAGGAATCGCGGCTGCAGATGAAACTGCAGAAAACTTCTTTTCCGTAGTGAGAAAAGAAAATGAACGGATCGCCAAATTTCTTCAGTTTATCGGAGAATGAGTTCATGAGGGGGTGTCGGATAATACCGATTTTTAAGCTCCTTATCAAAGAATAAGCAAATCCTATGGAATTCAGTGTTTTTAGCATCTGATTTACCATAGGATTTCTTTTGCTTTTTCTAATCCTTCTTATCTTAGGGCGCAAAATCCCCCGCCTCCTATATTATTTAGTTTGCCCGAAAGCCTCAAAGTAGTACAATATAAGAGAAAATATGATAAACTCTACGGAGCGTTTATTGTAAATAGATTGGAAAGTTTTATACTTGTATACAGGGGAGGATATAACAATGGACAATGTGAAAATCGGAAAATTGATTTATCAGCTAAGAAAAGAAAATCATATGACTCAATTACAATTAGCTGATCAGATGAATATAAGCGATAAAGCAGTTAGTAAATGGGAAAGAGGATTAGGCTGCCCAGAATTGTCCTTACTGCCCTCGTTATCAAAAATCTTTAATGTTGATTTAGAAAAACTGCTATCCGGTGAACTAAATGCTAACGAGATTCTGGGAGGTAATATGAAAAAAATGCACTTTTATATCTGTCCTGCCTGCGGGAACATGATTACCGCAATGACAGATACCAACATATCTTGCTGCGGGAAGAAAATGAAATCATTACAGCCCCAAAAAGCAAATGATGATGATAAGTTAAATGTAGAAATGGTTGAAAATGATTTTTATATCACTTCCAGCCATGCAATGGAACGGGAACACCATATTGCATTTGTAGCTCTGCTGACAGGAGACAGTATCATGATTAAAAAGCAATACCCTGAATGGGGGCTACAAGTGCGTATTCCTATTTTCGCACACGGGAGATTGCTTTGGTACTGCAATCAACACGGATTGTTTTATATGGAGATATAACGCTGGGAAAGAAATAAGATTTACACTGCTTGATTTAACAACATGGAAACGTGGAGAACAGTTTTACTATCAAAATAATTATTAAACCCCAAGTTGTGTCGAACATTAGAATACAAGCTAACAAAACAGGCATACCGTCTATTAAACGATATGCCCCTCATTCTGTCTTTATTTCGAACCGTGCTAAATCTGCGCTGCTGGAGTACAGCATCCCTTCGCCGCAGGTGAATTACAATTGACTGGATGTGTAACAGTTCAGGCCTGTCTGAACTGTTACAACAGAGAATGACACGGCTAAGATGTGTTAAGTTGTATTGGCAGAGGTTCTGGACGAGAGGGGGGATCTGTGGTAGAATAGCGGGGAGTGACAAGACAAGTGTATGTGCAGGAGGGATTATAGGATGAAGAAGCTGCTTGACAGGATTTTCATAGACGGGCTCAGCGGGATGGCTCAGGGGCTGTTTGCTACTTTAATTATTGGAACAATTATCCAGCAGATCGGCACTTTTATGGGCGGGACTGCGGGAGACCTGGTTTATGCGGTAGGGAAGGTGGCGGCTGCTTTGACGGGAGCCGGGATTGGCGTTGGTGTGGCCAGGAAACTGGAAGCCGGCCAGCTGGTGACGGTATCGGCTGCTACAGCTGGTATGGCGGGCGCTTTTGCAGGAAAACTTCTGGCCGGGCAAGTGATACAGGACGGCGCCATGGTCTTTGCAGGACCGGGCGAGCCTCTGGGAGCTTTTGTTGCGGCTTACATAGCGATTGAATTTGGGATTCTGATTTCCGGAAAGACCAAACTGGATATTATACTGACCCCGCTGGTGTGTATTGGGACAGGTTCGGCAGTGGGACTGCTTCTGGGACCCCCGATATCCAGGTTTATGAACTGGCTGGGATCACTGATTAACTGGGGGACTGAGCAGCAGCCATTTCTTATGGGCATCGTAGTATCCGTGCTTATGGGGATGATCCTGACTCTGCCGATCAGCTCTGCAGCATTAGGAATTATACTGAATCTTTCGGGCTTGGCAGCAGGTGCAGCTACGATAGGCTGCTGCTGCAACATGGTTGGTTTTGCCGTAGCAAGCTACAGGGAGAATAAGATCGGCGGACTCCTCGCACAGGGCATTGGAACCTCTATGCTGCAAGTACCTAATATCGTCAGGAAGCCAATTATCTGGCTGCCGGCCATATTATCCAGCGCGGTGCTCGGGCCGGTGGGGACTATGGTACTGCATATGACGAACAACGCAACCGGATCGGGAATGGGAACAGCAGGGCTTGTGGGACAGATCATGACTTGGCAGGTGATGGCACAGACGGAACCCCCCATGATGGTATTGATTAAAATACTTGTAATACAGATCCTGCTTCCGGCATTTGTGACGCTGGGCATATCCGAATTCATGCGGAAACGAAAATGGATCAAATTTGGGGATATGAAGCTGGAACTATAAGAAATCGGGATTTAGCGACGAGCTTTAGTTTCGGCGCGGATGGGGGACGCTCCATAAAGGGATAGCCGAAAACCTCCCGGAGAACATCCATGTCCTTTCAAAAACGCGGCCGCGGACCTAAGAAATTCTAGGCGGG
>NZ_CYZU01000059.1 GCF_001404335.1 Faecalicatena contorta
AGAATCCAGAAAGACGAATTGCTGATGGCAAGTTAAGATGAGGAAAACCTCATTTTAACTTGTACTAAATCTTGACATAGGACCATGATAGGTTTTTGTTTCATCATAAATTTTTTGCACTTCTTTTGAATAACTATTTCTATCTGTATCAAATTTTAATCGTTCATCTTTCCCTAAGATAATCATAAATCCTACACAGTTTTCCCTTGCGTACAATGCACAAAGCGTTTTTCCGCCACGACGATATTTATACTCATAAGTCCACGCTTTACCACCTTTGTTCCATAAACATTCCATGTCATACTTTTCATCAATTAAGGCACACAGTTTATTCCATATATCATATAATGATTGCCCGACTAAAGCAGTCATTTCTTCTGCATTAGGTATTTTATCCAGCATACTCATTTCTCCTTTATAACTTCTAATTTATCTTTGTATTTATTGACTTCTACAAACAAGAATTTATCTCACGCAGGCATTTATAAATTTCATAGGCACGTCCATGCGTTCTGCAACTTGTTCTGGTGTCATTCCGCTATTTAAGAAACGCTTGCATACTATTTTCATGTTTTCTCCAACTTCGATAATATGTTTATCTGGGTCATAAAAGCGGACTACACGTTGTCCCCATGAATGTTCTATAATAGGGTGGACATATTCAATATCATATTCTTTCAGCCTATCAGCAAATCTATCAAAATCATCTTCTTCAAAATAGACTTCAAAATTGTTACCACCAAAAGAAATATTACTTGTACCGATAAACTCTTTGTATGTTTCACTTGTCTGTAAGGCTAAGCCACCTGTTAAAGTTTTATTTGCTCCAAAATCCATAATTACACGAAGTCCAAAAACTTTTTTATAAAACTCAACTGATTTATCTATATCAGTCACTACCAACATAGGATTTTTAAATTTCATTTTCGTTACCTCCGCAAATTCATATTATCCTGTTTTCCATATCAATATTATAACAGTCACTTATATCTGCTACAATGAAAATCTAGTTTGCTAGTTTATTTTTTTGATTGTCCCTGTAGTGTATGGTTCTGTGGATTTCCTACTGGCTGGTTGCCTTTGTTCTTCAAAATAATATCGTCAGCCTTGATATACCAGTCCACGTCAGCCCCTCTAAAGTTGGCATTTGCTACTGTATCGGCTACGGGATTGATAAGTTCCACTTCGGCATTATACGGATAGTCCTTGACTGCCACATCAGCAGGAATAGACACTTGTATCATGCGTTCCTGCACACTGCATTTTAAATCATAAGTTCTGCGTTTGATTTCTTCACTTGTCGTTCCGTCCTCATTTTCCATACGCACCTCATGTCTAAGGGCAGAGAACTTCAATACACCAAATGTCTTTTCTTTGTCTAATACAATTCCATTTGCTAATCTCATAATGAATACCCCCTTATTTACTTTCCACTGGCAACATATCATCAGCCAGTAAGATATAGTTTGTAAAGCCACGCCCACGGATATTGTAGCCCTCTGCGGTAATGCGTGGGTTAATCAGTTTGATTTTCTGCTCTGGCTTGAAATGTTTCTCGCCAGCTTTGGCAGGAATGGTTACGATAATATCATCAGCTCGTTGTACGTCGGAATACAAGTTGTAGCTTCTGGTTACGGGAACATAGCGACCATTCACACGCTGTTGTTCAATCTTGCTTTCGCCTGCAAATTCCAAATTGCCGAATGTCTTTTCCATGTTCGGCACAACATATTTTAATTCCATAATGTTTTACCTCATTTCTTTCTTTGAATTTTTGTTTAGTAATAGAGATTTTGGGGAGCTACACTCCCCAAGCCCCTAGTGGACTGTTTTTTCTCATCATTCCATAAATGGATTGATGAAAAAAGAACAGTTTCAATGTTAGGTTTCCAGTCTGCCATAGGTAATGGCGGAGAGCGTGATTTTTCTTTTCTCATACAGTTACCGTCCTATGATTTTTTCATGCGACGGCGTTTGTAGAAGTATGTACCTGCAAGACCGCCAGCAGAAGCAAGCAACATCACGATAAATGCCATAAGGTTTGTACTGTCGCCCGTTTTGGGACTGTCCGTTTTAGTTGGTGTATCGGGTGTTGTTGGTGTTTCTGGTTTCTCTGGTTCTTCGGGAACTTCTGGTACTTCCTTGATTGTTACCGTCTGCCCCTCGTCCTCAATATCCTTATGCTCCGTAACCTTTTTCGGTTCGTCTGGATTGCTGAAATCATACAATTCTTCAAAGGTTACAAGCTGTTTTCCGCCAAGCTCGGAAGCGTCGAATGTAAAGGTAATCTGTACTTGCATGTTTTCACTGTCAGCGGTAAAGGTATAGTCATTCTCTACACGCTTGCCGTCAATGATAAGTTCGGCGTTTTCGTCCTTAATCATCTGCCAGCCTACAAGCTGATACGTTGTGCCGACTTCCAAACCCTCTAAAGTAACCGTATCAACAATCGTTACGTCTTTGCCTGCTTCGATTTCTTTCTTGCCGTCCTCAAAAGTAGCTGTGGTATGTATCTTGATGATACGCTCGGTAATCAATACCGTTTGCCCGTCGTCCTCAATATCCTTGTGTTCTGCCACCTTGATAGGCTCGTCCTTATCGGAAAGGTCGTACAATTCTTCAAAGGTTACAAGGTTCTTGCCACCTAGAGCAGAAGCGTTGAATGTATAGGCAATTTCGACTTTCATTGTTTCATCATCAGCAATAAAGGTATAGTCGTTCTCTACACGTTTGCCGTCAATGATAAGTTCGGCGTTTTCGTCCTTAATCATCTGCCAGCCTTTCAACTGATACTTTGTTCCTTTCACAAGCCCGTCTAATTTGACGGTATCAATGATTGTTACCTCTTTGCCAGCAATGATTGACTTTTTGCCGTCCTTGCTGGTCGCTGTGGTATGGATTGAGATTTCTTTTTCGTATTCATCAGTCAATGTGCCTAAATCAACGGTTACTTTGTTTCTGGAAATCACAATCTCAAAAGGTGGGATAAGTTCAAAGCCCTTGTTGCTGTCAGAACGTAATTCTTCAATAATGTAAGTGTCATATAATAACGCTCCTTTGCTGTCGTCTGGTTCAGAAGTTCCAAACCATACGCCGTCCTCACTGGTCTTGCCCTCGTTGGTGTTGTTCTTGTGGGAAGCCCAGTCAGAAGAAGTAGAGAACTGCCCGTTATCGTCCGTTACGACAATATGGCTTTCTCCCGTCGTCTTGCTTGTGATCCTAAAAAGAACATCAGCAAGACGCTTGTGCGTACCTGCTCCAATCTTCACGCCCTCTAAATCGCCACGCTTAATTTGATTGTAGACAGAATGGGCTTCGTTGGTTAAATCCACAATTTTTCCATTCTCTGTAATGGTAAACTCAATCGCTTTTGCACCGTCCGTCAAGTAGCCCTCTGGTGCTTCGCTTTCTTCGATACGATATTTCCCATGTGGTAATAAATCAGCAGAAGTAGAAGCCACGCCCTCAATGTCCGTATGAATGGTCTTTACGACTTCATTTTTCTTGTATAATTTTCCCTCAACCAATACGGCACTGTCATTTAGGGAAATAATTTCAAAGGCAGTATCTTTCAAGGTAGCTCCGCCTTGTGCTTTGGTGTCTTTCGTTTCTAAATCACGTTTCTGGATTTTGACACCGCCACGGATAACCTTGTCTGATACAGAAAATTGATTGCTTCCAGTCAGTATGGCAAGGTCGCCGTCCTCGCTAATCTGTGTTAAATACATTCCTTTGATTTGTTCTTCACTGCCGTTTGCCTGCATATATGCACCATCTAACAAATAGCCGTCTGGTGCTTTGACTTCCTCTACGGTTAATGTACCTAATGGAAGTACGGCGTTGCCGTCCTGCATATAGAAGCTGTCGCCAGCGACTTTGTAAGCGTCGGCTAAACGGGTAACGTAATGGATTGTACCGTCGCTGTCTTTTTCAGCGATTGTCTTTGTCGTCCATGTACGAGTTGGTTCAGCAGGAAGATTATCTTTGTTGTAGTAGCCAGCGTAATACTTCCATGTGAACTCCGCACCCTCTAAGGTAGCGTCGCCCTGCGGATTGCTTTTCTGTGTTTCCATATCAATTTTGAAAAGCTCAATCAAGGTATCGGTTACTTTTGGCGTGTCAGCTACTTTCAAAGTCGCTGTTTTTCCTGCTTCAACCTTTAGAGAATACACAGTATTATCAATCTTGTAGCCAGTCGGTGCGGATAATTCCTTGATATAGACTATGCCAGCCTTGACTTCTACGGTTTCGGTATTGCCGTTGTTATCTGTCGTAAGGGTGGCAAGCTGGTTTGTGCAGTCCTTATCAGAAAAGACACCATACGTCGCACCAGCGATACTGTAATTTCCGTTACCGTCTGTAATGCTGGTGTTGGTGGAACTCTTTTGTAGTGTAGCGTTACCTACATTAAGGTTCGCCCAGAACTGTCCCAATTCCTGCCCCTCGCCAGAGTAGATATAACCGCCACATTCATAGCGTCCTTTATTTGCTTTGACAAAGGTTTTCGCTCCTACGAATACTTCGTCCTGCGTTGCCTTTGGAATTTCATTATAGGAAGCTCGCACGTTATCACACTGCCAGCCAAGATGTACGCTCAATCTCTGCCAGACAACCAACTGTCTTAAAAGGTAGGCGTGATTACTGCTCAAACCGCCGTGGCTGTCCGTGTATTGCTTGACGTATTCAATGGATAAGGCAACGTCGGCTATCTGGTCAGCACTCATGCGTGTGCTTGCGTCAGCTCTGGTCTTATATCCATTTCTAAAGTCCGTGTTAATGTCAATACAATAAGCGTCCTCACCCTCAACGGTCAAATGTCCCTCGTTAAAGGTTGAACCGATAGAACCGTCATTCATTACTTTTTCAACGATACCGACACGCTCATCAGATTGTGTCCAGTATTGCTTGCTTTCGGCATGAACAATGGTACTCGGCAAGGCGGTAACGATAGTCGCAAAGGCTAAGAAGCCCGTACATAATCGCTTGAATATCTTTTTCATAATTCTTAATGCTCCTTTCATTTTGGGTAAAAAAATAGACGCTCTTTTCTGAACGCCCTACATTGAAAAGGGATACTCTTTTACAAGTACCCCTCAAATTTAATATTTAATTTGTTGTGTTCCCACACTCTATATCAACTACTACTGAAACATTGATATAGTTTTTAATCTCTTTATTTCGGATTTTATCACCCTCACTTGTAAACACGATATGCTTGAAAAAGTGCCTAAAATTAAGGATTTCTACATAGTTTTTCGTTGTAGCAACACACAAGTCTCTATATGGTAAGACACTGCAGTTTTATCCAGCCCTGCCACCTCATCCTTCTGTGCGAACCATACCCCGCCAAGGAAGAGGGCGGCGCAGACGAGCACCGCTAATACCGGCAGTAACCGGCGGTACCATGCATTGCCAATGATCCGTATGAAGCCTTCCTCCCCTTCCTCGTCCGTAACCGGTATATATCCCGCGGCCCGCTTCGACCACGATAGTTTCTGCCGGTAGGGGTAAAGCCCTGTCTCCGACCGGTCTGTGTCAAGGTGGTTTTCCGCCGATGCGTTTCCCCACGTGTGCATGTCAGAAAAGACCCTGAAGCCCCCGTTGGGATACATCTTTTGTAATTCCTCTTCTGTTAGATAGTTCCAGATATCGCCGCCCTTATCTTTGAATGTCCTTTTCGTCTCTGACAGCGGCCGTACCTTATACTTGATAAGTCATTCCTCCTTTATCCTCGGAAGTACTCCCGTGACTTCTGCTCAAAGCTACGGGCAGGGGTACGCCGGGAACCCTGTTATTCAAAAAGGGAGCCAGCCTTTGAAACGACTGACTCCATTTTGTATTATCAGAATGGTTTCTATATGGCAGGGGCATCATCCGTAAAGCTGAAGGTTACCGTTTTGGAATATGTCCCTTCTGCTTTATTTCCTGCCGCGGGGAGATTCAGGTAAGCATAGCCAGTGCTTATATTTTCAGTACCTCCGTTCACTTTTTTCATCGTTCCTATGGTATACGGATCAGACACTTCCGCTCCCCCCGCGGTGGCTGCAATTCCCATTCTTACGTCACCGCCGGTCCCTGCTTTATCCATTAGAATTCCGCCGGGAGCATAACCCTGAACGGCTACTGTGACTGTCCTATCCCCATTGTAAGGATTTGAAGTCAGCTTATCCTTTAGCTCAAACTTTAATGCTGCACCGTTAGCTGATGAATTATTATAGTCAGTCAAAACAATTTTCTTGGGATAAGCCACCAGCCAGTCTGCCGCATCCGGAGCCGCGGAATTTGCCGTATATGTTACTTCTGTCCCCGCCGTTGCATTGTTTGCCGCATAAACCGGTACTGCCATTGTACTAACAACTACTGCTGTCAGTGCCAGCATACTCATAAATTTAGTTTTCTTCATAATCTGATTCTCCTTTTTCTTTTTCTTTATAGTATATAATCAACATCAGCAGTGCTGCCGATGCAATTACCAAGACTTTCAGGCCTAGCACTACGCCTGAATCACCTGTTTTGAGGGCTGTGGCGTGCACACCCTCCCCTCTCTCAATTTCAACCACCGGAGGCCTATTATCTGCAATATAGATGAATTTTGTTTGTCCGCTGTCCCCGCCGCCTCCGGTATTCCCGTTTGCCGAGACGGTGCCTCCGCTGAATAGAAGAAGCATCAATAAAATGCCTGCACTTATTATTTTTCTTGTCATGATGCACCTCCCGTTTATTGTACAGCGGAGATATAAAACAAGGTCCCCTGCCCTGTATCCGTTGGATCGGTACTGATCTGGAAGACTCCTTTGTATACCCCGTTGCCCTCCTGGGACTTCGTGTTGAACCAGATATCCTGAGACTGGTTTGCCGTGCCTAATACACCGGCTCTTGCATAGCCCTCACTGATGGCCGGTGCATCTAACAGCTGCCCCTGACTGTCATAAGAAGAAACCAATAGTTTTTTATTCTGGTCATTAGTCTGGATAAGTTCAAAGTTTTTCAGGACGTCTACATTCACCTGTTTATTGCTTCCACTCACGCTCTTGTAAGCAACCGTTACCCTCGCCCCCGCATGATCCTTGTCCGGATTGAGGTTCGTTCCATTTTCAGTCAGCAGGATATTTTTCGGGATCGAGATGTAGGAATCAGGGCTGATGTCCTTCCACACTGCTCTCAGGCGTATGCTTTTATTATTCGCATTCTGACCGGATGCAAATGTATAAACAGCTGTATCGCCTTCCTTATATGTAAGTCCCGTTTTTTCTGTCCATGCTCCTGTATCCGACATTTCCTCAACCGTCCAGTGGTCGAACACCTTCCCGGCAGGATACTGTGATTTATCGGGGAAATTAATAGCAGCGCTGTTTTTTCCAGCATAAGTTCTATAGCTATTCTCATCAGTGAGGCTGGTAAGTGGACTTCCGTCTGCATCTATATAGCTGACATTAAGTCCCCTGTCATATTTCACAGAAGCGACTTCCTGATTATCCGCTGGTACTCTATCCAGAGAAGTTGTGTGCTCCATATTTAGATAATATGTATAAGCGTCCCCTTGACCGTCATACGTTTCCGCAAAATTTTTGAAGATAATATTCGAACCGCTTATCATCTTTACATACTTTGTATCGGAAGGTGCAGCATTGTAAGTAAGGTCTGTTTCAGAAACATTTTGTAAATACTTATTTATGTGTCCGGTTACATACTCGCCAGGTAAAATTCCACCTTGTTGATAAACAGGCACTATTTCTACTTCGAATACGGAAGTATACATAATTAACGCAAGACGTTTTTTTTCATCGTCATTCAAGGGGCCACTATCCGATGCAGCCAGCAGTGCGGCTGTATCACGGCGGAAATAGTCGGAAATGTCAATCGAATCCCCCGGCCTGAAATATTCCTTACCTGCTATATCCTTATACAATGTCCTTACATAGTCTGCCGGCAGCAAGGGGTTTTCCACTGCACGAATCTCAGCCTTAAAGCCAACGAATGTCCCATTCCCTCCACTTGGATCATCTGGGGCTTGAAAACTATCTGAGAAAACAATCTTGTTCTGCTCCAGAAGGTCAAAATTGACCCCGTTTTTTACAATCAGATTATCAGGCTTTTCCGTTGTAACATACTGTTCATTATTCGTAACAGTCCCGCTGATTCGTTCCGCAGTAATATCAACCGCACGCTGGCTATGCCGTCCCGTTTTATTAGCAACAGGCATAAACAGTACATATTGGAAAGGACTGATTTCCTCCCTGCTTTCGGCACCGGCATTAAACCATGAATAATTCCCAAGCTCAAGTAAACTTTTTTTTTCTCTCTCAACTGAATATTGCGTACTGATGGGATCTGTCCCCGTTTCATCAAAGCTTAATATTTTCGGATTAGTATACCCCCACTTTGGTGTGACGGCAAACTTAAAAAAATGATCCGTATCTGCCGCCCCCGGGTATCCTGTGCCCGCAGCATAATTCTTATTTGCGATCGACTGCTTATCCAGAAACATTTTCCCGGCAGAAATCCCTACTTTTGTCTGATTTCCTGTGGTAGGATTACCTGAGTTATCCTTTGTGTCCCGTATCATATAGGAATCCAGCGCATCGCCATTTGAACCCGTGGAAATATTGGTAAGTTTATCAAAATAATGCGGCCCCTGTGCACTGCTGCTTGATTGTGTCTGTAAATAAAAGCTGTTCTTTATATTGCTGACCGTTATGAGCGCCCTGAACTCATAGGAATCACGGCCTCCGCCGGACGGCGGGGTATATTGAGCCTTCATAAGCCTGACTTTAATCTTTGCCCCGTTTTTCGCTGTATATTCTCTCATAATTTGCGACGCACCTGTGTTGCTTGTATCCCTCCAGCTAGGTTCCCAAAGTGTAAAAGTTTCGCTGATCGGCATGTAAGTTGAGAAATCTTCCCCATTGGGGAAATAATTCAGTGTCAGTGTGGGGGAGGGCCAGTAAAAATAAAATGGAGATCCTCCCACGCCTACTCCTCCTGTGCGGTACATATAGGACTCAAATATTAATTCACCGCCGCTGCTGAATGTCCCGGTTGAAATATCTTTATCTTCTATACTTCCAGCATCAGTAATCACTTTAACTTTTTTCGGACCCGTGCGGGCTATTGAAGCCTTTTCGTTACTATCCATATAGTTTGTACCATAATACGGATCTGGATCCTGATACCTACCCGAGGCATCCGTCTTTCTCAGCCAGCTGTTCCCGCCTTCACCGCTGCTCTGCTTATCACCTGTTCTCTCATACACCCCATAAATAAGTTGATCCCGTTCTTCGTCTCCCACTACCGTCATCGTGACGGGATAATTCGGATATGTAAAAGAATAGGTAACCGTCCTGTTGTCCTTATCCTCTTCTGCTCTAATATCCGGTACCGGCACATTGGTTTCAGAATGCTTAAACTCAATGCCGGCAGGCGTGATATTTGCTGACGGCGCTGTTGCATAATATCCCGGTGGATACGTTAGCTTAACTTTCACTTCTGTCTTGTATCTTGCGCTTACACTCCCATCACTGTTCTGAATAAAGCCTCTGAGATACTCCAGTTCAAAGCCTGCACTTTCTTTATCATTCACGACTGTGACTGAAAACTCGGCTGTATTTAGATCAAATATAAAGGAAATAACTGCCCCGCTAGGTACTTCATACGCGATATCGAAGTCACTGTTCTCCCCCTGGTCTAATGCATAGAAGTAAACTCCATCGATGAAATCGTAGTAATGTATAGGATATGCTTTTGTAACTCCGCCTTCAGACATTTGAATTTGTGCACGAACAAACTTATAAGGCTCTCCGTCAAATTCCTGGTCTTCTATTCCGGTGATCTCTCCTCCTGCAAAATTATAATCTCCCATCTCTTTTAAACCATTTTCTGTATACATTGGGACAGAGATTGTAGATGTATTACTTGCTATTTTCATAGCCTTTAATTCACCCACTGTCTTTGTATCCGCAGACTCCGGTGAACCTTCCGGTGTTTCCAATGTGTCTCCGGGTGTTTCAGGTGCTTCAGGTATTTCAGGTAATGCAGGTATTTCAGGTGATGCAGGTGTTTCAGGTGATGCAGGTGCTTCAGCCGGTTCCGTGAGCGAATCTACCGCCACATCAATATTCTCTGAATGCTCTCCTGTTGGTGTCCTGAAAAACACTTGAAATGAGAACACTTCATTTTGGGTTACATGATAAGAACCATTCTCCAAATCCATGCTGCCCCCATCCGGGTCAAGGATATCTACTATCTCAACTCCCTCATGTATGTTTGTCCCATCTCCTATAATATCTGCTTCCGTACCCTCTTCATTCGGAATAATTTGGAAACGATATCCGCTCGGCGCCTCATAAGCCTTTACCTTCAGTTTTCCGGTATCAGATAAAACAGCCGATAAAACCATAAGTAAAGCAAGAAATAAAGCTGGCATTCTCCCCCAATAATTTTTAATTCTTTTTCCCATTACGAACTCCCCCTGTTTTACAACATAATATGTATTATGTCGTAAAACAGGCTCATCCCGTAATGTATATTAAAGCGTAAAGTCTTTTTGATTAGGGAAATTTAACCAATTATAGCTTTCAGAATTTTTTGTATTGGATTTTATTAGATTTTTCAGACATTTTTTAAGATTATATATTGTAAATTTTTTCCAATTGATATATACTAATACAAAACAAGTAGGAATTACTATTTTGTTTTAAAAAGTTTTATTCCATAAACAACATAATACATATTATGTTGTTTTTTTATGTATAGGAAGAAACAACCAGGTCCATCTTTGAAAGCCACCTTTTACACTCTTTTCCAGTTGTCGTCGTATAGGTCCTCGTCGTTTCTATACTTGCGTGTCCAAGTATATCTGCCAGTCTGACAACATCCTTTTGCATACGATAGTAAGTTAATGCGAACAGATGTCTTAGATTATGGGGAAACACCTTATTCTCACAGACTTTAGCTTCCTTACATAGTTTCTTCATGGCATTCCATATATTGCTCCGATCCATTGGTTTTCCATTCCTGGTAATAAAGACCGGCCCTCTGTTAATATTCTCTTTCATGCAGTAATCCTTCAGCATTTTTATCAGCTTCATTGGGATGAAAATAACTCTTACTTTCCCTTTATTGTGAACAATTGCTTTTCCGTTTTTCAAACTTTCAACAGTAATATACCTGTGTTCTGATACCCTGATCCCAGTCCCGCAAATCGTCTGCAAAAGCATATAGAGACGTATATTCCCACCTCTCAACGCTGTATCGAGCAGTCTCTTATATTCATTTTTGGTCAGTTCCTTATCTTCTTCATAGAATACCGAACTCTGGACTCTATAAAGCTTTAATTTTAGATTGCTTAACTTCATAAACTCAAGCAGCCCATTCAATGCAACAATCATACTATTGATACTGGAAATCTTATATTGATCAGAAAGGCTGTTTTTATATCTAACCAGAACTTCCTTTGTAATCTGTTTATTTCCTTCCGGCAAATATTTATAAAAATGCGTAATATCCCTCATATACTTTTCGATTGTTGCTTTACTGCGTTCTTCATCATACAAATATGCTTTGTATTCTTCCATAATTTTCAAGTCTAATATCATTCGCTTCATAAATATGCACTCCTTTATCGTAACAGTTTTGTCCTTATCATAACATGCCCCAGCATCAAGTTGACTGGTATTTTTTTCCATATTTAGTTTATCCGAGAAGCTATATTCTGATCCGGACCAAAAGACATAAAGCGGCCCCGGAAACGTCCATTTTATCTACATTTCCGGGGTTCTGTATAAGTTCCGTCATATTTTCCTGATTTTGATCCTCTTACTATTACATCTGCCGCATGTTTGTGACATTTATACAAGCTTTTCAAATTCAGGAATTTTGACTGTCACTCCGCCTTTCATAGCTGACTTGTGTGCGCATATTCCAGTTCCTGTCCAATAAGCACCTGCTATATCGTCTGGTACAGCTTGTCTGTTTTCGATAATCGCCCGAACAAATTCATGAATCATATGCGGGTGCGATCCACCATGTCCTCCGCCCTGTTTAAAAGAGAGATGCGTATTTTCATCATTATACACTGTTTCTGTCGTAAATGAACCAATACTCTCCGGAAGTCGTGAGGCATAGTCCGGTACTTTTATTCTATCTTCTGTAATTTCAGAGCCTCTGCTATATCTCTGAGGATCGCCGTCAATATCGACCATTTCCTGTTGAATTCCCCCTGTCCGTTTATAAATAACCGGATCTTCCGAAGCAAGCTGCTGCCATTCAAAACTCATTTGGCTTCCATATATCCTGAAGCATTCTGAATAACTTCGGGCAACTCCATATAAAAAACGTTCCATTTCAATCGCAACATCGCTGTTTTTCATTGTGACCAAAGCGCTCTCAAACGCAAAAGGCGAATTGTACTGCCCAATCAATTCATCTCTGATCCGCCCGGATCCTTTCGCATATACTTCCTTTGGATAGTCATTTAAAAGCATAAAACAAGGTCCAATAGCATGCGTCGGATGCATAAGCGGCGGAAATCCTTCCCAATATGACGGCCATCCTTCCATATCCTGGTAGTGGGCACATGTCATATATTGTATTTTTCCGAATTCACCTTTATTTATAAGATCTTTCACATAAAAATACTCTCTTCCGAATACTGTTGTCTCCATAAACATATACTGTTTTTTGCTTTCTTTTCTTGCCCGAATGACATCTTCTAATTCCTTTAGATTCATTCCCATAGGTATCGTACAGCCACAATGCTTTCCCGCCATTAAGGCACGTATAGAAAAATCTGCATGTGTCGCCGGAGGCGTTGTAATATGTATCGCGTCTATTGTCTCATCTTTCAATAATTCTTCAAAATTATTATAACAATCCCGGTCTGCGATTCCAAATTTTTCATTTGCCAATTTTATCAAATCGTCATTCGTATCTGCTACTGCAACACTATATACATCAGGATGCCTTAAATAAATTGGAATAAATTCCATGCCAAAACTTATCCCTACAATCCCAACCTTAATTTTATGATCAGTCATACAGATCCTCCCTTTAATTAAAAAGCGGCATTTCCTGAGGATAAATCCCCATATTTCCAGGACGGGGTACAAGGTCTTCGCTTCGTTTAGATACATCCATCAGCTCAGGAAGATCATTTACCGGACTGTCAAGATAAAAATATGTACAGCAGGACCAATCATCTTCTCTCTCAAATAATAGCGGCCGGCCGTCTAACATAGGGATATCAGCAAAATCTACCTCTTCTCCATCTACAGAAATAATCCGGTTATCAGCCGCCTGATTCTTGTAAAGCAGCTGGGCATGATGGAAATAATCGTCTCTGTCAACGCCGCCGATCTGCTGAATCGTCGCTCTGA
Source organism: Faecalicatena contorta (assembly GCF_001404335.1). Lineage (GTDB taxonomy): Bacteria > Bacillota > Clostridia > Lachnospirales > Lachnospiraceae > Faecalicatena > Faecalicatena contortus_B. The sequence continues at coordinate 13,374 of NZ_CYZU01000059.1, forward strand.
AATCTGTATTGAAATAAATCGGGTCAGGGATATGGAGGCGATAACAACACAGTTCCATATATTTTTTATCATACACCGGACAGCCACAGTATAAATCATAAAAATAATCCTGTCCCCACGCTGTCCCAATGTAATCTTCGACACCCGTTCCGCATATCGTCGGATACTTATCATCTCCGTCAATATACGCCTTAAATTCGCCTTCTCCCCACCATGTATCAGAATATAATTTTGTATTGCACCGAACTCCCATATTTGTCCCCAGGAACCTCCCCCGGCCCTTAACACACGGCAAAATTTCAAAATCCTTTTTCTGGCAGGTTAAATTCTGCCTATTAAAATATGAGTGGAAATAAAGTATATCCTCTCCCAGCGAATCCCCTAACGTGTAATCAATATCATAGTAAAAATGTCTGACAGTGGTCTTAGATTCATTTGTTATCACAATTTTCATTCCTGTTTTGAACGGCATCGGGATGTATGTACTGAAACTTCTGCCCTCAGGATTTGAAAAAAGTGCGTTTTTAAATACAGCTGTTTTTCCTAGTCCTACACAGAAAAAATCACCAAGCGGAACGCTTACCGCCGCCTTATCATTCATATCCCAAAACATTTCAAGCTTCAGGCCCCGAAGCGTCTCCGGCGTCTGATCGCTTATTGTAATCCAAATGCGCCGTATGATACCGCTTGTATTTTCCGCGTGTGCAAGGACTCTGCTTTCTCCGGTTCCAAGAGCAAACCATGGCGATCCCTTTCTTCCATTTCTTGCTTTTCCTCCGGCTCCTTTTTCTCCATCCGTGTTTTCAAAACTTGCCCACCTTGAAACAACACCCTTCGGGAATGTAAACATTTCTTCTCCAAACATAATAAATCCTCCGTTATTTTTAGTCTTTTATACCTGTCATCTTAATTCCTTCAAGGTAATATCTTTGAAGGAAGATAAAAATAATAACAGTTGGAATGACCGCCACAACCGATGCTGCCAAAATAAGATTCCATGAGATTCTCAACGACCCCATCAATGTTGCGATCTGTATCTGTATCGTATATTTACTTTGATCCTGTGCAACTATAGTCGGCCACAAATAGGAATTCCAATTTGTCACAAAAAAGGAAACTCCCAGAGTAATAAACATTGGTTTCGCAAGAGGAACATATATTTTTCTGAATATCTGAAAAATAGTACATCCATCAATTCTGGCTGAATCATACAATGCATCCGGCATCTCTATAAAATACTGCCGGAACAGGAACACACCATATGCGTGCGGCACCATGGGAAGTATCATCCCCCACAAAGAATTGACGAGCCCCATACCCTTGATTATAAAAAACAATGGAATGATTATAACCGGGAACGGAATCATCATTGTACTTAAGACCCACATAAACAAGGCTCTTTTTCCCGGAAATCTTAGTCTTGCAAAGGCAAATGCCGCCATTGAATGGATGATCAAAGCCAAAACGGTAACCATTACCGCAACAAAAAGTGAGTTTCCGATACCGGTAAGAACATCCAGTGATTCAAATACCTCTTTAAATGCATCAAGCGTAATATGCTGTGGAATGATCCTATAATCAAATACTTCCGTTTCTTTTTTCAATGAACTACTGATAAACAGAATAATCGGAAATAATGCGAAGACCAAAAAAGTACAGGCAACTAAAGTTTTTAAAATTAATATTCTCGTCTTTTTTGCCACTGTATCACCTACTTAAATTTTAACAGTTTTAACTGTATTACTGTAATAATCATTATAATCAGCGCCAGAGATACTGCAATCGCAGATGCATAGCCAAACCTGTACTGTTCAAATGCAAGCTGATAAACATAATATACTGTGACCTCTGTTGACTTCGCCGGTCCGCCTGCTGTCATGACCCTAATCTGATCAAATACTTGAAATGATGAGATAACAGTTGTGATCAATATAAATATGCTTGTCCCTTTTATTAAGGGGAACGTGATTTTGAAAAATCTCTGTACAGCATTAGCGCCGTCTATTTTTGCCGCCTCATAATAATCTGCGGGAACGTCTTTTAAGGCCGAAAGAAAAATAATCATATTGTACCCAAAAACAATCCATATTCCTACTATAGCTACACAAACCAACGCCTGTGTTTTCGATCCAAGAAAAAGCTGCCTGCTTATTCCTAATTGTTCCAATATTTTATTAATGTAACCGTTTCTGGAATTGAATAAAAAAGTCCACAATGTTGCCGCTACAATTGTTGAAATCGTATTCGGAAGATAGATCCCGATCCTCACAGCCTGCTGCCTCTTATTTCCACGGATCGAATGAACAAACACGGCAGCTCCAAGAGACAGCAGATATACAGCAATTACATATATTCCGGCATATTTGCCTGTTATAAGTAGACTGTCCCAGAATGTTGAATCTCTTAATACATCGATATAATTGCTGATTCCTGTAAATATCTTTGTGCCGAACGCGTTCCAGTCAAAAAGGCTGATATATAATGCGTATAATATCGGCACAAAGATGAATAAAGCCATCAATATCACTTCCGGAGCAATCATAAGATATGCGGTCACCGTCTCGTGTTTTATACGCTTATGTTTTCTTTTCATCATGATCTTACTCCTTCGTCTAAATGCTCCTCTTCCTTCCCATTATCCGGTAAATGTAGATCCGCTTTTTTCCTGATATTGCAACATGCTTTCCTGTGCGGCATTAGCTGCTTCCTCCGCACTCATGCTGTAAAGTGCATCCTGGATCATAGTAGACACAATTTCCTTTGCTTCTCCTGAAAGGGCGATTTCCGGCTGCCCGGTCGGAAGCACTTCATCCGAGAATACGGCAGCATTATCGTTTACATAATAAATATCTTTACCCGCTTCAATTACAGAATTTCTCATACAGTAAGTAAATTTAGCATCCGTATCAAATTCGGTCACACGGTCGACGTTTAACCACATCCATGAGATGAAATCCTTCGCACCGGCAATTTTTTCCTCACTGCTCTGATTGCTTACCAAAACATTCCATCCTCCAACTACACTGGCTGTTTCTCCGCCCTTTTCGACTGCCGGGAGAGGTACTACTCCATACTTTTCCGGATCTGCACGAAATACGGACCAACTGCCATTGATCTGCATTGCTGTTTCTCCATTTGTCAAAATCGAGATGTCTGATACGGATCTGCCCGGCGTCTCATTGCAGTTCCCTGAATTCAGAAGGTCTTTCCACAATTGGAGTGCATTTACTACCTCATCTGAATTCAGGTTTGCCATTCCATCTTCCGTAAATAAACTTCCCCCCTGCATCCATACAAAAGGATAGAAGGTAAAACACTGCCAGTCGCCCTTATCGACTTCGAAAGTAAAACCTGAATATTCGTCCGTATTCAATGCTGCAGCCGCTTCTTTTAATTCATCCCATGTAGTTGGCGGCTTTACCCCCTGCTCTTCTAATATTTCTTTGTTATAGTATAGTGCAACCAGATCTCCATCCAAGGGAATTCCGTAAATATGTCCATCCCTTGATACACGGTCAAAAGCAGCTTCTGTAAAATCATTTTTTATCTCATCGGTAAAGATATCATCCAGTGGTTCACAAACCCCGGCATCAAGATACTGATTAATAATTGCAGGACTACATTCAAAGATATCCGGCGCTTCATTTGTGGCAAATGCTGTTGCAAGCTTTGTCGTAGTGTATTCCTCAAACGGGATTGCAAGAAATGTTACATGATATTTGTCCTGAGAATTATTATATTCCTCGATATATTTTTCCAGGAATTCCATTTCCGCTTCCTGAGTCCACTGATTCCAATAAACAAGTTCAATAGGGCCATCACCTTGCGCCTCTTTCGTTGTCTCCGTACTTCCTGTGGTTTTTCCGCACCCTGACGCTATTCCGCTCATTCCCAGCACTAACGCTCCCACCAGAACGACAGATATTCTTCTCTTTAATTTGTAAAGTTTTCTCATTGTTCTCCTCCTTTATACGTTTTTATGAGCTCATATCTTTTATAGCCTTATTCTATAAATTCTTTTTGGTAAATAAAATACTAATTTTTTTTAAAAGTGGAATTTTTATTTTTCCGGCATCCATACTCTCATATCCCCTTTTGCCCTATTTCCCCATGAGAAGTATGGGATTGCTGTCAGCAATACATTACTTGCCTGTGGCATCTGAGTCATATATAAGTCATCCGATTCTTCCAGACACATCCCTGAAACTTTAAGCAAGACCAGATCTTTCAAAATTCCTTCTTTACATACCATAGTCTCCGCCTGAACATCCTTCGGAATTCTGTATTTATGCAAGCTTTCTCTTTGATCCGCCTGTTCAAAACAATACACAATAGGCCCTCTTATAAATGCAACACATCCAGCATCGGCGCGCACCTGAGGATTGGCATAAACTTTTTTTATATTCAGTCCAAAGTGAATTTCAAGTATGTCCTCTCCCCAGTTTCTTTCGAGATAGATGTAGCCTTTGCTAATCGTAGATTTATAATTTACTTCCTCTCCATTACAAATAACCTGGAATCCTTCCGCATATTCTGGAATTCTGACTGCAAGAGTCCACTTTTCCTCTGTTTTTGATGCTATTTTAAATGTCACATCTCCATCCCAAGGCAATTTACTGTCAACTTGTATTTTAGCTTTCTCCAGTTCTGCTGTCTGACTGATAAACAAATGTGAATAAATAATCTCTTTTTTCTCAGTCCAAATATATTTTCCGACTGACATAAAAAGCCTCACAAGATTAGGCGGGCAGCATGCACATGCATACCACTTCGGTCTTCGGGTCAGTACATGCTCAAATCCAAAATGTTCTCCGGATATTCCGCGGACTGTTTCCAGCGGGTTGACATAAAAAAAACCTTTCCCATCCAACTGCATTCCACCCATTACCCCGTTATATAGTTCCCTCTCCATAATATCTGCATAAGATGCATCCGGGTCAAGATCCAGCATCTGTTTCGCGAACATAACCATGGCAACTGATGCACATGTTTCTGCATAAGCTGTATCATTGGGAAGATCATAAGCTTGAGTGAAGGCTTCTCCACGGGCTGTTGAACCGATTCCGCCTGTGATATACATCTTTTTTCGGACAATATTGTTCCACAATTTTTTACAGGCCTCATAAAGCGTTACATCCTCCGTTTCCATAGCCAGTCCTGCCATGGCGGTATAAAGATAGACTGCCCTTACACAATGTCCTACCGCCTCGTCCTGTTCCCGCACAGGTTTATGACATTGTGCATTTTCTCGATCATAAGGATCCATATGAAATAAAGTCCATCCTCTGTTTTGTTTTTCTTTCATAAAAAAATCAGGATCTTGCCCTCGTTGTTCTACAAAATATGACGCTAATTTCTTGTATTTTTCATTCCCTGTAATAAAATACAATTTCATCAGCCCTATTTCCACCTCTGGATGCCCCGGAATCCCCGAAATTTTATCGTCCCCAAACCGTCGGTCAATGTGGTCTGCCAATCGGATTGCCACATCAAGCAGCTCTCTTTTCCCAGTCTCTTCATAATATGCCGCAGCTGCTTCAAACAAATGCCCTGCACAATATAATTCATGACCTTCCTGGAGATTCTGCCATTTATGCTCCGGCTCTTTGATAATAAAATATGTATTCAAATAGCCGTCTTCCTGCTGCGCCGCTTTTATATAACTGATTATTTTATCTGTTCTTTCTTCCAGTTCCGGATCAGATTTGACTGACAATGAATATGCAACGCCTTCAATCCATTTTGAAACGTCGCTATCCTGAAAAACAGTCCCATAAAATTCACCATTAGAAATACCTGCTGCAATCTTAAAATTTTCTATTGCATGGCTTTTTTCTGCACCTGCAACTTCATCTTTAAGTATCTTTTCCTGATAGGGTATCGCCTCTTTTATAATCACATTTTGTATATCGCCCCAAAAACCTTCTGTTATTTTTATATTTTTAACTTTAACTCTTTTGGCAGGTATAAATGCTTTCATACTCATTATTCTCCTTTTGCGGTTTTTATTTTATTTTATTTCTATACACTATTAGAAAAAAATACTAATTTTTTTTAATAGTGTATTTTTTTTCTTTCATTATATTATACTGTACATGATACAATCTTTTTAACAGCCAATACTCTTTTGAATTAGGATCGGAATTGTAATTTAATGAAAGCGAAAAAGATATCACTAAAAATCCAGTTATTAGAAATATTTATTTTTGCTGCTATCATTCCCATGATAATTACGGCATTGTTTCTTTATCGTTTCGAAGTAAACAGAACCCTGAACGCTGAAATTTTATCCCAGCGGCAGATATTAGAATTAACCGCATCGAATTTGCTGCAAAAAATCAGCCACTTCAACAACCTTACTTCATCGGTTTACTACAATGATGCTATATTAAAATGTTTGGAAAATGGAAAAGACAGGACGTTGTCTTCTTACGAGAAAATGCAGATACAGCCGGATATTAATTCCATGATGCGTACGGATAACCATGTTCTTTCTTTTTCGCTTACAACGATGTCCGGCGATACATTATACTGGAATGACGGATACAGCAATGTGGTAAACGCCACATCACTCAACCCAGTTTTCTGAAGAAAATTTATGACAGCAACGGCAGCGGCGTCCTGTCAGACCCCATAACACATATTAAAAAACGAAAATTTCCTTCTTCTGCTGCTTCCATCTACTATGGACGGTTAATCCGCAGTACCGAGCATAATTTCTGTCCCATCGGCATTTTACTGATTGAAATAGATATCTCATCTTTTGAAGATATTATCTCAACTTCAGGATTTAAATCTGAAGCCATACTGCTTATTACCTCCGAAAACAACACTTTAATATGGGGATACCTTGAAGATCTGGTAAAATGTCAAATCGGTGAAATTATACCAAAAGAAACGTTATCTGCTCCGTCAGGCGATTATTCTGTGAGAACTATCAACGGAAATAAATACTATTGCTTTTACTCCATGACGGACTCGCTAAACTACAATTGCTACTCGCTGCTCCCCGTTCCCATCATAAAAAGTGCTGCACAGTATGTTCGGATTGTCCTTTTGCTGATATCAGTAGTAAATTTTATCTGTTTGTTACTTATTTTTTCACTATGTACCAAACAGATTATTACGCCAATACAACATTTGTCTATTATTATGCATAACCAGAATTATATGAATTACTTTCCCATACCAGACTATCCTATTCAAAATGAAATAGGTTACTTATATGAGTCTTTTCAGGAAATGAGTACGCGAACTCTGCATCTTGTTGAACAATTAAAAGAGTCATCCAAAAAAGAAGCCCGGCAGCAGCTCGCCCTTCTTCATGCACAGCTAAACCCTCATTTTCTATATAATACTCTGGACTCTATAAACTGGATGGCTCAGAATGAAAATGCAAAAAAAATTCCGGAAGTAATAAATGCCTTGTCACAAATCTTAAGATACAGCATTATTAAAGACAATGATTTTGTATCTGTTTCTGATGAACTACTTTGGTTAAAAAATTATATATATATACAGAATATGCGGTTTCAGGATTCGTTCTCTATTCAATATAATATTGCAGAAAATATTATGAATTATAAAATTCCCCGGTTCATTCTCCAGCCATTTATTGAGAATTCCCTGCTGCATGGTTTTTCTGAAATCCATCAGGGCGGAATCATAAAACTGAATATCTACTCTAAACAAAATGATTTATTTTTGATTATAGAAGATAATGGAAAGGGTATGACCGAACCTGCCATATACACAGTTCTTTATGGTAACAGCAGCGGAATTGGCATTGGAAATACAAATGCCTATATTAAGAAGAAATTTGGAAGACCTTATGGAATACAGATCATTTCAAAATTAGCAGAAGGAACAAAAATCATAATCCGTCTGCCTGTACAAAAGTGAGGGATGTATATGAATCATGTAATCATTATTGACGATGAAATTCAAAGCCGTACCGGAATTGCCGCCATTTTTGAAAATCACTCTCCCAAATGGTTTATATCAGGTTTATTTGAAGACGGCGACCAGGTTCTTCAATACCTTGAAACACATACAGACATTCAGCTGATTGTCACAGATATCCGTATGCCAAAATTTAATGGCCTTGAACTAATCAGTAAAATCAGGAAAACCAATAGTACTATCCCCATTATTATTATCAGTGGATACTCCGAATTTTCTTATGCTGCTAAAGCTGTCGAGTTCCATGTATTTCGTTATGTGCTCAAGCCTGTTCTTCCATCTGAATTTGATAAAATCATTACAAGTGTAGAAAATTTTCTGCAGTTGGAAAAGGCACCCTATAAATATAATTTTAAAGATTCAGAATATGAACAGTTTTTGGATTTATTATTCTCAGAAGCTGCAACACAAAATAAAAAAGAGACCGTCACAATGCTTAAACGCCAATGCGGGTTTAGTTTTCAGAATATCTGGTTTTTATTTCTGGAAGGCAATTCACATTTTTCTAATATCTCTGCCAGCTTTCGTCCGCAGTTAAAGGAGTTTTCAACAGCCCTCTCCCAGGACAGTCATGTTTTTCTGTTCCGTCAGAAGCTTTATTGTATTTTAATCAAAAAACCTGATATAGACACAGATTTTCTTTATAAGCAGCTTTCGAAACTCCTTTGGTCTTTTCCGCGTGAAGCAGGTGTACATGCAAGCATTTATCAGAGCACCTTTACCGACACATTCAAGAATGCCTTTTTTAGCGGAATTTCTGCTTTAAAACAGTACTTTTATGAAAAAAAATCAATCTGCCTATATGCTGATCAAGGTATATGTACGTTTCCGCACATGATTTATAACAATCTGCAGCTCCAGGTTGATCAAAACAATCTGTTGGATGTCCGGGATTCTATCTATGAATTTATGGATTATATAAGAGAAAAAAGACCTTCCTATTTTGAACTTCAATCATGGGTGAATAAGATTTCACTTGTGATCGTCAAATACTGCAACGACAAAAATATGTCCACAGCATGCTATATTGATTATGCGGAAAGCCTGGAATTCCTTTATAACTATTATAGTTTAGAAGAAATTGAAGAAACATTGCTGTCAATGATTGACAGTGTCTTCAATAAAGCTTTTGAACAAATAAACAGTACGCATGCTTATCTCATTGATCAGGTGCAGAACTATCTGACGAATCATTTAAATGAAAAAATCACCCTATCAGATTTGGCAGATATATTTTGTATCAATTATACAAGCCTCAGTAATATTTATAGTTCCGCGACCGGCCAGACTATCATTGAGTATTTAACATTTTTGAAAATCTCAAAAGCCAAAGAACTATTAATTAACACTGATAAAAAAATTTACACAATCAGTGAAGAATTAGGGTATAGTGACACAAAATATTTTATTAAGCGATTTCGGAAAATTGTCGGAATTACTCCAAAAGAATTTAGAAAGATATATAGGATAAAGGGATAATTAGAGCCAAAGGACATAAAGCGACCCCGGAAACGCTGATTTTATCAGCATTTCCGGGGTTATGTCCGCTACTCAAACTCTATCGTCCCCGGCGGTTTCCCCGTCAAATCATAGAACACCCGATTCACATGCCCCACTTCATTCACAATCCTGCTGGTCACCCGGTGCAGCACCTCCCAGGGCACTTCCGCCGACTCCGCAGTCATGAAATCTATGGTATTCACCGCCCGCAGCGCCACTGCATAGTCATAGGTTCTCTCATCCCCCATAACCCCCACAGACCGCATATTGGTCAGAGCAGCAAAATACTGTCCCACAATCTTATTCATTCCGGCAGCATCCATTTCCTCACGGTAAATAGCGTCTGCATCCTGCACAATCTTCACCTTTTCAGCGGTAATCTCGCCAATAATCCGTATTCCCAGTCCCGGCCCAGGGAATGGCTGCCTGAACACCAGTCTCTCCGGTATCCCGAGTTCCAGTCCTGCCTTACGCACCTCGTCCTTAAACAAGTCTCTCAACGGCTCTATGATCTCTTTGAAATCCACATAATCCGGCAGCCCGCCAACATTGTGATGGGATTTGATCACTGCGGATTCCCCGCCCAGGCCGCTCTCTACTACATCCGGATATATCGTTCCCTGCACGAGAAAATCTACCGCCCCGATCTTCTGGGCCTCTTCCTCAAATACACGGATAAACTCTTCTCCTATAATCTTCCGCTTCTCTTCCGGTTCGACAGCTCCGGCAAGTTTACTATAAAATCTCTCCTGCGCATTGACCCTGATAAAGTTCAGGTCATAATGCCCTTCCGGTCCGAAGACAGCCTCTACTTCGTCCCCTTCATCTTTCCTTAAAAGGCCATGATCCACAAATACACAGGTGAGCTGTGATCCGATCGCCTTGGAAAGCAGCACTGCCGCCACAGATGAATCCACGCCGCCCGAAAGAGCGCAGAGCACTTTGCCGCCGCCAACTTTTTCCCGGATTGCCTTGATCGTCTCTTCTACAAATGCGTCCATCTTCCAGTCTCCGGCACAGCCGCAGACATTCTTTAAAAAGTTATTAATCATCTTTGTGCCTTCAACCGTATGCAGCACCTCTGGATGGAATTGAATCGCATAAAGGCCGTCCCGGGCTCTCTCCGCTGCTGCTGTCGGGCAGTCTGCAGTATGCGCCGTGACTTCAAATCCGGGCGCCGCCTGGGAGATATAGTCAAAGTGGCTCATCCAGCAGATTGTCGGGGTGGATACATCTTCAAATACCTTGGAATCCGGCTTGTCGATCAGAACTTCTGTCTTTCCATACTCCCGCACATCCGCACGTTCTACCCGGCCTCCCAGCACATGCATCATCAGCTGTGCGCCATAGCATAAGCCGAGTACCGGTATGCCAAGCTTAAAAAGTTCTTTTGTATAAGTCGGGGAATCCGCCTCGTAGCAGCTGTTCGGCCCTCCTGTCAGAATGATTCCTTTCGGATTCATTGCCATTATTTTTTCTATATCTGTCTTATAAGAATAGATCTCGCAATATACGCTGCACTCTCTGACACGCCTTGCGACCAGCTGATTATACTGCCCTCCGAAATCCAGGACAATGACTAATTCATTCTTCAAATTTATCCTCCTGTTGAACACGCAATGTCTAAACCTGTTTTAAATTTACTTTCCTATTATAAGGGAGGGTTTTGCGATTTACAAGACTCTCTTTTCAAAAAAATGGCTTATCTACATCTCTCCGCGCAACCACGTCTGGTTTTCAGGCCGCATTTCCAGTGAACTCCATCGCCCTAGATTGTATAATCTGTTATTTTCCCTGCTTATATACTCCGCATCAATTTCCATTTTCCGCCATGATACCTGACCATCATGAAGACGGCCCGGAAGCACCAGTCGATTACCATGGCCACCCAGACTCCAAAGACGCCGAGTCCCATGTATCTTCCCAGTATATAACTGAAGACAATTCTGAAGATCCACATAGAGGCAATGGATATTATCATGGTAACTTTTGCATCCCCGGCAGCGCGCAGAGTTGCGGGCAATGAGAAGGCAACCGGCCACACGATCATGCAGCTGATACTGTGGAAATATAATATCTGCTTCGTTGTCTCCGCCGTGAGGTCTGATAAGTGGTATGCCTTCAATATAAATGGCAGCAGAAGGAAAATGACTGCGTTCATAATCCAGATCAGTACGTACACAATCCCCACAAGTTTTTTTGTGTAATAATGTGCCTGTTCGTAATCCCCTGCCCCCACGCACATTGCAATCACGGAGGTGATCGCAAGATTCAGTGCAATTCCCGGCAGAATCTGGAACAGAGCCACAGCATTGCTGACTGCATTTGCAGCGATCGCATAGGTGCCGAATGTAGATACCAGGCTCAGCACCATGATTTTCCCCAGCTGGAACATGCTGTTTTCCAGGCCGTTGGGCACTCCGATCGACAGGATTCTTCGTATCATCCGCCAGTCCGGACGGTAATGGAAGCTCCTGCTGATGTGCAGCTGCCGCTTCTGGTCCGTCAGCAGCACGGTAATTATGACGGCCGCTACAACCCTGGAGATCAGTGTTGGAATCGCCACCCCTTCCGTTCCCCGGTGGAATCCGTATATCAGGATCGCATTTCCTCCAATATTAATCAAATTCATAATGATCGAGACCTGCATGGACACCTTAGAGTTACCCATGGCACGGAATATCGCCGCTCCGGCATTGTATAATGCCATAAACGGAATGGAGGCTGATACAATCAGCAGGTATGTATTCGCATGTGCCATTACATCCGCGTCGATCGCACCGAATACCACATGCAGGATAAACCATCTTCCACAGTAAATAATGGCCATAATCCCCACGGCTACGATCGTGATAAACCATACAATCTGATTGGAAGCTTCACAGGCGTTTTTGTCACTCTTCTGCCCCAGATACTGCCCTGATATAACCGCGCCTCCGGCGGCCAGAGCTCCAAAAGCATTAATAAAGAGCACCATGATATTGTCAACCAGCGACACTCCGGATACCGCCGCCTCTCCGACACTCGCTATCATAATAGAATCCGCCATACCGACCAGTATTGCAAGCAGCTGCTCGATAATCAGCGGAATGATCAATGCTCTCAGCGCCTTGTTATCAAATAAATAGGCGCTTCTGTCTATTTGTTTTCTCATACTTTCATTCCTACTCTTTCATTCCCATATCAAAGCGGGCAGGCCCACCTCAAACCATCATTTCCGCACTCAAGAGGGACTCGCACTCTTTAGCACCGCATAAATAACAAAGTGGGGAGGCACACTTCAACTCTCCCCCCTCTCACTCAAGAGGGGCATACTCACTTTGACGCCGCGGCGATACCGCTTTGCGGTTATATATCTTATCGCGGCGTGTGCATCTCCCAGAGGTTTTTATGAAGCGAAAGTGACAGGCACTTTTCCTTCATAGAAAAAACTTCTCAGCGCGTACATTATACGCCGAGAAGTTTTAAGATGCAAGTTATACGCTTTGTTTGATTAATATCGCCCAGATATAGCAGTTAAATTACAGCACGCACTGCCGCTTTTATGCCGCAGCATACTTTGAGATCTCCTGTTTCAGGTCTTCACAGTCCTCATCATAGATTTTCAGTTCAATGGGATGATTGAAGCCCAGATTCATAATCCCAAGTATCGACTTGGCGTCTACTACGAATCTGCCTCTCTTCATATCCATATCATAAGGATACTTAGCAACCTTATTTACAAAGTCAAGCACTTCTTCAGGGTTTTGAAATTTTATGATCATTTGATTCATTCTTTTCTCTCCTTTTTTCAGATTATCTATGACGGCTTTCATTAGCTTCTGCTTTTTTGTTATCGACATCATAGCACAATTTTTTCCATTTACAAGGACGAAATTTCTGAAAAAGGTAGAAAAATTTAATGGACTGACTTACGAAACTCATTTGGAAGCATGCCCACTTCCTCTTTAAAGACCTTGCTCATATACTTGGGATCCGAGTATCCGGCCAGCTCTGCAATCTGATTTAGCTTCAGGTGCGTATCGGCTAAGAGCTGTTTCACCTTCTCAATCCGCAGCTTCCGGATTGTTTCTGAAAATGTGGCGCCGGTTTCTTTTTTGAACTGTGCGCTCAGATATTCTTCCGAAACAAACAGTTTGTTTGCCACTTCCTCCAGGGTGATGCCCTGGTCATAGTACTTACGGATCATCTGCTGGGCCTTCTGCACAAGAACACTCACCGGCAGCTCCTCTTTTTCCTGCATATTAAGATCCAGCAGTTCAAAGAACTTTTCCATGCTGCGTTTAATCTGGTCCCAGCTCGCCGCCCCGGACACTTCCCCCAGGATTCCCTGAATCTCGAGTTCCGCATCCAGTTCCTGGATGTTCCCCCGCGAATTTGCTACAGCCCAGTTAAAACGTATGAGTGATTTCTTGATTTCTTCCGGCAGATGGGGAGACTCCGGATAATATTGGAACAGCTTCCTGTAACATTCTTTGAGCGTCTCCCAGTCCCCCCTCTTGATCGCCTGGCATGCCTCGTCCTCCAGCTCAGCCGGATGCTTCAGGGGCACGATTTTTAACTTTTCAATCTCCTCTTTCCTAAGCAGGGTTCCCTTATTCAAAAGAAGGTTCCATTCCTTTTCCTTCTGTATCCCGCTGACAGCCTCCGGCAAATCCAGAATCCGCTCTATGCTCTTCCAGATGCAGACCACAGGGCTTTTCAGATTGCTGCACAGCATAGGGACTACAGAATTCTGGAAGTATTCATATAAGGCACAGTCCCGGGGAACCCGGTAGAGTATCATAATCAGCATCTGCCACGCATCGGCTTCTATCACACAGGAGGCAAATTTAACCGTGTGGGCGCCCACATCCTCCAGCAAATCCTTTGCCGTTTTTTTCTGTTCTTCATACCCGTCTCCCAACCACAGAACGAAGACCTCGGCGGGATTCTCCACGGAGAATCCGTATTTTTCCATCGTCATATTATGGAACTGCCTGTCCGGAGCAAGCTGTCCGTTTAAGCATCCAATAAAGATTCCCTGGACGGTAAATACTTTATCCTGGCTTTTCTCTTTGTCCAGCTCCTCCTCGATCTGCCCCAGAGCCCGTTTCAGCTCCGGTATCTTGATTGGTTTCAGAAGATAATTCTCAATATCAAGCTCTATTGCCTGTTTTGCATAATTAAAGTCCGAATAAGCTGACAGGATGAGCACTCTGCAGTGGTTCTGCTCCTTTCGCAGCATTCTGAGCATCGACAGCCCATCCATCTTCGGCATCTGTATGTCCAGTATCACCAGATCGGGTTCCATTCTCCGGATCAGCTCATATCCGGCCTTTCCATCACCGGCCTTCCCCACCAGTTCATAATCCGGGTTTATTTTATGTAAAATCTTTGCAAGGCCTTCCCGGATCGGCGCCTCGTCTTCCACAATTACAATCCTCACTGCTGGTCCTCCTTTCCGGGCACAAACAGATGCACTTTTGTCCAACTTCCCAGCATACTTTCAAAATAAATGGTGGCATCATCCCCGTAGTACAGTTTCAGGCGTTTCCGGACATTTGCAATACCTACGTGTCCCTCCATATCCTGCTCTTCATCATTCAATCTCTTTAACGTCTCCGGCCCAATGCCAAATCCGTTATCTTCTATAATCATGTGGATCTGCTCTTCTGTCCGGCGCATCACGATGGTCAGGCGGCAGTCCCCGTCTTTTCCCCCAAACCCATGTTTGATGGAATTTTCCACAAAGGGCTGCAGCAAAAGCTTATGGATCTTATATCCCATCATATCCTCAGGCACTTGTTCTAATATCGTCAGCGGCTTTCCGAGTTTTGCACTCTGCAGCATACAGTAATGCCGAAGCCATCCCAGTTCCTTACTAACCGTAGTCGTACCGCCCGCATTTTTGACGGTATATCTAAGAATATCAGCCAGCGCCCCTACCATCCCGCTGATGTCATACTGCTCATTTTCAATAGCCTTCCAATTAATCGTATCCAGCGTATTGTACAGAAAATGAGGGTCTATCTGTGCTTCCAGTGCGGAGAGTTCCGCATTTTTCTGCTCTACAACAGCCGACTTCACCTGACCGATCAGATCGTCAATATGGACAACCATCTCATTAAACCCTGTGCCAATCCTCCGTATTTCCGGCGGCATACTTTCTGGAATCTGGATGCTGACTCCAAAATCCCCTTCTTCCAGATCATTCATGGCATTCACGAGAGAATCCACTGCCGCCAGATACGGCTGCGTGGACATGTAAATCAAACAGACCATAATTGCACAGGATACTACTGCTATCACGAAGAAAAACAACACCTGTTCCCAGATTGCCCTGTTATAATCAGCCAGCGGCTGCTCATTGCAGATGGTAAAACCGCTTTTTTCATGCAGCATCGTCGTATACTTACGATCAGCTGTATCCTTCTGACTGTTGAATTCGCTTCCGATGTCTGCAGAGTCCGGAGAACTGATCACCGTATTTCCCTGCAGCAGATATGTGGCATTGTCCGTCCCCGACACCAGCGTATCCCGTATCTGCTCTTGGTTGATGCTGATTACCACGATCCCCAGAGGATCATTGATATTCCTGTAATCGATCAGTTTTCTCCCGATCTGAAATAAATACGTTTTCCGTTCATTTGCAGTCACCGGATCTGTGAGCCCCTGATATACATATCCCTTCCCAATCTCCGGAACCGTGATTTTATCCGCCCAGACGCTGTTTGTGGAGGAAGAATTCAATCGGTCATAGAATATAATACGCCCGTTCCGAAGCGATATCGTGATCCCTTCCACTCCTGGGTTACTATTGCAGATATGGCTCAGTTCATGCCGCAGCGTACTGCTGTTAACGTCCAGATCATCCTGTTCCTTCATAATTTCCAGCACGGTATCTATGATCGTATCATCCGTACACATATCATACAGGATTGTCTCATACTTTTCCAATACCATGTCCAGGGATTTATTGGCATTGTACAGGTTACTGCTGATACGGCCGTCTATGTTGTCCTGGAGGCTGCTCCTTAGTCTCATCTGGGAAATAACAGCAAACAGGCAGACCGGCACCAGCGCCGCCATCAGAAATCTAAAGGACATCCTTGTTCTCAATGTTCTTTCCCGTTTCATAAGTCTCCTCTCCTGATCTCAGCCATCCTTTCTGCTGCCTCTCTCAGAATTTCATCCTCCGGTTTTTCTCCGATAATTGCTTCCCCCATTGCATCCGTAAGTACTCTGGATATGTACGGCCATTCCACCGAGAACTCTCTCGTCCTGGCTGATTTGGCAATCTCTATCATACTCCTGTTCAACGGATCCTCCACATACTGATTTTCAAGCACATCCCGGCGGGGAGCCATATAAGCGGAACGTTCCATATAGGAAGACATCCGTTCTTTGTCGCTTACATACTGCAGAAATTTGACCGCAGCATCCTGATGTGCTCCCTTAGTAACCCCAAAAATCTCCCCGCCCAGCACGGTTGTCCGGGTACCATCATCGGCCGCAGGCAGAACCGTAACACCGTACTTCAAAAAAGGATTTAAATCCCGGATAGAGGCTATCATAGAAGAAGAGTTGATCATCATTGCAATATTGCCCTCAACAAACTGCCGCAGAAGATCGCCTTCTGTCAGGCTGATTGTCTGCCTGCTCATGGCCCCCGATTCCGTCAGCTGCCGCAGAAGGTGGAGTGCCTGCCTGCTTCCGGCCGAATCCAGTGCATCCACCTCTCCGCCCATCGACCACAAAACCGGCAGGAAACTATATACACTTTCTTCACTCTCCACTGCCGGAAGGCCGAAACCGTAATGTCCGTGATCAGAGAGCTTCACTGCCGTATCATAAAGCCCCTGCCATGTCTGCGGTACTTCGGCCCCGTGCACTTCCATGATGTTCTTATTATAATAGAGGACCGCACAGTTCATTCCATAAGGAAGCCCCATCATCCGTCCATTCACACTGCAGGCTTCCTTCACTTCCGGCAGATATTCATCAAAACCCCTGATCTCATCTGTCAGATCCGCAAAAGGCTCCATTGCATGAAAATAATGAAAATCCGATGAGTCCACCAACGCCAGCTCCGGCATATTACCATCCGCCATGCTTAGGGCCAGTTTTTTCTTGAAATCTTCATCCGGCACATACTGGGTCGTTACTTCAATCTCATCCTGGGTGCGGTTAAATCCATTTACCAGATTCGCCAGTTCTTTTTTTACATAGCTCTGGCTCCAGTAGTACCAGATCGTGATCTTTTCCTTTTCTTTCACCGTGTCCTGCTCTTTTTCTGCACATCCTGCGGCATTCCCCGCAGTCAGTAAAAAGGCAAGCAGAAGTGCACAGATTCTCTTATATCTCTTCACAGCCTTTTCTCCTTTGTCACTATAACTGAATCTGTTATCATTTACAGTAGACATTATACCATAATCATGGAATTCATGAAAACCCTGGCATCAGGCAGGGCACTTGGCCGATGTTTATGACGTGCCTTAGACTCCACTGCTGTTACACGCAAAGCCTATATCTGTACACAATAAAATGCACCTAAGTACCGGGTTGTCTGATTCCCGGCGCCTGAGGTGCATTCTATCTGTAATTCTCTAGTACAGCAGTGCATTAATCTTTCAGTAATAAGCGCCTGATATCTGCGTCAGAGTTATGCCTGCTTTCGCGACGGCGTAGTGGTTCCTACGTCTAGCGAAAGCAGGTACAGCTATGGCGTAGAGAGCAGGTGCTTATTGCTGAATTATTAGTGCAATGCTGTACTAGTGCTGATGCAGATATTTTTCTCTGGTAGCAAGTCCGCCGCGTATATGGCGCTCAGACTTATTCATGTCCAGCACCTTCCGTGCCTCTCCCGCCAATGCAGGATTAATCTGTAGGAGCCGCTCCGTCACATCCTTATGTACCGTACTCTTGCTGATTCCAAACTGCTTCGCCGTCTGCCGAACTGTGGCACTGTTATCTATGATATAATTGGCGATTTCCACGGCTCTTTCCTCAATATAATCTTTCAAAAAAATCCCCCTGCAATCATTGTTTTTACAATGTATGCGCGGGGGAAGGAGAGTATGACTTGCTTTTGGATTGATCGCTTTTATAAAATGTAATGTGTAAAAAAATCAGCCTGCTTACTCATCTTACTCCTCCCTGATATAACTCCGGAAACTTAAGGTTTTTATTTATATATAATCGGCGAATTCCACGGCTCTGCTCTCAATATAATCTTTCAAAATTTTCTTATCTAATCTGAATATTAAAAATAATCAAATGGATTGTCTGCATCAATATCATTGTATTGTTCACAATCTGCCTGCCATTTTGGCATTCTTTCTTTTATCTCACTGCACAGGTAATTATAGCTTGCCCTTTGGATTTTTCCATGATCCAGCATACATTTATAAAACTTTTTTATACTTGCGGCTGTGCTTTTTATATTTCCCGGAGTAGACCACATACATTTACGAATGAAGAAATTTCCCAAAAAATCATCAATCTTTTCTATTCCCGCTTCGAAAGACAGCGCATCCTCATAAAGCAGATAATCATTGATATAAAAATCAACATTACTTACATGCTGCCTTACCGTCTTGGGCGACAAATCTCTTAAATCTTCTTCAAATAAATCTAACAACTGATAATTAACGGCACAAATCTTTTCGCATTGCTTCTCATATTCGTCATAGCTAAAATCCATTTTCTCTCCCTCTATTTGCATAAAGTATTTTGTTCCAGTGTGGTCCTATGTCAAGATTTAGTACAAGTTAAAATGAGGTTTTCCTCATCTTAACTTGCCATCAGCAATTCGTCTTTCTGGATTCTA
>NZ_CYZU01000060.1:0-19561 GCF_001404335.1 Faecalicatena contorta
GGAAAGTGGGGTGATTTTGTGATCACCGAATCACAAAATCACCCCACTTTCCCGGCTGCCGGCTTCCTAGAATTTCTTAGGTTCGCGTCCGCGTTTCGAGGCGGCATATGTGCACTTGGGCGGGTTGCGGCTATCCCTTCCTTTCGCGTCCCCCCTTCCTCCACTCCTACGTATCCAAAACCTTCCCCCTGAAAACCCGCACCGATACCAAATAAACCAGTGTAAATATAACCAGTATAGAAACCGCGCTGTAAATATTCACACGGAACAAATCTTCTTTCATTACATTTCCCAGTGCACGAATTGCAAACCAGGAGGATACTGCCATGAGCACAAACGGACAATAGTAAGTAAACCGTATCTCATTTTTCATGGACTTATACAGAGTGTCACCGGGGATTCCCAGTTTTCGCAGAATCCTGTACCTGTCACGGTCCTCATAGGCATCATTGTTCAGCTTGATGAAGATAATACTGCCTCCTGCCAGGATCAGCGTCACAAACATAAAGATACATAGGGAATATAAAACCCGTATCCAAGTTTCTTTCTCACTATCGGCTCCCGAAAAGTTAACTCCCACCTGCATCTGCCCGTTTTCATCCGTTTTGGAAAGGCTCCTCAGATAATTCCTGGATGCGTCTGCATTCGACGGATCTTCAATTTTGAAGTTATACATGTGCAGCAGGATCCCCTTAGGCTCCAGTTCTTTATAAACCTCATCGTTGAGCACATAAATACTCATCTGCTCCTGCATGGCGCCCAAATATGGGGTATCGTCTTCCTTAATAATATGATAAGAATTGTCTCCGATCTGGACGTCCTGTTGCTCCTGCCCTGCAAAGCTCATGAGAATGATGTGCGAAAGTTTAATTGTCTCATCCTGTTTCAATTCTGTATAATCAAAAGGCATGCCCGCCTCTTCCGCAATCGTTTTCATTTGAGAGAAAGGGATGATTGCATAAGTAGAATTCACATATTTCGTATGGAACATACTCGGGTCAAGAAGCAGGTAAGAAGCCTCCGCTTTATATTCCACTTTATTCTCCTTCGATATTCCCTCTTCCATCTCTTCCATATCCATCTCATGTGAGCTTACGACCTGATATGTGAAAGTCTCTTGAAAATGCACCATCTTATCATAACGCTGCTTCAGGGCGATCGCTGTACCCAGCACCGTTACGGAACAGATCATCAGAATCGTAACCATGGCATAAGTGCGGTAATTTCTCCGGATTCTGAAGGACAAATTATTCACCCAAAGGCTGCGCTGCTTTTGATACAGAAATTTCTTGTTTTTCGTCAGCTTTCTGATAAAGAAAGGAATTGCACCGCCAAACAACAGATATATTCCTGCAATTACCAGTATTACGGCAAGCAGTGCATACGACAGAGTATCCAGATTCCCGGTTTTTATTGCACACATATAACCTGCACCCAGTACCGCCAATCCCGCTGCAGATTTCAGGGCGGCCATCCATCCTTTTTCCGGCTTCATTTCTTCCTGCTTTGCACCGGAAAGCATACTCAGTACGCTGCTCCTTGATATTGATACATATCCTTTCAGTATCATCATGCCAAATATGATAAAGAATACAGCTGATGTGATAAGAACCGGTTTTATCGTAAATGAAAACCGGACATCTACGCTAATCTCCGACAGTTTCATCAGCAGCATTTGAAATAATTTAGAAAATACAGTCCCGGCCAGCAGACCCGCCAGCAGGGAAAATATACCGATAAAAAATGCCTCAAGCGCGTACATTTTCCCAATGCGCACATTATCCAGCCCCATAAACGTATAGATTCCGATCTCTTTCTTCCTCTGGTTGAGAAATACATTTGTGGCATACCAGATGAAAAAGAACAAAAACACCCCAAATACTACGGATGCCGCATGTACGACCAGGTCAATGTAGTCTTTGTTCATACTGTTCAGGACGTCCATGGAGTCCGAATAGATAATATTTTGAAAATTAAAAAATATAAAAACTGAAAATGCAAGGGACATAATCAGCGCCGCATATTCCCTTACACTTCTCTTAAAGTTGGAAAATGCCAGTCTGCACAAACTCATCTACCGCTCACCTCCCATGGAAGCAAGCAGTTCCATAATCTCTTCATAAAAGACTTTTCTGTCCCCCATGCTGTTCAGCCGGCACTGTACCTGTCCGTCAGAAAGCATATAGACCTGCTTTGCGTAGCTTGCCGTGTAGGCGTCATGTGTCACCATCAGGATCGTTGCCCGCCCGGAGTCATTGGCCGCTTTCAGACTCTGCAGCAGATCCCGGCTGGATCTGGAGTCCAGCGCTCCGGTCGGCTCATCGGCAAAGATAATCTTTGGCTCCGTGATCAGGGCCCGGGCGCTTGCCCCTCTCTGTTTCTGCCCGCCGGAGAGCTGGTAAGGGTATTTTGACAGATGCTCCTCCAGCTGGAAAAGCCTTGCCATATTCATCACCCTTTTCTGCACCTCTTTGCTCTTTACTCCATTCAGAGACAACGGCAAAGCGATATTATCTTCCAACGTCATATTGTCCAGCAGATTATATTCCTGGAAAATGAAACCGATCTTATCCCTGCGTATAATGGACAGCCGTTTATTGTCCGCTTTTGTAACATCCTCCCCATCCAGAAATATCTGACCCCTGGTTGGTTTGTCCAGTGTGGAGAGCATATTCAGAAGAGTCGATTTCCCTGCGCCGCTCGACCCCATGATGGCAACAAAGTCCTGCTCCTGAATGTCCAGATTGATTCCCTTCAAAACCTGGGATTCATAATCTTTTCTTCCGAAACTTTTTACTAGATTTCTAATTTCCATTATTTTTTTCATATCACGAATACCTCCTTTTATCACTAAAATTGTAACAAAAAGAGGGTTAAAAATCCTTTCATCCGGATAACAGTCCCCTCCTATATCTAACATTTCTGCAAGATTACCGGATTATTGCAATGCCATCTGCCAAAGCTGTGTTCATTCTTCTGCCGCTCTCTCTGCCTCTATGTTCATGTTAAAAAATGCTGTATTATTTGAAAAATGAAGTGTAAACCGGGTGCCCTTCTCCGGCCTGGAATATACCTGCAGCCGGATCCCGAGATGTTCGGCTGTCTCCTTCACGAAGTAAAGCCCCATACCTGTAGAGCGATAATCACCGTTTCTCAGATTGCTTCCAATATAACCTCTGTCGAAAATGTATGGAATCTCACCTTCTGCGATTCCGATCCCGTTGTCCTTCACTGTAAGCTCTACTTCGTCGGCTGAAATACATCTTGCCTCAAAGGTGAGCGCCGGCTGTTTTGTTCTATATTTAACCGCATTTCCGATGAGCTGATCCAGCATATAGACAAGCCACCTCCGGTCACTGTAAACCACGGCACCTTCAAGTTTCTTTTCAATCTGAAAATGCTCCCGGATCAGGAAATATGACTGATTCTTCAGAGCCTCATTGACCGCTTCCTCCAGATAAACCCTCTCATAGCGTACATCATTTTCCATATTTTTCAGTTTGCTGCTCATCATCATGGTGTTTAAAAGCTGCTGGATCCGCTCCAGACATCCCTGCATCTCCTCTTGCAGTTCACTGTCGGGGTTCCTCTCATTCATCAGTCCCAACGCGGAGAGCGGCAGCTTAACTTCGTGCGCCCATCTTGTAATGTAGTCGGTCAGCCCCTCCCGTTCCTCCTGCAGCGCGCTGATATCTTCCGCATTTTCTTTTTCCATCCTGCACAGCACTTCTGTAACCCTGCCGCCGAGCAGACGGCTGGCTTCTTCCCTGTTCTTATGTATTTCATCGTCCAGAATGCAGGATATCTGCTTCCATTTTCTGTAATCAAGTGCTAGGTAAAAAAGCCCTGCGGCCAGGAGGATTCCATCCAGATACAGCAAATCCCCGAAATTTACGCTGCGGGCGCACAGCACCCCAAAATACAGATTGATGGCGGCCAGGACTGCCGCCCCCGCCAGAATGCCCCATCTCTTCTCTTTGAGATAATTTTTCATTCTATATAATACCCCATACCTTTTTTCGTTACAATAATGTCGCTTCCCCCCGTCACTTCGTTCAGCTTTGCACGGAGCCGCGAAACAAGAACGCTCAGCGAAGCATCCGTCACAAACTCGTCCGTATTCCAAAGCTGCTGCATCAGCTTCTCCCTGCTGACCACGCTCCCTTTTTTGGAGAGCAGCGCCGCCATGATCTTACTCTCCGACTTTGTCAGATCCACATTCATTCCGTTGCATACAAACTGCCCGCTCTCATAATACATCCCGCCGTTCAGATAGGTTCTCTCATTGGTCGTATACTCATAGGCCCGGCGCAGCATGGCCCGGATCTTCAGCAGGAGCAGCTCCGGGTCGAATGGCTTTTCCACATAATCGTCCCCGCCTGCTGCCATGGCCATCACCTTATCCGCATTCTGGTCTCTGCTTGAAAGATACAGAAGCGGTACATTAGAAATCTGGCGTATCTTTTCACACCAGTAGAACCCGTCGAAGCTTGGCAGGTTAATATCCATCAGAATCAAATCCGGCTGTCTGCTGATGTATTCATTCGTAATATCATCGAACTGTTTCGCATAAACAGCTTCAAATCCCCACCTTTCACACAACAGCACCAGTTCCTTTGCCAGCGTCATATCATCTTCAACAATCAGAATTTTCATTTTTACCACTCCCTAATGTACACTTTGCGTACATTGTATCATACTTTCTGTCCGCAGCAGTCTTCTATAACAAAAATGTTAGAAATATACCGCCTCGGATTTTATGAAAATTCCTGCTCATAGGAAGCCTGCTCAGAGATGAGGTGAAAGATCTGCCTTTTCCCTTTCCACAGTTGATATTCCATACTGCAGGACGGACTCTCTTTTATAATCCGGTCCATGCGCCCCTCATAAGGGGCCTTTAGCCCATGAGACTTTTCCCCTAGTTTCCTGATTTTCAGCAGGAGCTTTCCCTGTCTCAAAGTCACGGCCCCCTCGCGGGATTCCGTGATCCGTGCCCCAAAATAAGTGCCCATGCGGTATTCCCTGCCCTGGTAATGAACCGCAGCAATACAGCCTTTGAAATGCATTCCCAGGAATGGTATATCTGCAACAGATGCCATAATACTGTTCATTTCTTTCTGAAAGCGTTCCTTCGTTTTCTTCTCGAATGCATACTGACGCTTCCCTGTCCCATGGCGTTTCTTCTTTTTTGTATGTTGTATTTCCCCGAATCCGCACTGGGTCCAGAGATATGTTTCGGGAAAAGATTTTCCCCTGTCCGTTTCTATATAACCTCTTCCCCCGGTAAAATCCATCCGTTTCCCGTTGACCCTCAGGGAACCTTTCAGATTATGCGCCATACTTAACACTCCGTGGCTGCACTGCATAAATGGGCAGAACCGGAACGGCCCCATAATATCTCCCCTGATTTTATGGAAACCCGAGTAGGCTATTTTCCCCTCTACAGTAAGTTCATCCGTGTGTATACTGATTAAGATGCCTTTTTCACTAAATAAATTCTCTCCGATTCTTACCTGAAATTTATCGTCGTGAATCTGGCACATTTCGATCGGATACGTAAAATTCCATGCACCATGATCCATGACCACCTGGATGGAAGCCGTCCAGTTTCCTTCTTTATCTGCGTGTACAGCCGGTATAAATGCAATGGTTTTCCCTTTATTTTGGTGCTTCAGATACCATCCCTCAAAATAGGGCCCTTTTTTACCTGTCCCATGAAAATACTTTTCCTTCATCTAGTTCTCCTTTCTGATATGACATTCCAGGTCATTCTGTGCCGGACCGTCCAGCCGTTTCCCCCGATAATCAAACCGTGATCCATGGCAAGGGCAGTCCCAGCTTTTTTCATCGGGATTCCAGGCGAGCTGGCAGCCCAGATGGGGACATCTTGTAGAAATTGCAAAGAGTTTTCCCGTTTCTTCTCTGTACACTCCGTATTTATTTCCGTCATGCTCTACGATCCCGCCATGCCCCGGCCTCAGATCCTCAAGCTTCTCCTTTGGTATTGCAGCCAGCTGTTTCATAAGGCCGGAAACTGCATAGCCGCCTTCTTTTAGTAAGGTGCCCACAGAAGACTGCAGGTGGAAGCGTCTGGGGGTGAATACGTCCGCATACTGGTTTTGCCGTCCGCAGATCAGGTCGGTCAGGATCATGGCGGATACCATGGAGCTGGTCATCCCCCATTTGCCAAATCCTGTAGCCACATACCAGTCCGGCTGGCTTTTACTGTACTTTCCGATATAAGGGATCCCATCCAGTGTCATGCAGTCCTGTGCAGACCAGCGGGCTGTTTCTTTACATTCCGGCCATAAGGCCTCCGCCCTGCTGCTTAGATATTCATAAGAATTCCCGGCTGTATTTTTGCCGGTGCGGTGCCCCCCGCCCCCAATCAGCAGGTTTTCTCCTGCGCTTCTGAAAGATAATCCGTCCTCATCTATCCCGTAATACATCCCCTCCAACGAAGCGGCCTTTTTCACCGCCAGCACATAACTTCGTTCCTGATGCATACGCATAAAATAATATCCCGGACTGTTAAGAAAAGGATAGTGGCAGGCAAACACGACCCGCTGCGCATGTACGGTTCCATGCGCTGTCACGACTGTATGATCCTCTGCATGAGTTACTTTTGTATGCTCAAATATAGTCAGTTCCTCCGCCAGCATATACAAAAACCGCAGAGGATGAAACCGTCCCTGCCCCTCTAGTTTCAAGGCCAGTTTTACCTGAAACGGAAGTTCCGTCTTCTCTGTCAGCTGCATCCCCATCCCGATCCGTTTTGCCGCCTCATGTTCCCGCCGCAGCGCGCCCGTATCCTGCATGGTATACAAATAAGCAGGACACGGGTTCCATCCAATGTCCCCCTGATACTTTTCCGCCAAAATTCGGTATCGTTCAACCGCTTCCTGATTCGCAGCGGCATACAGCCCCGCCTTCTCCATCCCCTCGTTCTGCAGCAGCCTGTCGTATATCATCCCGTGCTGGGAAGTCACCTTAGCCGTGGTATTCTTCGTCTGCCCGCTCCCGATTCTGTCCGCCTCCAGAACCACGCACTTCATCCCCGCCTGCTCCAGAAAATGAGCCGTCAGAATCCCGGCCATCCCTCCGCCTATAATAACCGTATCCGTCTCAATATCGCCATGCAGCGGGGGATACTTTGCAGACGATGCAGAAATACTCCAAATTGATTTTTCAACCATGCTATTCACCTCAATACATTCTTCTGAATAGGATGCGTCTTAGATGCGGGAATTATGCAAAAAATGGGAAAGAATTGGAGGGGAGGACATTATCGGGAAAAGCGGATGGGAACGGCAACTAAGATAGGACTGGCTGGAGGAGTACAATGTGCGAGCAGACGTTTTGATCCACTGCTCTCGCCGCTGCAGAACTCCCGCCCCCCGACAGGCGTCCCCTACCCGTCAATAAATTTAGCTTGTCTTTATTGCGGTAATGTGGTAAATTATAGAAGAAATTGGTTTTTTGCTCTATCTATTCAGTAATAACTTACTTGAAATCAGGTTAACACCAGGCTCACTTACATATGCCTGCTATTGTATGAGGAGTAAATCATGAAAATCTCTACTTTTACTAAGACACCGTCTTCCGGACGCTTTTTATGCAATCCTACCTGGTATATTGATGCCTGCGGGAAAAAGCTGCTGTTTGTTTCCTCAGGATCAACCTCTTTCCGCAGAGACATATCCCAGGCGGAAACGATTCTTAACGATATTGATATTATCATTCTTCCTGCCGGCTGCGTTGAGCCGGTCAGAGAGATCCAGTATTTTCTGTTTGCAAGCCCTCATGCAGAGTTCTATCTTCCCAAAGCTTCCTCGCAAAAATATTTTCTGGATATATTCCATAAATTAAATGGGTACTGCAAAACCGAGTACCAATATGGATTGCTTTCACGCATTCATTTTGTGAATGATCTCTGCAGTATTAATCAGAACCTTATGCTGTTTGGATCTGATCCTTATCCCGCTGATTCTATTGAACACAGGCAGAGCCTCCTGATTCAGGAAGACAGCTGCGCCGTGCTGTTTGCGAATACTGGTGCGGGAACGCCTGCCCTGGAGGCCGCCTTTTCCCGTGCCCGAGACCTGACCTGCTTGAAAATCAAACGTGTTATCATGGCTGCCGGAGAATACGATACGCCAGATAAGGAAAATCACAGCGAAAAAGGGGCATAAAGTGTAGACACGCTCTGGACGAACCTTGAAATTCCAGGCAGGCTCTGTGGCTACTTCAGCTGCTCAATGCGGCCGCCTTTAATTGCGGCGATATTTTCTGCAATCTTCTCTTGTGACCAGTCCCACCACTGTAAACTGAGCAATGAGGAGATTGTGTCTTCAGAAAACCTCTTTTTAATCGCTTTTGCGGGCACTCCGCCGACAATCGTATATGGCGGAACGTCTCTTGTCACAACGGCCCTGGCGCCGATTATGGCACCATCCCCTATTGTTACCCCGGACAGTATAACAGCCTCATATCCAATCCAGACATCATTACCGATTATGATATCACCTTTATTGTCCCAGGAGTCTGCCACATCATTTCTGTCAAGTCCCCATTCCTCAAAAAACAGTGGAAACGGATAAGTTGACAGTGATTCCATTGCATGGTTCGCGCTGTTAAAAAGAAACTTTGCTCCACAGGCAATAGAACAAAACTTTCCGATGTTCAGGCGGTCTCTATTGACCGGATAGTGATATAAAACGTTATTTTTTTCAAACTCCCGGGGATCTTTCACAAAATCATTATACATCGTATAATCGCCAACCTTAATATTCGGATTGGTAATTGCATTTTTCAGATAGATCGTCTGATTATCTCCTGTCCGCTAGTACATCTCTAATTCCTATCTGCAGACGCCGTTTTGTCATATCCGCTGTTAACGACGACTGCTTATTATTATAGTAGCTTTCAGGATCAATATTCTCAATATAACAGATGCTACAGAAGTATTTAGTATACACCGGCTTTTCTGCCCGATGTCTGTTTACTAATTTGAGAATATTCTGAAAACGGAGGTCAAAAGGGTCTGACCCCTTTATAATACCGGCACCCAGTATTCGATCCGGCTTTTTCCGTCCTTATCTGCTTTTTCTCCGTATTTTGCAAAATCATACCGTGCATGGTCATTCAGCTGACTGGTCGATTGGGGAAACCACTCTTTATAGACGTAATCAGCAACCGGCTGCAGACTGTCTTCGCATTTAGCCGTGAAACTGAAGACAATATACTTGCATGCCGGCAGCTCTTTTGCCTCCATACCTGCAGGAATATTCTCTATATGATCAACTTCTGCAGCCGCCAGATAATCAAACGCCGGCTGTTTTTCATTTTCTAAATCCCATTTTGTATAGTCATTAAGCCCAATCAGAAAATCCATGTCATTCCTGTTTGAAATCAATTGCTTTTTAGCATGTAGTTTTCGCCAGCACTTTCCAATAGCCAGAAAACCAAAACGTGTGTTTTTCTTGAAACCTACTAATTTAATTCTGCCGCATTCTGCAGTTCTGATATCCATCATCATATCTCCTCTTAACCCTGACTGTCCGTCAGCCGTAAACTTTAACTGGTACGGATAAAATTCCCGCTTTTTACGAAACGCCTGCGGGCTGCATTTGAACAGAGACTTGAAGCCGGCCGTAAAGGACTGCTGTGTCTCATATCCAGCACAAAAAGCAATTTCCATGATCGGTTTGTCCGTGAAGATCAGTGATCTTGCCGCTTCGGTTAAACGCCTTCTCTGGATATAATGATGCAGCGTAAAGCCTACAATACTCACAAACATTCTGCTCAAATGGTATTTTGAATAATGCATCTTCCCAGAAATACTATCCAGGTTCAACGTTTCGTCCAGATGCTCCTCAATGTAATCTACCACTTCTTGAATTGTATCAATGTTATTTGTTTTCATTCTGACCTCCTGAACATATTGTACTGCTTTTTAGATCATCTATTTTCACATTTCTTGCTGTCATCACCCATTTAACATGAGATAAATAGTATAGCCCTTTCACCGCTTCCTGCCAGATATTAGCTTCTTGATATGAAGAATCTATACACTTATAATAATTACCATAACACAAAATGCTTCTAAACAAAAAGGCGGCGGCGTGGAGATTGCAGATCGGATGCTAAAAACCGAACTTGTATATCGTAAAATAAGTTACTGGCTCATAAGCTGAGATAAATTTTCGAGAGTGCTGCTCCACAAATGCAGGCGTAGCGGGCTACGCTTAGGCTTGGGGAGCAGTGCTATCGGAAATTCAGGTCGGCTTATGTGGCAGTTAATTATTTTACGATGTACTAGAAAAGAACAGGAAATAACAGCAAGTAAAATCAAGCAGTAATTCCTTTATTTTTTTATAATAACTATAGGGCGATTGAGATGAGGTGAACAATAATGTACGAATGGCAGAAACAAATACAAATCATCGTTGATGAAATTGACAACTGTATTAAAAATTATAATGATGAGGCGTTGACTCTATGCTGCCTTTCCCGCAGGCTGGGCTATTCCGAGTTTTATACAACCAGAAAGTTTAAAGAAATATCGGGCATGCAGTTTCGGGATTATCTGCGGAACAGAAAATTGGCCTTTGCATTAAAAGAGGTGCGTGACGGTGGAAAAAGCATTTTGGAAATTGCTTTTGATTATGGCTTTTCATCACATGAGGCCTTTACCAGGGCTTTCAAAAAAACATATGGCGTAACCCCAAGTGAGTACAGGAGGCATCCAAGACCTGTCGTTCTTCGTACAAAAATAAACCCTTTTGACCGTTACTTTTTTGGATATGGAGAGATAGGTATGATAAAAACTACAGATGACATTCACATTTATTTTGTAACCATCCCGGCACACAAGTTTTTGCACATTAAGAATTATGAGAGTAACGGGTATTGGGATTTTTGGGAAAAGCAAAGCCATATCCCGGGCCAGGACTGTGAAACAATCTGCGGCTTACTCGATAGTATTAAGGGCAAGTTGGATGACGACGGAGGGAGCGAAAGCAACAGCGGCAGCGGCCAGCTTATGGCATATATGAACGCCCCGGACGGCCGGCTCTGCGATTGGGGAATCCCGCGTACAGAATGTTACGGCGCGCGTCTTCCTGTCGATTACAAAGGAGAAATCCCGCCGCAAATGCTTCTGGCTGACGTTCCCGAGGCCGAGTATCTTGTTTTTGAGCACGGGCCATTCAATTACGAGCAGGAAAACCGCAGCGTAGAGGATAAGGTTGAAAAAGCAATGGCATCTTTTGATTTCACAGGCACTGGTTACTGCTATGACACTACCCCCGGCAGAATCATTTACTTTTACTTTAATCCTGAACGGTTCTGGAAATATGTCAGACCGGTGCGGAGTATCTCAAACAAGAAGGTATATTGAAACAACATGTATTATACCACCTGATAACAGTGCAACAACAGCACCTATAATAGTTCCTGTCCCGGCACCTATAATATGGTGCCGCGGATTTCTATATTCTTTATCCATATCTTCTGTTCCAGGTATTCTTGTTTTTTTGCTATGGCAGAAAAGTCCAATATCTAAAACCAGCAAATCGTAAATATTTACAACTAAAAATAGTATGAACACGTGTATAAATGCAGATGTGAATGTTTTTGCACCGGAAAAATACGCAACTACTGCAAGTATAATGGCAATCAAAAATATAAAAATTATTTTTATTGATAAATGTCTTTTTTCTATTTTATCTATAATCCCCTTATATTGCGGCAGACTTTCTACCCGCATTCTGATTTCTTTTGGATAGGACATAATTTGGTTGACAGGGTTTTTG
This sequence comes from Faecalicatena contorta, assembly GCF_001404335.1. GTDB lineage: Bacteria > Bacillota > Clostridia > Lachnospirales > Lachnospiraceae > Faecalicatena > Faecalicatena contortus_B. Next base: position 11,817 of record NZ_CYZU01000060.1, read on the forward strand.
TAAAGTGGGGGAAGTATCATAAATGAAAAGATCCCACATGCGAAAATACATTCTATTACGAATAACATAGCAATCCTCCTTTTGTATGCTTTACAAAGATAAAGCAACATGACACACTTGTGCATTGGTCTGTAGTCTAGTATAATACGGTCAGATGATCCGGACAATATATCCGATAAAAGTGATACATATTTTTAAAAATGTGCCATGGGTGAAACAGGAGAAGAAACATATGTACTTTAAAGAAAATAACCAAACGAAAAGAAGGATTATAGAATCTTTATATGAGTTGTTAGACAAAAAAAACTACCATGATATCACAATAACCAGGATTGTCGATAAAGCAGAGTTAGGAAGGAGAACCTTTTACAGATACTTTAATTCTAAGGATGAAGTGATAGAATACTCAACGAATTTGCTGATGAATGAATTTGCTGATACTATTGTACTGAACCATGCCGAAACACAGGAAGGCTGCCCAAAACAAATGAGCAGAATTATCAATGATATTATAAAATAAACAGGAGGATTTCAGCATGTCAGGAGATACCATAAAAACTGATTTGAAACCGAAGACATTTTTAATAGAGCATATTCCTGCAATACTCCTTGGAGAACCATCGGATAAAATTTATCTTTTTGTCGATGGCCAGGGCGGCAATAAAGAAGAAGCCATTGGCTTTGCGCTAGGCGGCATCCCATTCAGATGTGGAATACGCCCACCGAAATCTTATATGCCGGACAAGATAACCTCGTACAGCGTAAAACCGTGGATATCTTTGTCAAAAAGTTCAGCGCGGGGCTGACCGTTATGGAAAATGGTGAACACTGGTTCCATACAGCCGAACAGCTGGAAATTATGAACAGTTGGGAAAACCAGGTGCTGGATATCACCTCCTCTATGTGGTAAACTTAGTAAAACTCCGATTATTATCCCAAAAGGAGACGGGTATGTACGAAAGAATGCTTAACAAACAAATTGAACCAACCGTAGATGAAATGAAAGATTACTGCGGGGAAAATGCAGAACTTTTTACACTGCTTAATGAATGGTTATCAAGCTCCTTCCAGACAGTACAAAAAGTCACATTTCCTTATGGTAATGCATATGGCTGGGGAATTGCCCATAGAATAAAGCAGAAACTCATTTGTAACATATTTGCTGAAAATAATTCTTTTACGGTTATGGTCAGATTGTCAGATCCCCAATTCGCATCCCTCTATGAGAATATGCTACAGTATACACAGGAGTACATAGACAATAAGTATCTCTGCGGTGACGGCGGCTGGATACAATACCGCGTTACATGCCGCGGCCATTTTGATGATATACAGAAAATACTGTCTGTTAAATGTTCACATGAATGCTGTTAAATCAAAAAAAGAAAACCGCGCCTGTAGTTCACAATTTCGCTCTATCGTGATCTGCAGGCTGCGGTTTCAGTCATTTCTGGTAGATTATCTTTCTTATGGCATATACCGAAAGCGAAAAACGCAAGGCAAGTTCTTCTATAGACATGCCGCCGCGATATTGCTCAACAATAACCGCATTGCGTTTTGCAAGTTCTTTCCGATACCCGGACAACTCTCCCCACTTCTTATGCTGCTCGTCTTTTGCAGGAATATAAATATATCCTGCCTGCACATACTTCTGCAGTTCCTCGACTAAAGCATCCGGGAGAATTGTATTTGCATTCATATATTTCATACAGGCTCCCTCCTTGATCATGAAGTCCAAGCAGCAAAGCCAGCAGTATTAATTTAGCGACACGAAACTACTCTATGCAAATGTCGCTCCTGATTCTGGCTTTGCACAGAGTCCTGCATCATTTTTCCTATTCTTATTCTTACACACAATCATCACCACCTAAAGATAACACTATGCTGTCAGTATACCATTATTGTATTTGTTGTTCAATCCCCCTTAACTCTCTTAGCCAATTCGATCAGAAACATCCATAGGTTCAGCCTGACATATATAATATAGTATTTTATTTACATCCACAAATCATTATATTCAATCTATGGAGTAACCGTGTTTTTAGGGTGTGTTGACCTTCATTCTACATAGAATGGAGGTGATGTCTATGAAACATTTCGATTTTAAAGACCTTATGGCTTTTGGAATGTTTATTCTGGCGTTACTGACATTCATTTATTTGATTTGTCGCTAGCTTAACATAGAAAAACCACCCCTAAACTTGACCGGTAGCAGGGTGGTATTTCTACTTTCTATCAAAGGTCAACCCACCTTGTGGGCGGTTGCTCCTCTTATATTTGTACTATAACATATTGTAAGAGACATTTCAAGAATGTAAAACTTGATTTATAAGTCTTAGATTTTATGTTTTTTAATATAATGTGACACATGGTTTTTATAATGAATAAATGCCGGATAACAATTTTTCCATTCCTCATTCAGAGTCATTTTCCGCCGGGTCCCGCCCATGCACATGCAAAAGCCTCTCTGCATTCTCTATGCGCTCCTTGGAGGGCGCTTCCACCCCCTCCAAAGGATATATAAGCCCCAGTTCTTTCCATTTGAATACCCCCAGCGTATGGTAGGGAAGCACCTCAACCTTCTCCACATTCTCCAATGTCCCGATAAATGCATCCAGCTTATGAAGGTACTCATCATTATCACTTTTTCCCGGCACAAGCACATGCCTGATCCAGACCGGTTTCCCCATCTCTGAAAGACAGACCGCCAGGTCCAGAATATTCCGGTTCGTGCATCCGGTCAGAATCTCATGCTGCTGTTCATCAATGTGTTTGATATCCAGCAATACCAGATCGGTATACTTCATCAGTTCCTGAAATCTGCCGAAGAAAGGTTCTTCTCTGGTAAATGGATTTCCACTTGTGTCCAAAGTCGTATGGATCCCGGCTGCTTTTGCCTTTTGAAACAGTTCTGTCAGAAACTTGATCTGGAGAAGCGGCTCTCCGCCGCTTACGGTAATACCGCCCTTACTCCCCCAGTAGGAGCGGTATTTTAAAGCCTGCCCAAGCAGTTCGTCAGCGGTATACTGTGTCCCCGACTGCATGTTCCACGTATCCGGATTGTGGCAGAACTGGCAGCGCATAGCGCAGCCGCTCATAAAAATAATATATCTGACGCCGGGTCCGTCTACAGAACCAAAGCTTTCAAGAGAATGGATATATCCTTTCAGATTGTTCTGCTCTGTCATCGTATTCACCTCAAAATAAAACTTTCTATATAATTTATAACTGAATTAATCCGTAAACAAACCAACCCGTAAAACGGTATGCCGTCAAGCCGGTGCAACCCATTTACATATTTGCGTGGCATGTTCTGGAGATTACGTCCATCTGCTGTTCACGTGTCAGGTCGATAAACTTAACCGCATATCCGGACACGCGGATTGTGAAGTTTGCATATTCCTCTTTTTCCGGATGTTCCATCGCATCGATCAGCTTTTCTCTGCCAAACACATTGACATTCAGGTGATGTGCCCCCTGTTCAAAATATCCGTCCAGCACACGGGTAAGATTCTCAATACGCTCCGCCTCGTCATTCCCCAGAGCTCCGGGATTGATTGTCTGCGTATTAGAGATTCCGTCCAGCGCCTCCTCATAAGGAAGTTTTGCAACGGAGTTCAGGGATGCCAGCAGACCGTTTTTCTCTGCGCCATAGGAAGGATTTGCGCCCGGTGCAAGCGGCTCTCCCGCCTTTCTTCCGTCAGGCATGGAGCCCGTCGCTTTTCCGTAAACCACATTGGATGTAATTGTGAGGATAGAGGTTGTCGGCTCCGAGTTTCTGTATATATGGCATTTTTTCAGCTTGCCCATGAATGTCTTAAGCAGCCAGATCGCAATATCGTCCGCCCGGTCGTCGTCATTTCCGTATCTTGGGAAATCGCCCTCTGTCTCGTAATCCACAACCATTCCCGTCTCGTCACGGATGACTTTGACCTTCGCATATTTTATTGCGCTTAAGGAGTCAACTACATGTGAGAATCCTGCAATTCCTGTTGCAAATGTTCTTCTTACATCGGTATCAATCAGCGCCATCTCCGCCGCCTCATAATAATACTTATCGTGCATGTAATGGATCATATTCAGGGTGTCCACGTATAACTTTGACAGCCAGTCCATCATCTTGTCATACTTATCCAGGACATCCTCATACTCCAGATATTCTGTAGTCACCGGCTTGTATGCAGGAGCTACCTGTTCTCTGGTCTTTACATCCACACCACCGTTGATTGCATACAGCAGGCATTTGGCAAGATTCGCGCGGGCGCCGAAAAACTGGATTTCTTTCCCTGTCTGAGTTGCCGATACACAGCAGCATATGGAATAATCATCTCCCCATACCGGGCGCATTACATCGTCGTTCTCATACTGGATGGAGCTTGTCTTGATAGAAATGTAAGATACATAGTTCTTAAACGCCTCCGGCAGACGGGAAGAATACAATACCGTCAGATTCGGCTCCGGCGACGGCCCCATGTTCTCCAGGGTGTGCAGGAAACGATAATCATTCCTGGTCACCATAGATCTGCCGTCCTGCCCCAGCCCTGCCACTTCCAGCGTTGCCCATACCGGGTCACCGGAGAACAGTTCATTATAAGAGGGAACCCTGGCAAACTTAACCATCCTGAACTTCATCACCATATGATCGATCAGTTCCTGTGCCTGTGCCTCTGTCAGAATGCCGTTTTCCATATCTCTCTGGATATAAATATCCAGGAAAGTAGAGATTCTCCCAACGCTCATCGCGGCGCCGTTCTGCGTCTTGATTGCCGCAAGATAGCCAAAGTACAGCCACTGCACTGCTTCCTTCGCATCCTTTGCCGGCTTGGATATGTCAAACCCATAGACAGCCGCCATCTCCTTCATGTCTTTGAGCGCCTTTAACTGATCCGCAACTTCTTCTCTCAGACGAAAATCGGTTCCCTTCATTCCGTGTCTCTCGGTTTCGTTAAAGTCCACCATTTTTTGTTCAATCAGGTGGTCAATTCCGTAAAGAGCTACACGGCGGTAATCGCCCACTATACGCCCTCTGCCATATGTATCCGGAAGTCCTGTGATGATCTTATTATGGCGCGCCTTTTTCATCTCCGGGGTATAGATATCAAAAATCCCCTGGTTATGTGTTTTATGGTATTTGGTGAAAATCTCATGCAGCTTCTCACTCGGCTGATACCCGTAAGTCGTACATGCCTGCTCCGCCATCTTGATACCGCCAAAAGGCATAAATGCTCTCTTAAGCGGCTTATCTGTCTGGAGTCCGACTACCGTCTCCAGTTCCTTCATCTCTTCATCAATGTATCCCGGGCCATAAGCCGTCAGGCCGGAAACAACCTCTGTCTCCATATCCAGTACGCCGCCCTTCGCCCGTTCCTCACGCTGCAGCTCCTGCAGCCTGCCCCAGAGTTTATTTGTTGCTTCTGTAGGTCCTTCCAGAAAGCTCTCATCGCCGTCATAAGGAGTATAATTGTTTTGAATAAAATCCCTGACATTGATGTCATCTCTCCACAGTCTTCCCTTAAATCCTTCCCACTGATCGTAATGAGCCATATTATAAAATCCTCCTTTGATGTATCAGGTTATCTTTTAGTTCCCGCCCAGTATATCATTTCGTTAAATAAAAGACAAGAGGATAAATGATAATAGTTTTCATTATAGGCCTTGTATCTAATTTTATACAATATATAGTGTTTTCTTCTCCGCTTATGTGTATCAGTAGTGCATGACAACAGGAGTCCCGTTCGATATCATGCTGTATAATGTCGCCGCGCCGTCCAACGGCATATTAATACATCCGTGGGAACCAATGCTCCAGTACAGATCTCCCCCGAAAGCGGGCTGCCATGTGGCATCATGGAATCCGACACCGCCGTAAGTCACCTGCATCCAGTAGTCCACCCATGTCCGGTACTCCGGCTCTCCCGTCTCAGGCACAATATTTCCCACAAGGGTAGTGCCTGGGATCATCATAAGGATGTCATATACCCCCGCCGGTGTGGAGTGTTCATAAGGCTTGCCGGTTACCACAGCCGTCTCAAAGGCCACATTCCCATCAACAATATACCACATATACTGCGCACTCAGATCCACCTCAATAAATGTTTTGCCCCAGTCCTGCTGCTCATGGCTTGCCGCCCGCTGCTCATATACCGGCTCTTTGGTTGCCTGCTCACCTGCTTTAATACTGGCGATCAGAGCATCCGCCTCAGCCGCCTCATTGATTGCCCAGCCGTAGGTGCCGCCGCTTACTTCCGTCGCTTTTCCCCAGGGCGTGGTCAGCGGACGAGTCCCATAAAGAGTTTCGTATTTTGCGGCGAATTGATTCATATACTCTCTGACCTTGTCTTCGTGGAAAGTAACATTCATGCTCTCATCCCAGGACAGCCAAGTAGAAATCAGCGCCTTGTCCACCACTTCTTTATGCGGCGCCATATCGTAAGTGATGCTTGTCCCGCAGTACTTGTTCAAGGTATCGCAGGCAGCCGCCACCTCTTTTGAATCCGCAGTATACTTCGGCTTCAGATAACAGTCTTCTTTCTCCAGGCTGAATTCCTCTTCCAGCCCCTGCACTGCCTGTATCAGCTTTTCCTTCATCGGCTCCTGATCGACTTTTGTCCCCAGCACCTCCGGCTTTACAACAAACTTATCCCCATCAAACTCCGGCTTAGCGCTCTCCGGATCGCTCTTTTCTTCATTCTGGAAACATTGCAGCGCCTGAATCTTTTCCTCCAGCTGTTTTTTGTCATAATCAAAACCCAGAGACAGCTTCACCTTATGATCCTTCCAAAACATCGAAGGCCAAAGAAACGCCCCCTGCTCCTTCAGCGCTTTATCCAGCTCTTTGCTCTTCTTATACTTCATTGATATCGATGATCCGCTGATCTCCTCACTGCCGCCTTCTATCGGAGTAACTTTCAGCGCATACCCATCAATCTGCCCTGCAAAATACCGCTCGGCCTCATCTGCCGTTTTCATGGAAAAATCCACACCATTGATCCTGGTATTATGAAAGAAATGATTCATGAAATAAATAGATATGCCACAGTAAATACAGATCAAAATGCCAGCTGCTATCCCCCCTGCCAGTAACACCTTCTTCTTGCCGCTCATCTTATGTGCCCTCCTCTATAGTAATACAGTATTATCATTACATTAAATAGACGGATTTTCAAGGCAAAAGGCTGCAAATTTTCAGTATTTTTTCTAATTGCTTTAATATGTGAATCGTTTTAAAATAAAAATATGTGTGTAATTTATTTTAAACATCATAAAACCATTACTAAAACCGCACATATATTGCATAGTATGCGATGTATTATTATCAGAATAAATAACATTTGAAAGGTAGTATTTAAACATGAAAATTAGAAAGGCAAGGCTGGCAGATCTGGAAATTCTGCTGAAAATGTATGAAAGCGCAAGAATGTTTATGACAAGCCACGGAAATCCCACACAATGGGGCAGCACCTATCCGCCGAAAGCACTGCTGGCTCAGGATATTGAGGATGGAAACAGTTATGTCTGCGAAGAACACGGCAATATCATAGCTGCATTCTATTATAAGGAGGGCCGTGATGATACTTATACTAAAATATATAACGGTCAGTGGCTGGATGAATCCCCCTATGGGGTTGTACACAGGATTACCTCAGACGGCACCATCCGCGGAGCTGCATCCTTCTGCCTGAACTGGGCACTGGAGCAGTGCAGGAATCTCCGTATTGATACACACAGAGATAATGTGGTCATGC
>NZ_CYZU01000060.1:19798-32392 GCF_001404335.1 Faecalicatena contorta
ATCAGTGCATAATATGATTGTTAATAAAATAACATACTGATTGATTTAGGAGGAATTACAAATGGCAAATATTTTAATTAGTCCGGGCAAATACGTACAGGGTGCTAACGAGATGGCAAGGCTCTGTGATTATGCGAAGGTGTATGGGAAGAAGGCTTTGATTCTTATTACAGAATCTGGTTATAAGCGGATCGGCAATATTGTTGATGGAAGCTTTGCCGGTCAGGATTTTGAAATCGTATATGATTATTTTAATGGTGAATGCAGCAAGAATGAAATTAATCGTCTTACTGAGATTTTGAAGAAGGAAAACTGTGATCTTGTGATTGGGATCGGGGGCGGAAAGATTCTGGATACGGCTAAAGCAGTGGCTTATTATGGACATACGCCGGTTCTGGTGTGCCCTACCATTGCATCTACGGACGCTCCTTGCAGCGCTCTTTCTGTGATCTACACGGATGAAGGCGTATTTGAGGAGTATTTATTCCTTCCGGCTAATCCGAATATGGTCTTGATGGATACGGACATTATTTCAAAATCACCGGTACGTTTAACCGTATCCGGCATGGGGGATGCCCTTGCCACATATTTTGAGGCAAGAGCGGTACAGACAAAAGGCGCCGCTACCTGTGCAGGCGGAAAAGTGACCTCAGCAGCTATGGCCCTGGCAAAATTATGCTTTGATACATTAATGGAAGAAGGCGTAAAAGCAAAACTTGCACTGGAAGCAGGAGCATGCACCGCAGCTGTAGAAAAAGTAATAGAAGCCAACACCCTGCTGAGCGGAATCGGCTTTGAAAGCGGCGGACTCGCAGGAGCACATGCCATCCACAACGGCCTGACAGTTCTGGAAGACTGCCACCACATGTACCACGGCGAAAAAGTAGCATTCGGGACAATCACCCAGTTGGTACTCGAAAACATCCCCGCAGAAGAACTCCAGGAAATCATCGACTTCTGCATCGAACTGGGCCTGCCCGTAACATTAAAAGAACTGGGAATCAAAGAAGTAACCGAAGAAAAACTCATGGCCGTTGCCACCGCAGCATGCGCAGAAAATGACACCCTGCATAACCTGCCGTTCGAAGTCACCCCAGAAACCGTATGCGCAGCAATCAAAGCCGCCGATGCATACGGCAGATACTTCCTGGGAGAAGCTTAAGAAAAACTTTGGATTCAATAAGAGACATTCGCTGCACAATCATCAAGATTGTGCAGTGAATGTCTCTGGTGTCTCAAAATCCGGCAGGGTTTCCATTTAGCCGTTCTTTACAAGTGATCTGCTTCCAAAAAGGGGCATCCCCATTTTCTCCGCACCACGGCAGGTGAACCTCTCAGGACAGGCGCCCCCGCCGCAAAAAACTATCTCACCGCATCCCCTTATAGATTTTTTCCGATGTAATAGGCATTTCCCGCACTATCACTCCCACTGCATTCTGAACTGCGTTTGCGATTGCCGGGGGCGGCGTATTGATGACGATTTCTCCTATGGATTTTGCACCGAAGGGGCCTGTCGGCTCGTAACTGCTCTCAAACTCCACCCGGATCTCTCCTACATCCAGCCGGCTCGGGATTTTATACTGCATAAAAGAATTGCTGTAATTTTTTCCCTTTTCGCTGTATACGATATCCTCGTACAGGGCCATGCCTATCCCCTGGGCTATTCCGCCCTCCGCCTGGATTCTGGCCAGATTCGGATTGACTACGGTTCCACAATCTACGACTGCAGCATAATCAACCAGCTCCAGCTCTCCCGTCTCTTTATCGATCTCTACCTCTGCCATGCCCACCATAAACGGCGGTGGTGATACCGGTGAGGTAAATGCCTCGCTGGCATAGAGTGCTTCTTCATTGTTGCACATAACCCGATTGCCGATGTCAGCCCTTGATATGCTCCTTCCGGTTTTCAGATCCAGAACTCGTTCCCCATCAAATTCCACATCTTCCACAGAGCATCCAAGATATGACGCCCCTCTGACACAGATTTTCTCTCTAAGTGTCTCACAGGTCTTTACAACAGCCATACCTGTCACATAGGTGGTGCTGGACGCATAGGAACCGCAGTCATAAGGGGATACATCGGTATCTACTCCATGCACAATGATTTCTTCTATCTCACACTCCAGACATTCGGCTGCCATCTGGGCTAATATGGTGTCGCATCCGGTTCCCATGTCTGTCGCCCCGATCATAAGGCTGTAAAAGCCATCGTCATTCACCTTGATTCCCACCGATGCAGTGTCCACCGCTGAGATGCCGGATCCCTGCATAGCCATTGCAACTCCAACGCCCCGGACTTTCCCATTGCCCATATCACGGCATGGGTATTTGTGATCCCAGTCTATCATCTCCTTTGCCCGTTTCAGACAGCGGTCCAGTGCACAGCTATTGGCAGTCTCACCATAATATGCAGGCATTAGCTGCCCCTCTTTTACCATATTAAGTTCACGGATTTTGACCGGATCCATGCCCAGCTCTGCCGCAAGTTCATTGACAGCGGACTCAACTGCAAAAATCCCCTGAGTAGCGCCATATCCCCGGTAAGCCCCTGCGGACATGACATTCGTATAGACCACGTCATACACAAAACGAAAGGCCTCTGCCTTTCCATACAAAGGGATAGACTTATGGCCGGAAAGCCCCACCGTAGTCGGACCGTGCTCTCCAAAAGCACCTGTATTCGAGAGTGTGTAGACATCAATCCCTTTGATCATTCCATTCTTATCCGCCCCGACACGGACATGGACTTCCATCTCATGCCGTGGTGAGGATGCGATGAAGGACTCTTCTCTCGTATAAATAAGCTTAGCTGGTTTTCCGGTTTTCCAGGTCACCAGCGCCGGGTAGACCTCGGTCACCACCGTCTGCTTTGCCCCGAAGCCTCCGCCGATTCTCGGCTTAATGACACGTATTTTTGACTTCGGTACGTCCAGGGCCGTGGCCAGAATTCTACGCACATGAAATGGAACCTGGGTAGAAGTAAGAACATTAAGCCTGCCATAGGTATCCAGATACGTACAGGTTCTGAAAGTCTCCATCATTGCCTGCTGGTTTGCCTTCGTATGATAGGTTCTGTCAATTACATATTCACAGTCTGCCAGCACTGCCTCAATATCCCCCTGGAAATCTGCCTCATGGGCGCATAGATTTCTCTGATTGTCCGCCCCTACAGGACAGAGGCTCTTCCAATTCTCCTCTGGATGTACAAGGATGGGATTATCCTTTGCTTTTCTGAAATCAAGTACAGGTTCCAGCACTTCGTATTTCACCTTGATCAGTTTCATAGCTTTGCTGACTGCTTCTTTGGTTTTCCCGGCTATTATGGCGACCGCATCGCCCACGAACCGGACGCGCTGATCCAAAATCAACCTGTCATAAGGGCTTGGCTCCGGATAAGTCTGCCCCGCCATTGTAAAACGTTTATCCGGGCAGTCTTTGTAAGTCAGTATACACTCAATTCCCGGTACTGCCGCTGCCCGTGTCAGATTGATGTCCTTGATCAGTGCATGTGCATGGGGACTTCTCAACACCTTTACAATCAAACAGTCCCCAGGCGCCAGATCGTCCGTGTATACGCCTTTCCCGGTCACGAGTGCCTGTGAATCAACTTTTGGTACGGACTGGTTTACAACTCTCATAAGCGCACCTCCTCTTTTTTCCACTGTAAATACTTCTTTATGGCACGCAGCTGTCCCATATAACCGGTGCATCGGCACAGATTTCCTGACAGGTATTCTTTGATTTCTTCCGTGCCCGGATCTTCCAGTTCACGCACCATAGCAAGCACGTTCATAATAAACCCAGGTGAACAGAATCCGCACTGTTCAGCACCTTCATTTGCAAGAAATATTCCAAACTCCTCGGCTTCTTCTTTTACCCCTTCCAGTGTTGTCACTTCCTGTCCTTCGACACTTGCCGCCAGAATGGAGCAGGACAGGAGGGATTTTCCATCGATCCACACCGTACAGAGACCGCAGTTTGTTGTCTCACAGCCGCATTTGACACTGTGGCATCCAAGTTCTCTCAGCACATCCAGAAGAATGGTATCGCCTGCCGCTTCCACACATGCCTGTTTTCCGTTTAATATGAATTTTACTTCCATCTATCTGCCCTCCTGTGTACGGTCTGCCAAAATGGAACGCATGGCCCGCAGGATCAGGACTTCTGCCAGATGATGCCGGTATTCGGCGCTCCCGCGCATATTAGTTCCGTAAACAAAGCCCGCAGCAGCCTCTTTTGCGCACTCGGCCAGTTTCTCTTCTGTAATATTGTCCGGGATTTCCCACTCTTTCTCCAGCACCGCCGCCTTCATTGGCCTGGCCCCCACTGAAAAATACCAGGTTTCTTTCCCATGCACCGGTCCGGTAACCACCGCACAGGAAAGCACGGGAAAGTCTGTTTTTGTCCTGCGGACAGAGGAATAGCGGAGCTTTCGGTCGCTCTTCCTTATGATAATAGAGACAAGGATATCCTTATCCCGCTTTTTATTTACAAATTCGGACAAACGGATCGTTCCCCCGTCATACAGCTCTACGAATGTATCCAGAGCCAGCAGGCAGGTCAGCACATCCGAAAAGCCGAATCTCCCATAAATACTTCCACCCACGGTTGCCTGATTCCGGAACTGTACTCCTACTATGTGGCGTACGGACTCAGCAACCGCATCTCCATACATATCCCTTAACCCCTCGTGAAGCTCCAGCTGCCGCAGGGTACACATGGCGCCAATACGGAATACATGGTCTGTCTCCTCAATCTGATCCAGCCCCAGGCCCGATATATCTATAATTGTCTGTACCTTTGCATTTCCCAGACGCATCCACATCATGCCGCCCATGATGCGCGCATTTCTGGCCTGGTTCAGCTCATAGGCCTCTTCCAGTGTTTTTGCTTTTACATAATGATTAATCGTAAGCAAAACCTTTCTCCTTTCAATCCCCGTTCTCTGCTCTGCGCGAAAAAAAGGTGCAAATGCTAGCTGTCATTTACACCTCGTACTTATCCATATTATCATATCACGCTGATTTTGTCAAAATATCTGTGCTATAGTCAACGGACTTTAGGATCGTTGACGGATGAGGACGCTTCATGACAGGGAGGCCGGGGAAGCCCCCCATTCCCCGGCTGGGAACTCATACCGAAACAACGGATCTGGACTGGCTATGCGTATCTTACATCTTGCTTAACTGAATTTAACTATTCGACAAATTGAATTTTTCTATAATTTAACATAAAAAACAAAAACAACTTTTCAACAACTGCAAAATATCCATACCTATATATAAACAATCAGCGCAGCCAGTCCACATCCGCAGCTCCGGTCCGGAATCCCAAACGAGTAATCCACTTACCGACAGGATGAACCTAGCTTACCAGGAGCCGTGACGGGCTGAGAAAAGCACCTGTCCTGTTGGAAATGCTATCAGCGAGTCTAGCAGCAGTTAGAGGGAATCCGCAAAATCAGCCTGAAAAAAGCTGCTTCCGAAGCAGCTTTTTAGAACACCTGAGCCGCTTAATCACCAGATTAAGCGGTGAATGTGTTCGGTTCAGGCTGATTTTGCGGATTCCCTCTTACTGTTGCTTGACGCAGCGGCTGCATTTCCAACAGGACAGGTGCTTTTCTCAGCCCGTCACGGCTCCTGGTAAGCGTCCCCCCTTTCTACACCTCCCCCCCATTACTCTCAATGACTCTTTTATACCACTTGAATGATTTTTTCTTTTTTCTTTCCAGTGTTCCGTTCCCCTTATTATCCTTATCCACATAGATAAATCCATACCGTTTTTTCATTTCCCCGGTTGTGAAGGATACGCAGTCTATACATCCCCATGGTGTGTAACCGATTAATTCCACGCCATCGAGGAGCACAGCTTTTTTCATTTCACTGATATGTTCTCTCAGATAGGATATTCTGTAATCATCATCTATCGTACCATCCGGGTTCACCTCATCTACGGCGCCAAAACCATTTTCTACTATGAATAATGGCTTTTGGTATCTCTCATAAAGCAGATTCAGAGCATACCGCAGGCCTACCGGATCAATCTGCCAGCCCCAGTCACTCTTTTTTACGAAGGGGTTGCTGACACTTCCCGGAAAGCCATCCAGCCCGTTTCCTTCTCTGACCACATCTGCTTTGACCACATTGGTCATATAATAGCTTAAGCCTACATAGTCAACCGTGCCTTCCTTTAGTACCACTGCATCTTCCGGATCCATTTTAATCGTAAAACCTTTTCTCTCCCATTCTCTGTAGATATAGGAAGGATATTCCCCGCGTACATGGACATCGCCAAACAGATAGCGGTCATGCATAGCCTCTACGGAGTACATCATATCGTCCGGGTGACAGGAATATGGGTAAATCGGTACACAGGCTATCATGCATCCGATCTGGAAATCCGGATTGATTTCATGTCCTTTCTTAACTACAAGTGCACTGGCCACCAGTTCGTGGTGCACCACCTGGTACATGCATTCCTCGGGATTCTCCTCTTTTGTGAATACCACGCCGGAGCATGTGTAACCGAAGAGAGGGTACTTATAATTCTTCTGGTTATTGATCTCGTTAAAAGTCATCCAGTATTTAACCTTATCTTTATACCGCTCCATAACAGTAACTGCATATTTTACAAAAAAATCTATGAGTTTACGATTTTTCCATCCCCCATACTTTTTTACGAGATGATACGGCATTTCAAAATGTGATAGGGTCACGACTGGCTCTATTTTGTTTTTCAGCAATTCATCAAAAAGGTCGTCATAGAATTGCAGTCCTGCCTCATTCGGAGTTTCTTCATTACCCAAAGGGAAAATCCTGGTCCAGGCTATTGATGTGCGGAAGCACTTGAATCCCATTTCGGCAAACAGTTTGATGTCTTCTTTATAGCGATGATAAAAGTCCACTGCCTCATGGTTAGGGTAGTAGCAGTCACGCTGGATACCGTCTGTGATTCTTCTGTCCACACCGTGCGCCCCTCCGGTCAGGACATCTACAATGCTGACTCCTTTACCGCCTTCATTCCATCCGCCCTCTACCTGGTGGGCGGCTACCGCGCCGCCCCAAAGAAAATTATCCGGCAATCTATCCATTTGTATGCTCCTTTCCTTCCACGTACATAACCGTTTCCATTACTTCTACATACTGATTTGTCCGGACATTCAGCTTCGCCACCTGTTCCATATCAGTTATGATATAGATTACGGTTGGATCGTAGCCCTCTTTTTGAATCAGCTCCGGATCGAAATCGATCAGAAGATCCCCTTTTTTCACTCTATCCCCCTGCTCCACATGGGCATGAAAACCTTTGCCCTCCAGCTGTACGGTGTCGATTCCGATGTGGATCAGGATTTCTCTGCCTTCCTCTGTAACAAGCCCCACGGCATGACCGGTCGGGAATACGGCTTCGGCAGTTCCGTCAAGAGGGGCATATATTTTTCCCTCCAAAGGTATGATACCAAGTCCGTCCCCCATTGCAGCGGAAGCAAATGCTTCGTCATTTACCTGTGAAAGCGGGATTGTTTTTCCCTTTACGGGGCTTCCCATCTCAATCCCGAAGCCCTGGATTCCGCTTTCTGTTAGTTTCGGAGCGCCGTCTTTCTCTTTCTGTTCCTCATTTGAGAAAGCAGTCAATTTTGTATCATTTGTTTCAATTGCAGCTTCATTTTCCGGAACATCCTCATCGAAACCAACGATGTAAGTCAGCACGATGGCCAGAACAAATGATACAATTATGGAAATAAGAAGTCCTGTAAACTGTGACATATGACCCGCTTTGAAATAGGCCGGCAGGGTTGCGATCCCCGGCATGTTGTATCCCCATGATACGGCATTGAAAGCCCCGGCGATACCGCCGCCGACTGCACCAGCCACGCATCCGCAGATCATTGGTTTCTTAAGCCGCAGGTTAACGCCGTAAATGGCAGGCTCCGTGATACCGAAAAGACCGGTAACTGCTGCTGAAAGTGATACCCCTTTCATGTCTTTGTCTTTTGTCTTTAGGAATACGCCCAGTGCGGCTCCTGCCTGGGAGAATACAGCTGAGGCCTGAAGCCCGGTAAATGTATCATATCCCAGGTTTGCATAGTTTCCGACAGTAACCGGCGTAATGCCCCAGTGTACACCGAAGATAACCAGAACTTCCCACAGACCGCCCACGATTACACCTGCCACAATCGGGCTCAAACCATAGAGGTAATTGTAAGCCCCTCCAATCGCGCCTCCAATCGTATTTCCGATAGGCCCGAATGCAAGCAGTGTCAGAGGTACCATAATCACGATCGTAAACATCGGCGAAAACAGGTTTCTCACTACAATCGGCAGGTATTTGTCAAAAAACTTCTGTACATAGGAGGCAATCCAAATGGAAAGAATGATCGGGATAACAGAAGATGTGTAGCTTAAAAGCTGCACCTTAATACCCAAGAAGTAAACATCCTGTCCGGCATTTACCATATTCATGTAGTCCGGGCTTACAAGCGCACAGGCTATTACGACCGCCACAAACGTGTTTACCCCGAATTTTTTTGATGCGGTAACTGCAATCAGGACCGGCAGGAAGGTAAATGCCGTCCAGGAAATGAAATTCAGGATCTGGTAGGTTCCCCCCGTTGTGTCAATGGCATTCAGCGCCACAAATATCCCCAGGATTCCCTGTAGAATACCGCATGCTGCAAGGGTGTACAAAAACGGTGCGAAGATACTGGATATGATGTCGATAATTCTGCTGAAAACTCCGCCCTTTTTCCCGGTATCTTTTGACTGTTTCTCATTGATAGATACCAGTTTCAGTACCTCTTCGTATGCATCTTTTACGTGGTTTCCGATGACCACCTGAAACTGGCCGCCTGCCCGTACCGTGGTTATTACCCCCGGAATCTTAGATACTTTTGCTGCATCCACAATTGTTTCATCTTTTAATATAAAACGGAGTCTTGTCGCACAGTGTGCAACATTTGTTATATTTCCGTCACCGCCAAGTTCCTGTACCAGTTCCCTGGCCGTTTTCCCATAATCAATAGCCATTTCAGCTACCCCTTTCTTCTCAATTTCGCACCGGCTGCTCTGTAATTTTCATTATACATAATTGCTTTCAAATTCATAGTATTTCACATTCTTTAGAAATTTATATGCCTGGAAGAAATTTGTTTCAGAGAAAAAACAAGGTGTTTCCTGCCGGCATGTATTAGAAATGCCAGGGCGCTTTCCTATTCAATATAATAAGAAGGCAGCTATGAAAGCCGCCTTCCTATTGTTTCTATCAAATACAGCACCGGAACCTGCGTAGTGATATTATATTCTTCTTTAATCTTGCGCTCGGACACATAATAAGCCAGGGGACAATCCGCCATTTTAGCCAGTGTGCACCCCGCCCCGTTTGTGATACTCACAAGCCTGCAGTGATGTTCCTTGAATCTGCCTGCCAGCTTCACAATCTCCTGGGTCTCCCCCGATTCGGACAAGGCAATCACCACAGTGTCCTTCAAGTCCTCCCGTACAGGATAATAGGGATCTTCAATATACTGGCTGTACTTTCCCAGGTTCGAAAAATACCGGGCGCCGTATTTCCCCAATATACCGGATGTCCCGATCCCGATAAAAATCAGCTGCCCCGCATCCTGAATCACCTGAACCGCCCTGGAAATACGCTCCTCATATTCCGTAGATGTAACCATATGGAAAAAATGAATCACTTCATCAATATTATCATCAGAAGTCAGTTTTCTTTTGTTCTCTTTTTCTTTTTTGAGGAACATTTTAAACTGCACACGGAATTCCGAATAACCGTCGCATCCAGCTTTCTTGCAAAACCGTACCACCGTGGATGTCGAAACATGCACGGCCTGTGACAGCTCCCGGATCGTCATATACTGTACCTCTTCCTTGTGCTCCATGATGTAGCTGTAAACAAGCATTTCCAAATCATTCAACGATTGCAGAACCTCGTAACTAAACATGCTTCACCTCACTGATGTATCATGAATTTATTATATCAATGCAGTACCTGTGCGTCAATAACTTCAGCGCTGCTCAAAGGGGTCTGACCCCTTTGAACTACTCGTCACAATTTAGTGTCTTTTGTACGTATTTTCTTTCCATATCATGTCTTGTCTTCCGTGTTTCAACACTGTCAAATATGATGGAAAAATCGTAATCTTCCGGATACAACTGGTCTGCAGGAACGTGCAGCCGTATTCTTTTGTGGTTGATCCATATTTTTTTATCCGGCATCTGTACACGGAGTACTCCCTTTTCATTCGCAGTCTGGCAGACGATTCCTATTGTTTTATCCGGCATGACCATCACGCTGTCTCCCAGCTGGTATTTTGCTGCCTTCTCCTGCATTACAACTTTTTTCTTTTTCTGTATCTTTGGATAAGAATGTCTTTTTAGTTCCTGGTTGTCCGTCTCTGTCTGAAAGTCCTGCTCTGCCTCCTCTCCGTAGGCAGCTTTGGCTGCGGTTCGGAGCATATTACCCGGCATCCCCAGTTTACCTGCAATATAGAAAGCGCAGCTCTCTCCTGCTTTTCCGATGACCAGCTGATATAACGGACGCAGGCTCTCTTTGTCAAAGGTCATTCTCGCATTCACGATTCCCTCTTCCCGTTTGGCATACTCTTTTACCTCCGGATAATGTGTGGTGACCAGAAACAGCGCCCCGCTCTTTTTCAGTTCCTCCAGAATGGCGATGGCAATTCCCATCCCCTCTGCCGGATCTGTGCCGGAACCCAGTTCGTCCATGATAACCAGGCTTTCGCGGCTCACTGTTTTTAGTATATCCAATACATTTGTAATATGTGCGGAAAATGTGGACAGGTTCTCAGACAAATTCTGTCCATCCCCGATATCACATAACACCGCATTATTCATGCATATTTCTGCATGATCACATGCGACATGCATTCCGCACTGCGCCATCATGCAATTAAGCGCTACAGTCTTGATTGCCACTGTCTTTCCTCCGGTATTGGGGCCGGTAATAATAACACCGTTTATACCATTCCCTATTTCAAAGTTCAAAGGTACATTGACTTTTCTGTCCATCAGAGGATGTCTTGCGTCCTTCAGCTTGATATAGCGTTCCGTATTGATTTCCGGCTGGGTCCCACCGTTTTCCAGGCTCAGCTTTGCTTTTGCGAAAATAAAATCCAGCTTTTCAACTGTCCTGTTGTTTTTCTTTATAATCTCTTCCTTATCAGACAGCAGCCCCGACAATGTGTACAGAATCCTGATCACCTCAT
The DNA here is from genome assembly GCF_001404335.1 of Faecalicatena contorta. Classification (GTDB taxonomy): domain Bacteria; phylum Bacillota; class Clostridia; order Lachnospirales; family Lachnospiraceae; genus Faecalicatena; species Faecalicatena contortus_B. Next base: position 31,038 of record NZ_CYZU01000060.1, read on the forward strand.
TTTCCTCGTCAATCCTGAGTTCCTGCAGTTCATCGTAGAGCGCGGCAACTGCAGCCGGTTCCACAAATAAGGTGCTTCCTGTAGCGGATTTGTCAATCACTGCACCTGCAATCTTAAATCGGTATTCTTTCTTGACCGGTATACACAGATGTCCGTTTTTTACTGTGCTGAAACTATCAGACATATAGGATTTGTTTGCCCGCAGTGCGGCTTCTGCCTTCTGGTGCATTTTATCGTCTGTCCTGTCAATTGTCTCCCTGAGCGACTTTAAAGCCTTAGAGGCATAGTCGTCTACTTCACCATTTCGTATCTTTTGATTCAATTCTTCACAGATCTCATCCAGTGAGTCCAGATTTTCTTCATAATAAGCCAGGCTCAGTTCATACTGCTTCCCTCTCTCAAGATAGGACTTCAGCCTTCTTACAGATGTAAGAGTCCCGGCAATACATTCCAGCTGTTCGGCGGTAAGGCACCCTCCTTTGCCAGCAAACTCGATCCATTCCCCGATTCCCTGCAGCGCCGTCATCGGCGGCGTCCCGCATTTTTCAATCATATCCCGGGCTTCTGTTGTCTCCTTTTGCCTGGCTCTGACATCAATTTCGGACAGATATGGTTTCAGATCCCTTGCCTGCTCTTTTGCCCCCTCCGTGCATGCCAGATCTGCCAGCTGTTCTTTTATTTTATCAAATTCTAGTATTTTTTCTGTATCTAACATATTGACCTCCTAAAAAATAACCAACCTGTTATTTTGTCCTGAATTTTAACCTTATTCCAACGTTTACATCGGAACCTTCCGGAGAGCCGCATAATACGGTACCCTGCAGGTATGCTTATTTCAATAAAAAACGCCACGAAAAGTATCTGCCCATATACAGGCATACTACTTCCGTGGCGTATAAATATACTATAACAAAAAAAAACAGCATGACCATACAGCCATGCTCTTCAAATCTCATCTATCACAGATATCTATCCAAAGCGTATGTTCGCATTTTGTAAGGCAGATAAAAGGATACAGCTGTCCCATAAAAACGACAACGCTGCTTCCCCACAACTATTTAATTAGCCGTATTCTCCATTACTACCACACGTAACATACATTACCTCTCTCGAAAAATTTTCTTTATTATATCCCGGACTTGTGCAGATTGTCAACAGGAATTTTTTACTGATACCATATGTATCCTCTGCGACTTACATTTCACACCCCAGCCAACATCAAAATCGGGAGTTAGTGACGCGCTTTAGTCGCGGCACGGATGGGGACGCTCCATGAAGGGATCGCCAAAAGCCTCCCGGAGAACATCCATGTCCTTTCAAAAACGCGGCCGCGGACCTAAGAAATTCTAGGCGGG
>NZ_CYZU01000061.1 GCF_001404335.1 Faecalicatena contorta
GCGTTTTTGAAAGGACATGGATGTTCTCCGGGAGGCTTTCGGCTATCCCTTTATGGAGCGTCCCCATCCGCGCCGAGACTAAAGCTCGCCACTAAATCCCGATTTACTGATAATTCCCGGGGTGTGAAATGTACCCCTAAGCCAATTCAAAAGCCCCGGTATACAGCTGATAGTATTTGCCATGCTTTTGTATGAGTTCCTGATGGCTTCCTCTTTCTATGATTTCTCCCAGTTCCAGTACCATGATTACGTCTGAATTCTGCACGGTGGAAAGTCTGTGTGCGATGACGAATACGGTGCGGCCTTTCATGAGCGCATCCATGCCGCGCTGTACGATGGCCTCGGTTCTGGTGTCTATGGAGGAAGTGGCCTCATCCAGGATCATGACCGGCGGATCTGCTACGGCGGCTCTTGCGATGGAGATCAGCTGGCGCTGGCCTTGTGACAAGCCGCTGCCATCCCCGGAAAGTACGGTGTCGTATCCTTCCGGCAGCATACGGATAAATCCGTCCGCGTTGGCGCGTTTTGCAGCCGCGATACATTCTTCATCCGTTGCATCCAGTTTGCCGTACCTTAGGTTCTCCATGACAGTTCCGGTGAACAGGTTGACATCCTGGAGTACGATACCCAGGGAACGGCGCAGATCGGACTTACGGATTTTGTTGATATTGATACCATCATAACGGATCTTGCCGTCAGCAATGTCATAAAACCGGTTGATCAGATTTGTGATTGTGGTCTTGCCCGCGCCGGTTGCGCCGACAAATGCCACTTTCTGGCCCGGTTCGGCATACAGTGTAATATTGTGGAGAACCATTTTATTCTCTTCGTAGCCAAAGTCCACGTCAAACATCTTCACCTCCCCTTTGAGTTCGGTGTAGGTCAGGGTACCGTCCTCGTGGGGGTGTTTCCATGCCCACAGGCCGGTGCGCCCGGGCGTCTCTGTAAGAACGCCGTTTTCGTATTTTGCATTTACCAGTGTTACATATCCATTGTCTGTTTCACTTTCCTCATCAATCAGCTGGAAGATACGCCTTGCGCCCGCCAGTGCCATGATGATCGCGCTCAGCTGTTGTGACACCTGCCCCAGCGGCTGGATAAAGCTTCTGGAAAGCTGCAAAAAGGAGGCGATCATTCCCAGCGTAATGACGCCCACGCCGGCCAGACTGACATTCGTCACACCCCATATTCCCAGGGCGCCGCCCACAATCGCTATCAGAACATACAGAATATAGCCCAGATTGTTCATGATCGGCATGAGGATATTCGCATAGGTATTGGCCTGTGATGCCTCTCCGAAAAGTTTTTCGTTCTTTTCATCAAACATTTCCTTTGCCTTTTCCTCGTGGCAGAATACCTTTACAACCTTTTGCCCGTTAATCATTTCCTCGATATAACCATTGACATCTCCAATGGATTCCTGCTGCCTCACAAAATACTTGCCGCTGTTTCCGGCCACCTTTTTAACCACCTGAAGGATAATCGCCACAAATACCAGCACAAACAAGGTCATCCATATACTGATGGAAAGCATGGCAATAAACACGGCTGCGATGGTAATGACAGAGGAAAAAAGCTGCGGGACACTCTGCGACATCATCTGGCGCAGTGTGTCTGTGTCATTCGTATAATGGCTCATCACGTCCCCATGGGAATGTGTGTCAAAATATTTGATCGGCAGGGTCTGCATATGGGAAAACATTTCATCCCGGATATCCTTTAATATGCTCTGAGATATCACCGCCATGAACCGGTTATAAAACAGCGTGGCGAGCACACCGATCAGGTAGATGCCGCCCATCATAATCATCACCCTGAGCAGCCCGCTGAAATCCGGCACTGCCTGCACGAGCAGAGGGGTAATATAATCATCGATCAAGGTCTCTAAAAACAGGGCGGCCAGTACGCTTGCCCCTGCGCTCACCAATATACAGATCAGTACAAATACAAACCTGGCTTTATATTGTTTCAGATAAGAAAGCAGACGTTTTAGCGTCTGCATATCCAGCTGCTGTTTTTTCTTGCTCTTATTCATCTTCACTGCCTCCCTTCTGCTGAGATTCGAAGACTTCTTTATAGATTGCATTGCTTCGGAGCAGCTCCTCGTGGCTGCCGAATCCGTCGATTTTCCCGTCATCCAGTACGATGATTTTATCCGCATCCTGGACAGAGGAAATTCTCTGCGCAATGATGATCTTTGTAGTGTCCGGTATCTCTTCCCTGAAAGCCTTCCGGATCAGTGCGTCCGTCTTTGTATCCACTGCGCTGGTGGAATCATCCAGAATCAGTATCTTCGGCTTTTTCAAAAGCGCCCTTGCGATACAAAGCCTCTGTTTCTGGCCGCCGGATACATTGGAGCCGCCCTGTTCAATATGCGTGTCATACCCATCCGGAAATCTCCGGACAAAATCATCGGCCTGAGCAAGCTGACAGGCATGGATCAGTTCCTCATCCGACGCATGTTCATTTCCCCAGCGCAGGTTTTCCTTAATCGTACCGGAAAACAATTCATTCTTCTGCAACACCATAGCCACCTGATTCCGTAATACTTCAATGTCATAATTCCGGACATCAACACCTCCGACTTTCAGCACACCCTCTGTCACATCATAAAGTCTCGGGATGAGCTGAACAAGCGTGGACTTGGATGACCCGGTGCCGCCGATAATACCGATTGTCTCTCCTGAGGCTATCTTCAGGTTAATGTCACTCAGGCACATCTTATTAGCCTTCCTTGAATAACTAAAGGAAACATCTTCATATTCAATGGAACCGTCCGGCACTTCCATAACCGGATTCTCCCCGTTCTGAAGGTCGCTTGTTTCCGTCAGAATTTCTGCAATTCGTTCTGCAGATGCTTTGGACATCGTGATCATAACAAATACCATAGAAAGCATCATCAGGCTCATTAATACTTGTGTTGTATAAGTAAACAGACTCATCAGGCCGCCTGTACTCAGTCCTGCATCCGGATTGCCGCCGCTTGCTATGATCAGTCTGGCCCCAAACCAGGAAAAGACCAACATACAGGCGTACATGCAGAACTGCATCAGAGGCATATTAAAAGCAAGTGTTTTCTCAGCTTTTGAAAAATCCCTGTATATCTTCTCGGAAATATTCCGGAACTTTCCATTTTCATAATCCTCACGCACAAAGGATTTTACAACACGGATTCCCCGCACGTTTTCCTGTACCACATTGTTCAGTTTGTCGTATGTCTTAAATACCCTTCTGAAAATGGGATGCACTCTCGTCATAATCAGATACAAACCAATTCCCAAAATCGGCACACAGATGAGAAATACGACAGACAGCTCTGCGCTTACCCTGATCGCACAGAACAGGGAAAAGATCAGCATAACCGGCGCCCTCATGGCCATACGTATGGTCATCTGATAGGCGTTCTGCACATTTGTGACATCCGTTGTCAGCCTTGTTACAATACTGGATGTGGAAAATTTATCAATATTAGAAAATGAAAAATTCTGTACATTATAGTACATATCCTTCCGGAGGTTCTTTGCCAGCCCTGCAGAAGCATGTGCCGCCGTTTTACCGGCCGCCGCCCCGAAAAACAGGGAAAAAAATGCTGCAATCAGAAGAAAAACCCCCGTTTTTCCAATATAGCCCATGTCCCCTTTGTCGATCCCATAGTCAATCAGATTCGCCATCATCAGCGGAATTATGACTTCCAGCAAGACTTCCAGCGAAACCAATATGGGCGTCAGAATGGAATCTCTTTTATACTCTCTAATACTTTTTGCCAATGTTTTTACCATGTCTAAACCTCCTCGTCCCAATTTGTCAGACATCAAACAATCAGTGGATAGTATAAGCCGGCACAGGCCGGCTTATATTTCAGATACATTTTTTCTTATTCGTTCAATATACGAGTAGAACTGCTCCAGTTCTTTCTCTGAAAAGCCTTTTGTAATCTGACGCTCTATGGCATCCCTGTCTGCTTCCATCCCTTTCGAGATTTCGATTGCTTCCGGCGTCAGAACCAGCTTCTTCAGTCTGGCATCTTCGGGTACGCTCTCCCTGACAATGAACCCCTTTTCCTCCATCAGGTTCAATACCTTGGAGGCCGTGGAACGGGTGATATTGAACTCAGCCTCCAGATCTTTCTGGTAGACTGGCTTCGGAGACTTCTTCCGAATATAATCAATAATCCATCCGTTCGAACCCGTAAGACGGCAAAAAGCCGACTTCTGTATCTTGCTGTCAATCAGTCTTTTGATCTGATTATCCAGTGCCCGTATCTCGATTCCGATATATCTTTTTGTTCTCATCATAACCCCTGCTCATATATTATTCTGCAGCTATGCTGCAGACCTTCCCGCAGAGCATGCATTACGGGATGCCCTTTGGGTATACATTATTCTGCGGCTATGCCGCAGACCCGCCCGCAGGGCATGTGTTACGTTGTGCCCTTTCGGTATAGTTCTATCATCAACTGTCCTACCTGCAACTGTTTGACATAGAACATAATACTGCTTTGTAATTGAGATGTCAATAGTTGATCCAAAATTAACCAAAATTTCAAACAAAAGACTTGGTTTATCTTGAGGAAAGAACTATAATACATCAAAGCGCCTGTGTTATAATGAAAGCTGTTATCTAATAAATTTCAACATCAAAATACAGAGGAAAAAGTAGAATGATTCATAATAATAAGCAGTTTAATATGTTCCCCTCTCATGCGGGACTGAGAGAATACATACTGAATTACAACATCGTATTTCCGGAGAATGATACATTCACAACTCGGTATACACTTATGCCCAACGCCTGCGGGACGTTGTCGCTTTCTTTCGATGGAACCGATGTCATAGCCGAACTATGGGGAGCATCCGTGGCTCCTGTATTATTAGGGACGGAGCCAAATCGTTACCGTGTCATGCTGCTTGTTCAGCTTTCCCCCTGTGGTTTGTATCAGATCACCCGCCAAAACCAGGCGGAGTTTGCCGGCAAACGGATGCCGCTTTCTGACATCGACTGTGAACTGTTCCATTCGCTGCATCAGGCGTTTGTCATGTCAAAGACTATCATAGATCTGGTAAATGCCTGTGATAATATTCTTTATAGGCGCATGGATAAACGCGTTATATCTAATGCTTTGTTGTTAGCAGCAACCGTAATTTCCAACAGCCATGGACAAGCACAGGTGAAAGAAACCGCCCGGCAGTCCGGCTATAGTGAACGTCAGCTGAACCGCTTATTTCTTGCGCAAATCGGAATGAGTATCAAAAACTATGCGCGATTAACCCGTTTCAACTATGTGCTAAAGCACATACATAAATCTCACTGTATGCTGGCAGAATTATCACAGAAAGCAGGATATTTCGACCAGGCCCACTTTGATAAAGATTTCAAAGCGATCAGTGGACTTACCCCGCAATCTTATATAAAAACTATGTCTGATTTTTACTATGACGGAATGGAGATGTATCATACAATGTCCTCAAAGGAGGAATAAATCATGAAATATCAAGGTTGTTTATTAGCAGTCAGGGACATTTCCGTCTCTAAAAACTTTTATGAAAAGGTGCTTCATCAAAACTCCATAATGGATATCGGCGTACATGTAACCTATGAAGGCTTTTCGCTGCAGCAAGGGTATGCCGAACTCGTTGGTATCGAAACCGAAAGCGTGAAAGAAAGATCTCACAACTTTCAGGTCTATTTTGAAGTGGAGGACTTAGACAAAGTGTACGCCGAGACGAGAGACATCCCCGGCCTGCAGTGGGTCCATGAGATTAAAGAATACCCGTGGGGACAGCGCAACATCCGGATCTATGATCCGGACCTGCATATCGTGGAGATTGCAGAGGATATGAATACGGTTTTCAAACGCTTTTTCAGTCAGGGAATGTCTGCAGAAGAAATTGCCGAGCGAACCATGTTCCCTCTTGAGGCCGTAAAACAGTATGCGCCTTGTGATGCGGTATAACGCATGGGGTAGTACAGCAGTGCACTGCTGTACTAGGAAACCAGCCTGGCAAATATAAGCCGCAGGTCATCTTGCCGGTAAGATCGGATTTTAACCGCCTTACCGCAGGATGCCTGCGGCTTATTTTCTTAATAGAATCTCTATCTGCTATCAGACTGAAAGCTTTTTGCTAATCCCTCCCGATACCAGAGGATCAAGATTTATATCAATGCTTTCTATATGCCCCAATCCCCAGTGCTGCGGGACCGGTATGACACCCAATACTGAGCATCAGCGGGCTGTGGGTGATCTCCTCCCCCGGAAATTCCTCCTGCATCTGAGCGATCCAATGTTCCAGTACTTCCGGCTCCATGGCGGTATTGGCAATCCCAAACATCAGCTGATGGCTGTCGTACAGTCCCTTCAGCCTGGTAGATACATCGTTATGTAACGCCTTGCACATGGTGCGGAATGCCGTCTTCATGCCCCTTACCTTTGCATATGCATCCAGTTTGTCACCCTGGATGGTAAGCACCGGTTTAATATTGAGCACGCTTCCGATCGCTGCTCCCGCTGCCGTTACTCTTCCGCCCTTTTTCAGATATTCCAGGGTATCCACGGCAATATAAATCGTTGCATCCATAGCTTCGGCCTCTAAAGTCTCTTTAATCTGTGCTCCGCTCATCCCCTGCTCTGCCATGCACATCGCATCTTTCACCGACTGAATCTGTGTAATAGAAATCCGGCGGTTATTCACGACATGTACCCGCCCTTCAAATTCCTGTGCGAATATACTTGCACTCTGGCAGGAATTACTGAGGGCGCTGGACATCGGAATATAGACGATCTCCTCATGTTTTTTAAGAAGCCGGTACCACATCTCCATCACTTCTCCGGGCGCGGGCTGGGAAGATGTCACAGACGCGCCCTTCGCCTGGAGATCGTAAAATGTGTCCGCTGTAATATCCACGCCCTCCAGATATGTCTTTCCATCAATCTGGATGGGCATCGGAACAACCGTAATTCCCATCTCCCTGCCCTCTTCTGGCAGAATTCCGCAATTGCTGTCCGTCATAATTGCAATATCCGGCATAATCTTCATCCTTTCAATTCTTTTCACAACTATAAGCCAGCCCATTCACCGAATCCGCATATCTGTTCCATTACCTAAGCAGAGTTACTGTGCACGCCCGAAGGATATGAACTGTTACAACAACTAAACAGATACACTGATATACGGTAAGCTGACACGTTGACCATTATTTTAACACGTGTTAAAATTATAGCAAATGCGGAATTTGATAACAACTTACAGTATTTTATTTTTGTTAGTTATTTATACAGATTGGAGAAATTGTAAATTATTATGGAAGACAGACGAATCAGAAAAACCAAAAAGAATCTGAAAACCACCCTTATTTCCATGCTGTCAGACATGCCCTTTGAGCAGGTATCCATCACAGAGCTGTGCAGCCGGGCGGACACAAGCCGGATCACCTTTTATACCCACTACAGCGATAAGTACGCCCTGGTTGACGATATTTTCCAGGATATGATCCGGGAGGGAACCGCTGTTTATGAAGAAATGCAGGCGGCCAACAACCCTTCAGCCAGTCCGGTCATCAGCTACTGCAATGTATTGGACAGCATTATGAAGCTATACTACAAGAACCATAACTTTTTCCGCCATACCATCCCTGATGAGAATCCCTATCTGGCATTTGCCTTTTACAACTATGTATTGGAGACCATAGAAACGCACACAAACAAAGAAAGCCGGGTCCTCAGCCTCCGGTATTCCCCCAAGAAAATCGCAGGATTCTTATGCTATGGCATTGTAGGTTTTATTAACGAAGGGCATGCGGAAAATATCTCAAGGGAGAAAAATATTGCGGAAGCCCGGGAACTGCTTACCCGAATTCTGGAATCCGATATTTTGACCACCGATTCACTCTAAACCGAAAAATTTACCCAAAAGGGGTATCAAGTTACCGGAGTGGATTTTTCAAAGCGTTCTGATGAATACATGGTGTTAAGTGGGTTATATAAATATTTAGACAATGTAACTCTGGACTTAATTACAATTATTTCAAAAGAAGAAATAACCCCCTATTATTTGTGGAATACATATTTCTCGAAAGAAACATGAATACAAGAAGCCGAAAACATTGGCTTTAAAATGTTTGGGCTGTTTAGTGATGTTGCAGGACGTATCTATCAATCTGAAAGTGATTCAATCGCAATAATTTTGGAAAAGTAATAATTTCAATATGTAGATGAGGATAAAGAGGAAGCCTTTTGCGTGGAAGATTTGAAGATAACCGCGAAGCTGTTTGCCGGAGCCCTGCACTCCTTGCCGGAGAATAAACTGCAATCCCTGTTGCGGTTGATGGAAAGACGTGATATGAAAAATTGAGCATTAACTATAAGGTAAACTAAGGAACAATGCTATCAAATCTTATGATTGTAAGCATTGTTTCTTCTCATTTTACTGGAATATAAATTTTAACCTCATTGTCGGGATCGTCGAAGGACAGCAGTCTGTTATAAATACCTTCGTTTCCGGCAGCCAATCCCGATTTGTTGCTATAATTGTATTGCATTTGGAACTAAAAATCACCCCTTAACGGTCAAGCCGGAATTTGAATTGGCTTTCTATGAGCTTGGTTTTGATGTAATCCTCCATATCTACATTGAAATACCCGTAGATATGGGAGTATGACGAATGACTATTCGGCAATAGGCGTTGTGAGTGTATTGGATATGCTCTTTATATACTTTCTCGTTCATGGAAAATCCCTCTTTCTCTGATGATAGTGAGGGGCGGCAGCACTCCTTGCTGTCGCCCCTTGATTACCCACCAGCAAGGACAGGCGGGGCTGTCAACGGCGGGCGCAGCCGTTCATTTTACCGTTGACTGGCTCGACTGGATTTGCTGTCCATCGTCAAAATGGACTTACTTGCTCTGTGTCAAAACAGTTGTCAGTTATTTTTTCTTATTCTTTTTCTTTTTATGCCATGCTGTTCCTGCACAACCACCACTAAGTAGCAACACCGCACCCATAATTATCCAAAATTCCATTTTCTTAATTCCTTTCCCAGACAAAAAATTAAGATAATTCTGTCTTGTCCGTTTATAAAATTATAATCTATATCTTTCTAAATGTCAATTATTTCATACATGTCGAAACAAAAAAATTCTTACTCATTATTTGTTAAAACGAGCAAGAACCTTTTTAAATCAGATCATTCATTTACTATTATTCGACTTTTCGTAAAATGAGAATTGCTGCGATTTCTACGAACAACACAATATCATAAATCAGTTGGATTGTATTACCCCAAAAAACATAACCAATCTCATAATCATTACCAACTAATCCGCCTCCCAGTTTTGCGATTGCGTTTGCAAGAATGATGAGGACAATAAAAGATACAATGCTTGCCTTTCCGATGATTTTCCAACCACGCTCATCTCTATGTGATTTTAGACAAAATAATACAATCAAAATAATAGTAAGCGGAACCCCTGTCCAAGCAGCAGCCCTTAGCAATGGAATACTTGTCATTATTTTGTAGAATGTATCTAACATGTGCATCTATAATTCCTCCTTAAAATCAAATAAATCCTCTATAGTAACATCAAAGACTTTTGCGATACTATACGCCAAAAGCATGGATGGATTGTATCTGTTTCGTTCAAGCTGAATTATCGTCTGCCTTGATACACCCACAAGGTCAGCAAGTTCCTGCTGGCTCATCCTTTTTGTCGCTCTAAACACATGAATTTTGCTGTCAAATTTGTATTTGTCTTTTACAGCCACTTGCTCACCGCCTTTATTTAATATGTCCGCATATTATAACATATTTCTTACATTTTGTCACTTGAAAACTTCTTGCCATTTCCTCATTGTATATTTACTGCTGTAACATGGAAACCATCAAGAATCAAAGGAGAAACTAATGGAAGAAACAATTTTACCCGCTCCACGGTGGGAACCATCAGCGGTCTGTACGCCAGTCTGCTGCTGTTTTCCAGAATTGGCCAGCCCTATGTAGGGATAGCCTCCTCCTTCTCCTTCAACGACCCCAACGGTATGTGCAAGACCTGCTCCGGCTTGGGGAAGATGACCAAGGTGGATGTGGAGGCCATCCTGGACCTAGACAAGTCCTGGAACGAGGGCTGCATAAGAATTCCCTCTACCGGCCCGGCTCCTGGTACTGGAAGCAGTATGCGGCATCCGGCCTGTTCGATTTGGACAAGCCTATCCGGACGTATATATAAGTTTCACATCATACCTGGACATCATTTCATTCCCCTCTATTGTCTTCCCCGTTAGTATGTCAGTATTCCCGGCAAAGCAGGACGGCAGCCTGATCTCTTTATCTTTGAAATTAATCACAAAATATAAAGTATGTTTTTCAGTCTTTCTGCAGGTAATCTCAAGCTCAGTCCTCTCGTTTATCACAGGCCTCACTCCTGCATCAGCAGCTGCCTTGTCCAATACTGCTGCAAGCCCCGCTTCCATACTCGTCCCGACATAATACACAAAGCCCTCTCCGAATCCGTTTCTCGCTGCAGCCGGCATCCCCGCATAAAAATCTTCCGTATACTCAGCAATGCTCTCGGCATGTTCCAGATGCAGAATGTCACACAAAAGCCTGCATCTGTACTTTGCTCCATCCCGGAAAACCACTTCATTTGTCTGTTCGGGTGCAAGTGCATCGATCTCCTCGACCCACACCCCTGCCAGCTCCCGCAGCGGTCCCGGGTATCCTCCCAGATGTACATTATCCGACTGATCCGCAATCCCGCTCATAAAGGATGTAACCAGTATTCCGCCGCCCCTTACAAATTCCTCGAGCGCCTCCTTCATACCTTCCTTTACCATATAGAGTACAGGCGCTGCCACAACCTTATATCTGCTGAAATCTGCATCCGCCGGAATCATATTGACTGCAATATTCCTGTCATAGAAGTACTTGTAATATTGATGGATCTGGTCAACATAAGTCAGATCTTGGGATGGCCCGCTGGTATATTCCAGCGCCCAGTAATTATCCCAGTCAAAGATGATTCCAACCTGTGCCTCATTAACGGCGCCTAAAATCGTATTCCCCAGGCCTTCCAGCTCCTTCCCCAGCTGCTTCACTTCCCGGAAGACTCTGGTATCCGTCGTTCCCACATGCGCAATCACTGCCCCGTGGAACTTTTCACATCCCCCTATACTTCTGCGGAGCTGAAAAAATTGAATCGTATCCGCCCCGTGCGCGATCGTCTGATAACTCTGGGCACGCATCTGCCCCGGCCTTTTGAGTGAATTATAGGGCTGCCAATTCTGCTGGCTCGGCGTCTGCTCCATCAGCATAAAAGAAGCATCTTTCAGGCCGCGCATCAAATCATGGCACATAGCGGTCTGGCTCCACGGCGTATTATAACTGGGATAATTATCCCAGGAGATGATATCCATCTCCTTTGCCCATTTAAAATAATCCAGCCCTTTATATGTTCCCATTAGATTTGTCGTAATTGGTGCCGCACTGCTGAACCTGCGTATTTCATCTCTTTCCATTATGTAATTCCCTAAAATACTGTCGGAATTGAATCTGCGGTAGTCAATGGAAATACCGGCAAAAGCAGTCTGATTCTCACCAATCCCTTCACTTAATGCATTTGGAAGAACGATTTCATCCCAATCATAGATTGTGTGGCCCCAGAATTCCAGGTTCCACGCCCGGTTCAAAGCATCTATTGTCTTATACTTTTTCTGAAGCCAGACACGAAACGCCTTCTCACAGTTTTCGCAGTAGCATTCCCCGCCGTACTCATTGTTAATATGCCAGCACGCAATATGTTCATTCTCCCCATAACGCTCCGCTAACTTTCCCGCAAGTGCTTTTGCATACTTTTGATATACAAGGGAGTTAGGACATGCATTGTGGCGCTGTCCGAACTTATGGCGCCGCCCCTCATAGTCGGTCCTTGCCACCTCGGGATAACGCTTCACCATCCATGCCGGAAGCGCAGCCGTAGAAGTGGCAAGTACGATGTCGTACCCTTCCCGGCTCAGCATATCAATGATCTCATCCAGTTCGGAGAAATCATATACATCTTCACCCGGCTGCAGCTTTGCCCAGGAAAAAACATTAATAGTAGCGCTGTTGATCCGCGCATCTTTAAAAACCTTCATATCCTCATGCCATACTTCTTTTGCCCACTGATTCGGATTATAGTCTCCGCCGTATAAGATCCTTTTAAACTTACTCTGCATTATCAAATCTCCTCTCTTGCTTTTAAACACATCGCTATTATTTCACTTGGCGGCCCGCAGACCACAGCGCTTTACGGTATAAACAGTATAGCAGGTGCAGCAGTTAAGCCCCGTCTGAATTGCTGTCCGCAGGCCTTAACAGTCTGTAACAGTCCACCGTATTTCACTACCGTGATTATAATACAGATAGACAGAAGCGAGTGTGATATGTTAAGCTAAATAATATAACATTTCGAAACAGGAGAATACTATGCCGATCTTTTACAGGAACATCCCGGTCAGCGAGCCGTTTACTTATGATTCTGTGGGAAACCACTGGAAACAGGAGAGCCTAACCCGCCCGAAAGGGTATCCACTCTACCACTATCTGCAGACGGAAAGGGGCTGCGGCAGAATTATCATCCAGGGGAAGAAATACCTTCTGAGTGAAGGGGAGGGGGTTCTTATCGCCCCACTGATCCGCCATTCTTATGCAAAGGAGACGCAGGAATGGAGCACCTTATTTGCAACATTTACCGGCACAATTGAAAGCAGCCTTCCAAAAATCCTGGGCGGCAGACAGGTGATTTTTACAGAAAAAGACCAAGCCGCTCAGATTGCGTGCCTGGTCGCTGACGCTGTAAGAATGTATGAAACACCGCCGGCAGATGCACGGGCACTCTCAACGAACTGCTATTGCATACTGATGAATCTTGTGGATGGCATGTATACCCGTGGATTGATGGAAGATCCTCTGTATCAGAAGTATGTTGCCCCCGTAATAAAAGAGATCGAAACCAATTATGCATCTCAGATCACCGTGCAGGAACTAAGCAGCCTGGTCTATATAACGCCCCAATACCTGTCACGCTTATTCGGCCGTTTTCTTGGCTGTTCCGCATACGAATATCTGACTGCCTGCAGAATCAATAAAGCAAAGGAACTCCTGCTCACCAATCCAAGGCTGGAAGTGCAGGAGGCTGCTTTGAGAACCGGCTATCTGGATGCCAGCCACTTTATAGCCATGTTTAAAAAAAGACGGGGGTAACGCCGCTGGAATTCCGAAAAATGAATTAGAGTCGGACTAGTTGGTTGTTCAGCGGCTCTGGCCGCCATAACTGGAGATGGTTGCTGCAGCTACGTCACTATCATTATAAAAAAGCCCTGCATCAGCATCGTATAACCACTGATACAAGGCCCATTCTATACAATTACATTCTTCTACATCCTTCTCTCCGCCACCTTAAACAATGCATTGATCCCCACTGCCAGCCCAGCGGAAAGGATACTTCCTATGACGATCTTATAGACATTCAACGTCCGCAGCCCGTCAAACAGTATGGTGCCCAGGCCGCCCGCATTGATCATCGCCGCAATCGTAGCAATACCAATCGTGGAAACCACTGCCAGCTGAATCCCGGTAAAAAGCGCCCTTTTCGCCAGCGGAATCCTGATTTGACACAACACCTGCATACGACGCATTCCCAGCCCCTCCGCGGCCTCAACCACTGCGGGTTCGACACCGTAAAGCCCGGAAATAAAGTTCCGCAAAAGCAGATATTGATTATAAACAACAAGAACGATCACTGCCGTCGTCTTGCCCAGTCCTGTGACCGGGATCAAAAATGCAAACATGGCAAGGCTCGGAACAGAATACAGTACGGAAAAAATATGAACCAGTATCTCGCCGGTTTTTTTCGAGTATATGGCAAGTACCGTCAGAGCAGAGGCAATGAGCAGGGAAAACAGCAGCGTAACCGCAGTAATCTGGAGGTGTTCCAGTAAAGCCTCCAGCAGATCATCATAATGTCTGGCCAGATACACCGTCAATTTACTCATATGTATCCCTCCCACATTTTCTCCTGCTCCTTTGCGGACCGGATCAGTGCTGCTGTGAAGTCGTCAGCAGGGTTCGCGATGATGTTCCCAGGCTGATCGAACTGGCTAATTTTACCTTCGTTCATTATCATGACTCTTGTTCCCAACTTAAACGCTTCATGGATATCGTGAGTCACCAACAGAAAGGTCTTGCCCAGTCCCTGGTGCAGGCCAAGCAGTTCTTCCTGCAGGCCAGTGCGCGTAATGGCATCAACGGCGCCGAAGGGCTCGTCCAGCAGCATGACCTCCGGCTCCACTGCCAGCGCCCTCGCCAGCCCGACTCTCTGCTGCTGCCCGCCGGACAACTGGGAGGGGTAGCGTCCCTGGAACTCATCCGGATCCAGCTTAACAAGCTCCAGAAGTTCCCTGACACGTTTCTGTATCCGCTCCTTGTCCCACTTTAAAAGCCTGGGGACCGTTGCAACGTTATCCGCTATGGTCATATGAGGAAACAGGCCCGTCTGCTGTATGACATACCCGATTCCCCGCCTCAGCTGAACAACATCTATTTCGGCAGTATTTTCACCAAACAGATAGATATTCCCTTCATCCGGCTCATACAGCCGGTTAATCATTTTCAGCAATGTTGTCTTTCCGCACCCGGAAGATCCCAGAATGGTTACAAATTCCCCTTCCTCCACGGAAAAGGACAGCTGATCCACCGCATAATAGCTGGTTCCCGGAAACTGTTTACTTACATTACTGAAGGTGATTGCTGCTGACATAACTGCTGCCCCTTTCTGGCTGACTTATTTTATGGATTCATAGTACTCCAGTGCCACATCCTCGATCTCTTCTTTGTCCATATCTACCCTGGCATTCAATGCTGTCAGAGATTCC
Source organism: Faecalicatena contorta (assembly GCF_001404335.1). Taxonomy (GTDB): domain Bacteria; phylum Bacillota; class Clostridia; order Lachnospirales; family Lachnospiraceae; genus Faecalicatena; species Faecalicatena contortus_B. Next base: position 14,902 of record NZ_CYZU01000061.1, read on the forward strand.
GTATCCATTGCTGCACTGACCTTGTTCAGGACGTCCGCGATATCCGGATGTGCCTCCAGTACGGAATCATGGATCACCGGCCCCAGATTATAAGGAGGCCATACATTTTTGTCATCCTCCAGAAGAGTAAACTTTTCTTTATCTGCCAGCTGTCCCTCTGTCGTGTACACAGGTGTTACGTCCGCTTCATCATTTGACAGTACTTCATACTTTAGACCGTTGTCATATATTTTGGAAGATTTCCAGTCCATCTTGCCATAGGCTTTTTCCAGCGCCGGAATTCCGTCCTCCCGTTCATCGAATTCCCCCTGTGATGCAAAACGCAGCTCACTGGCATGCTTCTGCAGATCGGATATTGTCTTAATTCCCAGTTTTTCTGCAACCGGAGTGCGGATTGCAAGCCCCTGTCCGTCATTGGCCTGAGAGTAGTCAAGCCAGGTAAGCTGAAACTGCTTCTCATACTCCGCCTTTACAGTGTCATACACCTCCTGCGGATCTGTGATCACATCCATACCAAGTATTGAAAGAAGCGCAGTTCCGGTATATTCCGGATACATATCGATCTCATCATTAATCAGAGATGTATGGATAATAGAACCCGCAATGTCAAATATACGCTCCACCTCATACCCCGCATCTTCCAGTGCCAGGGAATATACCTCTGATACAATCATTCCTTCGGTAAAATCTTTCGATCCCACCCGGATTACCGCATCTTCTTTTTTCCCCTCTCCTCCTGCGTCTTTGTTCTCTTTGCTGCCGCAGGCTGCCAGCGATGTCATCATCGCCAGGCACACTGCCGCGATTACTGCCTTTTTCACCTTCAATTTCATAATACGTTTCTCCCTTGTCTTTAAGATTTGAGTTTCTTTTGTCTGCCAGGCGACCGCCATGGTATAAATATTTTCTCCAGCCCGCTGAAAATCATTCCTGCCGTCAGTGAAAGAAGCGCCACCGAAACGCCGCCGATCAGCAGCAGGTCTGTCCTGTTCAGCCCCAGTCCGGTAAAGATGATCCCGCCCAGCCCGCCGGCTCCGATTTTCGCTGCGATGGATGCACTGGCAACGATCTCAATGATTGCTGTCCTTGCACCCGTCAGCATATAGGGTACGGCAAGCGGTACCTGCACCTTCCAGAATATCTGCCGTTCCTTCATCCCCTGACCGGCTGCTGTCTCCAGCATAAATTCCGGCACCTCCTCAAAACCGTCCGCCGTATTCATGAGAATCGGGGGCACAGCCATCAGCACAAGCGCTGTCATAGCCGGTTTTACCCCTGTTCCCATGATTGGAATCAGGAGAATCAGTATAGCAAGGCTGGGGATAATACGCAGTATCTGAAATATCCCAACCAGCCACTTTTTACATTTTACATATCTGATACATAAATAACCGCATGGAATTCCTATGAGTGCGGCGGCCAGAAGCGCCAGGATGCTGATACTGATGTGCTGCCACAGACAGATCAGATATTCATCCAGACGGCTGGTAAAATATGCTTGTATGTTCATCCATAATTCGGACATCTTGTTGTTCTTCCTGCCTTTCTTTTCTCATTCCTGCTGCCTGTACATCCTGCTGCCTATAAAGTCTTCTGCTGCACATGAAGGCTTCTGCTTCCTATGAAGGTTTCTTCTGCCTATAAAGTCTTCTGCTGCACATGCAGCTTTCCGCTATCCATGAAGCTTCTTCACCGCATCCGCCGGGCACGTCTCCATGCACGCCCCGCAGTGCAGGCAGTGCACCGGATCGATCCGATACGGGCTTCCTTCTGTGATGCAGTTTTGGGGACAGACATATGTACATGATCCGCAGCCAATGCACGTCTCCTTAATGAAAAATCCGGCTTTTTCCACTTCTCTCCCATAGGCAAAAGCTTCCCTGCTGACCGGGTGGTGCAGAAGGTCAAACCATTCACCGCATCCCTCATAGATCAGAAAAGCATCCAATATGTTTCTCGTATTCCCCGGATATACCTCGTTCATTCCCGGATTATCCTCAAATACCTTATTAAGCCATGCCTTATCCGCCAGCTTTACCTTGCCCGTGAACTTCAGAGACTGGCAGTCCGGACACATCGCGCTCAGCGCAATCTCTCCGCTTTGGATCAGCTGTTCGTAAAAAGGTTTCCCTTTGGATGTAACAATATACATTCCCTCATCTGCCGCTATCATAATATTGATAATCCGGCTGTGTGGATGTCCTTCTTTATCAACGGTTGCAGCTGACGCAACCTTTACTTCCCGGAACATATCGACGTACTTACGTGCTTTTTCATTCATGCTTTTCCCATCCTTTTCCAAATATGACAACGCTCGTTTCTTTATACAGCCATAATAAGCGGTTGGAGTCACAATGTAAAGTACGCACCTCAAAGTTCCTTAGTATCAAATCGATACTAAGTTACATTTTTGTCAGTACTTGCTTTCCCTCATCTTAACAGTATATAATAAATACTAAGAAGGCCATATCTGTTCGTGATAGAGAACAATATAGCGGATATTCCATACTGTACACCCATTCACCAATCGGAGAAAGTAAATTTTGCATATATTTTTTTGTATTGATGCACGCCTTGGCGTACTCGTGGCGGGCGCGCTTCATGCTCTGCACGATGATCTGCTTTCGGGATAAAACCTTTTTGATACCACTACTATTTTAACCCATTTTATAATAGAAGGAAAACATATTTAATAAATATTTTTTATAGGAGGTCCTGCTATGGATGCTGAAAAGAAACTTCCGGAATGCCCTGTGGAAATAACGCTGCAGCTGATCGGAGATAAATGGAAAGTGCTGATTATAAGAGATCTGCTGGAAGGAACCAAACGTTTTAATGAGCTGATGCGCTCCGTGGAAGGAATTACTCAGAAGGTACTCACAAGCCATCTCCGCGCCATGGAGACCGCGGGCCTTGTGAACAGAAAGGTGTACCCCGAGGTGCCGCCCAAGGTGGAATATTCCCTTACCGAGACGGGTCTGAGTTTAAAGCCGGTTCTGGATGCTATGGTCGCATGGGGGACGGATTATAAAAAAATACTGTAAGTCAAAACAGCTCCATTCATTAAGATAGCAGGCGGCTCCTGGCAAGAGCCGCCTGCTGCTTTTTTCCTTGTATCATGTTACGACCAACCTGAAATATATCTGTTAGTCAATTGATATTTCAAAATCATATTTCGCGTCCGGATTGGTAACTTTGGATACACTCTTCCAGTCTACCGGAGCGTCACCGGACATGAATTTTTCTTCAAACTGTGCAATGTTTTCCTGTGAAACTGCCGGCAGTTCCAACTGAACTTTTTTCTCTCCGTCATATGTCTTGCCGTTCACAACATCGAAGGCTACCACCGCACCGAATGCTGCCTGGAGATAATGGCCTCCGGTAGAGAACCAGAGTTCCCCTGCCTGCATGGATTCGATTGCCGGATTTAAGAGGTCCATGCCTCCTACTTTAACGTCATCTATCTTGCCTTCTTCCTTGAGCACATTTACGGTAGCCAGAGCCAGGGAATCGTTGTAGCACCATACACCGTCCACCTCCGGATGTGACTGGTAGAGATTGCGGAATGCCTTATCTCCGTCATCCCAGTTCTCTCCGGCATATTCAAACTGGAGCAGTTCAACGTCAGGATTCTCTTCCAGTGCTTTATCCAGTCCTTCTTTTCTGCCCTCAGCAACAGAAGTTCCCTGGAATCCGCCGATTCCCAGAAGTTTCTTGCTGCCTCCATTGATCAGTGACATTGCGATCTGATATCCGGCCTCTTTATCATCCGGCCCGATAAAGCATACATAGTCTTCTCCTGCCTTCAGGTCGTCTCCCGGCCAACGGTCAATGATAACAAGCGGAATTCCCTTTTCTTTGCATGCCGCGGAGATCCCCGCGCATACGGAAGCATCCTGAGGACCCAGAACCAGAGCGTCGATACCGCCTGAAATCATGCTGTCCACATCTTTGATCTGTTCTGACTGATCGTTGTTGCAGTCGTCTGCCGTGACATTAAAGCCAAGCTCGTCTGCTGCCTGTTTCACATAAGTTAATGCATTTCCCCAAAACTCATTGTTTGCCGTTGGATAAGAATAACCGATTGTTATTTTTTCTGTACTTTCTGTCTTCTCTCCTGTATCCGTGGTCTCCTCTTTTTTCGTCTCCCCTTCTGCCTTCTTATCCGTACCGCATGCTGCCAGCCCAAAAATCATACATCCTGTTAACAGTATTGCCATTACCTTTTTCATATTTTTCATATTTTTTTCCTCCCGATTCTCGGTTTACATTACACAAATGTCTTTCAACTACTTAATGACCGGCGCATCATAGTGAGGCACAATATATTCCTCCGTAAGCGGCAGATCCACCCATGCATTCGTCTCCATGGACTTATAAGCCCCGACAAGCACATCCGTGACAATCGCGCTGTCCTCCGGTGTCAATGACGGCGGCACATCCTTTTCTATGCAATCAAGGAAGTGCTCAAGCATAGATTTGTACGCCCACCCCCGCTTTGGATAGATCGGCACCCAGCGTTTTGGAACGTTCCCGTCCGGCTGCATAATGTCTTCTGACCAGAATAACTGCGGATAGCGGTACTCTTTCACGATCTCCGGAAGCTCACTCTGCTTGAAGTCTTTGCTTGTATAGACCGCAAGGGGAGCCGTCTGATATGGATTCGTTGCCTCGGAACCCGTGAAAATGGTTCCCTCGGTTCCATATACTTCAGATATATTGGATACACAGGGTGAATACCTGTCGCCGCTGATCACACCGGTTGCTCCGTTTTCAAATTCGATGGTGATCCAGAAGGAGTCGTCCAGCTGTGTGTACTCTTCCGGGGTTCCCAGTCTTTTTATAATCCCCATCACGCGTTTCGGCCTGCTTCCCATCAGGAACATCAAAAGGTCCGCTCTGTGAGCTCCCAGGTCGAATAAAGCGCCGGCTCCTGCCAGCTTCGGGTCGGAACGGAACGGAGTGTAAGACAGCTGTTCGTGATAAAGGTTCCAGCCCTCATGCAGTGAAGAACGGCCCATCATCGGTTTCCCGATAAATCCCTCGTCCATCAGCTGTCTGGCTATCCTGTTCTGCTCCCAGAAGCGCTGATTCGTACCCGCCATAAGGAAGACGCCTTCTTTTTTGGATACTTCCACCATCTTCCACGCCTCATTGTGTGTACAGGCAAACGGCTTCTCAACAATGACATGTTTTTTCGCTCTCATGGCATCGATCGCCTGCTGTGCATGGAAGCGGTTCGGCGTACCTACAATTACAACCTCTACATTCTTGTCTTCGAGCATCTGTCCATAATCAGTATAAGTTTTTTCAGGTTCCCACTTCTTTGCCATTGATTCCAGTATCTCGGTATTTGTGTCGCACAGTGCCGCCAGCTTTGCATTTGGGAGTGCCGCAATTGACGGGCAGTGTCCAATCTCGGCGATGGAACCGGCGCCTACAATACCAACTCCAATTTGTCTCATAATTGTTACCTCCTTATTTGTAATATGGCAGTTAAGGTTCAAGTTAACGTTGTATGTTTTGTTCAAAAAAAAGAGTGATCCCTTCGGATGCTTGTCAACTTTTCCCTTAACCTTAAGCTTAGCTCCATTATACTGTTATTTTTATCCAAATTCTCGTAAAATCGATCCACATATTAGCACAATATGCCCAATTTTGTTCAGTATCCGCTGTTGTCTGCATCCTCCTTTTTTTTCCGAAGCTCCCTGGGTGTAATCCCATAGGTCTTTTTAAAAATTCTGGTGAAATAACTGCTGTTATCAAAGCCTGCGGCAACTGCTATATGTAAAATGGAGTCCTCCGTCGTCTCCAGTTCAAACCTTGCCTGACAGAGGCGGTACTGGTTAAGATATTCTACCGGCGATATCTGCATCCCCATCTGAAAGCAGCGTATCGCTTCGCTTTTACTGATATTTGCAGCCTGGGCAATGTCTTCAAGATATAGCTTTTGTGAATAATTTGCTTCTATGTATCTCATCATTTTACGCAGACGGGACTGGGATCTCAGTGAAATTCCCAGCTTCTCCATTTTCACCAGTTCCTCCCGGTGCCCGCAGAACAGCAGCCATAGGTTACAGACCCTGATGTGCATATCCAGCTCACAAAACGATGCATGGCTGCATATTTCAAAGATTTCCTCCAGCTTCTCAAGTATTTTTTCCTGCCAGGCCGAAGCATCCCGCAGAACAATATGGGAACATTCGGATTCGATAAAATCCCTGATGCAGTTATCATATATGACCGATGTTTCCGCCGCAATCAGATCTGAGGAAAATAAGATATTGGCGATGGCCCCGTCCTTACAGTTTTCGATGCTGTGAACTACCCTTGCATTGATGAATAACCCTTCCCCCGCTTCCAGCTGGATCTGCTGATTCCCGATCAAGCAGTAGACCGAACCATACATGACTTTTACAAATTCAAATTCCCGGTGCCAGTGCCATTCTATCTTTTCTTCATCAAACTGCTGCATTTCTTCCCGATTGTACTGGAAAGGAAATTTTTCCGTCCCGTGTGCCCTCAGCTCTTTCAAAGTCTCGTCGGTTACTATTTTTGTAATCTGCACAAACCTCAGCCCCTTAATTCGGTATACCTCTCCAGGAAAGGCCTGAGCCTTTCTGCTATCACAGCTACGCCTCCCTCTCTGTCGGCCTCGAAATTCAGCGGGAGGATCGGGTCATGTAGCGACATCCTGATCAGCATCCATCCCTTCACTTCATCATCCTGGAAATTGATGCGTATGCCCTCGTAGTTTGGCTCTGCAATGTGGAATTTCTCTTCCTGCTCCGCAAAAATACGAAAATCCTCCAGAATCTTTCTTCCATATTCTTTATAATCCGGAGCCAGTATCCGCAGACGCACTTCCCTGCTCTCCGCCGTTTTTTTAAGTCCCGCCGTCAGATCCTCCAGTCTCCGTCCCTCCCGCAGGGAGACGGCCAGTCGGCTGATGATAACCACGCTCATATAAGCCCCGTCATCCAGAAAGTAATTTTCCTTAACCGCACCATGCCCGGAAGTCTCGATTGCAAGATGGGTTTCGATCCCTTCCTTGTTTAAACGTATGGCTTCATTGATCACGTTCTTATATCCCCGCTTGAATCTGTGATGCTTCATCTTCAGCCGGTTCTCCAGGAATTCCGTCAGACAGTCCGAGGTTACGGAATCCGTCACCACCGTTGTATGGGGGTATTTCTCAGACAGGGCTGCGGCCATAAGGGCAATGACCCCGTCTTTATTTACTTCTTCTCCATCCGCAAATACGAAGGCTGCCCGGTCTCCGTCCGTGTCAAATATAACGCCAAGGTCCGCTTTTGCAGCCAGCACCGCTTTCTTTAACGCTTCCATGGCCTTTTCATTTTCCGGATTGGGCACATGTACCGGAAAAGTCCCGTCAGGATTCATGCAGATGCTGCCTTTAGTGGAGGCTCCCAGCGGTTCCAGTACGTTTTTAAAATAACCGCTTACCCCGTTGGATGCGTCGATTACAATATGCAGTCCTTCCAGTGGGCGATCATAATCATCGGCATTCACCTCCTTACAAATAAGATTTCTCAGGTATTCCGTATATGCGCCTGTCAGATCCGCGTCCTCTGCCCTGTGATATTCCGTCTCATAATTCATTCTGGATATGAGCGCCGCACGCTCCAGAACCTCCTTGATATCACTGCTTTCCAGGCCGCCGTCTCTGGTAAAGAATTTAAGGCCGTTCCTGTTGGGCGGCAGATGACTCGCTGTGATCATAACGGCTCCGTCATACTCAAACCCTTCCAATACCGTAGACATAAACATGGAGGGAGTAGACGTCAGCCCACAGTCATATACACGGCACCCTCTTCGTCCCAGCCCGTTAATGACCCCTCTTTTTAATTCCTGCGCGGACAGCCTGGAGTCGTGACCCACACCAACTCTCATGACTTTGTCCTCCTTCTTCTCCATTAGATATTCGGCAAAAGCCATGGCAATATCGCGCACGATATTCTCGGTCAGATTCACAGCCTCTCCCGCAGCGCTTTCCAGCGCAACTCCACGAACGTCACTTCCATTCTGCAGCTTTAAGTAAGCCTCTTTCCATGCCTCCATTTTGTTGTACCCTACCTTTCATAAAATTCTATTTTTGTTCCCGTCGGATCCCAGCAAAAACCGTATTTCTTTCCGGTGATCCGATCTATTTTTACTTCCGTTACCGGCACCCCTTTTTCCGACAATCTCCCCAGCATCTGTTCCACATCTTCTGCCAGAAAAGAAAGATGATTGAATCCCGGTAAAGATAATTCTGCATCTGCCTGCACGCCCGTACATACAGAGTCCTCTTTAATAAAGAGTTCGGCAATATACCTACCGCCGCTGTATAGTTCCAGCTTCCTTGCATTTTTATTGCTGGAAAACGACTCTCTGAACAGGTCAAATCCCATATAATCCACATAAAACCGTACTGCTTCCTCATAGTCCGGTGCAATCAGGCATATATGATGAAACTCCAGCGCCGGTTTTCCGTTTTTCTCAGAGCTTACGCACTCTGGAGAGCAGTCCGTCCCTCCCGCCATTTTTACTTTCATGCTGTCCTCCTGTATATCAAAGTGGGGAAGCCCACTTCAACTTCCGCCCCTTACCCATGAGGGGCTTGCACACTTTGGCGCCTCCGCGGTGCCGCCTTTCGGTTATATGCCTTATCGCGGCGTGTGCATCCCCCGGAGGGTTTTTATATAATAAGAAAGTGCCGGGCACTTTCCTATTATATAAAACAACTCTCCGGCCCTTACAAAGCCGGAGAGTTGTTATCCCGGATACCGCGTATCCGAATCAGGCTTTTCCTGATGAGCCTAACACACACTGTATTTTATGTTTTACAAGTTCTTTTACGTTATCTCTGCCCGGACGCAGATACTGCCTCGGGTCAAAGTGAGACGGGTTCTCTATGATGTCTTTTCTTACTGCCGCAGTCATAGCCAGGCGTACATCGGAATCTATGTTGATTTTACATACCGCCGATTTTGCTGCCTGCCTGAGCATCTCCTCGGGTATTCCGATGGCGTCATCCAATACTCCATGGTATCTGCGTATCATATCTACATATTCCTGGTTTACGGATGAAGAGCCGTGCAGCACGATGGGATAATCCGGAAGCCGTTTTTCAATCTCTGCCAGGATATCAAACCGAAGCTGTGGTTTTTGTCCCGGCTTAAACTTAAAGGCCCCATGGCTCGTTCCGATCGCAATCGCCAGCGAATCTACACCGGTTCTGGACACAAATTCTTCTACCTCATCGGGATTTGTGTAAGATGCATCTTCTGCCTTAACATTGACATCGTCCTCTATCCCTGCCAGTTTTCCCAGCTCACCCTCTACAACAACGCCTTTACTGTGCGCATATTCCACGACTTTTTTAGTCAGCGCTATATTATCCTCGAAACTGTGTTTTGATCCGTCAATCATGACAGAGGTGAATCCTCCGTCAATACAGGATTTACATATCTCGAAATCCTCGCCGTGATCCAGATGAAGCGCGATCGGGATGTCCACGTCCAGTACCGCGGCTTCCACCAGCTTCATGAGGTAAATGTGCTTTGCATATTTCCTTGCCCCTGCCGATACCTGCAGAATGACCGGAGACTGTTCCTCCCGGGCTGCCTCTGTAATGCCCTGTATAATCTCCATGTTATTGACATTAAATGCCCCGACTGCGTAGCCGCCCGCATATGCCTTTTTGAACATTTCCGCTGTTGTTACCAATGCCATGATGCATCCTCCTTCTACTGTTTCTTTTCAATCTCCGCTATTTTATCAATCCGTGTCTGATGCCTTCCCCCTTCGAATTCCGTGTTCAGAAACAGGTCTGTCATCATGAGCGCAAGTCCTGCGCCCACAACACGCCCCCCCATACAGAGGATATTGGCGTCATTGTGCTGTCTTGTCAGCTTTGCACTGAAGCAGTCGGAGCAGCAGGCTGCCCGGATTCCCTTTACCTTGTTGGCTGCAATGGAGATACCGATCCCTGTACCGCAGCATAGAATTCCCTTCTCGCATTCGCCAGCCGCAACCGCCTTTGCCAGAGGATACGCAATATCCGCGTAATCCACGGCCTGGGGGCTGAAGCTTCCAAAATCCCGGACCTCGATGCCCTGCTTTGCCAGATATGCTTTGATTTCTTCTTTTAGTGCAAAACCGCCATGGTCACTGCCTAAAGCTATCATTTTTTCTTCCTCCAGTCTCTCACTATCTGACGATCATGTTCGGTTTTCTCTCAGTCGATACCGCAACGGCAAAGATCACAACCAGACCCTTGATCAGCAGCTGTACTTCTGACGGCATTCCCCAGAGCACCAGACCGTTGGCAAGTATGCCGATCGTCAATACACCGATCAGGGTGCCTCTTACGCCGCCGACACCGCCGGTCTGTGATGTTCCGCCGAGTACGACTGCAGTGATAACATCCAGCTCATAACCGACGCCGACTGAGGGGGAACCGGAGCCAATGCGGGCCGCCATTACAATGCCGCCGAGCGCTGTCAGAACTCCCGCAAATAAAAATACCAGTACCTTCTGTTTCTTTACATTAATTCCACTTAATCTGGCTACATTTTCTTCCCCGCCCACCAGTCTGGTGTAGCGCCCGAAAAGCGTGAACCGTTCGATCAGAAATACAACCGCAAACGCTGCAATTGCAATAATCAGTATCCATGGCCTCAGGCCAAATACCTGTTTGATGGCCCCATTGTAATCCACCATTGTGATGGAACCGCCGCTGATCATCGTAACAAGCGCCCTGGCAATGGAGAGCATACCCAGAGTTACAATGAATGTGGGCACCTTCAGCTGCACGTGTATCACACCCATGAAGAGATAGCACACAAGTGACACTGCTATCGTAGCAAGAAGCGCCACAATCAGGCTGTTCGTCGACAGGTAGATCTTCGCCGCAATAACACCGCAGAGGCTAATCATGGAACCTACGGAAAGGTCGATGCTTCCCATCAGGATAATAAATGTTCCGCCCAGCGCACAGATCAGCAGGTCTGTGGAGGAGGTCAATACGCTCAAAAGATTGTTGATTTTTAAAAATTTGCCGGCTGTCGTAAATGAAAAGAGAATAAATAAAATCACAAACGCTGCCAAGGAAATATTCTTTTTAATAAAGCTAACTACTACATTTTTATTTTCCATTTTTCAATATTCCTTTCTTTATAGAATCAGACCATCTGTACTGCCAGCCGTTCTTCTGTAAAAGTATCCCTGGAGAATTCTCCGGACACTTTGCCCCGCCTGAAACAGTACACCCGGTCACTCATTCCGATCAGCTCCGGAAGCTCATCCGATATCAGCAGGATTCCCTTTCCCTGATTCTTCAGATCCTCCAGGATTTTATATATCTCATACTTAGCGCCTACATCAACGCCTCTTGTCGGCGAGTTCACGATCAAAAACTCCGATTCATTCACAACCCACTTGGAAATGGCCACTTTCTGTCTGTTTCCTCCGCTCAGGTCAGATACGGGTGTCGCCTCCGACGGCGTCTTGATCAGGAACCTCTTTATTGAATCGACCGCAATCTTTTTTTCTTTTTTATGATTGATAATCGCGTGCCTGCTGACATTTTTCATGTTCCCCGAAGAAATATTCATGGTAGAATCGTATATCAGAAACAGTCCTTCTTTATCCCGGTCCTTTGGTATATAGCCAATGCCATTTCTCATTGCCTCCAGCGGAGAATTGATTTTTACAGACTGCCCTTTAAAATAAATCTCGCCCCGGTCCACCTGGTCGTATCCAAACAGTGCCTTGCCAAAGCTTTCCGAACCGCATCCGCCGATGCCAGCGATCCCTACGATCTCTCCTGCATGTATCTGTATACTAATGTCTTCAAATTCTCCCGCTCTCGTCAGTCCCTTTGTCTCCAGCATGACGTCCCCTATGGAACTGTTGTCATCGCTTCGGTATACCGCATCCGATACGTCACGGCCTACCATGTTTTGTATGATCAGATCCGGAGAAACCGATTCGTTGACCTCCATTTTTGTGATCAGCTTCCCGTCCCGCAGAATGCTGACCCTATCGCAGAGGTCATACACCTCTTCTATGAAATGGGATATGTATATAATCGCGCATCCATTGTCCCGCTGCTCCCGAAGCAGCTGATACAGATTTTCTACGGAACTTTTGGAAATGGCTGCCGAAGTCTCATCTACAAGCAAGACCTTTGGATTCGTAGAAAGTGCACGGGCAATCTCAACTTGTTTTGTCTCCTCAAATCCCAGATCCGATAATAAATCCGTAGGCTTAATATGATCGTATTTAAATCTGTGCAGGATTTCTCCTGCCGCTGCAAACTGTTTTTTCCAGTCGATCAGCCCGGCTTTATTTGTAAATCTTTTATCCTGTCCCAGAAATATATTTTCGGCAACCGTCAGGTTGTTGGCAAAATTGGGCTGCTGCATAATGATCGCTACGCCTGCCTCTTCCGCATCATGTACGTTTCTTGGATTGTATGGTTTACCAAAAAGCTCCATCTCACCGTCCGTCTTGTCATATATCCCCATCAGGATCTGAAAGGTTGTTGATTTGCCTGCGCCGTTCTCACCTACCAGACCGTGAATCTCGCCCTCTTTGATCTCAATCGCATCATCAGCGCCCCAGTCCAGCGCCTTTGTCCCAGGGAAATACTTCTTGAGCCCGCGCAGAACAACCGCATTTCTTTTTTCAGCCAATGTTCTTCCTCCTTCCATTTTAGAAATATCCTCCTCCGGCCCGATACCGGAGGAGAAATGATCCGCTGTTACTCGAGAATCAGATTGAAGTTATATTCTGCATCCGGATTCTCTGCCCTGCTGGCTCCTGCCCAGTCATAGGACTGTTCTTTATCGAGAAATTGCTCCTTAAAGTCCTCCACATTGTTCTGATCCACACACAGCAGGCTCATCTGGACCTTGGCCGGGCCGTTATACTCCACGCCCTTCGCAACATCATAGGCTACAACTGCACCAAATCCCGCTTCCATATAATGTCCGCCTGTTGAGAACCAAAGCTCTTTGGCTTCCATTGACTCCACCGAATTGCTGAGCAGATCCATGCCGCCGACTTTGACCGTATCCAGCTTGCCTTCTTCTTTCAGTATGTTTACGGATGCGAGGGCCATGGAATCGTTAAAGCACCATACTCCGTCCACTTCCGGGTGTGCCTGATACAGGTTCCGGAACGCTTTATCTCCGTCATCCCATGTGTCACCTGCATATTCATACTGTAAAAGCTTCACGTCCGGGTTCTCTTTCAGTGCCTTGTCAAGCCCTGCTTTCCTGCCTTCACCAACGGATGTTCCCTGCACACCGCCAACGCCCAGAAGGTTTTTGCATCCGGAATCAATCAGTGACATTGCGATGTCATATCCGGCCTGTTCGTCATCCGGCCCGATAAAGCATACATAATCTTCGCTGGCCTTCAGGTCGTCTCCCGGCCATCTGTCTATGATAACTACCGGGATATCCGCCGCTTTGCATGCCGCTGTGATCCCCGCACATACAGAGGCGTCCTGGGGCGCCAAAACAAGAGCATCGATACCGGAAGATATCATACTGTCGACATCCGATACCTGTTCCGCCTGATCATAATTACAATCATCCGCAATCAGCTTGAATCCCAGTGCTTCTGCAGCCTGCTTCGCAGAATTTAAGGCATTGGTACCCCAGAATTCATTATTGGAACCAGGGAAAGAATATCCGATCGTGATCTCTGCATCTGATTTGCCACTTCCGTTATCCGCACTGTCTGCAGCAGATGAAGCTTTTTCTTTCTCACATCCCGCTAATCCGAACACCATGCAGCCTGCCAATACTAATGTTAAAACCTTTTTCATATTCTTCATCTTATTTCCTCCTTCATGTCTGTCTCTTATTCGTACATCGTTATGCTGTTCATCGCTGCTTAATTTTACGATGCACATGTTTCTGTTCTGTAATTCCGGGCGCTGATTCCACTGTTTTGTCTCTCATAATACGTTCCTCCTGGGCATAATATCTCGTCTGCAAGTTCTCGATAAAGTTAACGTTAAAGTTTTTCGTTAAAAAAATATAACGTTTACTTTAACGTTAACTTCTTATCTGACTTAAATTTTACGCGCAAAGTCGAAAAAAGTCAATTGTCATATTTCCACAAATAGCCGATTATAAATTTATCTATTTTTTCCAATTGAAAAGAAATCAAAACAAAGTGGAATTCTCCGCGCTGCAGCTGCTGATTTTACTCTTGTCTCTTAATCAGCAGTATGGTACATAAACGGCCCTCCTGACTCCAGCACGGCTTTCGCCTCGGACAGCGAGGGAACCACGCAGAGGGCCATTTTTCTGTATTTTTCCTCCGGCTGTTTCATGTCGGGGACACAGATCACATCAATCCCTGCCCTGTATGCCGCCAGTATTCCCATTTCAGAGTCCTCTATCACATAAGCTTCCTCCGGCCGTACCCCCAATTTCTTGCAGCCATTCAGGAAAATATCCGGGCCGGGTTTGCCATGCACCACTTCATCGCCACAGATGATGTCATCAAAATACGCCTCTATCTCAGCATAGCGCAGGATACGTTCTACTCTTGCTCTGTCACTGGATGTCGCCACCATTGTCAGATACCTGTTCTCCTTTGTAAATCGTAAAATCTCCATCAGGCCAGGCTTCTTCGGAACCCCCTCCGCCGAAAACAGAAATTCCATCCTGTCATGGACGCATTGTATAATCTCTTCCAGGGGAAATGAATCTCCGAAATGTTCCCGCATCATCTTTCTCACCGCTGCCATGGGATGTCCCAGCATGAGCATGTAAAAATCCAGCGTCATCTCATACCCCCTGCTGCGGCACTCTTTCTGATACCCTTCCCAGGTCACTCTTTCACTGTCAATCATCAGTCCGTCCATATCAAATATTACTGCTTTTTTCATTGCCATTCAGCCTCCTTAACCACTGCGCTTTAAAAAAATAACCCTCTGGCCCGATCAAATGCCAAAGGATCATTTTTGAATCAGGTGTTCCTGACGAGCCCGGTGTTATATTACTTCCCTATTTTCTCCTGATATTCCCTGATCAGCTGCTGGCCCAATGCGCCGCCCGGATGGCTGAGCGCAAAATTCTCCCGCTTAAAATCCTTAATCTCGGATACCACGGTAGCAAGCGCATCTCCCGCCGCCAATGCCGCTGTTGAGCTCGAAGTTGGAGCGAGCCCCATATGGTCTACTTCCTTTCCCGCATCTACCAGTATCGCGATGTCAGTCTGCTGTGCCAGCGGCGACTGTTTATCCCTTGTAATAGAGACTGTCTTCGCCCCTATGATCTTCAGCGGCGGAAGCATATTCAGGATCTCCTGTGATTTTCCGCTGTTCGAGATCATAATCACCACATCTTCTTTTGTTATCATCCCCATATCCCCGTGCAGGGATTCACAGCTGTGCACGAAAAATGCCGGCACGCCCAGGCTCGCAAATGATGCTGCGATCTTCTTCCCGATATGGCCCGTCTTACCGAGTCCCGTAATAATCAACCGGCCTTTGCATTCCAGTATTGCTTTTATCGTCTTGGCATAGGCTTCGTCCACCTCGTCAGATACTGCCTTTAAAGCTTCTGCTTCGGCCAGTATTTTTTCTTTTGCTTTACTTACCAGTTCCGCATCTGTATAATTCTTCATTGCTTAATCCTCCTGCTTCCTGTGCAGAGGGGTCAGACCCCTTTGCAATCGGGGTCTGACCCCTTTTGTTTGTATTCGTTTCTATATGATTAATTTGTCACTGCCTTCCCTGCTAATCAGCGGCCGGCTTATAATGTTCTGCCCTTTAAGCGCCTGTCGCGATGCGCATCTGTACTTTCTCCCTGGACGGCATGCGTCCATATGTACAGCCGCCAGACCGCTGTATTACCAGGGATGCCGTTGCGTTTCCGTTTAGTGCAGCCTTATACATATCCTGTTCCTTTACATAAGATGCCATAAATCCGGCGCCGAATGAATCTCCTGCACCGGTAAAGTCCAGGCTTCCGTCCTCTACTTCGCTCTTCGCAGAAAAGGGTTTGATACGGACGAGCTCTTTTTTGCCTTCTTTAAACATTACACCGTTGCCGCCAAGCGTTACCACCACATTTTCAGCCCCTGCATCTGCCAGATACCTGACCGCCTCTTCCGCTGTTCTTCCCGGTATGATAGACTGCAGGTCCTCCTCGCTTGCCTTGATAATGGTACTGTTTTTACATAAGGTGTCAATCACCATTCTCCCATACGTCTCTTCTACAGAGTGACGGATGTCACTCGTTGCGCCTCCGTATCCTCCCAGGTCTACAAAGACTGTTTTATTTCTCTCATAGAGTTTTTTTACAAGATCCAGCTCCACTTCATAGTTCATCGGACAGATTTTAAAATAATCCGCCTCCAGATAATCCTTATGAATATCTTCAAATCCGATATTCGGCGCCGCCTTCTGATACTCTACATATTTAGTGCCGTCATTTCTGTATACCAGCAGGTTTGTTGTCGTATATTCATATGGCAGAATGCCTCTTTTGTCCAGAACATCTATTTCTGAAATAATGTCCTCCATGTCATAGCCATAATAAGTGACAATTCCGACATTTCTTCCCTGCGCCGCCATAACAAGGCTTGAATATGCAGCCGGGCTTCCCAGAACAGGACCAATCGTCCTGTTTGGGAACTGTATGGTTTCTTTGATAATTGTGCCAATTACAACGATATCTAAATTTTTTTCCATTTTTCTTCCCGCCTATCTGTCATTTTAATTTATTTACCAGCGATAAAGTCTTCCAGCATTGCACGGCACTGATCATCCGGATGCTGTACCGGTGGGTGTTTCATGAAGTAGGAGCTTGGCTCTTCGATTGCGCCTGCCATCCCTCTGTCTTTTGCGAGCATACAGCATCTAACAGCGTCAACGCTGATTCCGCCGGAGTTCGGGCTGTCGATTACATCCAGTTTCAGGTTCAGGCTTACAGGAGCCCCGCCAAATTTCTGTCCTTCGATACATATAATCGCGGTCTTCTGGTCACCCTGGTTGTCGACAAAAGCAAATCCGGGAGCAATCGGCACGTCATGCTTCAG
>NZ_CYZU01000062.1 GCF_001404335.1 Faecalicatena contorta
AATCATCGGATTTCTCGTGATGTGTCAGTGGTGCTCCATTTTCAGGGCTGTTTCCCGCCTAGAATTTCTTAGGTTCGCGGCCGCGTTTTTGAAAGGACATGGATGTTCTCCGGGAGGTTTTCGGCTATCCCTTCATGGAGCGTCCCCATCCGTACCGCGACTAAAGCGCGTCACTAACTCCCGATTTACGCAAAAAGTTCCTGATAGAGTCTTTTCGCATAGTTATCCGTCATACCGCTGATATAATCAGTTATCATTAATATTCTTAAATAAAGTTTTTCCTCCTCGCTTTTCCCCGCCGACTCATGCCTGTACATTGATTTATAGAATTCTGACACCGTATCAATTATCCTGCGGTCAATAAAGTTGATTTTTTCTTTTGTATCAAACCCGACCGCCGCCGGCATAAACTGACTGAGCAGGGAATCGATCACACGCCGTCCGAATAATTCTCTCCGCGTTTTCACGGAACTGGTATAAATCTTCTCCTCGCTCAGATCCGAGATTGCGGAAATAATATGCCCGGAAACAGTGTCGTTAAACAAATCCCCGGGAAAATGTCCCTGCATAATCAGCTCATATTCTTTTACAAAAGTTTCCCCCGCATCTCTTATCATAATCCCCTGCATGAACTGATTCCATCTTTGTACTGCCGTCAGTCCCGGTTTTCTTGTATTCTTTGCAACTTCCTCCCGATACATTTCCGAAAGCTTTTCCACACATTGGCAGACTTCCTGCTTGTTTTCTTGATTTTCCTCAAGATTCCTTCCGCATTGCTCAAATGTTTCCATGATCTGCTCGAAACTGATCACTTTCTTTACCATTGCATCTTCCAGGTCAGATGTCCGGTATGCTATATCATCCGCGGCTTCCAGCAGATATGACAGCGGGTGGCGGGAACCATTCATTCCCGTTCTGTTGTTTATCTCCTCAAATAATTTCCGTTCAGAATAGTAGTACCCTATTTTTTTATAATGGTCCGGATTACAGTTCCTCAATTTTTCCGAAGAAATGGGGTATTTCATGATGGCCCCCAGAACACTGTATGATAGATTAAACCCATTTTCCCGTCCCAGATAAGGAGTCTTTGATAATAAGCGCAGAGACTGTGCGTTGCCCTCAAAGGTGTACAAATCCAGAAGCTGCCAATTAGACAGGATCTCTGTGAGTTTCCGTTCTCCGAGAGCCAAATCTTTCAGATGTGTCTGGAACCATTCCCTGATCGCATATTCCCCAAAATGGCCGAAAGGGGGATTGCCGATATCATGGATCAGGCCGGCGCACAAGAGCACCTCCGAAAATTCCTTCTCAGAATGATTCTCAAACCACGTATCTTTTCTGCTTTCTCTTGTTTTCTTAAAGGCATATTCACCCAGCTTTTTTCCTATGGCGGACACCTCCAGCGAGTGCGTCAGACGTGTTCTTACATAATCGTCCTCGTCAAGAGGAAACACCTGTGCTTTATCCTGCAGCCTGCGCAGGAAAGTACTGCAGATAATTGTTTCATAATCGTTTCTGTCCGCTATACCGCCCTCATGTTCCATTTCAACAAAGTGCTCTTTTGAAAGTAATGTCTCCCATTCCATCTATGTCCTCTCCTTTGAAAATGACCTTAATCGTATCCTTTGAAAAAGAATAGACTAACATATTTCCCCGCTGTTTTCAACATATTTCGTGTTTGACTTTCCTTTCTAAAATATAGGAAAGCAGCGTTACTTAATGAATTTGTCTATGGCCTGATTAAGCTTTCGGATCGCTTCCTGATCATTTTCCTCCACAGCTTCCACAATGCAGTGATCAATATGATTCTTCAGAACAACCTTTCCCGTATTATTGATAGCGGAACGCACCGCAGCCAGCTGGATCAGAACCTCGCTGCAGTCTTCATCCCGCTCCACCATACGCTTGACCGCCTCCATATGTCCGATCGCCTTGGAAAGGCGGTTTATGACCGCCTTTTTCTCCGCCTCGCTATGGACATGGCGGTGCCCCTCCCCATGTGTATGTGTCTCTCCGTTTCCATGAGTATGGGCTTGTTCGCAGGGTGTTCCGTTATGGTGCCTGTGCTGATGTTTATGCGGTCCGCTTGTCACGTTCAATTCCTGTTCCTGCATTTCTGTTTTCTTTTCCATGGCTGTTATTCTCTCTTTTTTTGTTTTTAGTACTCGTTTATACATTTATTTATAATTATATTATGATATCCCGTACAATACTTATATCTTAACAAATTTTTCCGGACAATGCTATCAGATTTCATCCTGCCATGGCTTCGCTTACTTATCCATCTGTACCTGTCTGGTGCATACCCGGTCCAGCAATTCCCGGTTATGGCTCACTGCAATCAGTCCGATCCCTCTCCGCTCTGCTTCCCGGACAAGAAAATTCCAGATCTGGCTCTGGGTAATCAGATCCAGCATGGTGCTGATCTCATCCGCAAGAAGGAAACGGGTCCTCTTCCCCAGCGCCCTTGCCAGGCAGAAACGCTGGAGCTCCCCGCCAGAAAGCTCCGATGGAAAACGATTCAGCCAGTCCTGCTCGATTCCCAGTTCCTGCAGAATCCGCTCCTCCACCTGATCCCCCTCCAGAATCACGTCCCGCATGCGCAGCCTTGGATTTACCGCAAGCTCCGGCTGCTGCCAGATCATCTGTACCGGGCAGTATCCCCTATAAGAATGCAGGGGCTTTCCGTCCAGGAGGATTTCTCCGCTGTCTGGCTGCAGATACCCAGAGAGCAGCATACACAGCGTGGTCTTACCATACCCGCTGGGTGCAGCGAGTCCGACCCTCTCCGTATGCTCCACAGACAGATTAAAGTTCTCCAGAATCATCCGATCTTCTTTTTTATATTGATAAGAAACATTTCTTATTTCCAGTCTCATAACGGCTCCATCTCCCCAGACCTGTTCTCCCCTTGCTATATTTTTCCGAATCAGCATTACGGTGTTAAGAAAACCCCCGGCGTTTATACGGCTGATAAACACCTCACCCGGCCGCCTCTCAGTTCCCTATAGGGAATCTTCTGGCTGCACGCCTGCGTGCAACTTGCGCACCGGGGTGCAAACGCACAGCCCTGCGGCATATCTTTTGCATAGGGCTGCGCGCCCTCTATACATTGGAATCCATTACGCGGCATGGCCCGCCAGAGTGCTTTTGTATAAGGGTGCCGCAGGGTCTCCTCATAACGGAAATCAGAAACTCCGGCCTCCTCTACAGACTCTCCCGCATAAAAGACGACAATACGGTCCGCGGTTTCCAGCGCCAGTTCCAGATCGTGTGTAATGACCAGGACCCCGGCCCCCATATCCGCTAATTCCCGAAAATGTCCCATGGCCCGTTTGGCCACTCTGAGTTCCAGCCCGGGGGTAGGTTCATCGGCAATCACAAGCTTCGGTTCTTCTATCAGAGCCGTTGAAATCAGAATTCTCCGGCTCATTCCTCCCGACAGTTCAAAGGGATACAGCTCCTCCACGCTTTCTTTCAGATCATATCCCGTAAAAATCCCTTTCAGCTTATCTTTTGTCCTTCTATCTTTTTTCCCTTTGCGTATCTGCGGCCCGACCTTCATCAGAGGGTCGAGGCATGCCAGGCTCTGGGGAACCATTACGATTTCACTGCCCCTGAGACGTTTTATCCGTTTTGCAGTCAGTTCCCTGCCGCAGTATGTGATCCTGCCGCCCGCCGCGGCATTATAGGGCAGCAGTCCCAGAACGGCGTGTGCAAGCAGACTTTTTCCCGAACCGCTTGAGCCGACAACCGCCACCATCTCCCCGGGGAAAACATCCAAATCCATATCCCGGATTACTGTCATAGTCTCCCGTCGCAGCCCATGCTCATACTGAGTAAATGAGATATTCAAGTGCTCTATTTTTAAGATAGGAGCTGCTTCTTCTGTTTTTATGTCTTCGTTTAATCCCATCTTTTCATCCTTCCCGCCGATCTATTCGTGTATACTGCCTGGTTCCGTAAGCTTTCTCAGGTTTTCTCCCGCTTTGTAGAATAACACTACAACAAGCACCAGAAGGATGCCGGGGAACAGTGCAAGCCACCACTTTCCGGTAATTAGATATTTCATTGACTCTGACAGAATAATGCCGATTGCAGGCTGTTCCGAAGACAGTCCGAATCCTAAAAATGTAATGCTGGATTCATGGAGAACCGCATGCGGGAAGATCAAAACCAGGCCTACAAGAAACTGAGGAAGCAGATGGGGAAGCAGATGTTTTTTGGCGATATACCACCTGCTTTTCCCCATCTTCTCTGCAATCTGTATGTAGGGGCTTTCCCGAAGCTGTATCACTTCCGCCCGGATCAGCCTCGCCAGAGACGGCCAGTGTGTCAGCGCAATTCCGACCGCCACTCCTTTGAACCCTTTCCCCATTGCAACGGATATCAGTATCAGTAGCAGAATATGGGGAATTCCCATGACCAGATCAATGAAAAAGGTGATCACCGTATCCACTGCCTTTCCCAGCATGGCCGAAGCGGTTCCCAGAATCAGCGCAATGACCGCGCTGGCCGCTGCCGCCAGAATTCCAAGCAAAATGCTGATGGAAAGTCCGCGCAGGGTGCGCGCGAGCATATCCCGCCCCATCCAATCCGTTCCAAAAAGGCAGTATAGTGAAGGCGCCAGGTTCTTTTTGGAAAAATCCGTGGCGCGTGCTGCATCTGCACAAAGTGCGCCCACAATGCAGACAGCAGTCAGAACCACGGCAGATATGGTCAGACTTATAAGTACTTTCTGTCTCTGGTTCATTTCCCCCTGCCCCCTCTCCTGATTCTCGGATCCACGACGCCATAGAGGATATCCGCCAGCATATTACCGCCAAATACAATCATGGCGCTGGTCACCGTGATCGCCATCAAAAGCGGCAGATCGCTTCCCAGTCCGGCAGTCACTGCAGCCTGCCCCAGTCCCGGATAGGAAAAGACCTGTTCCACCAGTACGGAGCCTCCGAATATTTCACTGATGGATGCAAACTGAAGGGTGACTGCGGGCAGAAGGACGCTGCGGAAGCCATGCTGGCAAAACAGCCGGAATCCCTGCTGTCCTCTCGCCCTTGCGAACATCATATAATCACTGTTCATGATCTCGATCATTTTTTCCCTGGTATGCAGGGCTATATTGGCTACTCCCGTAATACTCAGCGCCGCCGCGGGCAGAATTGCATGATAGATACGATCCCAGACGGTAACCCCGGCAGCCTCCACACCTATAGGCACACTCAGGCCAATGGGCAGGACCTTCAGCCATACCCCGAATACCAGGAGCAGCACAAGCGCCAGCCAAAACGTGGGCGTGCCTGCTATCAAAAGGCAGTATCCCTTCACCGCTTTATCCGCCCATCTGCCCTGATTCATCCCGGAAACCGCACCCAGCGCGAATCCCAGTATTCCGGAAAGAATCCAGGCGGTAATCATCAGCACAAGGGAGTTCATCAGCTTAACCTTCAGCACATCCGACACCGGCTGACGGTATAGCAGGGAAGTTCCCATATCCCCCCTGATAAAATCCGACGCCCAGGATAAAAACTGCCGCACCGGAGAGCCATTTACTCCCCAGTATTCTCTCAGTTTCTCCACCTGCTCCCGGCTCATGCTGCCCAGTGCCGCCTGCCCTACATTAGCCTGCAGAGGATCCACCGGTGAAGCTTTCATCAGCAAAAACGTGAGGAGACTGGCTGCGGTGACCAGAAGCAGCATATATATCAACTTTTTCCCTATGTGTATACTCCACTGCCGTACCATATGAAACTTCCTCCACTTCTGTCTCTTTAACGGGAAAACGGGACGCTTACTTATAAGGCAGCGTCCCTGATCTCTATTCTCTCTTTATTCCCACGACCACTGATCGACATTGTTAATAATAGACCAGCCATGCCCGTGGGGATGTATTTTCTGTTCTGCAATCTGAAGCCCATCCCTTACAAAATAAAGATGATCCACATTGCACAGCCAGATCCACGGAATGTCACCGTCCTGCGTAATCCCTAACGTACCATCCCACTGCGCCTTCTGCCACAGTTCATAGGACTTCTCCAGGGTGCCTGTCTCCAGCGCTTCATCCATATACTTATCAACCGTCACATTTGCGTAAGGCGAGTACTCTGCCTGGCCAATGCCGGTACCCGAAAGTGTATGGTAAATATTATAGAGCTCCATCGGTGTATGTGCACCCCAGCCCCAGATCAGCGGTTCGGACTGTGCCCGGTCATAGGCTGTATCCCAGCCCACCCCCTCGGTGGTAACGTCAATGCCCAGCTCCTTTAACTGGTTCGCAGTATCCTCCGCCAAAGCCTGGCGTACAGAGTCTCCACTGCTGAACATCAGAGTAAACGCCGCTTTTACGCCGTCTTTCTCCCTGATGCCGTCCTTCCCTTCTCTCCAGCCTGCATCGTCCAGTAGTTTTCTTGCCTCGTCCGGATCGTATTCCACCTCGCAGGCGCTGTTGTACCATGGCATTTTATCGCATACACTAAACGCTTTTGTACCATACCCGTTCAGAACATTATCAATCATCTCATCCCGGTCAATTCCGATATTGACCGCCCTTCTTACATTTACATCGGCTGTAAATGCATTGCCATATGTAATGCCGTCCTTTTCTACGGGTTCGGATGCAGGCAGATTAAATCCACGGTTGTCCACGGTCTGCACTGCAAACAGCTCGTACCCATCCACAGACTGTTCACTGTAGGATGCCGCCGTATGCGCCACGTCAGCCTCACCTGCCATCGCTGCCGCAAGCGCCGCATCCTCCTCCATGAACAGCACGGTTACCTTTTTCATCTTTGGCGCCTCCCCGTAGTAATCCGGATTTACCTCAAAGATCACCTGCTGTCCCTTATCCCACTGCTTCATAATGTAGCGCCCTGATCCGATGGGGTTCTGTCCGTAATTTTCATCGTAGGCGTGTTCCGGCACAATGCCCACAATGGCCATGGTATAGGGCCAGATAGAAAAGGGCTTCGTCATCCGGAATTCTACCGTCGTGTCATCCAGCGCAGATGCCCTGTCCAGCATCGTAAAATCATTGACTGTACTTTTTTCTTTGCAGTTATTATACGTAAAAGCAACGTCCTCCGCCGTCAGCGGCTCACCGTCGGTAAACTTCACATCATCCCGGATCGTCACCGTCCAGGTCAGCCCGTCCGCACTTACCTGGTAATCTGCGGCAAGATCCTTCTCTATCTTCAAATCCTTTGTCGTCACCATAAGTGTACTCTGAATGAGAGGCTCATGGACATGCTCCCCCGCGCCCCAGCCATAGGCCGGATCGAACCCGGCTTCAGGCTCTGACGCGGCCGGCATGGTGACTACAACCGAGTCACGCTCTGCCTCTCCGTTGTTCTCTGCTATATTTTCTCTTCCTTGTCCGCAGCCCGTTAACAGGCCAGCTATGAGTACTGCTGTGCATACGATACTGATAACCCTTTTCCTCATATTCCCCTCCCGTTCTAAGCCGATTTTTGTCCAGTATAGCATCCTCTTTTTTCCGTCACAACCCCCTTGGGGGGATACTTTTCTAAAAGAAAAAAACACAGACGGTAATTCCTTTCTGCCGCCTGTGTTCTCTATGATTATGCCACTACAATCTGATATTCCTTTCGAAAGGTTTCCTGGCCTTCCAATCGGTTTATCCCTGGTTTTTCGGATATGTCTCCTGCAAATCCATGATCGTCACAGCGCCCGGCCCAAGGCTCCAGGCATACAAAAGGGGCATCCTTAACGGACCAAATGCCAAAATTAGGGAAGCCCTTACAGCAGAGTCCTGCATAAGGGGTTCCATCCTTATGGCAAATCCACACTTCCTCTATCTGCTCATTGTCGAATATCAGCGCATCATTGGCAAACAGTTCCTCTGTCAGGGGGTATGTCTCATTTTCCAGTTCCATTTTAAAAATTTCATCCGGATTGCCGGCGCCGGATTCCGGATGAACCAGAATATACTCCAGCACTTCTTTTCCTGGAAATTTGAGACAGTAATCTTCTTTTTTCTCATGTTTTCCGGCAAAACGAAATGCCGGATGGCCCCCTATCGTAAAATACATCGTTTCATCGGAAGGATTTTTAACTTTCCACTGTACATACAGCGTTTTTCTTTCCAATCTGTATGTGATGTACAATTCAAAATCAAATGGATAAACCTCTTTTGTCTCCTCGCTGGAGTGCAGTAGGAAGCTGGCCGTATCCGCTGTGGATTTGATACAGGTAAATGTGTTATCTCTGGCAAATCCATGCTGAGACGTAGGATACTGAAGCCCGTCTATACGAACCGTATTCTGGTAGGTCTTCCCCACATTCGGGAACAGTACCGGGGAATGGCGCTTCCAGTACAACGGATCCCCTTCCCACAGCACCTCCGTATCCTTTTGTTTATCAAAGATTCTGGTTGCTTCTGCACCTGTTTCTGCGATGTCCACGCATAGAAATTCATTTTCCAGTCTCATATTCTCTGCTCCTCCATTTCTGGTCTGCCGGTCTGTATATGTTCCGTTATCTGCTATTGCCTATCTGTTCAGACACATTGCCGGTTACTATTCCACCATGATTTTTATGATTTCCTCGTTGGTCTCCCGCATGCCTTCTTTTCCCAGACGTCCTACATTTGCTATGGTCTTTTCCACACCCTTTGTGATGATTCCGTCCCCGCCGTAGAACTGCTGTCCCTGCATGTACATATGATACCCCAGGATTCCCGCATCCACCGACGCTGCTATCTTAGCCGCACAGGATGCTTTTGCCCCGTCGCAGACCATTCCGGACACGATAGCCAGCGCATTTACCACCGTATGTGTAATCTCTTTGTATCCGCCCCCGCAGAGATAGGCAATTCCTGCCCCCGCAGCCGCA
Source organism: Faecalicatena contorta (assembly GCF_001404335.1). Lineage (GTDB taxonomy): Bacteria > Bacillota > Clostridia > Lachnospirales > Lachnospiraceae > Faecalicatena > Faecalicatena contortus_B. The sequence goes on from NZ_CYZU01000062.1 coordinate 8,851, forward strand.
CCTGCACTGACTGCCCCGCAGTATGCGGACAGCCTGCCGATCCCGGTCTTCTGATGGATCGCAACCAGATTGGACAATGCAAGCGCACGGTACATCTTTTCTCTGTCCACGTTCAGTTCCTTTGCGTATTCCAGAACCGGAAGGGAGCAGGTCAGGCCCTGGTTTCCGCTGCCGGAATTGATAATCACCGGAAGCTCGCAGCCGTTCATACGGGCATCTGATCCGGCCGCCGCCATGGCCTTTGCCCGGTTCCTGACATCATTTCCATAGGACTCCAAAATCACGCTCCCGATATTCGCGCCATAATTGCCACGCAGGCCTTCCTCGGCGATCTCGGTATTATAATCAATCTGGCGCTTCAATATATCGCGAATATCCTCGATATCCACTGTCTGTACAAAATCCCATATATCCTCCACAGACAGCGCTCCGCGGTCCGTCAGGCCCTCTTCGTTCTCCCCCCGCACCGGAATGTCCAGCAGAATTTCTCCGTCTTTATCAATATGTACAATATTCGTGTGGTAATTGGCTATCCGCACCTGCGCATAGGATTCTCCGGCAGAAACGGTCACGATAATGTCAAATGTAATGCCGTTATCTATATGCTCTACCCGAATCTCTTTCTCCTCCAGAAATTCCTGCATTTGTTCAATCTCTTCCCTGGACACTTCTGCAATGACTTCCAGCTCTTTTTCCGGTCTTCCGGCAATGATTCCGGCCGCAGCAGCAGCAGGGATTCCTTTTAGATGGTCTGTATTGGGCACTATGACGCTTTTTACATTCTTAATGATACTGCCGCTTGCCCCGATATGGACACGCTCGGGTATACATCCCAGCACTTCTCTGGCCTTGGCCGCCGCATATGCAAGAGCTAACGGCTCGGTACATCCCACTGCCGGAACCAGCTCTTCCCTCAAAATCTGTATATACGCCTGATATTTTTGGTCTGTTTTGTTCATCTGTCCACGATCTCCTTCCAAAATCTACCGGCACTTCCTGTCCGGTCCGCATATTACAAATGTACACTATTCCGGAGAAAAGTGCAAGAACCATGAGTTACCAGACGGCCTGATTTATCATAACCGTTCTGGCGGGCTGAAACTGTTACGATCAATTCTCCGTTTTTGTGGCTGCCTCCCGCCTATCCCCATACTTCCTCTGGCAGTAATTATCTGTATTAAAAAATCCCCAGACGTCTATAAGACCCCGGGGACTTTTCATTCCATCTGCTTATGCGATTTTCCTGTCTTTGACATAATTCTGGAGACGATCCAGCAGTTCCTGGCATTCATCACAGTGAATGACAAGCTCTACGCCGTCAGCCTTACTGATTGCAATAACTCCTAACAATGATTTTGCGTCTACTATATTCTTTCCGCTTTTAAGATCCACGTCGTATTCAAACTGGTTGATAATATCCACAAACTCAGTAATATCTTCTGGCTGACGAAAACAAATTCCCAATTTATGCATGTCTTGTTTTCCTCCTTTACTTTGTGTATATGGTTATTTTATCCAGAATACTGGATTTTATTCCCAATGTCCAGGACTTTATTTGTAAATTTATATGTCGCTATTTGCAGAAATTTGTCGAACCCCTAAAAACAGACCTTAGCTCACAGGCTTTAGACTCGTGTGCTGATAAAGAACGCTTAACGATAATTATAACGCAAAGGCACTGGAGATTACAACAGTACCACCAATTCAATCCCCATTAACTGCCCCCGCTTAAGAGCCACCAAGTGAACAAATAATACCTTCCTGCCTGATGCGCCAGCTCAATGAAAGGACAGCCGCGAGCCTCCGTAAGAACATACCTGTCCTGAAAAACCGCTAAAGCGGATCTTAGTAATTCTTGGCTGGAACCAGCCGTGAAAATGGAGAGATTTTTTGATCCCGAATCAAAAAATCAGCTGACCCAGCACGAGAAATCATCAGATTTCTTGAGCTGTGTCAGCTGTGCTCCATTTTCACGGCTGGTTCCCGCCTAGAATTACTTAGTTCCGTGTCCGCGGTTTTTCAGGACAGGTATGTTCTTACGGAGGCTCGCGGCTGTCCTTTCATTGAGCGTCCTCATCCGTCGAGGCCACACCCCCAGTTCACTTACTTCTCTTCTTCACTGCTCTCAGACTGTTCTACCTGTACGCATTTATCCGCCAGATACTCTGCCACTTTCTGCTGCAGTATCGTTCTCTTGAGTACATCTTCTCCAACCTGTTCCTTGAACTCATCCGCATTCTCATAGCCTGAGCCCTTTGCGTATTCCGCAATCTGCTCTTCATATTCTTTGTCGGACGGCTCCAGCTTTTTCTCCTTAGCAATTAGTTCGCATGCCAGGCTTCTCTGTACTGCTGTCTGGGCAGCTTCTTTTGCCTGTTTATTGAAGTCGTCTTCTGAGAGCCCCATGTACTGCTCAGCAAAATCTTTGAACTCCATACCGTATGCTTCTGCCATACTGCTGTAATACTCATTGATGGACTGTATCTGATCTTCTACCTGGTCATCCGGATATTTCTTTACCTCAATCTGACCGAGCAGAGCTTCCATCACTTCATTCTGCAGCGTACTCTCTGCACTTTGTTTGCTGCTTTCTTCCAGCTGCTTCTGGATTTCCTTTTTGTATTCTTCTACGGTCTTGGACTCTTCGCTGTTCTCTTTTACCCAATCATCTGTCAGCTCCGGAACGGTAACTACGGAGATTCCGTTCAGTGTGATATTAAATACAGCTACTTTATCGGCCATTTCAGTATTTTTATAGTCAGAAGGGAACTTTACTTCAATGTCAAACTTCTCACCTATTTTATGTCCTACGATCTGCTCTTCGAAGCCCTTATAATCTCCGTTTGCTCCGATAAAGCTGTTGGAACCCAGTTCCAGGCTGGCGCCGGTGGCTGAACCGCCCTCGAACTCTACTCCATCCACAGATCCCTTATAGTCAATATTGACCGTATCTCCTTCTTTGGCTGCTCTGTCCTTGATCTCCTCCGATGTGGATTTGGAGGAAAGCGTGGAATTAATCGTGGACTCAACGCTCTCATCTGTTACCTCGCTTTGTTCCACTTTGGGGACTTCCAGGCCCTCGTATTGCTTAACCGTGATATATTCGTTAGAAAGTTCCTTGCTGCATCCTGCCAGTGATGCCGACATCAGAACACTTAATGTCAATGCCAATATCTTTTTTTTCATTCTTTCACCTCATATTTTCTTATCTCCGGGCAGACTCCTGCCAACATACTTTAACGTTATATCATATTTTTTCTTCGTTGAAAAGGTTTTTCATACTTATTTCACTTTTGTCTTTACAAAAGCGGCGAAAGCAGCCGCGAGAACTGCTCTTTGATCCGGATCAGCAGGCTTCGCTGGTCATATACTTTGCGGGTGACATGAGTACATTTTGTCATGTCATTTTCAAATGCACGCTCCAGGCGCTGCACGGTCCGCTCACTGTAAACGACTGCATTTACCTCAAAATTCAGGCCGAAACTGCGGATATCCATATTGGCTGTGCCCACACAGGCTACCATACCGTCCACACTCAGGGTTTTTGCGTGGAGAAATCCGTTGTTGTACACATAGCACTTTGCCCCTGCTGCCACCATGTCTCCAAGATAGGAATAAGTTGCCCAGTACACAAACGGATGATCCGGTTTGCACGGCACCATGATTCTAACATCGATCCCGGAACGGCTGGCGATCTTGAGTGCATCGAGTATGGAATCGTCCGGTATGAAATACGGAGTCTGCAGGTATACATGGTCCTTGGCGCTGTGGATGAGGCGCAGATAATTATCGTGGATCGTCTTTATCTGGGAGTCAGGGCCGCTGGAAATAATCTGGACAGGATCGTGTCCATTTCTCACGTAATCCGGTATCTCGAAGAGATGATCCTCCAGGAAAAGATTTTCCCTGGCAGCATAATTCCAGTCCAGCACAAAACGGACTGCCAGGGATGTTACGGCAGCCCCCTCTATACAGAGATGTGTATCGCGCCAATAGCCAAACTTCTTACTGTCCAGGCCAAGGTACTCCCTGCCCACGTTGAATCCGCCCACAAAGCCCACGCGGCCGTCGATTACTACAATCTTTCTGTGGTTCCGGTAATTCACACGAAGCTGAAGCTGTCCCAGCAGAGCCGGGAAGAATTCCGCCACCTGCACACCAGCCTTCTCAAGGCGTTCCCAGTCTTTGTTATGCATAGTCCGGCATCCCATACTGTCGAACAGCACCCGGACTTCTATTCCTTCTCTTGCCTTCTGGGTCAGGACCGGTTCAATCTCCTGCCACAGTTCATCGTTACGGATAATGTAGTACTGCAAATGAATGTAGCGCTTCGCCTGTTTCATTTCTTCAATCAATGCCCGGAACTTTTCCCTGCCGTCCGTATAGATGCGGACATCGTTGTTGTCAGTCAGCACGGACTCGCCGGCCTCCAGATTGTAAAGAATCAGGTCCTTGAAGCGCGCCATCTCCGGATTGGCAAGCCTGAGCTGTTTTCTATAAATCGTTTCCTCCTGCCTTCGCACGGCATATTTCAGTTCGCCTTCAATCTCTTTCGCCTTAAACATCCTGCTTTTATGAAAATCCTGTCCGATAACCAGATAGAGGAAAAAACCAAGAATCGGGATAAAATAGAGCAGCAGCAGCCAGGTCCAAACTGTCTGCGGGGATCTGCGCTGAAAGAAAATTATGATCAGGGATAGGAGAATATTGATGATAACCAGATTGTCCATTACAAAGTTATAAGCCGTTATCAACCCATTCCATATCGTTTCTGCCATATAATATTAACTCCTTTTTTCGTCGGTATGTAACATATTTGATTATACTATTATATTTCCAAAAAAGTAACCCTAAAATGTGACAGATCCTAAATAAATAGGTAAAAGGGCGGCTATCCAGAGACCGGCATGTAAACAGTTACTCGGAGCCCGTCTGGTGCGGGCCCCTCTTTGAACAGTTTCCTTATAAGTTCAATTTTCTAAGCAGGCTGTATATATCAAGGGTTCCATATCCCCAATTTTTATTGGGGTAGGTGTATCCGTGATTGCTTCTGTCCGCACCGCGTATGATCAGCCGATTGACATCGTATCCCGTAATGGTCGGATAATATCCCTTTACAACCGCCCATTCGAGCAGCATTGCAATCGTTCCTGTGGCATGGGCGGCCGCCGCTCCTGTTCCGGATATATAACCGTATCGGCCGTCCGGATAGGCACAGGCGATTTGATACCCGGGCGCTGCAATATCCGGAGTGATTCTGTTATTTCTGGTATAGCCCCAGCTGGATTCCGGCATCGTGCTGCTGCTCAGTGAATTATAGGCTGTTACAGTCAATGGGTATTCCGCGTTTCCAGGTTCCGTCACTGTGGTATCCGGGGAGGAGGCCAGAAAATACGTCTCCTCTGAGATCAGATCACCGGCGGGAAGCCATGCGTGAAAAGCGTAATCTTCCTCTTCCAGGTTTACAAGCCTAAAACGCCATATCCCCTCGCTGGGATTCTCAAATCTGATCATAATCAGCTGGTCTCCGTTCTCCTTTTCCAGGGTAATATTATTTACATAAATCCTGCTTGACTCAAATATAAAATCAAAGGCATAGCAGCTGCCTAACTGGGGCTGGATAAATCTTGTTGTCTCACCCGTGGGAGATGTGATTTTTACAGCAAGGCGCGCAGGAATCTCGGACCAGATTTCCATTCCAAACAAAGTGTCTTGTTTGGAGATTTCCAGTTCAAATATATGATTGTATGCCTCATCCGAGACCCGTGAGTAATAGTGCCTCCTGCTGCTCCCTTCATTCCCCCCTGCGATAACTGCATCAATGCCTGGATTCAGCACCATCCGGCTCAGATAGTCACTGAGCGTCCCCAAGCCAATATGACCGCCGTGGCTGCTGCCCATGGCCAGACAAATCACCATCGGCCTTTGAAGCTCCCGGGCTTTCTGTCTTAAATAGTTCAGGCCTAACAGGATATCCGTTTCCTGATAACATTCGGTATCTCCGTGGACAAAAGAGAGTTTACGAAGATTATTTTTGGGCGGTTTTAATTTTACTACGATTAGTTCCGCTTCCGTTACTATACCTCTGAAAGAAGCTGAGTCCATTACATTGCCCGCTATAATGCTGGCGATAGCAGTACCGTGTCCGTTTGTATCCTGGCATGGAACAATACTGAGAGGATACTCGCTCTGAAGTGCAAGATTAAGATCTTCATTCGTATACTCTGTACCATATCCGAATCCCTCGGGTGATATCCCATTTTGATCCTCCTGATCCCAAATGCTATAGATACGGGAATTCCCTTCTCTTGTGAGAAAGGCCGGGTGGCGGTAATCAATGCCTGTATCGACAAGCCCCACCAGGACACCGTGTCCATAAAGTGCCAGATGCGAGTTGTTTTGAAGGCTCCCTATACCCGAATCTTCGGTCGTTAGAACCGACATGGGCGTGAACAGGCCCGGCACACTGTGATATGGATATGTTTCTCCGAGTTCGCAGGGATAAGGGTCTGGATTCAAAACGTTTATAATCGAATACCTGTCATTGATCTTGATCGCCTGACCGTCTTCTGATTCAGCATTTCTCACCAGCATATTATCGATAATCAGGTCTAAATAATTTTCATCTATAATTTTATTCAATATTCTGCCCTACTATATTTTTAATATATTATATTAAAACTTCCTAATCATAGAATATCAAATTGCTTGCACTTCCCTCCAAAGAATGGTACAATACTACTTGCATAATCGCGGAAAAAGAGTATTTATAGGAGGGTTCATCGTGAGTTTAGGATTGAAAATAATGCTCATTGTTTTGGTAGTATTGATCATCGCATTAATCTTACTGTATATCTTCGGCAAAAGATCAGAAAAAAAGCAGGCAGCACAAAGAGAACAGATGGAAGCAGCAGCACAGCAGGTAACGATGCTGATTATCGATAAAGGTAAGATGAAGCTGAAAGACGCCGGTTTCCCTTCCGTTGTCGTCGACAATACACCCAAGTATCTGAGACGTACGAAAGTGCCGGTCGTAAAGGCAAAAGTCGGACCAAAGGTAATGACACTGATGTGCGATGCGCAGGTATTTCCTCTCATCCCTATTAAAAAGGAAGTCAAAGCAACCGTAAGCGGCATCTACATAACGGCCGTAAGAGGAGTCCGCGGATCACTGGAAACACCGCAGAAGAAGAAAGGGCTCTTCGCCAGATTTAAAAAGGATAAAAAATAAATTCCTAATAACAAAAAACAACCGCAGTAATCTGATAACAATCAGAAACTGTGGTTATTTTTTTACAATGGGGCGCAAAGGGGTCAGACCCCTATGAAAAGGGGTCTGACCCCTTTGAGTAAATGTCCATCTTTATTTTGCAATCAGCCAATGGTTCATGGTTCACATTCAGTTCGTAATCCACCCTGACACCAATGTTGTCGTCCGTAACATTCACTTCCATGTTCTTTGTATTCACTCCAATCAGCATCTGCCCATAAGGTGTCTGATAATACGTGAGATTCTTTTTATTCTTTTCAAATATCATATGGGCATTGGATATACCGGTTTTCATGATCTCCAGGCTGTCTGAACCGGTTATTTTTATTTTATTTTTTATTGTTCCGGGCATACCTTCCATTACTTCATCATAAAGCACGTAATGGTTCCCGTTCCTGCAGTAATAACTGCCGGGTGTTACGACCTCGATGGCCTCGTTTTCTTCATCCGTCATGCCGGCGATAAAGTCCGTGTGCAGTCCGGATATGCTGACCAATACATCCTTTGTCATATGGTTCACCTAATATTCTTCAATGTTAACTACGTTTGTGGTTGATATGTCAAACGGCATGACCGTGTTGGCAAAATGCCGGAATTTTTCCGCAGCATCGCTGACAAAAAATTCATAACGGCTGTGGGGCTCCTGCTGACCGCCATTCTCCATATCCTGCTCTTTCAGCAGCTTTTTCAGATCCATGGCTGTCTCATAGGCCGGATTCACAATCTGGATCCCCTCTCCCATGTAGGCGCGGATCTTAGATCGGAGCAGCGGGTAGTGGGTACATCCAAGTATCATGGCATCGATGTCTGTCTTCTTCATCGATTCCAAATAAAAATCAATGATCTCCCGTGTAACCTGATGTTCTTTAAACCCTTCCTCCACGAGAGGGACAAACAATGGACATGCCTTTTCTATCACCGTTATCTCCGGATTCATGCCATGGATAATCTTCGTATACATACCGCTCTGCACCGTAGCATCTGTTCCGACAACACCGACCTTCAGGTTCTGTGTCGCCTCCACTGCCGCCCTTGCCCCCGGGATGACCACCCCGAGGATTGGAACGTCAAATTCATCGCGAACCGCGTCCAGCGCAAGTGCACTCGCCGTATTGCAGGCAATCACAATGGCTTTCACCTTTTTGTTCTTCAAAAAGCGGATGATCTGCTCGGAAAAGCGGATAATTGTATTCTGGGACTTGCTTCCGTACGGAACGCGCGCAGTATCCCCGAAATACACGATATTCTCATTCGGAAGCTGTCTTATCATCTCCCGTACGACCGTCAGGCCTCCGACGCCCGAATCAAACACACCGATCGGCGCCGTTTTTTTACATTCCGCACTCAATGTCACTCGTCTCCTAGATTGCTAATACTTTTGCAATTTCATACTGGTGGGCGGGAATCTCTTTCTTCATGGAGAGAGCTTCCTCGATATCATAGTCTACAAATCTTCCGTTCTTATACCCTACTACCCGATTCGTCTTGCCTGAGCAAAGCAGCTCTACTGCCATGGCTCCCATGGTGGATGCATATACTCTGTCCTTACATGTCGGGCTTCCGCCGCGCTGCATGTGTCCCAGGATCGTTGCCCTTGTCTCAATACCGGTGGCCTCTTCGATTCTCTTCGCCATATTGATGGAGTCGCCCACACCCTCGGCGTTGATAATAATATAATTCTTCTTGCCGCGTTTCTTATTCTCCATTATGTCGGAAATCAGGGCTTCCTCATTATAATCTTTTTCTTCCGGCATCAGGATTCTCTCCGCACCATTTGCAATACCGCACCACAGTGCCAGGTATCCTGCATCCCTTCCCATAACTTCAATAATGCTGCAGCGTTCATGGGATGTGGAAGTATCGCGCACTTTGTCAATCGCCTCCATGGCTGTGTTGACTGCAGTGTCAAATCCGATTGTATAATCTGTACAGGCGATATCCAGGTCAATTGTTCCCGGAAGGCCAATTGTATTCACTCCCAGATGAGAAAGCTTCTGGGCGCCGGCAAAGGAACCGTCTCCGCCGATTACCACAAGACCGTCAATGCCGTATTTTTTGCAGATAGCTGCCGCTTTCTGCTGCCCTTCCTCCGTGCGCATAGCCTGACAGCGTGCTGTCTGCAGAATGGTTCCGCCGCGCTGAATCGTATCGGATACGTCGCGTGCTGACAGGTCGATAATCTCCTCTTTCAAAAGGCCATGATATCCTCTTCTGATCCCGCGTACCTTCAGCCCTTTGGAAAGTGCTGTTCTTGTAACCGCACGGATCGCCGCATTCATTCCCGGAGCATCTCCGCCGCTTGTGAGAATCCCAATAGTGCGGATTCGGTCTTCAATCTCTTCCAGGTTTATTTTACTAACCGATGCTTTTGTTTCTGCCATATTTTTATCCACCTTTCTAAAAATACCTACCTAACCAAATGTCGTTTTTCTGCAATTTCCTGAACCCTTGCCATCGGGAGGGCGAAAAAGCCTGCCCTGCAGGGATTGCTTAAATTTTAACACTTTGGGTACTATTCTAACCTATTTATAAGTGGTTTTCAATAGGTTTTTCTACCACTTTTACCCGCTTATCCCCAAAATGATTCATCAACCTGCTTAACACCTGAGGGCCGATACTGATATTACGGTTTCTGGGCAGACGTTTCACCGCCCGTTCCGCCTGACAGTAGATCACTACCTCATCGTCGCCCTCCGAATCCGCAAGGTACCCGTATACGATCTGTTCTTCTTCCTGAAATGCGTTCTTATCCGGGAACTGGAGCCAAAGCTCTTTCTTTGTCTGCGTAAACGGAATGATCTTCTCACAGATCAGCTTACTCGCCTTTTCGTCCTCCTCAGACACTCTCCCGCGGATAAACACCTTATTATCCACTTCCAGCAGAGGGCGGTTCTTCTCATAATCCCGCGGGAACACCACAACTTCCACCGTTCCCAGCAGGTCTTCCAGTGTCAGGAACGCCATCATCTGATTATTCCTGGTGTTTTTCACCGTCTTGTCAGTAATCATTCCCCCGATAATCTCTTTGGCGCCGTCACGGACCTTGGTTGACCCGGTCTCCTCATCCGGCTGAAAATCAGCGGTTGTGGCAGAAATGGATCTGCGCCACTTTTCCTCGTCTTCCTCCAGCGGATGCCCGCTGATATATATCCCCAGCACCTCTTTTTCAAAGGCCAGCAGATTTTCTTTCGTATACTCGCCTACATCCGGCAGTTTGATTTCAAACTCGCTCTTCTGCTCATCATCCACCAGATCAAACAATGTCATCTGCCCGGTCATGGCATATTTCTTTTCCTGGTTGACATGGTCCACGATCTGTACGTAAATGCTCATGAACTGTTTTCTGGTTCCTCCCAGCCCATCCAGCGCCCCTGCCTTGATGAAGTTCTCAATCACCCTTTTATTGAGGGAATCCCGCACGGACATTCTGCTGATAAAGTCCTCCAGATTTTTAAACGGCCCGAATTCTTTCCGGTCCGCGGCAATCGCTTCAATGACAGGCTTTCCCACGCTCTTAATCGCAGCCAGTCCATAGCGTATATTGCCTTCGTCCACGGAAAAGTCAGCCACTCCGCGGTTGATATCCGGCGGAAGTATCCGGATGTCCATCTGCCGGCAGGTATAGATATATTCTGCCACCTTTGACGGATTTTCAATCACAGAAGTCATCAAAGCTGCCATAAATTCAACCGGATAATAGTATTTCAGATACGCCGTCTGGTATGAAACCACCGCATAGGCCGCGGCATGGGACTTATTGAAGGCGTATTTCGCAAAATCGATCATTTCATCATAGATCTTATTGGCAGTTTTCTCATCGATCCCGTTGGCGACACAGCCCGGAACCCCGCTCTCTTCGTCCCCGTAGACAAAGGTCTGTCGCTCCTTCTGCATCACATCGCCCTTTTTCTTGGACATGGCGCGGCGCAGCAGGTCGCTTCTCCCCAGCGTATAGCCGGCCAGGTCGCGCACAATCTGCATAACCTGCTCCTGATATACGATACACCCATACGTCGGCGCAAGAATCGGTTCCAGCTGCGGGCAGTCGTAAGTGATTGATCCCGCATCATTCTTTCCCCGGATATACTGCGGGATAAAGTCCATCGGCCCCGGACGGTACAGCGAGATCCCGGCGATGATATCCTCCAGGCTGTGGGGTTTCAGTTCCTTCATAAAGCTCTTCATCCCCGCGCTTTCCAGCTGGAATATACCGTCAGTCTTCCCTGTGCCTATATAATCCAATACGTTTTTATCATTATAGTCAATCCGATCCATATCCAGGTCCGGGTTCTTATGCTTTACCATCCCAACCGCATTCTGTATCACCGTCAATGTACGCAGCCCCAGGAAATCCATTTTTAAAAGGCCCAGTTCTTCCAGCGTGGTCATCGTAAACTGCGTGGTGATGGAACCATCCTGCGCACGGGAAAGCGGCACATACTCATCCACTGACTTCTGGCTGATCACGACACCGGCCGCATGCATGGAGCTGTGGCGCGGCAGACCCTCGAGACGTTTTGACATATCGATGAGATACTTCACCTGCTCATCCGTCTCATAGGTTTTCCGCAGTTCCGGGTTCATTTTCAGTGCTTTGTCAATTGTGATATTCAGTTCGGTAGGGATCATCTTTGCAATCGTATCTACAAAGGCATACGGCAGATCCATGACGCGGCCTACATCGCGGATGACTCCCCGGGCCGCCAAGGTTCCGAATGTGACGATCTGCACCACCCGGTCCTTGCCGTATTTGCGTACCACATAGTCTATGACTTCCTGCCGTCTTTCATAACAAAAATCCACGTCAATATCGGGCATAGATACACGTTCCGGGTTCAGGAAGCGCTCAAACAGAAGCTGGTAGCGGATGGGATCGATGTTGGTAATCTCCAGACAGTAGGAAACGATACTTCCGGCGGCTGACCCCCGCCCCGGACCTACCGCGATTCCGTGATCCTTCGCATACTTTATAAAGTCCCACACAATCAGAAAATAATCCACATATCCCATATTTTTTATGGTATTCAGTTCATATTCCAACCGCTCTCTCAGTTCCTGGGGCGGATTATCATAATGCCTCTCCAGGCCCTCGAAACACAGCTTATTCAGATATTCCCAGGAAGTCATGCCGTCCGGCACATCGTATTTCGGCAGCTTAGTTACGCCGAATTCGATCTCCACCTCACATCTGTCGGCGATACGCTGTGTGTTCTCCAGCGCCTGCAGCGCATAGGGAAAGAGCTGCGCCATCTCCTCGGGGGACTTGACATAGTACTGTCCGCCCTCATAACGCATCCGGTTCTCATCATCCAGCTTTTTCGCAGTCTGGATGCAGAGCAGGATGTCATGGGGCTTCTCATCCTCCGCGAGAGTATAGTGCACGTCATTGGTGGCAGCAAGTTCTATCTCCAGTTCCTCCGACATCTGCAGAAGTCTCTGGTTCACCAGCGCCTGATCCGGAATGCCATGATCCTGGAGTTCCAGAAAATAATTTCCTTTCCCGAAAATATCCTGATATTCCAGGGCGGACTTCTTCGCCTCCTCATACAGTCCTTTTGTCAGATACCGCTGTACCTCTCCGGCCAGGCAGGCGCTCAGGGCAATAATTCCCTCGTGGTATTCCCTAAGAAGCGCCTTATCTACCCTTGGCTTATAATAATAGCCTTCCACAAATCCCTTTGACACAATCTTCATCAGATTGGCATAACCTGTATTATTCTCAGCCAGAAGGACGAGATGGTAATACCTGTCCTCCCCGCCGTTTAATTCTCTGTCAAACCGGGAATTCGGGGCTACATACACCTCACACCCGAGTATAGGCTTAATCCCCTGCTTCTTTGCCTCCCGGTAAAAATCTATCACACCGTACATCACACCGTGATCCGTTATGGCCGCACTGTTCATGCCCAGTTCTTTTACTCTTGCCACGTATTCTTTTATCTTATTCGAGCCATCCAGAAGACTATATTCTGTATGGACATGTAAATGTGCAAAATTCATTCTTCACCTCTTGATTCTATCTGCATCCGTGCAGACCTTCCCACTGCCGCCAGGGTCATCACTGCCAGCCGGCCGGCCTTCTTTTGCTGCGGAACGAACCTGCAGTTCCTCTCTGCCTCACAGAGTGAAAAAGGGCGGTCCCCTGTAAGAGAACTACCCTCATATGCTTCCTTTTTATGTTGATCCAGGACCGCCGGCGCCCTTGCCGGCTATCAGGGACTCACCCGTTACTGTTCGCGCCCCGGGGGTGTGAACAGTAACACTCACCCTGGGGTTCTTCTAAACTCCACCGTTGATCATAAAATTGATCAGTCTGTCTGTATCTTCTTTTTCGTATGCAATGATCTCCAGTTCAGGAATCTCGCCGTTTGAGAAGATGTTCGCCATGGATACATACTGGGATAACTTAGACTTCAGATTCAGTCTGTCCCCCTCACCTGTTACTAATTCTACTCTTCCCTGGCATGCATCTACTACCTTAAAAAACGCCTCTATGTCCGTAATGTTCTGTACTTTCATCTTTACAATCTCTCCTTTCAATCAACTACGTCTTACTGTTTCATTATAACTTATTTCAAAGGGATTGCAAGATTTTTTAACGAATTCTGATGCATTTTTCCAGAATCTCAATCTTACCTGCCTTTAAAAGACGTCCCACTGCACGCTTGAACGCCGCCTTGCTCATATTGAATTCCCGCTTAATCGTCTCCGGGTCTGCTTTGTCCGTAAACGGAAGTTCTCCGTCGTAACTTTGGATCACCTTAAAGATGTACTGAGCATCTTTATCCATCTGCTCCGGAATCTTATCTTTTACGCTCAGATCCAGTTTGCCGTCCGTCTTCACGGAGGTCACCCTGGCTTCCACCGTCTGGCCCACTGTCAGCCCGCCGAATACGTCTTTTCTTGGAATCAGCGCGGAATACTGCTGATCCACCGCTACAAAAATCCCGAACTCATCGCTGGTATCGTAGATAATGCCGCTTACCTTGTCATCCTTCTTATACGGTGAGTCCGTCCGCAGCATATGATAGACTTTCATAGTGGCGCAAAGTCTGCCGCTCTTATCGATGTAAAGAGATACGAGACATTGGTCACCCTTTTGTACCTTTGCTGTCTGCTCCTTAAAAGGCAGGAATAAGTCCTTTTCCAACCCCCAGTCGAGAAAAGCTCCCATCTTCCCAACATCTGCCACTTCCAGTACCGCCAGCTTTCCAAGGGTTACCTTAGGTTCATGGGTGGTCGCAATCATCCGGTCATCGGAATCGCGGTACAAAAACACTTCAACAGGGTCTCCTATTTCAATGTCTTGGGGCACCTGCTTCTTCGGGAGCAGCACCCGCTCCTCGTCGCTTCCCAGGTATACCCCGAACTCTACTTTTTTTACAACCGTCAGAACCTGTTTTTCCCCTAACTTCATTTCCTGTTCTCCTTCTATCTATATCGGGACATGATTGATCAGCCTGTCCCTGTTACTATCACTGATACTATGTAAGTATACCTTGTCTTTCCTGATTTAGCAAACATTTTCCCTATGTTCTTGACTATTGGCAGCCGGCTATTATAATAAGACTCAAAGAAGCACAATTGTCCGCCCGGCACAGATAAGCTGCACAGTCCGCCCAAAGAAGACCGGCTTCTCGTCCAATCCCTGTTATGATGCACTTGGCTTGCATGCCTGATTCGTACTCTTTATTGTATATAATATGAAAGGATAACTCCCCATGAATAAAAAATCGAAACTCCCTTCTACAAGATACCATAAAGCGGTTAATCTGCTCTGCATTGCCGCAATGGCCGCTGTATTTCTCTATCTCATTATAAATTGGAATCACATCCCGGACCAGATTCCCGGACATTATAACGGCGCGGGTGAGATCGACCGTTGGGGAAATAAAAGCGAACTGTGGTTCACTCCCATTCTTTCCGTCCTCATGTATCTAGGCATCTCTCTCTGTGAGCGCACGCCCGGCATTTGGAACACGGGCGTCGAGGTAACCAGAGAAAACAAGGAACGCATTTACCGTATCCTAAAAAATATGATTGTTACTATGAAACTTGTCGTGGTGTTTACTTTTGTGTTCCTCTCCTTTTATTCTGCCCTGGCAAAGCCGCTTCCTGCCTGGTTCCTTCCCGCAGATATGATTCTGGTGTTCGGGCCCATGGCTTTTTTCCTGATTCAGCTCTACCGGAAACGTTAAGGCTGTGTGCTCTTTGGCTTAAACTCGATCACCGCGTAGGGCTTCTCGTTCCTGTCACAAAGTTCTACCACGGTCCGCTCCGCTTCAAAAGATGCCTTTGGATAGATGATGTCCCCATAGACTGCGGATTTTTTATAGTCCACCCTCAGCTGTCCGATCTTCATGTCTTCCGGAAGGATTTCCAGCGCCATCTGCACATACTGACAGTTATTGACATGCTCGTTTGTGTCGATATGGTATTTGCGCACCGGAAAGGAGGGCAGACTTTTGCAGGATTCCGGCAGTTTTATCTTTCTGTCCTCATAATGCATCTCCAGCGGCGGCTCCATACCGTAAGGCGCGATATCTTCCTCCCCCGGCCTTGCCGGCCGGCCCTTCTCTATATCCATGAATACCCATACAGAGTTGGCGCAGGCAGTCATATTTCCCTGTTCATCCTTCATGACAAAGTTACGGTTCCCGTATAGTCCCTTGAACCCGGTGGCAAATGTGCCTACTGTAATCTGCTCTCCCATCTTCGGAAAGCGGTCGATCACCACCTGCCAATAGGAAAGGAGCCATGCCTTTTTTCTCTCTCTCAGTACCTCGAGGCCCACGCCGATGTCTTCCGACTGAAAGGTGCTGCAGTCCTGAAAATAGTTGATAAGCGCCGGAAGTGTCATGGTTCCCTGGTGGTCGATTTCGCTGTATCTTACTCTGCTGTCAAATGCGTACATTTATAATACCTTCTTTCTTATCCTGTCATTTCACTGTTCTTGTTTCCTAATCATTTTTGCTGGATTTAAAGCTATGCTCTATTGTGATCACGCACCGGTAACGGTGATCCGTCTCCCTCAGCCTTGCCGCCAGTTTTGCCTGCAGCTCCCGCCGCGTTTTTTCATGGTAAGAGATTGGCACAACCATATCGAAGATCAGATTAATCTGCTCTTTTCCCTCCACCACGCGGAAGTCATGAATACTGCAGCTGCTGTCCAGTCCTTTCAACGCCCCGTCCACCTGCATGCGTATTTTCATGACTTCTTCATTCTGTGTTTCGATCGGATCCATATGGACAACCAGGAAAATACCCAATTCTTCTATGGCCTCTCTCTCGATTCGGTCAATGATTTCGTGGGACTCTTCGATGTTGACATTGTTGGGGACTTCTGCATGGATCGATGCCATGCTCCGGTTTGGCCCGTAATTATGTACGATGAGGTCATGCGTCCCCTCAATGCCCTCATAGTTTTCTACAAATTTTCTAATCTTATCATACAGCTCCGGGTCTACCCCCTCGCCGATCAACGGCTCCAGTGTGTCTTTGGCAATTCCTACGCCCGCCCACATGACTACAAGCGCTACACCCACTCCGACAAAGCCGTCTATATTAATGCCGGTCACTTTGAAAAATATCAGCGAAAGGATCGTTGCTCCGGTCGTGATAACGTCTCCCATGGAGTCCGTAAATACGGCCATCATTACTTTTGAGTCAATCTTTTGTCCCAGTTTCCGGTTAAAAATGCCCAGCCACAGCTTGACGCCGATAGACAGCAGCAGAATGATCACGGACAGGAGCTGAAAGTTAAGTTCCTCCGGCATTCTGATTTTAGCCAGAGAATCCTTCAGAAATGTGAATCCAACTTCCAATACCAGAAAGGCTACGACCAGGGCTGCTATGTACTCCACTCTGCCGTGGCCGAACGGGTGATCCTCATCAGCAGGTTTCCCGGCCATTTTTACTCCGACAAAGCTGATCACCGACGATCCTGCATCGGAAAGGTTGTTGAACGCGTCCGCTGTTACGGAAACGCTGTGAAGAACGATTCCGACAACAAATTTTACAATGAACAGAAATACATTACAAAAGATGCCCACGATACTGGCTAATACGCCATAAGCTGTACGCACGGACACCTTTTCTACTTTTTCATAATCTTTTACAAAATGTTTTACTAAAAATTCAGTCATGTTCCCTCCGCCTGGATTTCCGGAGATTCCGCCTGCGCATTCGGGCTCTGTGCCGTCCCTGTGACGCCGGCCGGTCTGTTATTTAAAACGCTCCAGGAAATACCATTTTATCTTAAAGTCTGATTGTGCCGTCACCTGGGAGTACTCGTCCTCTGTCAGCACGCTCTTCAGTTCCTCTTTTCCTTCTTCCGGCACAACCGCATTTGTGGCATCCGTAAAGCACAAATTCGGGTACAGTACGCACCACCAGTTATGTCCTTTTGCTGCTCCGATCTCAATTCTTAACGCCTCATAATTACCCGCCGGAAACGTCACATCCCCGTATGTCTTATCCGGGAAATAACAGGTCGTCACCGCGGCGCTCACGGGATAGTCCTTGTTTTGCGCCAAGATCGTCTGTCTGGCAGTCTCCTCCAGTTCATCCGTATGCCTGCGCATCCATTCCTTCGTTTCATCCACATTCAGCCCTTCTGGCATTGCGGCTTTCAGGTAGGCCAGAACCTGTTCCTTGACATCCATCTTCAGGGCCTGGTCTTCCTCACTGTCGCTGTTGGCAAGAATGTGAAACCGCAGAACCTCCTGCGCCAGATGTTCCTGCGTCTTGGCCTGGGCGGTCAGCTGCACACGCCAGACGGCGAACCCCGTGATCAGAGTCGCGATGATGACCGCGAGCATTAAAATAATTCTGTTTGTCTGTCTTTCTATGTGAAATGTTCTATCCATATGTAACTCCCTCCATGTTTCAGATGCGTCTGATCTGTTTGATAAAAGGAGTATTGACAGAATTTACAGAATTATACAACAACGGGGCTGCCGCTGTTTTTATACTTATTTATGACGCAGTATACCGATCACCGCCGCCACCTGGTTATCGATATGCTGGCTTGTAATTTTTGCAGCTTTACCTCTTTCCCCGTTCTCTATGGCCCGGATAATGTCCTGATGCTCCGCCAGAAGCTTAGGGTGGCATTCTTTCTGCTTCAGGTACTCCACACGGTACCGGTACATCTGTTCACGCAGGTTGTTCAGCAGCTGGATCAGCCTTGTGTTATCTGTCGCAATATAGATCACGTCATGAAACGCTACGTCTGCCTCGGCAATCTGGGTGATATCATCGCTGTCAAGGACGGCTTCGAATTCCTTCGCGGCCTTTTTTAGATTCCGAATTCCCTCTTTGTCTATCCGGTCACAGGCCAGCTGTACCGCCAGCTCTTCCAGGGCCCCTCTTACTTCAAGGACATCACGCAGGTTCTTTTCCGTGATTTCCGCAACTTCCGCACCCTTGCGCGGGATCATCAGTACAAGGCCCTCCAGCTCCAGCTTACGGATTGCCTCACGGATCGGTGTACGGCTTACGCCCAGCTTATTCGCAAGCTGAATCTCCATCAGACGCTCTCCCGGCTTTAGCTCGCCCCGCAGAATGGCTTGTCTCAGCGTGTTGAACACCACATCCCGCAAAGGCAGGTATTCGTTCATAGTCACTTCAAATTTAGGCTCCATATTCTATCCTCCTCGCACCGTGTATGTTCGTCACATACACCTGCTTTGCCAGTGCTTTTTCTCTGATCTTATCCTGCGCTTTTCTGGCCTGCGCCTTGTTCTCAAACAGGCCGAATACGGTTGGGCCGCTGCCGCTCATCATTGCGTTGAGCGCTCCGGCCGCTTTCATTTCATTCTTAATGTCTTCAATGACCGGATACAGAGGAATCGTCACATCTTCCAGCACATTTCCCATGGCAGCTGCGATGTCCGGAAGACTTCCTTGTTCTAAACCGGCTATCAGGGCGTCGATATCCGGATGTTTTAGGATCTCTTTTGCATCCAGCGCCTCGTACACGACCTTGGTGGATACACTGATCGCCGGCTTGGCCACAAGAACCGTGCATTTCGGCATGGCAGGCAGCACCGTGAGTTCTTCCCCGATCCCCTCTGCCAGTACGGTGCCGCGCATGATGCAGTAGGGCACATCCGCTCCCAGCTTCACGCCCCGTTCCATCAGTTCTTTTTGGGACAGGCCCAGGCCGAACATCCGGTTCATTCCAAAAAGCACGGCGGCGGCGTTGGAACTGCCGCCCGCCATACCTGCTGCCACCGGTATATGTTTATCCAGCGTAATGATAACACCTTCCTGAATTGCAAACTCCCTGATCAGCATAGCCGCTGCTTTGTATGCAATATTATTCTCATCTGTGGGAAGAAAATACAGATTCGTCCTGACTTCGATCCCCTTCTTTTCCGTCCGCTCTATTTTCACATCGTCATACAGATATATTGACTGCATCACCATGCGTACATCGTGGTATCCGTTCGCCCTTCTCCCCAGTACGTCCAGTCCCAGATTGATTTTGGCAAGAGCCTTTAATGCGATCTGTTTCATCCTGTGTCCTCCAAATTGTATCTTGTATACATTATACCTACAGTATACTCATATTTTCCTTAAAAATCAACAATTTGTCACCCGGTTTTATGGTATCTGATTCCAATTCATTGATTTCCTTGATACCGTCTATGGTGGTCATATAATTCTTTGCAAGCGTCCAGAGCTCATCTCCGTCTTTCACAATGTAGCCTACGATTCCCGGCCGTTTTTCCATCTCTTCCATCGAAACCGGAGACAGTTCCACATCCGTAATTACCTGCATGGGAACGGGTTTGCGCATAAATGTGTCAAAGGCAAGCACAGCCTTCACCTCTACCGCCTCGCTCCCTGCCAGATTGACGGAAAGCTGCTCAACATGATAGGAAATGTTATAGCGCACATCTTCCGTCATTCCCGGGCATTCCAGCAGATAAGAGAAGGGGACCATTCCCTGCCAGCCGCCAAACGGCATTGCATCATCCGCTTTCAGATAAAGGAAGGAAATGTGCAGGATGCCTTCGATCTGGATTCCTTCCTCTACCAGTTCCATGTGTTCGATCTGCACGCTGCCGTCGCTGTGGCAGATCTGCAGCACGTCGTCTTTTAACTCCGGAAGGGACAGACGCTCCGCCACTTTACATTTCGAATAATTCTGTACAAGGAGTTCTTCATAGACCGCCTCTCTCGTTTCAAATCCGCAGTTCTGCTCCAGGGAATACATATCCTCCAGAAGTTCAATCTCTTCCTCCTGATAAATGTTCATCCTCAAATTCAGAGTGCCCTCTATCCCAAGAATACGCATTTCTCCATCCTCATCCATTCGGACATCCATCAGGGTATCCTCCAGGCTGTTGTGGACATAATAGTACATGCCTTCCTCCACGCCGCCGCATTCGATCCGGCCCTCATACGGGACGCTCTGCTCCAGCCAGTCTGCCTTCCCATCCTCAGATAAATACATGCAGAACACCAGGAGTTCCCCTTTCAGCTGCATCTCATCCTGTCCCAGGCGGATCTCCAGCTTCCTGCTGCTGACGTCCGTCAAAAGCAGCTGACCGACGCTTTCCTTTGTTCCGGGAAGCGTGATTTCCTCCTTGATCCGGTAGGTGTCCTTTTTGGTTGTATGAAGCTCCAGGAGGTTTACATTTTTCATTTTTTTATAAATCGGAACCGGGCTGTCAATGTCCACTGTGGTTTCTTCATCCTCCAGCTTTTCCCGGCCAATCTCCATCTCTACCATTGCGCGGATACTCAGTTTTCTGGAATGTACCAGAGATACCGTGAACTCCACCCGAATGTTCTGTATAAAATAGCTTTCCATTTCTCCGCCATCCGTATACACCATCTCTTCAAATGGAATCTTGCCTTCTAATACCGCGGGCTGCGGATCTCCGGTTGCAGTGACATATAGTATCTGAAAATACAATTTGCCCGAAATCCTTATGTAATTCTCAACCAGCTTGATATCCTCGATCTTAACCGTGCCGCTTCCCTGAATAATCTGCTGTACATCCTCCTTTGCATCGGGGACATTGTAATCCTCATCCAGATAAAACTGGTCAAAAGTTCGTTTTCCCTCCTGTGTGTAGTGTACTTGTTTCTTAATCAGTTCCATATACATCCTCCTCTAATCAAAAATCACATTTTTTTCAATATATTCCAGTTTAACTACCACATAGGGATAGGTAGTTACCTCTTCCGTTTTCTCTCCCTTTTCCGGCCCCAGCAGATTCGTATGTATATAAATGGCATTTTCTGTCTCATATAGTCCCGTCACTTCTACGCTGTACCCGCTTTTGGGCTGCGGCCCGTATCCTTCCGCAATATACAGATATCCCTGGTCTGCGTATGTCAGCTTAAATGGCAGGTCCCTGTTTTCCAGAATCGCCGTCTTCAGTTCATTTGGCACTTTCTCCTTATCCATAACGGTAAAGTCCAGGTCCCGCAGCTTTTCCGTCTTTTGTGGGCGCGATATGCATCCCGTGAGCATCAGCACAAGCAAAAATCCCGCCAGATACATCATTTTTCTCTTCATATCCAATCCCCGCGGTATATTCTCTCTATTATCATATTATTCAAGTGTCCTGAATATTCTCTTTCTGCTGGATTCTGTGCCAATTGCTTTTTTGGGGGACGGCGGTCCCTTTATTTCGCTGGGCGCATCCGGGCGGTAGGGAAGGTTGGCTTATGGGGAGGAGATTTTACGGGGGGCAGTGTATTGATTCGTTTGGTGGGAGTTGTAATCTGTATTGATTTATTGATAAAATGTATGTTATTTGACCGGAGTATGAATAGTGATAAACTAGTTGCTATTCTCTGGATTGTGAATAGTGTCCAAACTGTAATGGTTCAGAACTGTCTGAACTGTTACACCAAACTGTTACTATTCACAGTCGATTAGGGCATGACAAATAGAGCGGGTGTCATTTCCGCTTGATTTTTCATATTTGAATCGACTTTCAAAGAGGA
>NZ_CYZU01000063.1 GCF_001404335.1 Faecalicatena contorta
TATATTGAATGATTTCGTAATTGTCTTTAAAAATCTCTTGTAAGATGTTCATGAGATAATTATGAATCAGATAGTAGAAAAAAGCAAGCCCACCCCTCAAGATTGAGGGGCAGGGGAGCTGAAGTGTCGAAGACACTTATTTATGTTAAACATGTTATTTGGAATTGATCATTTTTGGCCAAAAATCATGCCAATTTCCCTTCTTTTAAAAAAAGTTGTTTTTATATGTAAAAAAAGCTATAATATAGGACAAGTTATATAGTAGAGTATCCTTTGATACGCGGTAGAACAGGATGGCATAATAAAAGGAGATAAATTTTTATGTGTGGATTTGCAGGATTTGTAGGAGAAGTTGAAGATAGAGAACAGGTACTGGTCAATATGATGAACACGATCGTACACAGAGGACCGGACAGTGAGGGCAGGTATGTGGATGAGGATGCGGCGCTGGGTTTTAGACGGCTGAGCATCATTGACCTCTCATCGGTGGGAGACCAGCCGCTTTACAATGAGGATCGCAGCATGGTGCTGGTGTTTAACGGAGAGATATATAATTACCAGGACCTGCGGAGTGACCTGGTGGAGGCCGGGCATATATTTGTATCAAATACGGATTCTGAGACGCTTCTGCACGGTTATGAGGAGTGGGGCGAGAACCTTGTGGACAGGCTGCGCGGGATGTACGCATTTGCAATCTGGGACATCAAGAAGAAAAAACTTTTTGCGGCAAGGGATATTTTTGGCATTAAGCCGCTATATTATGCACAGATGAATGGTACACTGATGTTCGGCTCAGAAATCAAGTCATTTATGGAGCATCCAAAGTTTGATAAAGTCTTTCATGAGGCGGCCCTTGGAAATTACCTCTCTTTTCAGTTTGTACCCACAAATGAGACTTTCTTCAAGGGGGTATTCTGTCTTCAGCCGGGCCATTATTTCACATATGAAAACGGAAAGATGGAGATAACCAGGTACTTTGAACCGCATTTTACGGGGAACAGCAGGAAGTCCTTTGAGGAGATTGTGGAAGATATCGAACACGTTATGAAAGAGTCGGTGGAAAAACACAAGATCAGTGATGTTGAGGTTGCGTCCTACCTTTCAAGTGGCGTGGATTCCAGTTATCTGACGTATCTGGGGCAGGTGGACCGTACCTTTACCGTAGGGTTTGACGAGGGGAAATACAGTGAGATTCAGGATGCAAAGGAATTTGCGGCAAGCATCAATATGCAGAACGATGCAAAGGTAATTACGCCGGAGGAATATTGGGACAAATTATCGGATATCCAGTATTATATGGATGAACCGGTGGCTGATCCGGCTGCTATCGCCCTGTATTTTTTGAGTGAAGAGGCTGCCAAGAAGGTAAAAGTAGTACTTTCGGGAGAAGGCTCTGACGAGCTTTTCGGAGGCTATAACATATATTGTGAACCGTTGGAGCATACCGCATTTAATAAGATTCCCATGTGCATCAGAAGAGTGCTTGGTAAGTTTGCGGAGCGCTGTCTGCCAAGAGGAGTGAAGGGGAGAGGATTCCTGATGAGGCACGGCAAGACACTGGAGGAGCGTTATTTTGCAAATGCTACGAATATTTTTACGGAGAGAGAAGCCAGCCGCTTGCTCAAGAAAGGATGTGAGCCGGGGATTCAGAAGGTAACACGCCCGCTTTACGAACGGGTAAAGGGAAAAGACCCGGTAACGAAGATGCAGTATGTGGATCTGCATCTGTGGCTTGTGCACGATATCCTGATGAAGGGCGATAAGATGGGAATGGCTAATTCGCTGGAAGTCAGAGTGCCGTTTCTGGACAGGGAGGTGCTGGAACTGGCCGAGACCCTGCCGCTGGATTATAAAGTGCGCGCACCGAGGACTAAGGTGGCCCTGAGGGCGGCAGCAGATAAAGTAATACGGAGTAAGACAGCAGAAAAGAAAAAGCTGGGCTTTCCGATTCCGATCAGAGTTTGGCTGAGGGAAGAGAAGTATTATAATATAGTAAAAAAGATGTTTACATCCGAAGCGGCGGAGAAGTTTTTCAATACAGACATGCTGGTGAAAATGCTGGATGAGCATAAGGATGGTAAGAATACAAATGAGAAAACAGACAACAGCCGTAAGATCTGGACGGTCTATATTTTCCTTGTGTGGTATGACAGATTTTTTGAGCATGGCAAACCGGTGCATCCGGCTATGAGCAGCAGATAGGAAAAGAAGGACAGCCGGCCGGAGTCGATGGCGGCCGGCTGTTTTAGCGCGTCTGTTTTCGTAAAATGCCACAATAATACCTGGCAGGAGTAAACAGACGAGATCTTTTGTAAAAATTCAGGAACAGGGGAGATATCATGAGAAGCAGGACAGTGCAGCCGATTCGAAATAACGGGAGGAAGCGTGCAACGCCGCCGGGCAGAGGCAGCAGTGATGGCGGCAGTATAGAAGCCAGGAGAAAGAGGCCGGACGCAACACGGCCCATGCAGAGCGTTCCGCATTCTCCGCCGCCTGCGGAGAAAAAGGCCGGAAGGAAGCAGCGGGTGAAAAAGGGCATCCGGTATTTTGATTACGATCTGCTGCTGGTGATCATTTTTCTGATGTGCTTTGGTTTGGTGATGCTCTACAGTACCAGCGCCTACAGCGCACAGTCAGACTTTGAGAACGATATGTATTATTTTTCTAAACAGGCGGTCATCAGTGTTTTAAGTTTTGCCGCTATGTTTATAGTATCCAAGATTGACTATCATATATATGGTGCGTTTGCGTTTGAACTTTACATATTCGCGATGATTATGATGGCTCTGGTACAGACACCGCTGGGAATTGAAATATATGGAGCCAGAAGATGGATCCAGCTGCCTGGAAATTTGACACTGCAGCCATCCGAGATAACCAAGATAGCGGTGATATTGTTTATATCCTATGAATTGTGCAGGCTGGGAAAGAAAATCAATACGAGGGAAGGGATTGTGAGGATTATGGCATTCGGCGTAATTGCGGCCGGGGGAGTCATGTTTCTGACAGACAATCTGAGTACGGCGATTATTGTGATGGCGATCACCTGCATACTGATTTTTGTAGTTCACCCTAAGACAAAGCCTTTTATCGCGGTGGCGGGAGCATTTACCGCAGTGGCGGTCGTGGGGATTTCCGTGATGGCGGCGACCATTACCACAAGTGAAAACTTTCGTCTGCGCCGGATCATTACATGGCTGGATCCGGAAAACCACGCGGACAAAGGCGGCTTCCAGGTAATGCAGGGGCTGTATGCAATCGGTTCCGGCGGATTTTTTGGAAAAGGTCTTGGAAACAGTACACAGAAACTCGGGGTAATTCCGGAAGTGCAGAATGACATGATTCTGTCTATTGTCTGCGAGGAGCTGGGGGTTTTCGGTGCAATTGTGATTCTGGTCTTGTTTGGCCTTTTATTGTACAGGCTGATGTTTATAGCCAGAAATGCGCCCGATCTGTACGGTTCCCTGATTGCCACCGGGATTTTTGCCCACATTGCACTTCAGGTAATTCTGAATATTGCGGTTGTTACCAACTTGATTCCTACAACAGGAATTACGCTTCCCTTCATTAGTTATGGGGGGACATCCATCTTGTTTTTGATGACGGAGATGGGGATTGCACTGGGAATATCCAGAAAAATCAAATTGAGTGACGGGTAATTAAAAAAATATCTTTTCATACGATATAAAGTGTGCTATATTAGTATGTAGTATTTAAAACTACATATAATAGATGCGAAATGCACTATTTGTAGTGTGGGAGGATATAATATGAGCTATAAAGTAATTGTAGACAGCTGTGGTGAATTAACAGAAGATATGAAAAAAAGCGGACTTTTTGAGACAGCTTCCCTGAGTATGGAAGTGGGCGGAGTCCGGATCATAGACGATGAGACATTTGACCAGGCAGATTTTTTGAGACGCGTGGCGGCAAGCCCGGAATGTCCCAAGTCATCCTGCCCGTCGCCGGAAGAATACATGGAGAGATATCACTGTGAGGCGGACAGGGTTTACGCGGTTACTCTGTCTGCGGAACTGAGCGGATCCTATAACAGCGCGGAGCTGGGCAGAAAGCTTTACAAAGAAGAATATGGAGAAAAGGACATCTATATTTTCAATTCTCGTTCCGCATCCGTGGGGGAGACCCTGATTGCGATGAAGATACAGGAATGCGAAGACCGGGGAATGACATTCAAAGAGGTGATTGACACCGTTGAAAGATATATCGCCGGGCAGAATACTTATTTTGTACTTGAGACCCTGGATACCCTGAGAAAAAACGGCAGGCTGTCGGGTATTAAGGCAATCGTGGCAAGCGCCTTGAACATCAAGCCGGTCATGGGTGCAAAACCCGAGGGCGTCATCTGTCAGCTGGGACAGGCAAGAGGCATGAAAAGGGCGCTGGCAAAAATGGCGGATCACATAATCGAAGATCTGGAGATGCCGGAGGAAAAGATACTGGCGATTTCCCACTGTAACTGTGAAGAGAGGGCGCTGGAAGTACAGCGGATGCTTTTAGAAAAGATTCACGTAAAGACCAGCTTCATTATAGATACAGCCGGGATCAGCACAATGTATGCAAGCGACGGTGGAATTATAGTTGTGATATAGAAAAGTTTGTGATAAAATGCTTTTAGGCAGTGAGACCGGATAATGATCTCAAAAAGAAACACGAAGGAGTTTAAAGATGAGCCAGGAAAAAGTAGATAGATACAAACAAGAAAAGGCCAACAGGAAGAAAATAGTTAAAAAGCAGAGAATTATGAATGTTGTGCGCAAAACAGTGCTCAGCTTAGCAGTAATAGCTTTAGTCGGATGGCTGGGATACTCGGCATACCAGACACATGAAGCGGGGAAAGAAAGACCTGTAGCCCAGGTAAACTATGACTCCATCAATAATTATATGAGTCAGTTGAGTCAATAGCGGGGAGATGCGCGAGATGTGGGGCCGCCTGAACGGCAAGGTGTGTATGCCTTTTGCAGGGGCGGTATATGTATCAAGATTTGCTAAAATGAAAAAGACGAAAAAGCAGGGCAACCCCGGCAGGCCGTCCGAAATTCTGATGAATTTCGCACGTCCGGCCGAGGCAAAACCGTGATCCGGAATCACGGTTTTGACCCTGCTTTTTCGTCTTTTTCATTTTAGCAAATCTAAGATGCATATACAGCCCCTGCAAAAGGCATACACACCTTGCCGCTCAGGCTGGATGCATCATGGCGGATATGCCCCGCTGGGGATTACTTAACCGGGCCTCGTGGACGGTGACGAAAGGGGGACGGGGATGGGATACGTTTAACTCTCCCACCAGCTACCACATATTGAAGAACATCTCCACCTGTCCCCACTCAAATTAATTCCCCACCAGCTACCACATATTGAAGAACATCTCCACCTGTCCCCACTCAAATTAATTCCCCACCAGCCACCACAAATTGAAGAACATCTCCACCTGTCTCCACTCAAATTAATTCCCCACCAGCCACCACGAATTGAAGAACATCTCCACCTGTCTCCACTCAGATTAATTCCCCCACCGGCCACCACCTAAACATATTTCCCCCCACTTCTCTCCATCGCACAAAATCCCCTCCCCAAAGCGCAAGTGTAAATCTCCGCTCCGCCCCGCGCCCCAGCCATTCCCGCCAATTCCCCAAAGGGGAAGCGGCAGTTGTCAGTTTCCGGATGAACACAGCCGGGAAAAGCGGGAATATGGGGGCCAGGGGCGTCTTTGCGGGAGTTAGCCGGACTTAAAGAAAAAAGGCGGAAAACCAGGACAAAAACTGTGATCACAAATCACAGTTTTTCCTCGACCCTGAGATCAAAATGATCAGATTTTGGGCTCAGTGTCAAGGTTGTCCTGGTTTTCCGTCTTTTTTCTTTTAGTCTGGCTTACCCCCGCATACCGCCCCAGGCCCCCATATTCCCGCTTTTCCCGGCGGACGTACCCAAACGCCCCACCCCCTCCCAAGAATTTTTTTGAAAAAAGGACTTGAAAATGGAGGAAGAGTGGTTTACAATGGTGACAAGTGGTAGGAAGTGGTAGTGAGTGGCACAAAGTGGGGAGGAATGTGGAGGCCCACTTAGCAGAAGGGGTTCCGGATGTTATTAGGAGAGTTTAATCATACAATTGATGAAAAAGGCCGACTAATCATCCCAGCCAAGTTACGAGACGATTTGGGAGATAGCTTCGTAATTTGTAATGGCTTGGAGGGCTGCCTTTTTGTCTACTCCATGGACGAATGGAACAAATTCGTTGCCGAACTGGAAACCTTACCACGCATGAGTAAAGATGCCAGAGTATTCAAGCGTTATTTCTTCGGAAGTGCATCAGAAGGCAGTTTTGATAAGCAGGGAAGGGTACTTGTACCTCCCACGCTCAGGAAAGCAGCCGGACTGGAAAAAGATGTTGTCCTCGTGGGAGTTCAGGACCGCGTTGAAATCTGGGATAAGGCACTTTGGGAAGAGCGGAGCATGGTCAGCGAAGAGGATCTGGATGCCATTGCAGAAAGAATGGAAGCAATTGGGATCAGAATCTAAAAGTGATGGCTGCTCTGATGACAAATGGAGGAATTTATGGCATTCAGGCACACATCAGTTTTACTTGAAGAAACTGTAGACGGTCTGGCGGTAAAGCCGGACGGGATTTACGTTGACGCTACACTCGGCGGGGGCGGACATGCCTTTGAAGTGTGCAGCAAATTAAGCAGCAAGGGGAGTTTTATAGGAATAGACCAGGACGCGGCGGCGATTGAAGCGGCCGGCGCCCGATTACTCGACTTCGGGGAGAGAGTTACAATAATCAGGAGCAATTATTGTGATATGAAGCCGAGGCTCCATGAGATAGGCATTGACAAAGTCGATGGAATTGTTCTGGATCTGGGCGTATCATCTTACCAACTGGATACGGCAGAACGGGGATTTTCCTATCGGACAGATGCACCTTTGGACATGAGGATGGATCAGAGGCAGAAGATGACGGCAAAGGATATTGTCAATGGCTACAGCGAATCGGACCTTTACCGCGTGATACGGGATTACGGGGAAGACAGGTTTGCAAAGAATATTGCAAAGCATATTGTAATCGCACGCGGGAAGGGCCCGATCGAAACTACAGGACAGTTGAATGAGATTATCAGACAGGCCATCCCGATGAAGATCCAAAAGACTTCGGGACATCCCTCCAAGAGGACATATCAGGCCATCAGGATCGAACTTAACCGTGAGCTTGAAGTACTTCGGGACACGCTGGACGACATGATTGAACTGTTGAATCCGGGCGGAAGGATTTGTATCATAACCTTCCATTCACTGGAGGACCGGATTGTCAAGAGTGCGTTTCGGAAGAATGAGAATCCGTGTACCTGTCCGAGCCATTTCCCGGTATGTGTCTGTGGAAATGTATCAAAAGGAAAAGTAATTACAAGAAAACCAATTCTGCCCAGTGAGGAAGAACTGGAAGAAAACAGCCGTTCCAAGAGCGCAAAACTGCGGATATTTGAACGGAGCTAGTACATCCCATCAGGAAGTAGGGAGCCTGATGAGGGTTAAGCTTCCGATTGTGGGGAAGCTGCATTTATAAGGAGTATAGCAAATAGAGCTCCGTCAGGAAGGGGAGAGCCTGGCGGAACAGCATCAAGGAAAGGGGCAGACGATCATGGCTGCAAGAAGACAAGTTACCGCATACAGAAGATCAGACAGCATGAATAGCAGCCATAGACAGGCATATGTTTATGGTAATACAGTACGCCAGCCGGAAGTCCTGCCAAAGAGAATGCCAGAGGAGCGGCCGCAGCGTCCGGAAAGGACAAGCCGCCAGGTGCGAAAAAACCGGAAAAGAGCTATGAATATGAGCCCCGCTTACGCGGTATTTCTGGTAGCAGCAGCAGTCTGTGCAGTTTTTATATGTGTTGCATATCTGAAACTGCAGTCAGACATTGTAAACAGGTCAGAGAACATTTCAGTGCTGCAGGAGAAGCTTGCAGACCTGACAGACGAGAATGATACGGCGTATAACGCAGCGGCGGACTCCGTAAATCTGGAGGAGATACGCAGCAAAGCCATGAATGAGATGGGAATGGTATATGCGGCGCAGGGCAATGTAGTGGAGTATGAGAGCCCTACAAGCGACTATGTAAAGCAGTACAATGACATACCATCTGACGGTGTTCTGGCGAAATCCAGAGACGTATCAGATTAAGGATAACAACTATGGCAAAACGTAAAAGAAAAAATAGATTTCAATTTTTAACTAAAAAATTTCCGAAGAGGATGCAAAAAAAGCTGGTAATGCTGTTCATGGCAATCATACTGGCTTTTATTGTTCTTGTAGGGAGAATTACTTATATTAATGCCTCTAAGGGGAATAAATATACCAAGATTGTGCTTGACCAGCAGGAGTATGACAGCAGAGTAATCCCTTATAAACGGGGAGATATTGTGGACCGTAACGGCACCAAGATCGCCACCAGCGAGAGAGTGTACAATGTCATCCTGGATGTTAATGTGATGGTATCGGACGATGAGTATATAGAGCCCACGATTAAAGTGCTGGAAGACTGCTTTGGAATCAAGGAATTAAAGATCCGGACCCTTATAAAGGAAAAGCCGGAAAGCAGGTATGAAATACTGGCAAAGGGCGTATCCTACGAGAAGGCAAAGGAATTTGAGGCGATAGAGGAAGATAAGAAAAAGAATCCGAATGTCAAGGGAATCTGGCTGGAAGACGATTATAACCGGTCATATCCATACAACTCCCTGGCCAGCGATGTGGTAGGATTTACCGTATCCGGCAATCAGGGCGCGGTCGGAATTGAGAGCGCATACAATGCGATTCTGAACGGGACCGATGGCCGTGAATATGGTTACTTTGACAGCAAGTCTACGGTAGAGCGCACGGTGAAGCCGGCAAAGAATGGCAGTACGGTCGTATCCACGATAGATATGACGCTACAGAGTATTGTAGAGCAGTGCATTAGAGAATTCAACGAGGCGCATACCGGACAGGAGCGGGAAGGGGAACCCGGAAGTAAGAATACAGCAGTCATAATCATGAACCCCAATACAGGGGAGATTCTGGCCGAGGCATCTTATCCGAATTTTGACCTGAATAATCCCAGAGACCTGACTGGCTTATATTCGGAAGAACAGCTGAAAGAAATGTCGGATGATGAACAGCTTGAAGCAATGAATGCGCTGTGGAGGAATTTCTGTGTCAGCGATGCGTTTGAGCCCGGTTCTACAGCAAAGCCTTTTACGGTAGCGGCAGGACTGGAAACGGGGGCATTAAAGGGGGATGAGAACTATGTCTGCGGCGGCTATCTGCATGTCGGAGATTATGATATCCATTGCCATCTCCGGACAGGGCATGGCCCGGAAACAGTGGAACAGGCAGTGGCAAACTCCTGCAATGTGGCACTGATGCAGATGGCTGAGTCCATTGGAATCAAGGATTTCACCAGGTATCAGCACATTTTCGGATTCGGTGAATATACGGGGATAGACCTGCCGGGAGAAGCCTCAACGTCACCTCTTGTCTATACGGAAGAGACAATGGGAATTACAGACCTGGCAACCAATTCCTTTGGGCAGGGATTTAATGTGACTATGACGCAGATGGCGGCGGCATTTTCCTCTCTGGTCAACGGAGGGTATTACTACGAACCCCATGTAGTAAAACAGATCCAGGATGAAAGCGGAAAGGTCATTGAGACCAAGGATCCGGTACTCCTCAGAAAGACAATTTCTTCTGAAACATCGACCACGGTCAAACAGTATATGAAGGCGGTTATGACTACCGGAACAGGACAGGGCGCCGCAGTGGAGGGCTATGATATCGGAGGAAAAACCGGTACTGCCGAAAAACTGCCGCGTGATCAGGGAAAGTATCTGCTATCCTTTATAGGGTACGCTCCCCAGGAGAATCCGGAGGTCGTTGTATATGTGGTCATAGACGAGCCAAACGTGCCGGATCAGTCCACAAGCAGCTATGTTCTGGAGTTGTCAAATAAAATCATGGCGCAGGCATTTCCTTATCTTGGCATCACAACAATGGAGGGATATACTGCAGCTACGGTAGGAACCGTACAGGAGGGCACACAGCCCCAGCAGACAGAGTACGAGAATTTTGATTCTGCCTATGAGGATACTTATGATAATGCAGACGGCTCCTATATAGATGAAAACTACAATCCGGACCTGGATGACTGGGCGGCCGGTCAGCCAACGGAATAGAATACGCATAACCTTACAAAAGATGTAATATGTTATAAAAATGTCTTTTGTAAGGTTATTTATTTATGAAGAACAAAACATATAATAAAAGGAAGATACTTGTCGTATTCTGCTGTGCATCTGTCATTTTGCTGGCACTGATCGGCCGCCTTGTATATCTCATGGTATTCGATGCAGAATACTACCAGAAAAAAGCGGAATCACTTCACGAGAGAGAGCGGGAGATCAAAGCGGCCAGAGGAGAAATCGTGGACAGAAATGGGACAGTGCTTGCCACAAATAAGACGGTCTGTACGATTTCCGTAATACACAATCAGATAGAAGATCCGGAACTGGTAATCCAGACGCTGATGAAGGAGCTGGAGCTGGATGAGGAGACTGTGCGCAAGAGGGTCGAAAAAGTCTCTTCGATGGAAAAAGTAAAAACAAATGTGGCCAAAGAAGTGGGAGACAGAATCCGCAATTATAATCTGGCCGGCGTGAAAGTAGACGAAGATTTTAAGCGTTATTACCCCTACGATGAGATTGGCTCAAAGGTACTGGGATTTACAGGCGGTGATAACCAGGGGATCATCGGCCTGGAAGTGAAGTATGAAGAGTACCTCAAAGGAATAAATGGGACGATCCTGACTGTGACGGATGCGAGGGGAATTGAACTGGAGGGAATTGCGGAGGACCGAATTGAACCTGTGGCGGGAAATACACTGCAGATAAGCCTGGATTACAATATACAGTCGTTCTGTGAGCAGGCGGCCCTGAAAGTAAAAGAAGAAAAACAGGCGGACAGCGTTTCCGTTCTGATGATGAATCCACAGAACGGTGAAATACTGGCAATGGTCAATGTTCCGGAATTTAATCTGAACGAGCCGTATATACTAAATACAGGGACAGATATGGACACGTTGACGGACGAACAGAAACAGGAAGAGCTGAACCGTATGTGGAGAAATGGATGCATCAACGACACATATGAACCGGGTTCTGTATTTAAGATCATTACGGCTTCTGCATGTCTCGAGGAAGGCGTTGTCAGCCTCAGTGATAACTTCTCATGCCCCGGCTACAGAGTCGTGGAGGACCGAAAAATACGCTGTCATAAGGTGGGCGGCCATGGCGCCGAGACCTTTGTACAGGGGATACAGAACTCCTGCAACCCTGTATTTATCGATATCGGGCTCAGGCTCGGTTCCGATAAATTTTATGATTATTTTAAACAGTTCGGCCTCCTCAGCCTGACAAATGTTGACCTGCCGGGAGAGGCTGGAACCATTATGCATAAGAAGGAAGATATCGGTACGGTGGAACTGGCCACAATCTCCTTCGGGCAGTCATTTCAGGTTACGCCGATTCAGCTGGCGACAACAGTCAGTTCTCTTGTAAACGGGGGCAGGAGAGTAACACCGCACTTAGGGATGGCAGTACTGGATAAAGAGGGGAATGAGATCGAAAAATTAAAGTATAAAGAGAAGAAGGGAATTGTGTCTGAGGAGACTTCCGCAACTATGAGGATGCTTCTGGAAAGCGTTGTTTCAGAAGGATCAGGAAAGAATGCCTATATCGAAGGTTATACCATCGGCGGCAAGACTGCGACATCTCAGACACTGCCCAGAAGCGCTAATAAGTATATTTCATCTTTTTTAGGATTCGCGCCTGCAGAAAATCCGCAAGTGCTCTGCATGGTACTGATCAATAACCCGCAGGGCGTGTATTATGGAGGAACAATCGCCGCACCGGTGGTACGCAGCATATACGATAATGTCCTGCCGTATCTGGGGATAGAAAAAAAGGAAATCGCACAGGATGAGGCAGAAGAGAACGGTACAGGGGAAGAAAATATAGCGGATTAAGCAGAAAAAATGAAAGAGTTCTGTCAGGGAACGAGAGAGAGTTTTGGTTGAAAAACAGCAGCCAATGAGGTATACTGAATGAGGTGTTCTGCTGCGGGCCGGGAGGACACGAAAGTAGTTAGAGTATGGAGCGAATTTCCGTTAACAAAAGAGATGAAGAGGTGTGTGTATGAGTTATCATTTAGCGATTCCGGTATTGATTTCATTTGTATTGAGTTTACTCATGGGACCAGTGGTAATACCGTTTCTTAGAAAACTGAAGATGGGGCAGACCGAGAGAACGGACGGCGTACAGTCTCATTTGAAAAAAGCAGGTACCCCGACGATGGGCGGTGTCATTATCCTTGGCAGCGTGATCATTACCTCCCTGTTTTATGTGAAGGATTATCCCAATATTATTCCGATTTTGTTTTTAACCATAGGCTTTGGACTGATCGGATTTTTGGATGACTATTTAAAAGTGGTAATGAAACGGTCCGACGGGCTGTATCCGAAACAAAAGATGGCGCTTCAGATTGTGGTGACCGCAATCTTTGCCTACTATATTATTAAGGTCGCAAAGATTCCGCTTACGCTGCTGCTTCCGTTTTCGGGCGGCAGGTACTGGGATATCGGATGGGTCGCGATCCCGCTTATGTTTATTGCGGTGATTGGAACCGTAAACGGCACAAATTTTACGGACGGCCTGGACGGCCTGGCTTCCAGTGTAACCGTGCTGGTAGCGACATTTTTTACCGTTGTGGCAATCGGAACGAAGAGCGGGGTGGAGCCGATTACCTGTGCGGTAGTGGGGGCGCTGCTTGGATTCCTTCTATTTAATGTATATCCTGCCAGCGTGTTCATGGGAGATACAGGTTCTCTGGCACTGGGAGGTTTTGTCATTGGAACGGCATATATGATGCAGATGCCGCTGTTTGTTATCATTGTAGGCCTGATTTACCTTGTAGAAGTGGCTTCGGTCATGATCCAGGTCACCTATTTTAAAAAGACGGGCGGAAAAAGATTCTTTAAAATGGCGCCGATCCATCATCACTTTGAATTGTGCGGATGGTCTGAGACGAGGGTTGTTGCCGTATTCTCCATTGTGACGGCGATCCTGTGTCTGATCGGGCTGATGGGGGTATAAATCATGGACTTAAAAGAAAAAAATGTACTGGTGTTCGGCTCAGGGATCAGCGGCGTGGCGGCAAGCCGTCTGCTTGTAAAAAAGGGCGCCAACGTGATCCTTTATGACGGCAACGCGTCTCTGGACGAGAAGCAGATAAGGGAAGAAATTCTGGATGGTAAAAATGGCAGCGTTAAGATGATATTTGGGGAGCTTCCGGAAGCGGTTCTGGAGACACTGGATCTCACCGTTATGAGCCCGGGCGTGCCAACGGATCTTCCTGTCGTAGGCCGGATGAGAGAAAAGAATATTCCTGTATGGGGCGAGATTGAGCTGGCCTTTGTTTCAGGGAAGGGGGATGTGCTTGCCATAACCGGTACCAATGGAAAGACGACCACCACAGCGCTTCTCGGGGAGATCATGAAAAATTACAGGGACAGTACTTTTGTGGTGGGGAATATAGGAAACCCTTATACAGATATTGCGCTGGACACCAGGGCAGATTCGGTGATTGTGGCAGAGATGAGCAGTTTTCAGCTGGAGAGCATACATACCTTCCGTCCGAAAGTAAGCGCTGTTCTCAATATTACGCCGGATCATCTAAACCGGCACCACACGATGGAGGCCTATATTGCAGCAAAACTGAATGTAGCGAGAAACCAGACCGGGGAAGATACATGTGTTCTGAACTATGAGGACGAGGTGACAAGAGGTTTTGCGGAAAAAGTGAACGCAAAGGTTCTATATTTCAGCAGCCAGCGTAAACTAGAGAAGGGAATATATCTGGAAGGCGGAAGCATTGTCTGCAGTATAGATGGGACACCGGAGGCGGTCTGCCATATAGATGAATTGAAGCTTCTGGGCACACATAATCATGAAAACGTAATGGCTGCGGCGGCTATGGCTGCGGCGTATGGAGTGCCGATGGAGATTATTCGGAAGACCGTGAAGGAATTCCCGGGGGTAGAGCACCGGATCGAGTTCGTTGCGGAAAAGAACGGAGTTGCATACTATAACGATTCCAAGGGAACCAATCCGGACGCTGCCATTAAAGGGATTCAGGCGATGAAGCGCCCCACGCTGCTGATTGGGGGCGGATATGACAAAGCATCCTCTTATGATGAATGGATTCAGGCTTTTGACGGCAAAGTAAAAAAGCTTGTGCTGCTGGGAGCGACAAGAGAAAAGATTAAAGAGACAGCAGAACGTCTTGGTTTCTGCGATATTATCCTTGCAGATACGTTTGAGGAGGCAGTGGAAACCTGCGTAAAATATGCGCGGCCCGGTGACGCTGTACTTCTGTCGCCTGCCTGCGCAAGTTGGGGAATGTTTAAGAATTATGAAGAACGTGGAGATAAATTCAAAGAACTTGTAAATCAGTTATAAGGAGTGAATTTATATTGGAGCATCCTGCTAAAAAGAAGCGGTATGATTATACACTGCTGATTGTTGTGTTACTTCTGGTGATCATAGGGCTGGTTCTTCTGTACAGCACCAGTGCCTATAATGGGCGGGTAAAATTCCACGATTCTTTTTATTACCTGAAAAAACAGGGATTTGCAACTGCACTGGGACTGGTTGGCATGATGATCGTGGCGAAAATTGATTATCACAAATGGGTACCCCTGGCAGGCCTGGGCTACCTGACGGCGATACTGTTATCGGTTGCAGTTATGTTTATAGGAGACGAGTACAATGGGTCCAAAAGATGGCTGTCTTTAGGGCCTGTTTCATTTCAGCCGTCGGAGTTTGCTAAGGTTGCCGTCATCTTGTTTTTGGCCTGCCTGGTTACGAAAAATGCAAAAAAAATGGGGAAACTTACAACGCTCATAAAGGTAATGGTCCCGGTTCTTCCTATAGTAGGGCTGGTTGGAGCCAGCAACCTGAGTACTGCGATTATTATTATGGGAATCGCAGCGGTGCTGATCTTTGTGGCAAGCCCTAAATACGCGCAGTTTGTCTGGATGATCGTGGCCGCCGGCGGATTTATGGGTATCTTTCTGGCATTGGAAAGCTACCGTCTGGAACGGCTGGCCATCTGGAGGAATCCGGAGCTTTATGAAAAGGGGTATCAGACCCTGCAGGGCCTGTATGCCATCGGTTCAGGCGGCCTGTTCGGCAGGGGCCTGGGAGAAAGCGTACAGAAACTGGGATTTCTGCCTGAAGCACAGAACGACATGATATTTTCCATCATATGCGAGGAACTGGGCCTTGTGGGGGCAAGCCTGATTATTCTGCTTTTCCTGATTCTGATCTGGCGTTTTTTTGTCATAGCAACCCGCGCCAAGGATCTGATGGGGGCTCTGATTGCCGCCGGCGCAATGGCGCATATGATGATTCAGGTGATCCTGAATATAGCAGTTGTAACGAATTCGATCCCGAATACTGGTATAACGCTTCCCTTTATCAGCTATGGGGGCACATCTGTTATGTTTCTGCTTTTGGAAATGGGGCTTGTGCTGAGTGTTTCCAATCTGATAGAATAGGGCAGAGAATACAAAGGAGGACGACAGATGAAACGTAAAAAAAAGAGCAGACGTGAAAGATATGAAGAATACGATGATGAGGCATATATAAACGAAGTATTATATAAGGAAGGATACCGTCCGCCGGAGCGTAAAAAGAAAAAACGGCGGGGAGTATTTCTTGGACTGCTGACATTTATTCTTGGTATTGTAATTATTGTATTTGCCTTTCTGCTTCTTTTTCATATACAAAAGATCGAGGTCAAAGGAAACAAGTACTGCACGGAAAATGATGTCATCGGCTGGCTCCGGGAAGACAAGTATGCCGTGAATTCGGTTTACGTCTGGTGGAAGTATAATAAGGCAGATGTGAAACAGCTGCCGGTGGTAGAGTCCTCAAAGATCTCGTTCAGGGCCCCCTGGGCCATACGGGTTACCGTGAAAGAAAAGGAGATAAGCGGTTATATTGACTATAACAACCAGTACCTTTACTTTGACAAAGACGGTACGGCTGTGCTGTCCACCGTGGAGAAGATAGATTCTGCGGCTTATATAGAGGGCATGGAAGTGGATGCTTCTAAGGTAAAACTGGGCAAGGTTCTGCCGGTTTCCGATAAGAATGTATTTAAGCGTATTGTGGAAATCTCGCAGCTTTTGGTAAAGTACGAGCTCTCGCCGGACCGGATTACCTGCTCAGGGAGCGACCTAAACCTGTATTTCGGCAATGTTGAGGTATTGCTGGGAAAGACGAATTACGAAGTACGGCTCGCGCAGGTACCGCCGATTCTGCAGAAACTGACAGAACAGTATCCGGACAAGCAGGGCACCCTGCACCTGGAGAATTATGATGCCACAGACAAGGCGGTGCGTTTTGTGCCGAAAGAAGCACAGGAAGGGGCAGAAAGCGAAGGGCAGGACGACGGACAGGCAGCAGAAGGACAGCAGGATATAACGGGCGGGGAAGAGAGCCAGGACAATGGACAGAATGTGACGGAACCACAGGACACAGAGAACCAGGATTCTGTTCCGGAAACAGACAATCCGGAAGAACCATTAGGTACGGAACCGGCCCAGGAGTAAGGAAAGGGAGATGAGTTGCTGTACCAGCCACATGGAAGATGTTTCCAGAACCCCATAAAAAAAGCCTTTCAGGGACCTGGCAGAAGAAAATAAAAGGCCCGTGAATTGAATAAAAAAATCAGAAAATACACAAATATCTATTGATTATTTACCGAAAAGACTATATTATATACTTATTGAATTATATCGTTCAAGCATAAGGGATGTATAAAATAATATTAATAGGACGACAAAGGAGGAAATACTCTTGTTAGAAATTAAAACCAACGAATCAGAAGCAGCTGCAAGAATCATTGTTATCGGAGTCGGCGGCGGCGGTAATAACGCAGTAAACCGCATGATCGATGAGCAGATTGCAGGTGTCGAATTTATAGCGATTAATACAGATAAACAGGCACTCCAGTTATGTAAAGCACCAACTTTAATGCAGATAGGCGAGAAGCTCACAAAGGGGCTCGGTGCTGGTGCGCAGCCGGAAGTAGGGGAGAAGGCTGCAGAGGAGAGCTCAGAAGAGATATCTGCCGCACTGAAAGGCGCTGACATGGTATTCGTAACATGTGGTATGGGCGGCGGAACAGGAACAGGAGCAACTCCGGTCGTTGCACGTATCGCAAAAGAACAGGGCGCCCTGACGGTAGGCGTCGTAACAAAGCCCTTCCGTTTTGAATCGAAGACCCGTATGGCCAACGCCCTTGCGGGGATTGACAAGCTAAAAGAGAACGTGGATACGCTGATTGTCATTCCGAATGACAAGCTGCTTGAAGTAGTGGACAGAAGAACTACAATGCCGGAAGCCCTGAAGAAGGCGGACGAAGTGCTGCAGCAGGGTATTCAGGGTATTACCGACCTGATCAATGTGCCGTCCCTGATCAACCTGGACTTCGCGGATATTCAGACCGTCATGAAGGACAAGGGTATCGCGCACATCGGTATCGGTGCAGGCCGCGGAGACGACAAGGCGCTGGAGGCTGTAAAGCAGGCTGTTGCCAGTCCGCTTCTGGAGACAACCATCCAGGGAGCGTCCCACGTTATTATCAATATTTCAGGAGATATTACACTCATGGATGCATCCGATGCTGCTGAGTATGTTCAGGAACTCGCAGGTGAGAATGCAAATATCATCTTCGGTGCTATGTATGATGACTCCAGATCCGATGAGGCAACAATTACTGTTATCGCAACCGGCTTACATAACGTAGGCGGCAGTTCTTCCAAGTTAAAAGCAAGACTGGAAGGCCAGCAGAAGGTGGGATCGATTCTTCCGTCAGGCGATGTGGTAAGCAGAAGTGCGATTGATCCGGAGCGCAGAACAGCATCTCCGAGACCGGCGGGCAGACCGGCAGGCGGCACAATGCCGACCCTGGATCAGCCCAGAACACCGTCCAGCAAAGTAAAAGAGCAGTCCATTAAGATTCCGGATTTCTTTAAGAAATAAGACCGGACAGGCTGGTTACAATAAGAAAAAACAGGCAGGAGCCCCGCGGAGCTCCTGCCTGTTCTTTCTACAGCAAATTCTCAGGGAAGCCTTTCTATTAGATTCTTGTGAGATTGTCGAAACAATTTCTTTTTTTCCCGTCAACATCTGACAAAATTTCAGTGACATGCAATATATAATAAGTCTTGCTTGAGTGCCCAATGGTACCAACGAGAAAGAGGGTGGAACATGTACTATGAATTATACATAGACGTGTTGTTTCTTGTAAATTTTATGATGGATTCCCTTCTGCTTTTGTCAGTGAACCAGGTGCTGAAATGTCCTACCACACGTGGACGCATCTTTCTGGGCGGAGCATTGGGATCAGTACTGACATGTGCAGTGACAGTTGTGCCGATGCCGGGTGTCATAAAATTAATCATATTCCACGCGGTTATCAATACATTCATGATAAAAACAGGATTAAAGATCAAAGGAAAAAAGCAATTTTGGAAAGCATTTGGTTTGTTGTATATCGCAGCATTTCTGTACGGGGGGATTCTGCAGGCATTTCATCCCTATGCGCGCGCGGGAAGCCTGTTTTTTGCGGCAGCCGTGGGCAGCTATTATCTGATACGGGGAATCTGGAAATTCCTGATCAGACTGCGGACTCTGCAGGCAAAGATATGTGAGATTACGCTGTATACCAGTGCAGGCGAACAGAAAGTAAAAGCGTTAATTGACACGGGAAACGGTTTGGAGGACAGTGTGTCGAGAGAACCGGTAAGTGTAGTAGATAAAGCTCTGGCAAAATCCATTCTGACAGATGACGACATGAAAAACGGTTTCCATTACATACCGTACCGAACGGTCGGAAAGGAAAGTATTATGCCGGTTTTCAGAATTCGGAAAATGTGTATTCATCTGGAGGAGGAACGGTGGATCGAGAGGCCGGTTATAGGCGTCTGCGAGGAGCATGTTTCAGAAGAAGAGGAATATCAGATGATTTTAAATCCTGACATATTAGGAGGCATATAAAATGGTTGTAAAAGTAGCAGTACCCCAGCAGTTTAAACTGAAAGTAATACCAGACATCAGAAGCATTTTCTTCCCTAACCACAAAGAAATACATTATATTGGAGGATCCGAGGTGCTGCCGGCCCCGCTGGAGACAGAACGGGAAACAGAAGTGATAGAACATCTCGGTTCCGAGTATGACCAGGAAGCCAAAAAGCTTCTGATTGAGCACAATCTCCGTCTGGTCGTTTACATAGCTAAAAAGTTCGACAATACAGGAGTCGGAGTGGAAGACCTGATTTCTATAGGGACGATCGGTCTGATCAAGGCCATCAATACATTTAACCCTACGAAGAAAATCAAGCTGGCCACCTACGCATCCCGGTGCATTGAAAATGAGATCCTCATGTACCTGCGCAGAAATAGTAAAACCAAGATGGAGGTATCCATAGATGAGCCTCTCAACGTAGACTGGGACGGAAATGAACTTCTGCTGTCGGACATTCTCGGTACGGACGAGGATACCATATATAAGGATCTGGAAAACGAAGCGGAAAGAAAGCTTTTGATCAAAGCCATCAATAAGCTGTCCAGCAGGGAAAAGCTGATCGTAAAAATGCGTTTTGGCCTCGATAACCCGGAAGGCGAGGAAAAGACACAGAAAGAAGTGGCGGATCTGCTGGGAATATCACAGTCCTATATCTCGCGGCTTGAGAAAAAAATCATGCAGCGCTTGAAACGCGAGATGGTGCGGTATGAATAGAAGTCGGCAAGATGAGGATGGGGGCGACGCAGGGGATACGAATGTGGTCATCTGCCGGGCTTCAGGAAAATGGATAAGCGGCTCCATTTCCCTGAACGCCCGGCAGATGACCACATTTGTATCCCCTGCGGCAATCACTTTATCGGCTCCGATGCCGTGCAGCGGGGGGCACGGCACGGTCTGAACAGTAACCGTGTGACGGCTATTGATGAAGCGTGTTATTTTGACGGGAGGCGGATATGGGAGATGTGCAAATTTCACTAGTATTGCTTGATTTTTTGGCGTAATATGTATAATATTTAAGTATAGGGTTCGGCAAGTGTACTTTGGTGGATTTATTTGTGTAAAATTGACAAAACATTTTTGCATATTTATTATTTTCCGGCGATATACACAAAAAAAGTAGCCGAAAGTAGTATGGTGAAAAACTAGATATTCGTTTATTATTAAGTCAGTTAGAAACGTATTAACATTTTCAAAAGGAGGTAGACGAATGTCTAGAAAGATCAAACTTAATTACACTAAGAGGGATGATTTAACACCGAGATTGAAAGCGGCAAAGGAAAAATTATTTGCTACAGAGCCACACATTGATACTCGTAAACTTATTATCGAGACTGATATTTATCAGAAATACGGCTTTACAAAGAGCCCGAACATGCTGAAAGCTATGGTATTTGACCGCTTAAGCCGCGAGAAAAAGGTATGGATTGATGACAATCCGATCTGTGGACATCTGACAGACTATACATACGGAAGTTATTTCCAGCCGTTCAGAGAGTTTGAGTGGGCAATTGACCGCGATGAATTTGCTTTCCAGAGAGGTTCAGCTATCGCAACAGAAGAAGAAAAAGAGATCATCAGAAAATGTGGTGAGTTCTGGGTAGGAAATGCAGTTAAAGACCGTGTTCGTCCGATTATTAAAGATCGTTACGGACTTGATGTTCAGGAACTGATTGATGTTGG
Organism: Faecalicatena contorta; assembly: GCF_001404335.1. GTDB lineage: Bacteria > Bacillota > Clostridia > Lachnospirales > Lachnospiraceae > Faecalicatena > Faecalicatena contortus_B. Next base: position 20,888 of record NZ_CYZU01000063.1, read on the forward strand.
TGTAGGCCTTAACTTTGACGATGATATGGGTACAACAACATTCCCGGATCACGATACAGTTATTAATGAAGGTTTAAATTCAATTATTGCAAAATGTAAAGACTATCAGTCAAGATTGAAAATATGGAATGTTGACCGTCCGGACCCATTAGCTGGTGAAGTTCCTGACGAAAACACATTCAATGAATCAACGATTCCAATGCCTGACTATAAGAAATGGGAATTCTACGAGGCTTGTATCATTTCTTGTGAAGCTCTGATTCTTCAGGCACATCGCTATGCAGACGCAGCAAGAGAAGCAGCAGCAGTTGAGACTGATCCTGCACGCAAGGCTGAGTTAGAAGAAATGGCTGAGACATGTGATTGGGTACCAGGCAATCCGGCACGTACATTCAAGGAAGCAATCCAGGCACTGTGGTTCATCACCATGGGCGGATGGCAGAACCTGTGTATGACAGTTGACCATGCACCGCTTCGTTTCCCACAGTATATGTATCGTTGCTACAGAGATGATATCGATGCTGGACGTATCACAGACGACGAAGTTATCGACTTAATCCAGTTCTGGTTCCTGAAAGTTAATACACAGAACTTCGTTATGTCACCTGAGCTTGCTCTGTGGAACTCAAGCCGTATCGCTCAGCAGCTGACCATCGGCGGACTTGATCCGAAGACCGGCGACGACGGAACAAATGAACTTGATTATCTGGTAGTAGAAGCACAGCGCCGTGCACAGTGTCCGGAACCGCTTCTCGCTTGTATGTATCACAATAAATTATCACACAGGTTCCTTGTTAAATGTGCCGAACTTGTTGCTACTGGTATTGGACAGCCATCATTCCATGGCCAGGAAGTTGCTATGAAACGTCGTCTGCTCCATGAGCACGGCCCAATCGAAGACATCCGTAACCAGGCTGTTTCAGGTTGTGTACAGTCCGTTATTCCGGGTTACACAGATGGTGCTTGGGAAGCTCGTTTCAATATGTACAAACCTCTCGAATTCATGCTTTCAAACGGCGTTGACTTCAAGAGCGGCAAACGCATTGGACCAGCTTACGGCGATCCTTGCGAGTGTGAGACATGGGATGACTTCTATGCTCAGTTATTGAAATATTATGAATATTGGGAAATTATCTGCCGTGATATCTCTACATTAGAGTGGAACGTTATGAGAGACTTCCCGTGTCCGCTGCTTTCCGCAGTTACATATGACTGCCTTGCAAGAGGTATGGACGTTGTAGACGGTGGCGCTAGATACAACTGGGGTGATGGAATCTGTATCTCTGGTAATGTTGATACAACAAACTGTCTGGCAGCAATCAAGAAACTTGTTTATGATGACAAAGTAATCACCATGAAACAGCTTGTTGAAGCAGTTGCAGCTAACTGGGAAGGATATGAAGATATCCAGAACATGTGTAAGAAAGCTCCGAAGTACGGCAACGATGATGATTATGTAGATTTACTTGGACGTCAGTTACATGCTGATTTCGCTGAAATCCATAACCGCAGACCTGACTACATGGGCCGTCCGACAATTACACCTTCTGCTTACTCAGTAACAGGACATTATCCATTTGGTATGAGAAGCTGGGCTTCACCGGATGGAAGAAAAGCAGGCGAGACATTTACGGATGCTACACTTTCCGCAACACCTGGAACAGATACAAGTGGACCGACAGCAGTTATCCACTCTGCAGTTAAATTGATTGACCCGGTAGTTTATGGATCTACTCACTTTAACATGAAGTTCCACCCAACAGCCCTGACCGGTAAAGAGAATATCGACAAATTCCTGACTCTTCTGAAGACATACTTCGATGAAGGCGGATACCAGGCACAGTTCAACTGTGTAACACAGGAAAAACTGTTGGCAGCAAAGGCAGCTCCTGAAGAGAACAAAGACCTGATCGTACGTGTTGCAGGATTCAGTGCTTACTTCGTAACACTGGCAGATGCTGTACAGGATGAGATTATTGCACGTACCAGCCAGACATGGTAAATTTTGATTACAATGTTTAAATAAACAATAGGGAGAGAGATTATGAGTGATTTAACAGCCCTTGTATTTAATATCCAGGGATTTTCAATCCAGGACGGTCCTGGGGTAAGGACAACCGTATTTTTGAAGGGATGCCCGCTGAGCTGTCAATGGTGCGCAAACCCGGAGTCACAGGTTTTTAGATCCGATGTTATCCATGTCCCTAGCTCTTGTGTACATTGTTATCGTTGTGTAAGTTTTTGCACCAAAGGAGCAGTTAAGCTGCCGGAGAAGCTGGGTGATAACCCAATCTTTGATCACGATGTTTGCGTAACATGTGAAGATCAGGATATGTGTGAGCATTCATGCTATGAAGCGGCAATCGAAAGGGTCGGGAAACCGATGACAGTCGATGAGGTAATGGATGTAATTTTACATGATGAACCGTTCTTCAGTAACGGCGGTGGAATTACCGTATCCGGCGGCGAGCCTTTGATGCATCCAGAATTTCTAGAAGAACTTTTTAGTGAATGTCAGGACAATTATATCCATACAGCTATAGAGACCTGTGGATATGTGGCATGGGATAAATTTGAACCTGTATTACGATATACGGATCTGGCGCTCTATGATGTGAAGCATATGGATCCGGTAGCCCACAAGGAACTGACAGGAGTATCCAATGAATTGATTCTGGATAATCTTCGTAAAATTATGGATGAGACGAATACAGAAGTAATCATTCGCATCCCGGTTATTCCGGGTGCGAATGATACAGACGAAAACATGGACGCGACTGCTAGGTATGCGAAAGAGATAGGTGCCAGAGAGATTCATATCCTGCCCTATCACCGTATGGGAATGGGCAAGTATACAGGTCTCGGACGGGAATATCCATTGGGAGAAGAGGTGGAATCCCCATCAGATGAGCGTATGGAGGTAATCCGTGACATTTTTAGGTCTTACGGCCTGATTTGTAAGATAGGCGGAACTGAAAAGGGGGACTCCTAATAATGAGTAAAGTAAAGTTTTTGGGCAAGCCAATGGGCATTAAGCGCTTGCTGACCTATGTGATTGGTTTGTGGATTATGAGTCTCGGTATTGCATTTGCCGTTAATTCTAATTTTGGTGTTTCACCAGTCACAACGCTGCCTTATGTAGTCGGCAGAATCCTGAATATCAGTGTCGGTACAGGAACGTGGATTGCATACGGCTGCTATATTATCATTGAAGCAATAGTTTATCGTAAGGAATTTAAACCTATTTATATTCTGCAGTTCCCGGCAGCTGTTATGTTTGGATATTTTACTGATTTCAGTAAGTGGTTGATTTCGCCGCTTGGAACACCGGATAAATGGTATATCCAGTTAGTATTCATAATTGTTGGTGTTATTATCCTTGGATTAGGATTGATGGCATATTTGGAAGCAGATATTATGGCTATTCCGCCTGATGCTTTGGCGGTTGCATTTGCTTGGCTGGTTAAGAAACCTTTGGGCAATGTAAAGAGAATTTTTGATTTATGTATTGTTGCAACGTCGTTGATTCTTTCTTTAGTATTCCTGCACAGCTATCAGGGCATTTGGATTGGAACGATTATCGCAGCTCTGGGCGTAGGAACGATGCTTAATTTCTGGAGAAAATTGCTCCTTAGTAAGATAAAAGTATTCTTATGGGGAAAACAGCCGGAAGCTGAACCAAAATTAGACGAAGCGCCGGCGGCAGCAAAATAATTTAAAAATGGCAGTGAGGGGTTATCACTTGGGGGAGAGATTTTCCGCCACTGAGGTAGCCCCCCACGTGTTGGATGAGATGTGGCTTCTATTTAATCTGGATTTAATGGGAGAGAGGAACGTGTATGTTTTTAATTGCACATAATCAGATAATGTTACCAAAGCGTTATTTTAGCGATATTGTGCCGGCAGTCGAAGAACTGTCAAACACGGTAGGTGCTGTATTTCTCAATAAACTGATTTTAGATGAGAATAATAGACCAGTTGAGTTTAATCAGGCAGTTTTTTCCGAGAAACCACTAACCCGTATCGTTACGATGCATTTCCAGAATGGAGATATGTTTGATCAATTCTGGGATGCAAGAGAACGACAGGATTTATGGCTTATTGGGAAAAATTATGCCTATTTTTGTGATACGATCATGGAAACCGGCAGCACAGAAGCATCGAGAATTATTAAGCCAATACCAGAAAAAGAATCAGACATGGAAATATTAAAAGGACATGGACTTACGGAACGCGAGGCGGAAGTAATGTATTGGCTCTGCCAGGGCAAGAGCAATGGCGATATTGCCTACATACTGAATCTGAGTGTTAGTACAGTCAAAAAACATCTTTCTAATATATTTGACAGCATGGGAGTACGAAGCCGGTCTGCAGCAGTGGCACTAGCACTGGAAATGGTTGGTTCTCAGAAATCCAAAATTCATCTTGTGTTTTAAAGAGATTTCGAAAAGGAGGACATTGTATGATTAAGATAACCAAAGAAGGGAAGAAGATGTTGGAGACAACTTTTGGATCCAAAGGACAGACAAAATTTAAAATCCAGCATATCAAACCTACTTGCAATGCATGCCGGGATGAGCTTCGACTTGTTCCTGGTTCGTCGGAACCGAACGATGTGATTTCGATGGAATCCGGGTATGTTTTTTTTGTAGACAAAGATCTTATGCAGCTTGCGGAGATTATAACAATAGATGCGGCGGGGGATATACCAGTTCTGACAACTCGCAAATCCATTGATGTCCGTGAAAGATATTTCTAATTTTGGAGGATTAGTTATGGAAAAAAAGGAATTAAATCAAAAGATACTGAAGTTTATAAGTGAGGCGGGGTTCTTCTTCTTTGCTACAACGGAAGATGGAATGCCAAGGGTTCGGCCTCTCGCATACATAGAAGAGATAAAAGACGAGCTGATTCTTGCGATCAGCACAACAAAGGCCATGGCAAAGCAGATAGATGCAAAACCGGATTTTGAGATTTGCGCCAGCACACCAGAGACATGGCTGCGTATCAAGGGGACAGCACAGAAGGTGACAGACAAAGACGTCATTGCCAAGGCTATGGAATGTCCGGTTGTAAAAGCAACTTATACGGAAGAGACTGTTGGGGCACGTTACCTGGTTCTTGACAGTGTGGAATATTTTTCTCTGACGGGTGAATACAGCCGCTGGAAATGATTTCGGAAAGGAAGTCTTCTAAATGGCAAAAGAAGTGAATAAGGAAGTATTTGAGGTACTTCCTGTACCGCAGGCGGTGGCTAAATTTGTTGTTCCTTCGCTTGCCAGCACACTTATTACAATTATCTACAGCCTGGCGGACACACTTTTTGTCGGTATGTTAAATAATCCTTCGCAGCTCGCTGGACTTACAGTGGCATTTCCGTACTATCAGTTCCTGAATGCTTTCTCAAGCCTCTGGGGAGTTGGTACGAACAGCGTCATGTCACGGGCGCTTGGAGAAAAGGACTATGACCGGGTATCAAAAGCCTCTTCTCATGGGTTCTGGGGCAGCCTTGTATTTATGGCTGTGGTATGCGTCATATTCCAAATACTGGAGAAACCGCTTCTTTACGTGGCAGGAGCCAGCGCACAGTCTTATGATTCAGCATCTGTATACATGCTGATCGTGTTTGTTATTGGCGGCATTCCTACTGTCCTTTCTATTGTTATGAGCAATCTTCTGCGTGCAGAAGGACATGCAAAGTCAGCAAGCAGCGGGCTTATGCTGGGTGGCCTGTTAAACTGTATCCTTGATCCGATCTTTATCTTCGGAGCAGATATGGGAGTTGCGGGTGCGGCTGTGGCTACACTGATTTCTAATTGTGTATCGCTGATTTTCCTGATCGTTGTTTATATCCGGATACGTGAGACTTCTTATATAACATTGAAACCATTCCCGGGTGGTGTGTCCTGGAAGCTGATAAAAGATGTGATACTGGTCGGGCTGCCGTCAGGTTGTTTGACCGTACTCGGTGCTACAGGATGTATCATACAGACCTCACTTTATTCTTTGTATGGCGATGCAGCAGTAGCAGGCTGGGGCGTTGTTAACCGAATCAGTTTTATCTCCATTTATACGGTTCATGGCGTAGCACAGGGAGTACTGCCTCTAATCGGATACAATTACGGAGCCAAGAACTTCAAGCGAGTACGGAGTGTTAACAAATGTGCATTCCTTATCACAGAAATACTTGCTTGGGCAATTATGATACTTTCTCTGATATTCAGTGCAGGTATCATTAAGATATTCATCAATGATGCGGCTACAATAGAGGCTGGTGTTCAGATTATGCGTAAATATATGCTCTGTACACCATTTATGGCAATTGTACTGCTGGTAAGTACATTATGCCAGGCCGTAGGGAAATGGCAATATTCACTGATTATGCTCGCAATCCGGCAGCTTGTATTCAATATTCCGATCACATTCCTTTTAAATTCACTTTTTGCTATGAAAGGTGTGGCAAGCGGCCAGCCAACTACAGAGTTAATTTGTTTTATCGGAGCATTGTTCGTATATCATAGATGTTTCTATCGGGCTATGAACAAAGAGGAATTGCTAAGTAAAAAAGTAAGCTGAAAATATAGCTTATGATATAAAGGGAGGAAGAAGGATGGTAATTAAAGAAATACTTGAAAAATCGGATGCACTATTTGCCGAAGGAAAACATGCGGAGGCCGCAGCATTTCTTGAGGGAAAGGCTGTTCTGGCACAGAATCAGGAAGAATGGAAGGTGGAGCTTTCTATCATCAATGAATTGATGGGGTATTACCGCGGCATAAGCCAGCTTGGTAAAGCGTGGGATTACGCATTCAGGGCAATACAGATTACAGAAGAGTATGCGGTAGGAGACAGTGCAGAAGGAATTACTACTTATCTGAATGTAGCGAATGTCTATCGGGCTGCCGGTAAGCCTAAGGAAGCATTGTTACTTTATCAGCAGGTGGAAGAGACTTACAGCAAACAAGGACTGGAAAAAGAGTACCGTGGAGGCGCCTTATATAACAACATGTCAGTGGCATATTTGGAGCTCGGAAAAAGTGAAGATGCCATGCGGTATTGTGAGAAGGCGATCGACGTGCTGAAGACGATTCCGGAAGTTTGGGATGAGTGTGCAGCCGCTTACAGCAATCTGGCCGGCGTGTTATTGAGAAGTGAAGTGCCTGATGTTGCAAAGGCGGATGCATGTGTGGACGAAGCATTAAAGCTTTTTGAGGGAAAGGGAGATAGTGCTCATTATTGCAGTGTATTGGCCATGAAGGCGTATATTGCTTATCTGAAGAAGGATCTGCAGGAATCGCTGGACATGTACGAGAAGGCAATGAATGAGACAATGAAGTATTATGGCAAAAATGCAGACTATGAGCGTCTGGAGCGGAATTATAAGGGCGTTCAGGCTTTGCTGAACGGAGAAAAAAAATGATGAGCCAGTTGAGCGGATTAGAAGTTGAGATGAAAGGCCTGGATTTGTCACGGGAATATTATGAAAATGTCGGTAAACCCATTTTGATGGAATTGTTTCCCGAGTATATGGAAAAAGCGGCGGTCGGTCTGGTTGGAGAAGGGTCAGAGTGCTTTGGTTTTGACGATCAGATTTCCATGGATCATGATTATGGACCGTCTTTTTGTGTATGGTTTCCAAGAAATATATATACCGAGGTCAGGGAGAGCATGTCTGAGATCTATGATGCACTTCCGAAAGAATATAAAAGCGTCAGCGCAAACCTGATTAGAGAACAGTCTGCGGGGCGCCGGGGAATTCTGGAGATCGAGGGCTTTTATCAAAAATTTCTTACCCGGGATATAGTCCCGGAAAACTTGACAGACTGGCTCCGGATTCCAGAACATTATTTTGCTGTAGCGACGAACGGAGAGGTGTTCGAGGATAATCTGGGCATGTTTACTGAAATACGTGAGAAGCTTCTCAATTATTATCCAGAAGACATCAGGCTGAAAAAGATTGCAGCCTGTGCAGTCAAGATGGCGCATTCCGGACAGTGCAATTATGCACGTATGATGTGGAGACACGATGTTGTGGCAGCAAAATTTGCTCTGGACGAATTCATGAGAAATGCCATATCTCTGGTGTTTCTTCTGAATCGTGTTTATTGTCCATATTATAAATGGATGTGGAGAGGCATGGAACAACTGCCAAAGCTTGGCAAGGTCAAAGATCTTTTGAAGAATATGGCGGCTGGGGCTTTGGACGTTAGTCACTGGGATTCGGGTAAATGGAAAGAGTGCCGGTATAAACTGAACAGGGAAGATCCGATGGTTGATATGGTGGAGCAGATAGCGGATTTAGTAAGAGAGGAACTGTGGAGCCAAGGAATAAGCAGCAGTACATCGGATTATCTCGAGGAACATGCCTATGCAGTGATGACCCGTATTCAGGATAAGCGGATTCGGTCATTACCGGTACTTATGGGGTAAAAATTATGAGTAATATAAGAGAAATAGTCGAAGAGGAATGGAGACAGTTTCAAAAGGTAAACAATCAGGGCGGAAGGGCATCCTGCCAGGATGACTGGAAAACCTTCTATATTATGAGAAAAAGTCAGTTCCTTGTTTGGCCGCAGGAGATATTGGACAGTTATTACGATGATTTGTGCAAAGCCCGTGAAGAGGGCAGGAATCTGTTGTTTGCAAAGTATGCGTATATGATGGAAAGTACGGCGCCTGAAGAGTTCGAAAAATTAAAAAAAGTTCTTCCCGTAATTTCTGATGAGCGGAAAATGCGCGTGGATGAAACGGTTGCTGCACATGTAAAATGGGCGGAAGAATTTGAGCAGGAACATCCTGAATACGCACGGCGGGGGCGTCCGATCCGTGCATGTCAGGAGGCACCGGGCCAAACCTCTATAGAGACGTATCAAAGAGGGGAATTGTATTCCTACGGTGAAAACACAGAAAAGCTGTATTCTCAATATGTTCAGGAGTGCGTTGCTCAGAATAGAAACCTGGCGTCTCTTATCAGGGAGAACACGACACGGATGTACGGGTATGGGTCAATTTCTGATATCGAAGAGAGAATGGAATAGCTGTCAGCAAAAGGAAAATGGGAATGAGTGACAATAAGAGCGGGAAGTTAGCAGCTATCTATATTCTTTATATTATAGTGGCCGGGATAATCGGTATCCTATGCGGAACCGGATATAAGGCCATGACTGGGCTGCTTCTGGGATCCGCAGCCGCCTTTGCTAATTACTACTTATTAAAATTAGCGGTAGGCCGGCTGCTGGGTGTCAGGAATATTTATGTTGTCCAGATATTTCTTTTCCGTTACCTGCTCTATATCGCAGCCGCGTACGTGTCCATGAGGGCCGGGAGGGCGGCGGTGCTGATGTATGCAGCAGGAATCTTAGGCTTATCGCTGGCTATTTTCATCGTATATGGAATAGGAGGAGTAAAAAAACAATGATAAACGTGGAAGAACTCGGCGCCCGGATTATATTGGGCTTCGGAGAGGGAAAGCTGTTTATCACAGAGAGTACATTGTTTGGACTCGTGATCGCCGTGATACTGGCGGTGCTGGGGATCTGGCTCGGAAGCGGGCTGAAGACGGTGCCGAAAGGGAAACAGATATTGGCGGAATTCATCGTGGGCTGGGTGTATAAGTTTACGGAGAACAACATGGGGAAGGAGAACAAGTCCTATGCGCCCTATGTGGGGAGTATCCTTGGGTTCGTATTCTGTGCGAGCTGCCTTGGGATGTTCGGAATCCGCCCGATTACGGCGGACTTAAATGTGGCGTTTGCACTGTCAGGACTGACGTTCCTGATGATCCTGTGTAACTCCATCCGGGTGCATGGAGTAAAGGGGAAACTCAAAGAAATGTGTGACCCGTATCCGTTCATGTTCCCGCTGAAGATCCTGGAGGAGTGTACATTACCGATCTCCCTGGGGCTCCGGCTTTTCGGAAATATTCTGGGCGGGTATATTGTCATCGAACTGTGGATGCACCTGATGACGTTTTTGAGCAACATGATCACGACGGTGCCATTTCTGCGTGCGGTTACAGTACTGCCGCTGAATGCGATCTTTGATATCGGGGAACCGTTAATCCAAACGTACATATTTACCACGCTGACCGTGATAAACCTCGGTGCAGCAGTCAAAATAATGT
>NZ_CYZU01000064.1 GCF_001404335.1 Faecalicatena contorta
CCTCAAGATGAGATATCCCATAACGTCAAGTTAGTAAGACCCCTTGAAGACGACGAGGTAGATAGGACAGAGGTGGAAGTGTGGCAACACATGGAGCTGACTGTTACTAATAGGTCGAGGGCATAACCAAGCAAGGTGATAGGATCATGGATGGATTTAATTCTTTGTATGCAGTTTTGAAGGTATATACATATGGAATGAAGAGACGGTACCAGAAGGTATCGTTTTTTTGTTGTGTTAAGCGTTGTTAAGTTTAGAATATTCAGAAAACGGTGCGCAAAGGGGTCTGACCCCTAAGAACAAACACTCACAATATATAAATCTAACAATTGGATAGGTCTGGCTCTGCAGCATATGCTATAATCTCAAAACAAAAGGAGGTTATGTTTTATGACAGCAAGTATTATTTTTCATGAGGATTCAAGAGAGTTTCATTTATGCAATGATAAGATAAGTTACATTATGACTATTCTAAAAAACGGTGAATTAGGACAACTTTATTTTGGAAAGACTTTGAGAGACCGGGAAAGTTTTGGGCACTTACTTGAATTGCAAAAGCGTCCCATGTCAGCGTGTGCTTTTCCGGGGGACCAGCGTTTCAGTATGGAACATATCCGACAGGAGTATCCATCATTTGGACATGGAGATATGAGATATCCGGCATATGAAATAGAACAGGTTAACGGGAGCCGGATTACGGAGTTTGTGTATCGGAGTCATAAGATTTACGCCGGGAAGCCGAAACTAGAGCAACTGCCTGCTACATATACAGAGTTAGATGAAGAGGCCCAGACGCTGGAGGTTGAACTTGAGGACAGCTTGATACGTACGAGGCTGGTACTTACTTATACGATCTATCGGGACTATCCCGTGATTACGAGGAACGCCAGATTTGAATGTGGTCTTCCGGAGGGAATCAGGCTGAACACTGCGATGAGTTTAAGCCTGGACCTTCCGGATATGGATTATGAAATGGTTGAGCTGACTGGTGCATGGTCAAGAGAACGGGCAGTCAGGAACAGGAAACTGGAGCATGGTATCCAGAGCATTTACAGTATGAGAGGGTGCAGCAGTAATAATTATAATCCATTTCTTGCTTTAAAAAGGCCTGGCACAGACGAAAATAGTGGTGAAGTATATGGGTTCAGCCTTGTATACAGCGGAAATTTTCTCGCACAGGCCGAAGTAGATACGTATCATGTGACAAGAGTACAGCTGGGAATACATCCAAGCGGTTTTCAATGGAGACTTCAGGACGGAGAGAGCTTTCAGACTCCGGAAGCAGTTATGGTCTATTCCGATGCGGGCCTTAATGGTATGAGCCAGACGTATCATGAACTATATCGGACAAGGCTGGCACGGGGAGTATGGCGTGACAGGGTGCGGCCTATCCTGATTAATAACTGGGAAGCTACTTACTTTAACTTTAATGAAGAAAAGATACTGGCATTGGCGAATACGGCTAAACAGCTGGGGATAGAGCTGTTTGTGCTTGATGACGGATGGTTTGGAAGGCGGGATGACGATACGTCTTCGTTGGGAGACTGGTATCCTGATAAAAGAAAACTTCCGGCTGGTGTAACCGGGATTGCGGAAAAAGTAAAGGCGCTGGGAATGGATTTTGGGCTGTGGTTTGAGCCGGAAATGGTAAATGAAGACAGCCAATTGTTTAAAATGCATCCCGACTGGGTACTGCAGACGCCAGGCAGGTACACATCCTATGGCAGGAATCAGATGGTTCTTGATTTTTCAAAAGTGGAAGTCGTTGACTACATTTATTCAATGATGGAAAAAATCCTGACCGAGGCGGATATTTCTTATATCAAGTGGGATATGAACCGTTGTATGACGGAGGTCTTTTCATCGGGGAAGAATGCAGACGAGCAAGGAAAAGTTTATCATCAGTATATACTCGGAGTGTACAGGCTGTATGAACGGCTGGTTGAAAAATTCCCTGAAGTTCTATTTGAATCCTGTGCAAGCGGCGGCGCCAGATTCGATCCAGGGATGCTCTATTACGCCCCTCAATGCTGGACTTCAGATGATACGGATGCAATGGAACGTCTTAAAATCCAATATGGAACATCCATGGTTTATCCTTTGAGCAGCATGGGATCTCATGTTTCGGCGATTCCAAATCATCAGCTGCATCGTAACGTTCCAATGGACAGCAGGGCAAATGTGGCCTATTTCGGCACCTTTGGATATGAACTGGATTTAAATGAACTAACAGAGGAAGAAAGAGACACCATAAAGGATCAGGTTCAATTTATGAAAAAGCACCGCAAGCTTATCCAGCAGGGTGATTTTTACCGTTTAATCAGCCCATTTGAAGGGGACGGGAATGAAACAGCTTGGATGGTAGTTTCACCGGATCAAACGGAGGCGTTGCTGGGATATTACAGAGTACTTCAGGAAGTGAACGTAGGTTACCGCCGTCTCAGACTTCAGGGACTTGATGAGAATATGCTGTACCAGACAGAATGCGGTGAAAAGAGCGGCATATATTATGGGGATGAACTCCTTCGCGCAGGATGGAACCTCTCGGATGAATCCTGCGGCGAAGACAGCAGCTTTTATAATGGAGTAAATGGGGACTATCAATCACGTCTTTATTATTTTCATAAATATTAAACCTAAAGATTTCTGGAATTGCTAATAAGTATCATCTTCATGAGGATTCTTTGTACATATAGTGCGTGACGTAAGTTTATTTCTCCTGCGGTACTCACTGGGGGTTAATGAGGTTACCTGTCGGAAGGCTTTTGTAAAAGCCAGTTCGCTGGTATATCCACAGGAAAATGCAATATTCCTGATTAGATGATCGGTATTTGCAAGTAGTTCAGAAGCCTTGGTAATCCTATATTTTTTCAAAAACTGCTGCGGAGAGAAATGCACATTTTTTTGAAACAGGGTGGACAGGTAGCAGCGGTTTAATGAAACATAGTCTGCAATTTGCTGTACCGTAATCGGAGACTGATAATTCACCTTAATAAATTCGATTGCTTTGGCAATGTACTGGCTTTCCGTGTGCTGCTCACTTGGCTTATATACGCCTGGTGATTTAGCCAGATAAGAAAAAAATTGATATAGAAGTCCCTGATTATAGAGTTCGTTACTGTAATCTGCGTCATAATGTTCCAACATATCCAGGATGATATCACGCAGCTCCTGGACGTAAGGACAGGCGATGACAGGGGTTTCCGGCGAAAGGCCGCAGAGGGAGAGATGGTGTTTCACCATGTCTCCTTCTACTGCAATCCAGAGATAAGTCCAGGGCTCTTTTTCGTCCGCCTGGTAGAAGGTCAGATCTCCGGGACAGATAAGAAACCCCTGTCCTTTTTGGATACGGTGGCAGACATTACCCGCAAAAAACTGCCCCTTTCCTTCCAGACAGAAATGAAATAAATGATATTCCCTCATTGCAGGGCCAAAGGAGTAGGAGGGACTGCAGGCCTGACATCCACAGAACAGAGGATAAAAATGTCGGTTATTATGAATTTCTAATTGGGTAAATGTGTACATTTGCGGGGGATCTCCTTTCATAAGCCAATCAGCATAAGCTCTAAAAAATGGCGGTTAATGCATGCGGATTCGTTATCTATTCAATAAATATAAATGCTGCAGCTTGTCTGCAGCATAGATTTTTTATGCTTATCTTAACCTGTCTGCAACCTACTGTCAAGCAAATACATAACGGAGCGCAAAGAGGTCTGACCCCTATGGAGAATTTAAGCAAATATTAATTTATTTATTGGAGAATTCTGATATAATATAATAAAGAGTCCCTTTGTCTGGCATTATTCGCATTCAAACACAATCTCAAAAGGAGGTGGATTTTATGAAATGGAAGGGTAAAAGAGGATTGGCTTTACTGTTAACTTTTGTTTTGATAGGCGCCGCAGGGATACTTCCTGCATTTCCAGTATCGGCAGAGACTGTAAATGTGACGCAGGATACCGGTGTACAGAAACCAGAAGTAATAGAAAAGACAACAGATCGTATTAAGCTGCGAACAGAACAAGACTATGAATATGCCATAGAGACCGAGAAAAACAATGCCAGGATATGGAAGTGGGCGGAGGCGGGACAGTATGATAAGGCAAGCAGAACGGTTGTGTTTACCGGGCTGCAGCCCGGAACACAATACAGTTTTGCATGTCGGCATACCGGAGAAGATGTTATATTATATCAAAATACGGCTGCAACAAATGTAATTGCTGGGAATGTGGTTACGGATACTCCCCAGAACCAGCCGCCTGATCCACCTGAAAATATGGCTGCTCAACCAGATGAAACGCAGAAACTGACGGACAGTAATCAGAATTCAGAGGTGGGAGAAGAGAAGCAGAGTCCGATGGATGAGCCACAGAATTTGGCAAATGATACAGAAATAACATCGGAAGGTACAAAAGATACTCCTGAGGCTAATAAGCAGGTGCCTGATGATACTAAAAAGGAAACAAATAACAGTCAGAATTTTTCAGATGCTATTAAAAAGCCGGTAAATGAAAAACGGAGCAAAGTCGAGGCAAAAGCTCCGGCGCCATCGCTTACAGCTCCGGAGGCACCAATCGTTAAAGAAGTAAAAGATACAGAGATCACATTGGAACTCCCCAAGAATGCGGATCCTAAGTATAAATATGAATTCAGTATTAATGGAACAGATTATCAGACAGATCCCCAATTTGATAAGCTGACGCCAGATACCCCCTATAAGTGTTATCTCAGGATTGCAGCAGGTAAATATGAAGATGTAACTTACCCCGCAAGCGACAGCAGTATACCAGCTGATGTCAGGACAAAGAAATCTGCGCCAGATAAACCGGCATATGCTCCGGAAGTGACAGACAGAACGAATACGAGCGTATCGTTAAAAGTACCGGATAAGGAGAAAGACCCGGATAGTATGGAATTCGGGATGTTGGGTACCGGGACAGACGTTGAATGGAATACCATGGGTGTATTTGACAACCTGACTCCGGGTACAGAATATCAATTTGTTATGCGCTGCAATGTAGATGAAAAGGTACAGATGCAGGGGGAGAATAGTGACATACTCCGTGTGGCAACATTACAGAACGCAGCAGCAGCGGCTTTGGCACCAAAGATTTTGAAACGTTCCGATACTTCTATTGTGCTTAGGGCAGCTGATAAGCTGGAGTATGGTATGCGAATGGCAGACGGTACAATCAGCTGGCAGGAAAATGCGGAATTTGACGGGCTGGAGCCAGATACGGAGTATCAATTTGTAACACGTGCTAAATATGATCCTGATAAAGCCATGGAAAGCCTTCCCAGTGAAACGGTAAAATATAGGACCGCGATAAGTTCTGATGGGGCAAAGATAACCGGAATCGAACAAGGCGGTACCTATGAGGCAGAAACTGTCTGGACTGCTACAGCAGTCGGTGTTGGTATGGAAAATACTTCTCCTGCAGCGGGAGATACCAGATGGGTGCCAAAGACTTGGACCTGGGGCGGAGCAATAAAAAGCTGGGAGAATCCTCCATATACGGTTAAATTCAAATGCACAAGGCTTGGAAGTTACGAACTGACGGCAGGATTTCAACTGGAAGAGTATACCGGTAATGGCTGGGAAGAAACTGAATATACAAAATCAGTTAGCACATCTTTTAATATAATTGAGAAAAAGGTTACCGTATATACCATTACAGCGGAGGCCGGGGCAAATGGTAAGATAGATCCGAATGGCAGAGTGGATGTGGAGCAGGGAAAGAACTGCGAATTTACATTTACCCCATATAAGGGCTACCGTGTGGCAAAGGTTCTGGTAGACGGCAGAGAGGTGACCGTGAAGAATAACCGGTATACGTTTACAGACATCCAGGATAATCATAAGATATCTGTTACATTTGAGAAAGACAAACGCACACCGAAGACTGGGGATAATACTCAGTTTGTATTAATTCTTGGCGCCTTCCTGATATCAGGACTGGCCGTATTAATGCTGGCATACCGGAAGAGGAAACGTTAGGCAAGCAGATGGGTGGAGATCGTGAGGGAGGAATCATGGAAAAGTAGAAAAACTATCATAACATCATTACTCCCGCCTGTTCCTCTCCGTCCTATCAAACCCGATCCACTGCACCGGCCCCTCCCGCGTGGAAGCGCATAGCCTGAAGACGGCAAAGACGCAGGGGCGGCCCGGAAATGCCCTAAATGTTTCTTCACAAAGCGGCTGCCTTCTGAACCACCCACGGCATTTCCGGGCCGCCCCTGCGTCTTTGCCGTCTTCAGGCGTCCCCCCTTGCGTCTTCATATTTTCCTAAGAATTTTATAAAAGAATATTTATTTGAAGATTTTATAATTTACTTAGCTTGCGATGGAGGAGGATATGTATGAGGGAGAAAATCTTAATAGTAGATGATGAGAAGGAGATTGCGGATTTGGTGGAGTGCTATCTGCAGAATGAGGATTTTATCATTTATAAGTATTATGATTCCAGGGAGGCCTGGGAGTGTATTGTAAAGGAGCCGCCGGATCTGGCTGTTATGGATGTGATGATGCCGGAGATTGACGGCTTTACTCTTTGCAGGCAGATCAGGGAGCGGTATCATTTTCCGGTGATTATGCTGACGGCGAAGGGGGATGAGATTGATAAGATTACCGGACTTACGCTGGGGGCAGATGACTATATTGCAAAGCCCTTTTTGCCTCTGGAGATGGTGGCGCGTGTGAAGGCGCAGCTGAGGCGCTATAAAAGATACAATCAGGGGGCTGAGCGGGATGATTCTGTGATACTGGTATCGGGGCTTATGCTGAATGTGAAGACTCATAAATGTACCTTAAATGAGGAGCCTTTGCCGCTGACGCCGACGGAGTTTGATATTCTGCGCATTCTCTGTGAGAAAAAGGGGGAGGTCGTGAGCGCGGAGAGTCTTTTCAGGCAGATATGGGCGGATGAGTATTATGTGAAGAATAATAACACGGTTACGGTTCATATCCGGCACCTGCGGGAGAAGATGAAGGACTCTTTTGAAAAGCCAAGATATATTAAGACCGTCTGGGGGTGCGGATATAAAATTGAAGGATAAAGAAAAGAATATGAAAAGACTGGCCGAAACGGCGGCTTTATTACTTCTGGTACTGGCCGCCTGTTTTGGTATTTATTATTTTGTGGACTATATCTGGAATGGCAGCTTTGTGAACTGGTTCCAGGATAATTATATGTGGACCCGGATGGGAACGGATCATCTGTCAGGTCAGGATATGCTGATAACTGAGGTGAACTGGCCTAAATTTAAGATGCTCATTCTGACGTCTGTCTGCGTTGCGGCGGTGGTCTGCCTGTTTCTGGTGCGGGGGATTTCTGCCTTTTACGGCCGGAAAATGGCAGGTCAGGCTGTGGTAAAATCCAGTCAGATGATTCATTCCTTTATGGAGCATGAAGTAGAGGCCGATCTGGTGTTTCCTCCCGAATATGCACAGCTTGCGGTTCAGATGTCACAGATTAAGACGAGGATAGAGCGCAATACCCGTGTGATTAAGGAGGAGGAAAAACGTAAAAATGATATGATCACGTATCTGGCCCACGATCTCAAGACGCCGCTGACATCCGTTATCGGCTATTTAAGCATGCTGGATGAGGCAAAAGATATGCCGCAGGCGCAGCGGGAAAAATACACCAGGATTGTTTTTGAAAAAGCTCTGCAGCTGGAAGGGCTGATTCAGGAGTTTTTTGATATTACAAGGTATAACCTGAATCAGATTGTGCTGGAAAAAGAGACGCTGGATCTGTCCTATCTGCTTGTACAGCTGGCCGATGAGTTCTACCCGATTCTTCAGCAGGGAGACAACCGGATCGAGCTTGAAACTGGGCAGGAGATTCTGGTCTATGGAGATGCCGTAAAGCTGGCGAGAGTGTTTCAGAATGTTCTGAAGAATGCCGTGTCTTACAGTTATCCGGGAACCGCAATCGTTATCCGGACCGAGACAGAAGGGGACTATGTGAAGATTTTTATACAAAACAAAGGGAAGACCATACCGAAAGAAAAGCTCCCATATATTTTTGAAAAATTCTACCGGACGGATGAGGCGCGTTCCGGAAATACAGGAGGTGCAGGGCTTGGACTTGCAATTGCCAGAGAAATTATCATTCTGCATGAAGGAGATATCCATGCAAAAAGCGAGGGGGAATTGACCACTTTTGTTATAAGTATCCCCTGCCTGTGAAAACGATTAACTAGCTAAAGAAATGCAATAGTATATTATAATAAACGAATATTAACTTTTCTTAGGAAATTATCAATAGTAAGTTAAATTATCTAACATCGGGATTTTGTATAATTTTCTTAGAAAGGCAGGGATTTTAATTGGACAGAAAACAATACGAAAAAGACTCAAGATATCAAACTGAAAGAAATAAGATACAGCTAAGCTCAAAGAATCAGCGAAAAAAAAGAAGACGTATGAAATATCTAAGGAGGATGCTGTTTTTACTGGTTCTTCTGGTACTGCTGATATTAGCGGCTGCAGCGGTGCTGTCCATAATAAGAAGGCAGGAACCGGGCATACACGTAGATAACAGTACGCTGCATTCAGAGAACATCAGCATGGACAAGCTGAACAGCCCGAATGCAATATTGACAGAACTGAAGTCCGGGGAAACCATAGCCCAGAGGGGTGCAGATGACCGGATCTATCCAGCGTCACTGACCAAGATTATGACAGCATTAGTGGCGATTGAAAATATTTCTGATCTCGATGAGACAATGACCAGCCCATACGATTTTTACCAGTATCTTTATCAGATGGATGCATCAATGGCTGGTTTTGAACCAGGCGAAACCGCGAAGGCCAGGGACTATATATATGGTGTCATACTTGCATCGGGGGCGGAGTGCTGCCTGACTCTGGCAGAGGCAGTTTCGGGATCAGAGCAGGGCTTTGTGGACCTGATGAATCAAAAAGCGGCCGAACTTGGGATGGATGACACACATTTCAGCAATACGACCGGACTTCAGGATGCAGAACATTATACAACGGTCCGGGATCTGTCCCTCCTGCTTGACAGTGCACTGAAAAATGCAGAGTTTCGGGAAGTATTTACATCCAGAAGTTATACGGTGCAGCCTACGAATGTGCATCCGGAAGGGTTCACCATAGGGAGTACTTTGTTTGAAAACGCCGGGAATACCGGTCTTAAAAACGGCGAGATCCTGGGCGGCAAGACCGGTTACACGGATGAGGCTGGTTTATGTCTGGCAAGCCTGGCGGAGGTAGACGGAGAAGAGTATATCCTGGTCACCGCACATGCTCCGGGATCCCATGAGACAGAGCAGTATCACATTCTGGATGCAATAACTGTTTATAATGAACTCGCTGATGCCGTGCGGGACTGACTCTGCTTATCCAGGATATACTATCATATCATCCAAAGCATTTCCGGGAGGCACAATTGGAAGAACGTTTTCTTCCCTTTCAATTATAAATTCGATGAGGACAGGCGCAGCCGTGGACCTTCCGGCCTCTGTAAGCGCCGGAAGAATCTCTTCTTCACGGGTTACGCGGATTCCTTTTGCTCCATAGCTTTCCGCCAGCTTTATAAAGTCCGGAGTATATACGGGACAGTGTTCAGACGGGGCAGAGCAGGCAGAGGGACAGCTTTTTCTATAACGCATACATGTGCCGGAATACCTTTTTCCAAAAAACATTTCCTGCCATTGTCTTACATTGCCCAGATATCCGTTATTCAAGACACAAATAATAAGCGGCAGTTCATAAGCTACGGCTGTTGCCATTTCCTGAATGTTCATCTGCAGGCCGCCGTCTCCGGTTATCAGTACGACCCTGGTGTCTGGATTCCCGATCCTGGCACCGACCGCGGCTGGCAATCCATATCCCATTGTGCCGAGTCCCCCGGATGTTAGCATCTTCTTTTTATCATTCAGCTCCAGATACTGGGCAGCCCATAATTGATTCTGCCCTACATCGGTGGCTATAATCAACTTTTGAAAGGTACTGTTAATGGTCCGGATAATTTTTGCGGGTGTGATACCGTTTCCCTTCATCACAAGAGGGTGCTCTTTCTGCCATGTGCGGATCTGCCGGATCCAGTTTTCAAGCGGCAGATTTACAGCCCGTCTGGTAAATGCACGGATTGCTGAACCGGCATCAGCCAGGATTGGGAGATCCGCGGGGATATTTCTGGATATGACCGAAGAATCGATATCCACATGAATAATCGAGGCATTTGGCGCAAATTCTTCGGGCCTGCCCGTGATGCGGTCATTAAAGCGGGTGCCGATCGAAAAGAGCACATCACAGCTGCTGACAGCCATATTCGCGGCGTAGGAGCCGTGAATGCCGAGATTGCCGGCATAGAGCCCGTGCGTTGTTGGAATTGAGCCTCTTCCCATAATCGTGGTGACGGCTGGAACGCCTGTTATCTCGGCAAGATGCTGCATGTCTTTTTCAGCCCGGCTGATATGAACGCCGCCTCCGATCAGGAATAATGGCCTTTGGGCACGGGATAAGAGCGTCATGGCCTTATCTGCCAGCTCCTCAGAGATGGGACATTCAGACCGGAGGCTGCAGGCTGCATGGCCTTGATCGTATCTGCTGTCCCCTAATTCGCGCTGGATATCTTTTGGAAGATCCACTACAGCGACTCCGGGTTTACCTGTTCTGGCAATATGGAATGCTTTTTGGATGGCTGCTCCCAGATCTTCCCGTTTTTTTACTGTTACAGCATATTTGCAGACGCTGGAAGTCATGCTGACAATGTCAACCTCCTGAAAAGCATCTTTCCCTAAAAGGCAGCGGGGCACTTGTCCGGTGAAGCAGACAAGCGGTACACTGTCATAATTGGCTGTGGCGATTCCGGTGACCAGATTCGCTGCTCCCGGCCCGCTTGTCACGAGGCAGACCCCCACGTTCCCTGTGGAACGGGCGTATCCGTCAGCGGCATGGATCAGCCCCTGCTCATGTCTTGGTACAATTAGTTCGATTGTATCTTCCCCGTAAAGGGCATCAAACATATCAATCGCCTGCCCGCCGGGATAGGCAAATACAGTGCTCACATGTTCGGCTTTCAGCGCTTTTACAAATAATCCGGCTCCTGTTATCATAAGTTTATACCTCCTTAAATGCATGTACTTGCTTGCATGATTTTTATATAAAATGGTACTGCCGATACAGTACCACTGTCAGTTCTTCACGGATCCGTTTTAAGAAAGCCCTTTTACAAATACGGATACGCTATTTTTTACAAATGTTTCCGGGCTTATCTCTGTCAGTTTATTATCAAAAGAGGCTTTTAAAAATGTATAGCCAAAGGTTGCGGAGAAAACAGTCATTGCCATGCCCTCAAAATCTGCATGCGGTATCTTTCCTAATGCCTCCATCTTGTTCAAATAATCGACAAGAGTCGATACAAAGGCCTGAGGGATCTTCAGAATCATCGGGGCAGTCTCTTCATAGAGCTGGGGCGCCCTCAGTCCGATAGACAGATTAACAAAGTCCGGGGTGATTCTGTCCATATAGGCCTTCATGAACATTTCCAGGTCGGGCTGCAGTTCCCATACCACATTCTGAAAGATATCCGGGGTAACATTGGCCCGCCATTTTTCCTGTTCTATCCCACTCATGACAATGTCTTTTTTACTTTTAAACTTCCTGAATAAGGTGCATTCATTCACACCGGCCATATGCGCGATATCCTTTGTTGTAGTTGCAACATATCCTTTATCGCGGATCAGGGACATGGTTGCATCAATTATTTTCTGCCTGGTTTCATCCAATTTTCTTTCCTCCATGCAAGTGCTTGCTATCATTTTATGCCCATACATGCAGTTTGTCAACAGTATTTTGCAGTTCTACCCACCGTAGACCGGGTAGAACTGCCCGTGTATTGTAAATTCTGGGGTTTCTGGTATGATTATGATTAAGAAAACAATAGGCTAGTACAGAAGTGCATGAATCTTTCAGTAATATGTGCCTGATATCTGCGTCAGAGGTGTGCCTGCTTTCGCGACGGCGTAGTGGTTCCTACGTCTAGCGAAAGCAGGTGCAGCTATGGCGTAGAGAGCAGGTGCTTATTGCTGAATTATTAGTGCACTACTGTACTAGGTTGGGAGGCACGAGATGGAAAATAAGACGGGACAATTGATTGCCAGAAGAAGAAAAGAGATCGGACTGACACAAAAAGAACTGGCTGAGCGGCTGGGGGTGACGAATAAGGCTGTATCCAAATGGGAAACAGGCGGAGGAATGCCGGATGTCAGTGTACTGGAAACGCTGGCTGACGCGCTGGAGGTCAGTGTAGACGAACTGCTGAGAGGGGAAAGAGAGACCGGGCAGGTGCTGCTGCCGCCGGTTCCAAAAATGAAAAGAGGGCGTCAGATCATGGGAGCAGTTACAGGCATCCTGGCCCTTGCCGTTTTTGCTCTTCAGATGTTCTACCTTATCGTAGGAAGAACGCAGCATTTTGAGTACATAATAGATATTCTGTTCTATATCGTAAATGGGTTTATTATCGTGATGGCAACTGTCAGTCTTGGCATGCTTGTGCGTAAGAAATGGATCAGGAATATCGGCCTGGCAGCAGGCGGCATCCTTTTTTTAACGAATTTCGCGTATGGGTTCCATTCGGGAGGAGGGCAGTCGTCTGTGATCAGCGTATCACCGGATCTGAAACACATGGCAGTACTGAAATACGAAGAGGAAGCAGGCAGAGTCACAACCTATCTGAATCAGAGGCTCTGTTTTGCCAAAGTATCTGACCAGTTTCCTTATACCGCAGACAGGGAGATGAAGCTGCAGTGGCTGGCTGATGATGTCTGTGCGGTAACCTACACTTCTCCCGACGATGGAAACGTGCACCAGTATGTTCTGACTTACGGGGATAGAGGGAATGGGATTACCTCGGATTATGTGTACACGGTGATCACCGGAAAATGGGCCGGAATCGGTAAAAATCTGGCAGACTGGGAGATCGAAAGAGGAATAGACGGCATCACGATACGCGCTGCCTCACAGACTGAAGAGACCTACACATTCGATGAATGTGTACAGTTCGGAACTCTGGCGGTTGCCCTGTGCCGTAATGGGCTTCCACAGTGGACACTTGTTCTGGATGAGGGCTGTGTAATAGGGAAAAACAATTTTCTGGAAAAAGGAGGAACCATCACATTATGCAGAGTGACTATGGATAAATCGGCCCCCATGCAGTTCTATCAAACCCAGGCGCCGGTAGTCTTTGACACCGAATATGAGCCTATGGACAAAACAGAGAGGGGAAAAGATCTGCAAAAAGAGATGAAATCGATCTTAAAAGAGGATCCTGCACTGACAAATTATGACGCAGATATTTATGGAAGTGCCAAAGTCGTGACTGATTCGGAAGATATTTTCTGGATTGCAAGATGCGCTATGGAGGAAAATGATAAACGGCAGGCAGTGAATGGAATCGATGTAAGCAGACAGATTGAGCATATGGAACTGATGGCAGGCGACAGATTTGACTATCTCATGAAAATCAATTCACGGGATATGTATATAGATCCAAACCATCCGGCAGAAAAATCTGAGACCGAGGGGGAAACTACATATCGGATTATGAAAGGAGAAGGGGCATACCTGGCATTTCAGGTGAGTTATGGCACAGACGGAAGTGTGGGACTCGATCCTTCGGCTATGAAAAAAGAAATCGATACAAGAGAAAAGAAAGAATATAGTTACTATGTGCCGGGAGAAAAGGAGGACACCCCATGATAGCAGAGCAAATAAAAGAAGAGTATACAAAAGAATGGTTTGTCTACGATACTGTGCCTCAGAATCTCAGGAAGAGGGACGAAATATTAAACCAAAAGAGAGGAATATGGGCAGGTCCCCTTACCAGCCTTGGGATCATATTGATTTACTTTCTGCTGTTTGCCTGGCTGATACCAAAGGAGCACTTTCAAATACGCTATATTCTTCTGCTGGCTGTCATATCAGAAGTACTGCTGACTGCTGTGGTAAGGATATCCGTCAGTCTGCAGAAAAGCAGTATAGAAGCCAGGATAAAGGAATTCGAAGAGAAAAGTTTAAAAGGACAATTTAACACAGAGTATATTCTGATCCGGTACTTCTCAGGCGCACAGGAGTGTTACTATTATAATGACCTTCCGGACGTGGAGGAAAATGCAGATGCGTTTCAGATCACCGGGCCTGACAGGGAACTGAGACTGGACAAAAGGTATCTCTCCAGAGATGATATTTTGTATGTGAGGAATCAGATGGCGCATTACTGCAGAATTTTTCGGGAATATGAAGAAAAGCAGGGCGGGGAAAAAGTGGAACTGAAGATTTTGCATACAAGAGACATCAATAGAAATAAACGCGCACGAAAGAAAAATGATCTGCTTCTTTCTCTAAAGTATAACAGAGGCCGCGGCTACAGCGAGTGGAGAAGGCATATACTGGGCGCGTTTCTCACATCACTGTTCTGCATGTGCGTTTTTCTGCCGGATAATTATAACGTGTTTCTCAGAATCGTTGTGGCGGCGCTTGTACTGTTCAGGCTGTTTGTAAAAGTATTTCCTTATATCACGGTGAGTATAAAGCTGCGGGGAAAGAAGAGCGTGGACCAAACCGATATTATAATCAATGAGAACGGTATAGAGTTCCTGCAGGGGAATAAGAGAATCCGTCAAACTTATGAATCGGTGAAAGAAATAAGAGAAGAAGAATCTTCCTTTTATGTGGGCCGGGTGTATTTCTGGAAAGATAGTATGACTACAGAGGAAATCAGCGCGGTTCGGAATATCTTAAAAAAATATGGCCGGGGAAAGTATCAATATATTGTAAAAGAAGGAACATCTGCCTGGAAAGAGGACCTGAAAACAGCGATAGTTCCATTTGCTTTATTGGTTTTGGGGGTATTTATGTTTGTTTACAGAGACTGGATGATAGATGCCGGAAAGGTATCCGGTATCTATCAGAGGAACAGCTATGAAGGGTATATTCAGGATCCGGACAGCAGCTCCCTGGAGTCTGATACGGAAGTGGAAGGAAACGGCGGTGAGGAAGGGCAGAGCGCAGAAACAACGAACGGAACACAGGAAAATAAGGATTCTGTCTTTGTCTCTGCACCAGACAAGAGTTCCTTACATTTGTCATCCAGAGAACTGAGACTGGATGAATGTTATTCTGATAATACGGTAAATCAGGAAAGCCGTTTCTTTATAGAAAATGGAACGTTATTCGGAATCTCTGCCAACAGGCATGGGGAGCTGGGGATTGGCAATACGGAATCCGATCTAACGGCCAAAGGATTCTACCGAATAACGGAACTGGCGCCGGACGTGCAACATGTGGCTCAGGGAAGTGAGTTTATGGTCTATCTGAACAATAATGACGAACTATGGGGGGCAGGCAATCTGCCGGGTACCGGCCAGTCCCTGACGCCGGCTTTGATTATGGAAAACGTGGCGTTTGCAGACTGCAGTGAATACGGCCTTGTCATCCTGAAAAATGATGGAACGGTCTGGTGTATGGGAAGTCTCCTGGACTCAGCAGGAAATCCGGTGGTATCATGGGACGGGGCCGTCCAGGTAGCAGATCATGCCAGATATGTCACCGCCGGATGTTACGCTATGGCTGCCATAAGAGAAGATGATTCCCTTTGGATGTGGGGGGATAACCGGCACGGGCAGTGCGGCGGTTCTGAAGCAGAGGCGGATACACTGGCAGACCCTAAAAAAGTAAGAGACGGGGTGAAAGCCGTGTGGATCGACCGGCTGGCCTACAGAGACTATGAAGAATACCCTCTCTATGGCGCGGAACAAGCCCGGGAATATATGGATCACTGCACATATATACAGCAGACCGACGGGCAGATGTATGCCTGTGGTATGTCAATAGGGGGAAGCGGATTCGTGGCGGTGGTGGTGGGCGGCTAGGAGGACTCCAGGCCGCTTTCGGACCGGACACGCGCTTTTTAGGGCTGGATTTATATGTAATATCTTTTTAATAAGCGGGTCAATTCTACAATGTCGATCGGCTTTGCTATATGGGCATTCATACCGCACTCCAGGCAATGCTGTATGTCGTCTGAAAAAGTATCTGCACTCATGGCAATAATTGGAACGGATAGGGCATCAGGGCGATTCAGTCCCCGAATTGCTTTTGCTGCCTCATATCCTGTCATATGCGGCATTCGTATGTCCATCAGAATAAAATCGTAATAACCTTCTGGTGATTTTTGAAACTTATCCAGGCATATTTGTCCATCTTCTGCCCAATCCAGCTTCACGCCCAAGTCGGACAACAATTCACTTGCAACTTCCCAGTTAAGCTCATTGTCCTCGGCAAGCAGAATACGGCGTCCGGATAGATCCATATTGGGGCTTATTGTCTGGTCATGTTCCGTTTCAACGTCCATATACTGACGCAAAGAATGATACAGCGTAGATTTAAAAAGCGGTTTGGCAATAAAGCCACTGATACCCGCTTCACGGGCCTCGGCTTCAAATTCACTCCAGTCGTATGCAGAAATCAGCAGAATCGGCACTTCATCTCCCAGATTGCGCCGGATTTCTTTTGCAGCCTGAATTCCATTCATGCCAGGCAGTTTCCAATCTAATAGTATAATTTGATAATCCTCTTTCTTATTGTGGTGTTGGTTTACTAATTCTATGGCCTTTTCACCGCTTAATGTCCATTCAGCTTTAATCCCGATGGATTTTAGAGCGTCTATGGCTGTCTTACATAATAATTCGTCATCATCAACCACCAGCATTTTCCAAGGGGGAAGAACCATATCCATTTCCATTGCAGCCGCTTTTTCAAAATCAAACATGAGAAGAAATTCTGTCCCTTTATCAGGCTCGCTTTGTATATCAATGGTTCCATCCATTGCGTCCACAATGTACTTTGTAATCGCCATTCCCAAACCGGCGCCCTCAGTTTTATGTATTCTGGCTCCATCCGCCCGGCTATAGGATTCATATATCCTCTTCAAAAAATCTGGCGTCATACCAATTCCATTATCCTTGACCTTGATATGAATTCGGACATAGTTTTCTCCTTTCGGAGATTTTTCCTCAGAAAGCGATAAAAGTATCGAACCGCCCTCTGGTGTATACTTAGTTGCATTCGATAAAAGATTCAGCAAAACCTGATTCAAGCGTACGCTATCGCACCACACATTTTCTGTTAAGATATTTTCTACGTGTATGTCAAAATTTTGCTTTTTTGTCTTAATCTGTGGCTGCATAATGTTAACAATGCCTTCAACAACTTCCTTTAATGAAATTTGCTCTGTTGTTAAAGTTAACTTACCGCTTTCAATTTTAGACATATCCAAAACATCATTAATCAGCCCCAATAGATGTTTACTCGACAATGTGATTTTTCTAAGGCAGTTCTGCACCTGCTTCCGGTCATCTATGTGGGCGGTTGCAATCGCGGTCATTCCTACGATTGCATTCATAGGGGTACGGATATCATGGCTCATATTTGCTAAAAATTCACTTTTGGCTTTGTTCGCTTCAAGAGCCGCCTGCCGGGCCTTCTCCAATTCATGCAGCTGAGAACGGGTTATGGAGAAATACCGGAGAAAAATCAATGTCAGAATGATTAAAACAGAAGCACAGGACAATAATGTCATGAACATACGCTGGCTGCTCAGATTGTTTATGGCATCATCCAATATACTATAAGGCATTACCGATACTAAATACCATTCAGAATAGGGCAATGATATACCATAAATTTGCCGTTCTTCACCATTTACTTCAAATGTTGTAGCATATTCTTCATGATTTTTTAATGCAGCGCTAAATTTCTCAATAGAATTTTCTACAGATGATTCATTTGCCGGGGATTTAAGCTGCTTCTGCAGTTGTTCAAAGAAATGCGACAACTCAGTGTTAGGGTTTTGTATCACAAAACTACCGTCTGGCCTGATAATATGATAATACATCAGCTGCTCTTCATCCTCTAAGGAAAGGAAACCGGTGATATAATCCAGCGGAACGGCTGCAATGAGTCCGGTGCACCTATCACCATTGTACATAGGATAAGCAGCATCAACTCCAAACAATACCACTTCATTTCCAGCAGAATCAACGCCTACAGCAACTCTTTGTTCCCCTTGTAATAATGCTTCTACAAAAGGTTCCGGGTTAAGCGGCTGAATGGATTGTCCATAGAGTGTCTGAAAATCCCCATCGGCAGAACAAAGTGCTAGATAGTCAAAACCCCTGACCTGTGCTCTGTAAATAAGCTCCCTATATAGCTCATCTTGACTGTTTTTATCTGTTGAGACAACGGAAACAATGCCGCTGACCTGATCAAAACGCAGTTTAATGACAGTTTCAAAGTGCCTGGACATTTGTTCATTCATTCCGGACATATAAATTTTACCAATATCGTAAACTGCCTGTTTACTCTTTCGACTCATATAAATTCCGAGCAGACTGAAAATAATAATACTAAAGATCAAAAGTCCAATAAAACTGCATATAAGAAAGTGTGTTGTAGGATTCTTCTTTTGATTGTTTCTCATTGATGTTATTCCTCCTTTTTAGATGTTGTCCTCTTTCTAGTCCAGAGTGCATATAGTCACTTGGTTTTTTGTGTTTTTTGACTGATACATCATAATGTCTGCAGCTTTGAAAAGTTTTTTTGCAGTTCCAGTTCCATATGCTCCACCTATACTAACAGACATATGTAGTTCGGGATGATCATCAATTATCAGACGATCAACAGAGTGCCTGATCCTTTCCAGTTTTTTTCCAAATATATCTGCAGGTATACTGTAAAATATAATTACAAATTCATCGCCGCCGTAACGGATCACGGCATCAGTTTTTCGTACACAGGATAAAACGGTTTGTGCAATGTTTTGCAACACGGTATCGCCTACATCGTGGCCATAATTATCATTGATCTGCTTAAAATTATCTACATCAATTACGACCATCGCTTGAATATCATTTGCGCCTTTAAAATGCTCGTCATAATAACGTCGGTTATAGACCGTGGTTAACGAATCAATATATAATAATTGCAGGTGCCGCTGTTTGCTCGACAGGAAGGTGTATTTTTCATATGAAAACAACCTATCGTAGTCTATTTTACTTCTTATATTCTGACTATTTTTAGTCTCTTGTTCAGGTGAGGTATCCAAAAGCTCACTTTCAAGTGTATCCGCGATTTCTTGAAGGCATAATAAAAGTGTAGGATTAAAGGCACCACATTGTCCTTCTAAAATCATTTTCAAAGCTTCTTCATGTAAATAAGCTTTCTTATAGCATCGCTTACTGGTCAGGGCATCGTATACATCGGCCAGCGCAACTACCTGGGCAGCTATAGGAATTTTTTCTCCCACTAATCCATCAGGATATC
This sequence comes from Faecalicatena contorta, assembly GCF_001404335.1. Lineage (GTDB taxonomy): Bacteria > Bacillota > Clostridia > Lachnospirales > Lachnospiraceae > Faecalicatena > Faecalicatena contortus_B. The sequence continues at coordinate 19,360 of NZ_CYZU01000064.1, forward strand.
CCTTTCCATCGTACCTTTCGTGGTGCCATCGACAAATCTCAGAAGCTACTTTGACAAGCGGAGCTTCCTGCTGCTCAATGGGCAGGTCTAATAGCATATTGGCGCCGACCATCGAGTGAGTTTTTATCACGTCAAACTCCTCCTCCGTAAGGCGTCCGGGTTTGTTCAATATTTCATCTGAAATTGAGATTTTCCCAATATCATGCAGCGCGGAAGCGGTACTGATTAAAGAAATATCAGCTTTGGACAAAGGATACTGATCCGTACGCTGAACCAGCTGCTTTAGCAAATATTTTGTAATAGTGTTAACATGCAGTATATGTAAGCCGCTCTCCCCATTACGGAATTCTACAATATGAGACAGGATTGAAATCATCAGCTTATTATTTTTTTCCTGCTCGTGAAATTGTTCTGCGATAATTTTCTCAAGACGATGCTGCCGTGCATATAAAAACATCGTATTAGAAATACGGCGCTGGATAATGGTCGAATCAAAAGGACGGCTGATATAGTCAAAAGCCCCCAAGTCATAAGCCCGTTTTATATTCGCGGGGGAGTCATCAGCAGAAATCATAATAACTGCGAAAGTATCATTCCAGTGATATTTGTTTATATGGGTCAATACTTCAAATCCATCCATTTCAGGCATCATAATGTCCAGAAGAAGAAGTGAGAAATCTGCTTTTTGACTTGAAAGGAGCGAAATTGCTTCTACACCATTACAAGCCTCCACCACATCATATTGTTCTTCGAGGATATCTGCCAAAAGAGCGCGATTCATTTCTGAATCGTCTACGATTAAAATTTTTTGTTTTTCCATGATACCGAAACTCTTTTCTCATAATTTTACGGTTTTATTATAAATGTTAGCTTGCATACTGGCAACACCCATATTGGTAAGGTGTACATATAGGTTGGGGCGATTTGATACTGACAAGAACGGTTCTTCATGATATAATTCAGACAGACAGGAGACAAATTATGAAACCACAAGAAACAAAATTTACATTTGTATATAACGAAATTAAGCAGTGTATTTTGGAGGGCCAGATACTTCATGGAAGTGCCTTACCGTCTTCAAGGATGTTTTGCGACCAGTTTCATGTAAGCAGATATACTATTAACCGTGTCTTTGACGCATTGCGGGAGGAAGGGCTGGTAGAAATTCAGCCTCGTCTTGCACCAATCGTTGTTTCAAAAAAAGATACTCCTAATCAGTCAAATACGGTTTTCGAAATTTTAAGACATAAGGAAAGTATTTTACAGGTGTATCAGACTTTTTCTCTCATACTGCCTTCACTGCTGGTTTTTGCTTTGCAGGGGTGCGATGTAGAGATAATGCCTCACTATAAACAGGCTATAAGAGTATTGCGTTTGGGAAGTTCTGCTGGTGGATGGCGCCCTCCATCTAAATTGGGATATGATATACTAAGAATAGGCGGCAATCCTTTATTCAGCGAACTCTATTCCACATTTGGCCTTTACAATAAGCTTACATTTTTTACAGAAGATTGTCCCTATTTTTCAAAGCACTTTCCACAGGGGTCTGTATCTGTAACCAGTGTGATAATAGATGTATTAAAAGGCGATGATCCACTCACAAAGTACAACCAGTTATCAAATATGTACCAAATGCTAACGGATTACATTGAGAGTACACTAAATTACTTGTCGGACACGACGCCGAAATGTCCTCCACAAACGGGTATGCCGTTTTCGTGGAATCCCATGCGTGGTCAGGATTACTATTACTCAAAAATTGTTGATGAGTTGAATCGAAAAATTGGCCTTGGAGAATATTCTGTTGGAATGTATCTTCCATATGAAAAACAGCTGGCCAGCCAGTACAGTGTCTCTTTATCGACAGTCAGAAAGGCACTGTCAGAACTCGAGCAAAGAGGTTTTGTAAAAACATTAAATGGGAAAGGCACTATGGTTATAGAACCGGATGACACGAAGCTTTATCAGCTGGCTCTTAATTCCGGATATGTAGAAAAGGCATTACGTTACCTTCATGCCCTGCAGTTAATGGTAATAATTATACGACCGGCTGCTTTAGCTGCGGCTCCGCAGTTTACCAGAGCAGAACTGGATGAGTTAGCAGACAGATTTAGTTCCTCAAATTCTATTTATTTAGCAGTTATTTTAGAAGCAATAATGAAACACACCACTTTAAAACCTTTATACGTTATATTATCTGAAACCAATCATCTTCTTGAATGGGGACATCATTTTGCATATTATCCGTCCAAGAGACATACGCTTTCACGTCTCAATAAGCAAGTCATTACAGCGTTTCAGCAGTTAAGTAAAGGGAATGCGAGTTCCTTTGCAGATAGCATCGCGGATTGTTACCGTTACAACTTGGTTTGTATGAGGAAGCATATGGTAGAAAAATATAAGTTTCATAGTGCAGCCAGTGTTCGGATTCCAGAAAAATACTAGCCGCGGTCAATGATTACATTGGAAGAATGGAACCATGACATAGATCATATCCATGTGATGTTCGTTGTATATTGAAAGTCAGGGTGAGAAGAGTGAACGCTGCATACAAGTTTCGCATTTATCCAAATGAAGAACAGAGAACAATGATTGCTAAAACCATCGGATGATGCCGCTTTGTCTATGATCATATGCTTGCAGACAAGATTGCCTATTACGAAGAGCAGAAAGCCATGCTCCATAATACACCCGCATCCTATAAGAGGCAGTTTCCATTCTTGAAGGAAGTGGATGCACTGGCACTTGCTAATACACAGTTACATTTGGAAAGAGCATATAAGAATTTCTTCCGAAGAAAAGAAAGTGGGTTCCCGAAGTTCAAATCCAAGCATCGGGGGACAAAGGCTTATACAACAAATGTGGTAAATGGGAACATTAAATTATCCGGGAGACACTTGAAACTTCCCAAACTCACACCCATCCGTATCCGGATACATAGGGACATTCCAGATGGCTATATTCTGAAATCAGTTACCGTAAGCTGTGAAGCATCCGGCAGCTATTATGCAAGCCTGCTGTTTCAGTATGAAAACCAAGTAGTGGAGCAACAGGGGCATTTGGAAAAGGTAGTGGGGATTGACTTTCCCATTGCCAAAAAGGAAGCAGGAACTATGGGAAACAAAAGCGGAAAGTTGGAAAAGTGCATGAGAAGATCCGGAATCAGAGAAAGGATTTCCAGCATAAGCTAAGAAGCTTGTCAGACAGAGTCTATATCTGTGAATGTGGAAACAGAATGGACCGTGATGTAAATGCTGCCATAAATATACGCAGAGAGGGAATGAAAATTTTATGTGCGTAATGCACAAAGCGAATAAAAACAAACCGCGGGACACGCGGGGATAGCTTTTTAAAATAATGCACAATGACGGTCTGATTCCCGCTTGCTAAGGGGATTTTCAAATTTTATACTGAGAGGTAGGCGGGAATAACATATGGAGCAAATGCAGGCTGAAAAGCAGCGCAGGGAAAGAAAATGGAAAATTCGGAGAAGTCTTTAAAAATAATCGTCTAAGAACGGTATTATATGGGATATTGCCGGAACTTCCGGTGTTTCCGCTGTCCCTTGTGATGTCGGGGACGGCGTGCTTGCTGAGAGGCTGTATCGGGACAGATCAGCCTGTCTGCCCAAACAGAGGACGAGACGTTGCTTCTTTCTGTTACCGATGACGGATGCGGAATGGACGAGGACACGCAGCAGTACATCTGGGGAGCCGGATTTTCTACGAAATACGATAAAGAGACTGGGGCGATGTCCACGGGAATCGGTCTCTGCCATGTGGCAAATAGCCGGATATTGTGCTTCTGGATCTGCTTCTGCCTGGAAAAGACGGCATTCATGTACTTGAAGAGCTTTTGCAGGGGGGATTTACGGGAAAGGTTATCATGATTTCCCAGGTGGACGATGAAGCCATGATGGAAAAGGCATATGAGAGAGGGATTATGTTTTATATCAGCAAGCCGCTGAATGCCATAGAAGTTATCAGTGTGATTTCTAATGTTGCGAAGCTGGTAAGCCTGCAAAAATCTATGGAGACTATACAGGGGGCGCTCATGGGGATTCAGGAGGCGCCGCCCGTCAGCAAGGGCATGCTTGGTGACCGGTTCCAAAAAATATGCACTGATATCGGGATCTGGGGAATGAAGGGAATTGATGAGCTGAAAACGATTGTGTTCACTGTGATGGAGTTTCAGAAAAAGGAAAAGAGTTATCAGATAAAAGAAGTATATGAAAAAGTTGCAGGAGAGATGTACGGGGAGGAACAGCTCCAGTTGAATAAAAAGGCGCTTGAGCAGAGGATCCGAAGAATTATGCAGAAGGCTCTGGATAATATTGCGCAGATGGGGGCGGAGGACTACTATGATCCCATATTTGCAGATTATGCCAATTTACTGTTTGACTTTGGGCAGGTTCGGATCAAAATGAGAAATCTAAAAGATCAGTCTGTGGAGCCGGGAAGAATCAGCTCGAAAAAGTTTATCGAAGGATTTCTCCTGCGGATGACTGCACAATAGCAGTAAATAAATTTATTGGAAATGCCGCCAATATTTTACTTTTTTTGCCGGACAGGCCATGCTATAATACCTGACAAGCATTCATGAGGAGGAAATTTTATGAGTAAAAAAAGAAAAATATCAGCTATTTTGCTGACGGCAATGACACTGCTACTGTTGGGAGGCTGCGGGAAAAAGTTTGACGCAGCCGGTTATACGCAGGCCCTATTGGATGTCTCATATAAGAACGAGACGGACAAGTATATGGAATTAACGGGATCGTCTAAAGAGGCGGCTGAAAAGATTTTCGAAAAGCGGATGGATATCACTATGGAAGGTTTTGAATCTCTGGACTTTCCGGATGAGCTGGAAGAAAAGTTCAGGGCACTGTTTGAAAACCTGACAAAGAATGTAAAGTATACAGTAGGGGAAGCCGTTGAAGATAAAGAAGGAAACTTTACTGTTGTCGTGTCAATCGAGCCGGTTACACTTTTTGATGATACATATGACGAGTTTCAGAAACAGGCCAAGGACTACGCAACAAAAGTCGCAAACGAAGTAATGAACGGGAAGGAAATGCCTTCCGACCAGGATATGCAGAACAGTGTTTATGAACTTTACTACGACATACTGAAAAGAGCTGTGGATGCAGGAATTCAGTATGGTGAGGTTCAGAAGATTACGGTGCATGTCAATAAGACAGAAGGGGATATCTATGAGATCCCGGAGGCAGATATGACGGCAATGGATAAGGCGATGATCTCCAGAGAGGTGTTGGAGTAGAAAGGGAGGCCGCCTTCCAGGCAGAAGGAGAGGGCAGGGTTGTTTTATAAATAATAATTCAGACTATTAAACAGAGCATTTTTGCGAGGGCAATGAAAGCTATACAAGTCTTTCACGGCCTTCGCCTTTTTTTACTTGTAGAGGTATAATATCGACATAGTATAGGTATATCATTAAAGCAGCAGTACCCGGATGGTCTGGTTTACGGAAGGATTTATTCGGAGGAAGCTTTTATAACAACGGAGGGAGAGATTGGAGGCTATGACCGACTCGTATGTAAACGTTTGAGTGACTTATTTGGCTTGAAGATTACGCCCAGAACTCTGGAATAGGACGAACTGACTACTTCTCTGGATAACGGTACTGTTTGAAGCCGTTTTTGTACCGGATTATAAACAGGCGGCAGAAGGACAGTTCGATTGACGGATTTATCTATGAGTCCGCCTCTGACTCGATCTCAATTCATGTGGCGGGATGATTTGACAAATATCCCATCAGCTTCTACAATAAACAAAAGAGCCAATGGCAGGGCATTGCTCATGAAATCCTGCGCAGAGTGCAGAACCTGACCGGCTAATCATTTGAAATTACAACCGGGACAGACGAACCCTGGAACTCGATTTTTAAAAACTAGAGAACTGAGATACGGCAATCATAACCAATCTGCTCAAGTCAAAAGATAGAAGCGGGTATTATCTGTGGCCGGATGAACCATACTCCGTAGACAGCTATGCACTGCTATCTCGCATGGATGCGCTGCAATGCTTCGAAGCGATGGAGTCAGGAGAAGTAGAGCTTGTTCTGATGGGGATATTATACCGTAAAAGAGAGCGTTCTTCTCACGGGCTGGTGATGAACTCTCATATTTTATCATCGCATCAGACCAGACGCTGTACAGGGCCAAGAAGGAAGTAATCGTGTTTGTACAAAACCAGACTCACCAGAAAATAGAAATTCGGAGGAATAGATGTGGGGAAAAAGACGGAACAGTCTCAAAAAGTATATAATAAGATGGCGTGGAAATATGATTCTGCTCCAGAGGGCAGATACACAAGCCCCCATAAAGAAGAGATAATTAAAAAAGCTGTGCTCAAGGAGGGAGACAATATTTTGGACGTTGCCTGCGGGAATGGGCGTCTGCTTGGAGAACTTTCTAAAAAGGCGGGAGTCAATGCTTTTGGTGTAGATATTTCTGAAAATATGATTGCCTCTGCCAGAGGAAGATACCCGGCCTGTACATTTGCGGCAGGTTCCTGTGCACCTCTCAGCTTTGAAAATGAGAGTATGGATGTCATAACGGTGTCTTGTGCATTCCATCACTTTGAAACACCCCAGACCTTTGCCAATGAATGTATGCGGGTATTGAAGAAGAACGGGAAAGTCATGATTGCTGAACCATTTTTTTCTCCGGTGGTGCGTTGGATTGCTAACACGGTAGTATTTCCATTTTCCAGAACAGGCGATGTGAGGGTATATAGCCAAAAGGAACTTCGATTATTTTTTGAATCGGCTGGATTTACTGACATAGAATCGTACACAACAGGTACAGTGTTATTTTTTTCAGCAACAAAATAAAAGTAACCAGGGAAAAATTATAGCGGGAATCTACACGGAAACACGGCATCCTCCAGGATGTTTTCACCAACTATAATGGTTACAAGTTAATTATACAACTTAAAGTCAACAATAAGCCAATAGGTGTTTTAGAAATAAAATCTTTATAAATTTGTGTGGCGACGCCATGTAATTATGAAAATGTGACTGTTCAGACTTAATAAACCGCTGAGTATAAAAATGTAATTTACGAAGGCGTTAAAAGTAATGTGTGAAAAATACAAAAGTAAAATGGAGAAAACAAATAATGAATAAAATCCCCTTTTTGAATATTGCAGATGTAAATTGTTGGATGGTCTATCTCATGCCATTTGCTACCGACGACAGAGCGAACTATGAGTTGGTGAGCACGCTTCAGCAAACATGTATTGAGGCGAAAATCTTCGGTATGGGCTGGGATATGCCTTGTTTTGAATATGGCACACCGATTTCCGACGAAAATGCAGCCATCTATATTGAAAAGTACAAAAAGCAGGGAGGGTCAGTGTCAGAAGATGCTGTTAATGGATACAAGGCAATTAGAAAGGGAGACTATGTTATCACGCGCCTTAAGAATAGTCATTATTATGTGGGCAGAGTTTCATCTGAAGGGGCAATGTATATTTATAAAGAAAATGATCCGGTCTATGGACGTTTCTCATGGGGCGGAACGGTTGATAAGTGGATCGAGTTTGCGAATGACGGTGAACTTCCTTCTGAGATCGCAGGCAGATTCTCTCAGAGGCTTCACTCTACTATTCAAAGAATCGCACCATACCGCCAGAGGCTCTTGGTCATTTCGATGTATGAAAATTTTGAGGCGGACGAAAACAGGAGATTTGAGATTCCCAGGCTGAAAATCGGCGTCAATAACTTTGTCAGAAGCTTAAATTACATGGAACTCGAGGATCTTGTGGCATTATATATAAGTAATAAGCATGGTTCAGAGGGGTACAAGCTATTGCCTTCATCCTGCAAGGTGAGTCAGCAGAATTTTGAATTCCGGTTTGTTGCTAATGGCAGAAAGCCAATAACATGTCAGGTAAAGAATCAGCATGACATTGAAATAGATTATTATATTCAGGAAAATTCATATGAGTATATTTATATTTTTTCTGGAAAATGGAATGACGAATGCGTCGGGGAACTCAGAGGTAAATATGAGGAGTATAAGCATATTTATATAATCTCCCCAAGCGAGTTATTCGAAGCCCTGAAGAAGGATAATATTTTTGAGAATAAGTTCTATGATTTTGACAATGAGCCAACAGCTCCGGACAGGCTGCCATTAGACGATTATCATATCTGCACGAGGCCAAAAAAAGAGAATGAATGCTCGGTTTCCGGGGATTTCGTCTGTTTTATCAAAAAAGATGGGCTCGTTTATTCCTCGGAGTTTGGGGCGCTGGTCTTGTCCTGGCACATTTTGGAAGACCGGGAGTATGAACAGAGGTGCATCGACCAAATTTTGAAGGATATTAACAGAGGAACGAATGTATGAGGCCGGGAGTTTATATGGCTCAGATGGGGCGGAAGATGAAAATTTACCTGTTGGACAGAAATCAGACTTTAGTCTCCATCTGGAAGCTGTATTTCCGGGAGGAGGGAGAGGTAACTGTAGTATGTGATGATTTTAGGCATTTTATGGAGACAACGCCCGTAGAATGTGTTGTTTCTCCGGCTAATTCCTACGGTCTTATGGATGGGGGATACGATCTGGCAATCTCTGAATGGTTTGGGTGGGAACTTCAGGAGAAAGTGCAGAGGCATATCCTGGAGCATTATCGGGGGGAACAGCCTGTGGGTACCAGCTTCATCATTGATACAGGAGTAAGAGGCATAAAGCTGATCCACACGCCGACTATGAGAATACCTTCTGCTATTAAGGATTCTATGGTGGTGTACCAGTGTATGAGAACATGTCTAATGACAGCGCTTGACAATCAGATCGAAAGTATAGTGATTCCTGCCTTTGGCGGTTTCTGCGGATGTGTGCCGCCGCAGATATTATGTGAGATGATGTTTGAGGCATATAGGCAGATTATGAATCCGCCGGAGGAACTGAACTGGGAGTATGCATGCCGGTGGGAGCCGGAGAATAAAGCGTTTTAACATGTTATAGGCAAGAGTTCCCCTTCCTCTTTAGGTGGAGGATGAATTTCAATTAGCCTGTCGGCGAAAACATCTATTGCCATATCTGGCACAGAAGATGTTTTCCGAAATCTAATATCATGTCCTTTGATAAAATTAGCTGAAAAATATGGGGAAAATATGGAGATTTTTCTTGACAAATAGGGGTGGGCTGGGTATAATGATCTAGTGACTGAGAAAGATGTCGTATTATAAAGGGGATTGGTCAAATGGTATGATAGGGGTCTCCAAAACCTTTGGTGGGAGTTCGATTCTCTCATCCCCTGTTCCAAAAGTTTTAGAATGAGTGGCAGTGTGGATACATTGATAATTGTATCTATACTGTTATTTTTTTATGATATAGGAAATTCCTCTGGAATTTCCTATATCATAAAAAACCTCCGGGAGGATGCACACGCCGCGATAAGTATATAGCCGCAAGGCGGCAAAGTGTGCAAGCCCCTCATGAGTGAGGGGGGAGTTGAGGCGGACTTGCCCACTTTGTTCTTTATTTAAAATAATGTATTTTCCACTTGACTATGACACTATGCTGCAGTTTATACTGAAACCATTAGGATAAGAAGAATAGAAGACAATTCGGAGGATAAACAGCATGATTGAAAAGCACATATCAGAAAAACAGTTTAATTTCATTCAGGAGCGGGATAAAATATTTATCATAGAATTCACGAAAGAGCTCGAAAAGATGGGATATACCTATGGAGGTGAGATTGGCAGCGGTTACTGTTGGGGAAAATATATGCTTATTTTTAGAAAAGCAGGAGTAAAATCCAAAAATGTCGTGGCTCGTATTTACATCAAAGAAGACTCCATTGTACTTAGATTGTTTTTAAATGATGTCACAAAACATGCTGCATATATAAGCGCAGCCCCTGAGCATATACAGATGGCGTTTACAGGTGATTACGGAACATGTAAACATTGCAAAGGCGATAACTGCAAATTTCGGAAAGACTATGAAATAGGCTGCATAAAATATGAGAAATGCAACGGAACAACATTTGAATATCATGACCCTAAAATAGAAAACCTTGCGGACTATCTGGCACTGTTCAAAGAATTCTATTTACGTTCTTCCCGTTTATAAAATATAGAGGCAATGTATAGAAAGTTTTATAAAGAGCCATGTGTAAGCACTAAAAAAACCTCACGGTCATCTCAAAACGCGAAAACGTTTCTTGGAAATGACTGTGAGGTTTTTATGGAGATTTATATCTGGTTCGACATAGCTCCCTTCACCTACAAGTTTATTACTTTCGTTACTTTACCCAAACAGTGCCCCAATGGCCCCAAATAGTCCAGCGCTTGCCGCCCCCATTATAATTCCGGCCAAAAGCACTCCCAGCATCACCGCGATTACGCTTGATTTGAAATCCATATCCAGTAAGCTTGCTGCGAGTGTTCCCGTCCAGGCTCCGGTGCCGGGGAGTGGAATCCCAACAAATAGGAGAAGGGCAATAGGCAGTCCTTTTCCAGCCTTTTCTTTCAGCTTCTGACCACCCTTGTGACCTTTTTCAAGGCAGAAAGAAAAAAACTTTCCGATCACTGGCTTATCAGATCCCCATTCCAGAACTTTTCTTGCAAACAGGAAAATAATAGGGACCGGAAGCATATTGCCGATAACCGCAATGATATAGGACGGCAGCAGGGGAAGCCCGAACAGCTGGGAATAAGGAATAGCCCCGCGCAGTTCGATGAGCGGTACCATTGAGATTAAGAAGACATATAGATATTTATTAAACAAAATATTTTCCTCCATTCATTTACATGCTATTATATAAAAACTCGTCCTAATTATAAAGGCTTGCAGGCAGATTGTAAATGAGAAAATGGAAAATCAGTTACTTTTCGCGCTGTACCCTACATTTAAATCGGGATTTAGTCGGCAAGCTTTAGACTTGTCGACGGATGGGGACGCTTTATGACAGGGAGGCCGGGGAGGTGCTGGGGCTGTATATGCCGTTGCAATATGCACCCATGCTGCTAAGTGATTCTAGAACAGCCGATGCCGGATAGGCGGGTACGCTGAACACATCACGGGAAATCTGATGATTTCCCGCGCTGGGTTCAGCAA
>NZ_CYZU01000065.1 GCF_001404335.1 Faecalicatena contorta
GATGATTTCTCGCGCTGGGTCAGCTGATTTTTGGATTCGGAATCCAAAAATCTCTCCATTTTCAGGGCTGTTTCCCACCAAGAATTTCTAAGGTTCGCTTTGAGCGTTTTTGAAAGGACATGGATGTTCTCCGGAAGGTTTTCGGCTCTCCCTTCATGGAGCTGGTGCATCCGACCGGCAGGAAAACTCGCCAACCAGGTGGGATCTCGAGACGGGGGAGACGGATGGTATTGGCTATTTGTCTCCGTAATGTCCTCTGCAATGCGCAATATAGATGCGGCCATTTTCCATATGATAGACCAGCCGGTCTTTATCGTTGATGCGGCGGCTGTATTCGCCTTGTAGGTCCCCGGTTAAGGGTTCGGGCTTTCCAATGCCCTCCATGCAGCCGTTGCGCTCAATGTCTTTTATGAGCTGATTGATACGCTTTATTGTTTTTTTGTCCTGGGTCTGCCAATAGATATAGTCTTTCCAGGCATCGTCTGACCAGATTTTTTCACTCATCCTCTACCTCGATCAGTTCGTGCGCCGTTCCTTTTCCTTCTCGGAGTTCCTTGACGGATTTTTTTACATAGGTCATATTTGATTCTGAAAAAAATGGATCGGTGGCCTGTGTGATTTCAAATGGAATTCGGTTTTCGCGTAAAACTGCTTTCACAAATAGATTGATGGCTGTTGAGGTATTTAGGCCGACATTGGAGCAAAAGGCGTCAAATCTGGCTTTATCTTTTTCGTCTACTCGTGCAGTTATGGTTGATTGTGCCATGATATCATCTCCTTTCCGTATTCTATCTATCTTTATTATAGCATTATTGTGTGCATATTACAAGCTAATGTAATACGTTAGTCATAAATTTTGTTTAAAAATATACATATAAAATACGACGCACACCCTCTTGGATGGGTATGCGCCGTATTTGCTACCGTAAAATTGTATTAAAGTTTGTCGGTAAATAAAAAAGCAGATAACGGGAATCGAACCCGCCTCTCCAGCTTGGGAAGCTGGCATTCTACCAATGAACTATATCTGCATCACAAAAAATATTATACATCGTTTGATTTTCAAATGCAAGTAATTTTTCCAGTTTAATAAATATTTCGCCGCCCCAGTTACTGTGCACACCCTACGGGCGTGCACAGTAACTGCATCTGCCCATCTAAAGTCGCCTACGGCGAGGGCTGCTATGCGCCAGTGGCGCATGTTTAGCACGGACCGAAGCGGAGCAAAGACCAGATACCCCGAGACCGTCACTTCATCGGCTCCGATGCCGTGCAGCGAGGTGCACGGCACGGTCTGAACAGTAACCCGCCCCATACTCTACTCGTCAAACTCTAATACAGCCACATGAAACCTCGGAGTCTCTTTTATCTCCACGACAGTCCCTGTTCTTGTCTTCAATCGTTCTGCATTTTTGAAGTTTCCGCTCATGCCGAGTGCGTGTTCGATTGTATAAAAATAAGAGGTTGGCAGCTTACCCTCCGTTACCTCGAGGGCCTGGCCTATACGAAATGCCTCTATGTTTTCTATCGTGAATTCTATGGTTCTCATTACTTATCCTTCTTTCTATAACTCCATTTTTTTCTCCAGCTCCTCCCGGAACTTCTTCACCTTTCCCGGATCGCTTCCGCCGGAATTGATCCCGATTACAATTTCATCCTTCTGGATCACCGACGGGAAATAAAAATCGCAGAGACTCCTGTCGTCTGCTACGCTGAGCAGTATTCTTCTGCCGCAGGAACGCTCAAGTTCTCTGCATTCCCCGGCAATACGGCGATTCAGCGCACTGTCATTGGTAGCGGCCAGAATCAGATCTGCGCTGCTGATATCGCCGGCTTTGTACATGCGGCGTTCGCAGCGGATCTTCTGCTCTGCCGCAAGGTTTTCCATAGCCTCCGAAAATTCTGGCGCTATGACGGTTATGTCCGACGCAAAACGGGTGAGCACTGCAGCCCTCCTGGCCGCAATCTTTCCCCCGCCCACAATGATGATCTTTTTTTCAGACAGATCCACAAATAATGGGAAATATGCTTTTTCCATTTTCACCCCCACCAGCACGCTGCGGTGCGCACTTATTTCAATGATTGAATACACCTTTTTCTTCTAACTGTTAATCCAGCATATACAGCAGTGCATTGCATATGCATGCTGCGATGTTGCTTCCGCCTTTTCTGCCCCTGGCTACAATGGACGGAGTTTCCTCCAGCGCAAGTATCAGCTCTTTGGACTGTACAACGTTCACGAAACCGACCGGTACTGCAATGATCAGCTCCGGATCCAGCCTCTTTTCCTGAATCATCTCATATAGATGTACCAGCGCAGTGGGTGCATTGCCTATGGCAAAAATCAGCTTTTCATCGAGAGCTGCGGCTTTTTCCATGCTTGCCGTTGCGCGGGTGGTGCCATTCTCCTTTGCAGACCTTGCAACATCTTCATCTGCCATAAAGCAGTAGACTTTCCCTCCATACTTTTCCAGTCTCTTTTTATTGATTCCGGCTTTTCCCATCTGGGTATCTGTAACGATGGATGCCCCGTTTTTCAAGGCTTCCAGCGCACAATCAACGGATCCGTCCGAAAACACCAGATTCTTTGCGTAATCAAAATCTGCACTTGTATGGATACAGCGCTTTACAATTTGTTCCGTTCCCGGAATCAGCGGTGTATCTCCCAGCTCTTCCGTTATAATTTCAAAACTTCTTGCCTCAATTTCTCCGGGCAGTACCTTTTCCAGATTTATATGATTCATGCCTGTTTATCTCCTTTCAGCGGAACTCCGATTCCGCATATGACCCGGTCTACTCTGGATGCCAGTGCAGCCAGTTCCGTGCAGATGCGTCCCGTTTTTTCTCTGTATTCTCTTTCAAATGCATCGACGGGGACCAGACCGTATCCAATCTCCCGTGACACAACTACCAGCTCCTGGCTGCGCTCTGCGATGGAATGTACCAGACCGTCCAGATTGTCCCCTTTTTTCATTCTTCTTTTTATATACTCTTCAAAATGGAAAATACCGCCGCAAGTGTACAGCGCCTCCTCAGGGCAGTCTGCACCGTCAGCCCATTGTATGTTTCCATAGGTCTGCTCTGCAAATTTACGTTTTCCCTGAAAAGCTCCGCCAATCACCATTTTTAGGGATACGGAAGGCGTATTCTTTTGCTTTCTGTTTTCTTTCTGCATGACATTTTCCTCCTGTTCCCTGCGGGCCGGATTCTGTCCTTTTACAAAGACTGGCATCCCATACACGACTTCCACCACTCCATCTGCTGTCGCTGCCATTCCCCGGTTAATCTCCGCAAGCATTTTCTTATACAGTTCCATCTCGCTGGTATCCTCGGTTGATTCCGAACAAATTTCATTTGTCACTACGACCAGATGGCGGCAGCGCTTTCTCAACTTTTCGATTCCCGCAAGCACGCTTTCCACCGCATCCTTACCGGCGCCGCCCGGTTCATACATCTCGTTCGCCACCAGATTAGACATGCATTCGAGCAGGACACAGGGCTTTGCCTGACTTTTCAAAGAATCGGAAGCATCTTCGTGCAGCTGCCCGCCTTGTTCGGTCAGCGCATCCAAACCCGTATAGCACTCGATTGTGGAAAATCCTTTGTCCATGCGCATGTCGCGGTGGCGCCGGATTTTGCTTCTGGTTTCCTCCCCGTAAGGAACCATCGTCGCAATATAGATCAGGCTGCCTGCGGGGTGATCTGCCCCGGGCGCATGATAATTCCGGCAGATCAAATCTTCTGCAAAGGCCGACTTTCCGCTTCCGCTGCCTCCTGTTACTACATAAAACATCCCCCTGCCCCTTTCCTGCGCTGACTCGTAACAGTTCAGGCAGGCCTGAACTGTTACGTTGTTTCACTTTTCTGCTGTATGAACTGTTTATATTTTCTTGCTTCTTATTTCTCAATATCTGCATACCGGTATTCCAGTGCTCCCGTAGCTGGAATCTGTGTCACCCCGGTGATCTCCGGGCGGATCAGATTACAGCTCTTCATGGAAAACAACGGGATGATATAGAACTCTTCCCCTACTGCCAGCTGCTCTGCCTCATGCATCAGAGCCGCCCGCTTCTGAGGATCTGTCTCCGTGTCGGACTGTGCAACCAGACTGTCATATTTTTCATCCTGAATGCCGCTGCAGTTATAGGTTCCGTTAGAAAGCAGCATGGACAGATACGTATAAGGATCCGCAAAATCTGCTGTCCAGTTCATTCTGCACAGGTCAAAATTGCCCGCACGGCGTTCTGTATAGTTTACCTGCAGTTCCTGGGCATTGAGTTCAATATCTATATTCAGGTTCTTTTTCAGCTGCTCTTTGAAAACCTGGGCCGTATCGGAATCCATTTCCAGGGACGGATAGTTATAAGTCAGCGTTGGAAATCCCTCTCCGTCCGGGTACCCGGCCTCCGCCAGCAGTTTCCTGGCCTCTTCCACATTTTCTTCAAAGGGAGGTTCTGCACCGTCCACAAAATATTCACCGGTGGTTTTATCCTTCATGTACTTTGCGATAAAATTAACGGTAGGCTCTGTGTCTTCGCCCACGATCTGGCAGAGCTCCTCCCGGTTAATGGCGAGATTGATTGCCTTTCTCACCCGCACATCATCCAGCGGCTTTACATTCAGGTTCGGGTAGATATACCTGGTGGCAATCGTATCGGTAATCACCAGATCATCCTTTCCTTCATACAGTTCCATAACAGAGGACTGGAGAGACGGGGCAACGTCTACCTCGCCGGTCTCGTATGCATTTGCCATTGACTGCGTGTCATCGAAGAAACGGTAGGTAATTTTATCCAGCTTCACCTGTTCTGCATTCCAGTATTTTGGGTTCTTTTCCAGGACAAAATACTGCTCCGGCACATATTCTGTGAGATAAAACGGGCCGTTGGATACGCTGGTTGCAGGATTCTTGTCCCACCCGCTGTCTACAGAATCCGCATATTTCGTGCAGGACGGCGTGTATACCGGAAGCCGCAGCAAATCCAAAAAGTATACGCAGGGCTTCTCCAGTGTAAAGATCAGGGTATTGTCATCCGGCGTTTCCACTCCCAGGCTGTCCACGTCCGCTTCCCCGTTGTAGATGGCTTCTGCATTTTTTATAGGGAACAGGTAATTGGCATATCCATTGCCGCTTTTCGGATCCAGAGATCTGACCATCGTGTTCAGAAAATCTGCAGATGTAACCGGGGTTCCGTCCGACCAGTTCGCATCTTTTCGCAGGTGGAAGGTCCACACCGTGGAATCGTCGTTCACCTCGTAGGATTCTGCCGCCCGGTATTCAATCTCGCCCTGGGCATTGTAGGTCAGCAGCTCGTCCAGTGCGGACACGGAATATGCCAGATAGGTCAGGGCAATCATCCCCGCCGGATCCAGTCCCCCGGTCTCGCTGTTCGTAGCCACCACGATTTCCTTACTTTCTTTTGCTTTCTCAGGTTCCTCCTTGCTGCCGCATCCACTCAGTACAAATGTGGCCAGTAAAGACACGGACACAATAACACTCAATATTTTTTTCATGCTGTTCTCCTTATATTTGTGAAGTCATCTTGTAATCACAGCTTCTTCTTCCCGTATATTCCTCCGAATACAGGAAACAAGCTACCTTCCTGTCACCAAAACAGTAGGTTTTTGGCCTGCCTGTATGACAGCACTCCATCGCATATCCGCAGCGGGGTGCAAACGGACAGCCTCTGGCGCTCTCTGCCTTCTGTCCTTGTTCTCCTGCTGCTGC
Organism: Faecalicatena contorta; assembly: GCF_001404335.1. GTDB lineage: Bacteria > Bacillota > Clostridia > Lachnospirales > Lachnospiraceae > Faecalicatena > Faecalicatena contortus_B. The sequence continues at coordinate 5,729 of NZ_CYZU01000065.1, forward strand.
CATCCCCCGGCGCTTCCTTGCTGTCCGCGGATCCGGGGTCAGGATCGCCGAAAGAAGCGCTTTCGTGTAAGGATGCCAGGGATCTTCGTAGATGGATTGTGTCGCCCCGGATTCCACAATACTTCCGGCGTACATAACCCCTATCCTCTGGCTGATTCTTTTTACCACGTTTAAATCATGGGATATAAACAGATAGGAAACCTGGGTTTCTCTCTGAATCTTTTCCAGCAGTTCCAGTATCTGCTCCTGAATCGAAACATCCAGCGCAGAAACCGGCTCATCGCAGACGATCAGCTCAGGCCTTAGCATCAATGCCCTGGCGATCCCGATTCGCTGACGCTGTCCACCAGAGAAAGCCCGGGGATATTTTCCGGCGTCATCCGGATCCAGCCCTGCCAATTCCATGATATCCGCAACTTTCTTCTTTCTCTCATCCGGCGGATCCGCCGTGTTCAAAAGCAGCGGTTCTTCCAGTGTCTCCCGGACTGTCATCCTTGGATTCAGGGACGCATAAGGATCTTGAAACACCATCTGGATCTGGCGGCGCATCCCCTCCAGCTCTTTCCCCCGGTAAATTATCGTGCCCTCCGAAGGGGCATGTACACCGGTTATCATTTTAGCGACCGTTGTTTTTCCGCACCCGCTCTCTCCGACCAGGCCGTAGGTCTCCCCCTTATCAATCTCAAAAGAGACGTCTCGTACGGCCTCTGGCTGATTCCCTTTTGCCTGTCCTCCCCCTCCGGAATAGGATTTTGTCACATGCTTCAGTGTGAGCAGCGGCTCGGAGGATATTTTTTTCTTTGTCAGAGCGCTTAGGCTGTTAGCCCGCTCAATGAGCAGACGTGTATATTCTTCCCGGGGATCATAAAAGATTTCCTCTACGGTACCCTCCTCTACCATTTTTCCATTCTGCATAACCAGAACACGGCGGCACACCGATGCGATTACGCCAAGATCATGGCTCACAAGCAGAACCGCGGTCTCCGTCTCCTCGGCGATTCGGGCCAGCAACTTGAGGATCTGGCCCTGGACCGTCACATCCAGCGCCGTGGTAGGCTCATCGGCTATCAGAAGCTTTGGATCGCAGGCCAGTGCTATGGCGATAGCCGCCCGCTGGCGCATCCCTCCGGACATCTCGAAAGGATACTTGTCCAGGCACTCTTTCGGCCGCCGCAGCCCTGCCATGTCAAGCAGTTGTGCGGCTCTTTGCTTCGCCTGCGCACGGGTACAGCTTTTATTATGCGCGCGCACCGCCTCTGTGATCTGCCTTCCGATTTTTACCGTGGGATTCAGATAGGACAGCGGATCCTGGAACACCATAGCGATCTGGCTGCCGCGGATCTGCTGCATCTTTTTCTCATAGGTTTTTTGTTCCTGTTTCCGGGGCCTGCCTTCCCGGTAAGGAGGAGGCGCGATCTCTTCCCCATTCAAAAGCATTTTTTGGCACATCACCTCTGCGCGCTCGGGAAGCAGCCCCAGAACCGCCTGCATAGCCGTACTCTTCCCCGAGCCCGACTCTCCGACAATCCCCACGATCTCTCCCGGACCGATCTCAAAGCTGAGACTGCTCACGGCCTCGCCATTTGCATGTCTGTCATGAAATTGTACACTTAAATCCTGTACACTCAATACATTCATTTACAGTTAACCTTCCTCTTCCAGGCGGGACGCTCTCTCAAGACCTGCCCCGATCAAATTTACAGATAATATCAAAATACACAGTACCGCAATCGGATAAAACATCTGGGACGGATAGACCTGCATCTGGCTCCTGGCATCCTGTATCAATGTGCCCAGGCTTGCCACCGGTGCGGCTATGCCCACGCCCACAAAGCTGAGGAACGCCTCCGTAAATATTGCCTTCGGTATCTGAAAGGTGATATTCACGATTACCGGCCCTGCTGCATTCGGCAGCAAATGCTTCCTCAGAACTCTTACAGTGCCCGCTCCCGCCATCCTGGCAGCAACACAGAATTCCCTTTCTTTCAGCCGCATAACCTCGCCCCGGACAATCCGGGCCAGGTCTATCCAGCCGGATATGCAGATACCGAGCAGGATACTGCCCACATTTGCTCCCAGAACAAGCATAATGAGTATAACATACAAAAGGGAGGGGATCGCATCAATGATATCTGCAAGCCTCATCATGAGCATATCCGTTTTCTGACCTGCATATCCGGCGATACTTCCGTAGAAGATACCGATTACACCGCAGAACAGGGCGCTGCCAGCCCCCACAAGCAGGCTGATTCTGGTGCCGTACCACACTCTGACGAAGAGATCCCTGCCAAATTTGTCTGTCCCAAAGAGATGCTGCAGGGAAGAACCGGCGTTTTGAATCTCCACATTCTGTGTTTCATAGGAATAGGGTGACAACGCCGGTACCAGAAGAGCCAGCAGAATAAGCGCAGCCAGCAGAATCCCGCCTGTCAGCACATAGGGATTTAACTTCTTTTTGAAACCTGCAGGAGAACTGTCCGGCTGACAGACACTTAAGGACTGTCTCTGGTAAATCTTCTTTTTCATCGGCAGGCCCTCCTTACACGTGGATCCAGCCATGCACACAGCAGATCCGTAAGCAGATTGATACCGATCACCACGATTCCCATAAATACGGTCAGCCCCATGATCAGCGTGTAGTCCCGGTTTCCTATGGAATTCACGAATTCCCGGCCCAGTCCCGGTATAGTAAATATACTTTCAACTACAAAGCTTCCGGTCAGCAGAAATGCCGCCGCAGGACCGATATAATTCAGCACCGGAATCCAGGCGTTTTTCAAGATATGGGTAAGCGCCGTCCTGCCCGGCTTCAGACCTTTCGCCCTGGCCAGCAAGACATAGTCCTTCTGCATTTCCTCCCGGAATGTATTCTGCATCATCCGGGCAATCACCGCCGTCGGATATACTGCCAGCGAGATCACGGGCAGTATATAATTCTCCGGGCCGGTCAGGCCTGCAATGGGAAGGAGTTTCAGCTTCACCCCGAAGAAAAACATCAGAAGCAGGGCTATGACAAAATTGGGAATCCCGGTTCCAAGCATGCCTCCCAGGAATATGCCTCCTTTCACGGCCTTCCTGTCCGAAGATGCCTGCCAGATGCCAAGCAGTGTTCCCAACACCACGGCCGCCAGGATTGCCAGCCCTCCAAGGGCCGCTGTCATAGGCCAGGCACGGCGGATCACCTCCGCCACAGTCACTCCCGGCTTCTTATAGGAAACGCCAAGGTCTCCCTGAAGAAGATTGCCCAGATACAGCCTGTACTGTTCCGTCATGGGCTTGTCCAGACCGTACTCCTCCTCCATGGATTTCAGAACATCACCGGACACATTTCCGCTTTGAAACGGGCTTCCCGGCATCAGGCGGGTCAGAAAAAACGCGGCTGTTACCAGCACGAAAAGAGAAAGGATACCGATAAATATCCGTTTGCCTGTATATTTCAGCATTAGAACTTCCTCCTTTCGTACTGTGCTTCCGGGTTTACAACTCTTTTAAAGCCAATTCTTCTATCAGCAGATCGGTCAGGCTGTCTATGGACGCCTTCTCGGAAACCCGGATCTGCATGTGATATTTTGCTGCCTCGGCTGCGGTCTGTTCTCCGATACAGACTGCCAGTATACTGCTGTAGTCCTTAAGCTCCATGGCATTTACAAAACCGCGGACCGTGGACGCACTTGTGAATGTAACTGCATCAATCCCCCCCTCTTCAAAGAGGCCGGTGATTTTCTCCCGGATATGGCTGTGCGTCTTATAAACCGTCTCATAAAGCGCGATATCTTCTGCCTTAAGCCCTGCCTCCCTTAACGGCGGAAGCAGTTCCTCGGAACCAATCTTAGCCCGGACTATGGTTACACAGCTTCCCGGTTCTGCCGCTTCTGCCAGCGCCTTCCCCAGACTGGCGGCACAGTAGACCTCCGGTACCAGATCCGGGAACAGGCCATATTCCTGAAGCGCCTTTTCGGTGGCGCTTCCAATCGCAGCAAGCTTAATCACTGCCGGCCTGCCAAACAGACGGCGCAGATCTGTTTTCATCTCAACCAGCTGTTCGAAAAAGACCTCTACCCCGATGGGGCTTGTAAACACAAGCCATTCTTCTTTGGCACGGGTTCCGAATCTTTCCAGCGCCTCCTTCAGAACCGGATTGGGGGAAAGCGCCTCCGTCACAATCGCGGGCAGTTCTATCACCTGGGCTCCCAGTCCGCGCAGCCTTGCCGCCAGCCTGGAGCTGTTCTGCCGGGGCCTTGTGATGAGGATTTGTCTGCCCCCCAGCACCCGGTCTTCCGCCCAGTGGAACGTATCTGCCAGAGCGCAGACCTCCCCCACCAGAATAATGGCCGGGGTACCGATGCCGGCTTCTTTTGCTGCTTTCGGCAGCCCTGACACAGTGGAGACTACCCGCCGCTGGGCAGCGAGTGTTCCCTTTTCCAGTACAGCCGCAGGCATATTTTCGTTCATCCCCGCGTCCATAAGCCCTTTTAAGATGGTCTCCATGGAAGCAATCCCCATCAGGAATACGAGTGTCCCCCCAAGCCCCACGAGGGAAGGATAGTCAATTCTGCTGGTTCCGTCCTTTCTCGGATGTCCTGTAATCACATGGAAGGAGGAGGTATAATCTCTGTGGGTAATCGGGATTCCCGCATAGGCAGGTACTGCTGCCGCAGAAGTTACGCCGGGGACTACTTCAAAAGGAATCCCGTTTTCTTTCAGCAGCTCCAGTTCCTCACCGCCCCGCCCGAATATAAACGGGTCTCCGCCTTTCAGCCGCAGCACTTTTTTTCCTTTCCGGGCCTCCTCCAGCAGAATCTCATTGATCCCCTCCTGGGGAACCAGGTGGTGTCCGGACCGCTTTCCCACATGGATCAGTTCCTTTTCATCCGGAATCTGGCTCAGAATCTCTGCGCTGATCAGCGCATCATATACGATAACATCCGTCTCTTCCAGCAGCTGTTTCGTCTTTACGGTCAGAAGTCCCGCATCCCCCGGGCCGGCGCCTGCCAGCCAGACTTTTCCGCTCTTTTCCATCTCAATCCCTCCGTCTCATGTCTTCCGCCAAAGCTGCGCCAAGCTGCCTGGCATCCGCCGTATTGCCGATTCTTGTCTCTGTCCAGTAAGTATCATCCTCTTCGCGGTAATACAGACCGGTCAGTTTCAGTTCGCTGCCATTTGCCTCCGCGTGCGCCGCGACCGGTGAAGTGCAACCGCCGTCCAGAGCTGCTACAAATTCACGTTCCGCAAGAGCCTCGGACCTGCTCTTTGCGCTCTCCACACAATCCAGGAAGGAATGGTCTTCCCCTTTTCTGCCCTGGACGGCCAGTATCCCCTGGCCGGCTGCAGGAACCATCTCTTCTGTGCTGAAGATCCGTCCGATGACATGCTCCATGTTCAGACGGCTCAGCCCTGCCGCTGCCAGGATCGTTCCGTCATAGCCCTCTTCCTCCAGCTTGCGCAGGCGGGTCTGGACATTTCCCCTGATCCCGCGGAACGTACATCCCGGATACAGTTTCCCAAGCTGCAGGCTGCGCCGTCTGCTGGAAGTCCCAATAACGCCGTTTTCGGGAACCCCGCCGCATCCCGGCCTGCAGATCAGCGCATCTCTTGGATCTTCCCGTCTGCTGTATGCGGCAATGGGCAGCTCCTCTGGTATCTCCATGGGCATATCCTTCAGGCTGTGCACGGAAATGTCAATACTTCCCTCTAAGAGTGCTTTATCCAGTTCCTTCACAAATAATCCCTTGCCGCCAATCAGTTCCAGGCTTTTGTCCAGGATTTTATCACCCGTCGTCTTCATCGTAACCAGTTCGACCTGTATCTCAGGATGGTTCTTCTGTATCAGTTCTTTCACTATTTCCGCCTGAATGACGGCCAGCCGGCTCTCCCGGCTTCCTATCCGAATGACAGAGCTCATGATGTATGGTTTCCTTTCTCCAAGATCTCATAAATTGCCTTCATATCCATATTTTCCCGGATAATATCTGCCAGCTTATCATACTGTTCTTCCTTGTAAACCGCCAGATCCACGGCTTTGACTGCCCCGGCGTCCAGTCCCTTCTGTTTCAGCAGCACAGCCGCAACCGCTCCGGCCGCCTCCGGCCGGTCAAAAACCCCGTGCACATAACAGCCGCACACGCTCCCGGAAGCCGCACCGTCCAGCTTAACCGCTTTTCCCTGTACGTCATCTTCCAGCGTAAGAACCGGCTTCTCATCTCCTATAAAATGTGTAGTTCCCATGTGAATTTCATATCCCTCGATTTCCACTCCGTTTAGCTCCTCCAGAACACCGCTCAGATTCCGGAACTGCCCGCTGACCCTGGTTCTTGTCTTCTGCGGCTCAAATACTGTTTTCACGGGAAGCAGCCCCATCCCTTTTACAGATCCCTGATGTTCCATGCCCTGCGGATCCACGATTTCTTCCCCGAGCATCTGGTAGCCGCCGCAGATGCCGAAGACCAGTTTGCCCGACGCTCCATGGCGGATCACTTTAGCCTCCAGCCCGTTCTGGCGCATCCACAGCAGATCTTCGATGGTATTCTTGCTGCCCGGCACGATCACGGCATCCGGGCTGCCGAATTCTCCCGCAGAGGTTACGTACCTCACCGAAACGCCCTCTATGCATTCCAGCGCCAGGAAATCCGTAAAATTCGAGATACGGGGAGTACGGATCACCGCGATATCCAGTATCCCCACGGTTCCCTTTTTATCAAACCGTTCCGTCAGACTGTCCTCATCGTCAATATCCAGGTAAAAATAGGGAATCACCCCCTGCACCGGCACCTTTGTTCTTTCCTCCAGCATATCCAGGCCGGGGCGCAGGATTTCCTTGTCCCCCCGGAACTTATTGATCACGGTGCCTTTGATCCGGTCCCGCTCCTCCTGATCCAGAAGCTCCAGTGTTCCCACGATCTGTGCAAACACACCGCCCCTGTCAATATCCCCTACAAGCAGCACCGGAGCATCCACCAGCTTTGCCATCCCCATGTTTACGATATCATCGTCCTTCAGGTTGATCTCCGCCGGGCTTCCCGCGCCTTCGATCACAATGATATCATATTGTTTCTCCAGCTTGTGATATGCCTCCAAAATAGCCGGAATATACTCTTTTTTATGACGGTAGTACTCTGCCGCAGACATCACACCGGTTACCTCGCCGTTTACAATCACCTGGGAGCCCGTGTCATTGGTCGGTTTCAGAAGAATCGGGTTCATCTCCACGCAGGGCTCTATCCCCGCAGCTTCCGCCTGCATGACCTGTGCTCTGCCCATCTCCAGGCCTTCCTTTGTGATATAGGAGTTCAGCGCCATATTCTGTGATTTAAAAGGGGCTGTTTTGTACCCGTCCTGCCGAAAGACTCTGCAAAGCCCTCCCACCAGTATGCTTTTTCCTGCATTAGACATTGTTCCCTGGATCATAATTACCTTTGCCACTGTTCTCCCATCCTTTCTGCACTCTGTATTTCTTTCCGCCCGCAGATCTCTTCCAGTGCGCGGATCAGCAGGCGGTTCTCCTCCCTGCCTTTCACGGCCACCCTGTAATATCCCTTTTTCAGTCCTTCGTAATTGCTGCAGTCTCTGATCAATATCATTTTTTCTTTCAGCAGTGTAAATAAGTCATAACTGCTTTTCAGAAGCATATAATTTGCTGAGGACGGAAAATACCTGACTCCTATTCTTTCAAATTCTTTTTCCATCATTTTCCGTTCCTCACTCACAAAAGCCCTGGTAGTTTTTACCCGTTCTTCCTCTTTCAGGGCCGCAATTCCCGCCGCCTGTGCCGGAGCCGACACGCTCCATGGCTGTCTCACCCGTTCCAGTTTTTCCAGCAGTTCCTCATCCGAACAGATTCCGTATCCCAGACGCAGCCCCGGCATGGCATGCATCTTTGTAAATGCGCGGAGCAGAAAGAGCTTGCGGTACTTCCGTACTTTTTCTGGAGCGAAAACCAGTTCCTGATTTTCCAGAAATTCGTAAAAGCATTCATCCAGTACCATCCGGATTCCCAGCCTTTCACATTTTTCTGCAATCTTCTCCATCAGATCCGGCTCTATCATATTGCCTGTAGGATTATCCGGTGCGCAGAGAAAAATCAGATCCACATCCTCTGTCAGCATATCAAGATATTCCTCTCCAAGCCGGAAACTCTCTTCCTCCCTGAGATAATAATATCTGATCCCGCAGCCCGACGCTGCAAGCGCCTGCGCATATTCCGCAAAAGAAGGCGCTGTCAGCACGGCCTGTTTCGGCCTTTCGGCGGAAACGAGTGAGAAGATCAGGTCCGCAGCCCCATTCCCGAATACCAGCCTCTCCCCGGACACGCCCAGCTGCTTTGCCAGCGCTTCCCTGAGGGCACGGCACCTGCTGTCCGGATAAGCCCCGACCGAGTCCATCGCCCGGCATGCCGCCTCCTTCACCGCGGTACTGGGCCCAAAGGGGTTGATATTTGCGGAAAAATCGGTCATTCCTCTGTATGTGTAAATATCTCCGCCATGTATGTAGTCCATGGGAACCTCCTTATTTTCGTTATATGCCATATTCGAAACAAAATTGCAGACACGCGCTAGGGCCTGTGTTATGGGATGGCCTCTTCTATGGTTTAGAACCAGAACAAGAGCAGCAGAATCTTTACTGCGCCTGCCAGAAGAAATGTAAGAACCGCCGTCCCATAGAGCAGTCTGCATGCTCTCACAATATCCTCCGCCTCCACGGGCCTGAGCGCATCCCCAATGTATTTTTTCTTATACAGCTTTCCAAAATAGCATGCATCCCCCGCCAGCTGTATCCGGAGCGCCCCGGCACAAACAGCTTCTGTCTGGGCGGAATTCGGGCTGGCATGGTTCATCCGATCCCTCCGGTAGATTCTCCAGGCATTCTTTCCGTCCATCCCCAGCAGATATGCGGCCGCCGTCATCAGCCAGGCGGACAGCCTTGCCGGGATAAAGTTCAGCACATCATCCAGCTTTGCGGCAGTCCTTCCCAGATACAGATATTTTTCATCTTTATAACCGATCATGGAGTCCATCGTATTAACCGCTTTATAGAAAAATCCAAGGGGCGCACCGCCAATCATCATGAAGATCAAAGGGGCCGTCACTCCGTCAGAAGTATTCTCAGCTACGGTCTCCACTGCTGCCTTAACCACGCCCGCCTCATCCAGCTGATCCGTATCTCTTCCTACAATCATGGACACGGCTTTGCGTGCTCCCGGAAGGTCTCCTTTTTTGATCTCATCGTATACCTTCCGGCTCTCCTGCTTTAAGGACTTCGCCGCCAGAAGCTGATAGCACCAGAAACTCTCCAGTACGAACCGCAGCGCCGGATGGATCCTCCCTGCGGCATACAAGAAGATACAGGGTATCGCAACCGATACCGCAATCACAAGGATACAGAGCACGGTTCCTGCCCGTAGCAGTTTCTTTTCATCCCTCCCGCACAGGGCCCTCGCCTTTTTTTCCAGCCATGCAATCAAGGCCCCAATCAGCCTCACCGGGTGATAAAGCCACACCGGATCGCCGCATATAAAATCTAATATAAATCCTGTCCCACAGGCGATCAGTGACATCATAACTTCTCAATCTCCCCGCTTACTCTGCTGCCTTGACGCCAGGCTTCTTCATCCAGCACCACCCGGTATCCTCCGCCGTTTTCCGGCTGCCAGTGATAGAACTCTCTTTTTTCTTCATCAATGCGGGACAGCACCGCCATAATCGTGCCGCCGTGTACTACCATGGCCGCCTTTTTCACACCTTCCGAGATCAGACGGTCCACGCATTCGCAAAATCCCTCCACGCAGCGCTGTTTGAACAGCTCCGGATCCTCCCCCTCTGGGAAAGCTATGGTCCCGTTTGATTCCAGCCATTCCTGGTAAGCCGGAATCTCTTTCAATTCTTCATAGCGTTTCATTTCAAAAAGACCAAAGTCACATTCCCGCATTTTCTCACAAAGAACAGGAGTTTTATCCGGAAATATGCAGGCTGCCGTCTGGATACATCTTTTCATGGGGCTTATGATTACCTGCTCCGCATCCCGGCAGAAGTCCTGCCTTTCTCGGATAAGCTGCTCCCTTCCCTTCAGGTCTGCCAGCGGCTCATCAGTTCTTCCTATATATCTTTTCTCAATATTTCCCGGTGTCTGAAAATGCCGGATCATGATTATCTCCATCCAATCCCTCCTGCCAGAACAATCACGGTAAGCATGGCCAGTTCACAGAGCTGCAGGAAGTACCCCGCCAGATCTCCGGTTATGCCCCCGAATTGTTTTTTACATGTATGCCTATAGTATAGAAATACCAATACCGCTGCCGCCAGAGCTGCTGCTCCCAGCACAGGGCTTTGGACCAGCATCAGCGCACCTGCGGCAAGAAAACACAGGCTTGTCACTGCACGCACGATCTTTTTCTGGGCCCCGTCCTGGAATGTCCTCGCCAGCCCGCTGTTGCGCGCCGCCGGAAAAGTTACGACAGAGAATCCGCTCATGGAGCGGGAAATCACGTATCCGCATGCGATCACCGGCAGCATATCTTTGGTCACTTCACTCCATACCGCGGCATTCCACAGAAAATAGCAGCACATGCCGAGAATCGCAAACGCCCCGGAATTAGAGTCTTTCAGAATAGCCAGCTTTTTCTCCCGGTCACCGTAGGAACTGAGCGCATCCATGGTGTCCATAAAGCCGTCCATGTGGATGCCTCCGGTCACCAGCACGGGCAGCAGCGTCATTGCCGCCGCAAGCAGAAACTTACCTGTGGCGAAGTCCAGCAGAAGTCCGCCCACTATGACTTCCAGAACGCCAAGCACGGCCCCGACTACCGGGAAAAAACACATCGCATACTTCATATTTTTTTCATTCCAGTCCACCCGCGGCATAGGAATTTTAGAATACATAGAAAATGCAATCGCACAGGATTTCAGCAGATACATAAGGTTCCTCTTTTCTTTCTCAGATTACTCCCGGTAACATCACTGCCCTGTCTTAGCGTGTGTCTCCGGATTTACTTTATTTTAGTATTTCGTATTTCTCAATATTTGTTTCTTCAAAGGTGCTCATCTGCAGATATACCTGCAGCCCCATCTCCAGGAGCGGAAATACCGCCACCGCGCCGCTTCCTTCCCCAAGGCACATGTCGCAGGTCAGAAATGGCGCCAGCCCAAGCGCATCCAGCAGCATCTGTCCCGCCGGTTCCTTGGATACGTGGGAGGGCATCATATAATCCAGCGATGCCGGCACGAGCCTGGCTGCGCACAGCGCTGCAACTGCAGAGATAAAGCCATCGACAACAACCGGAATATGATAAAGCGCGCCGCCCAGATAGACTCCGGCAAGCCCGGCAATATCCAGGCCTCCGACTTTTGCCATCACATCCAGGGCATCGTCCCTGTCCGGCCTGTGTCTGCGGATTGCCTCTTTGATCACACTGATTTTGCGTTCCAGGCCTTCACTTGTCAGTCCGGCACCTTTGCCAGTCACCTCTTCCACCGGCCTGTCCAGAAGGACTGCTGCCACAGCGCTGCTTGTCGTCGTATTGCCGATTCCCATTTCACCGGTGGCCAGAATGTCATATCCCTGCTCTTTGAGTTCTCCCGCAATCCGGATCCCTGTCACCACGGCCTGCCAGGCTTCCTCCCGGCTCATGGCCGGTTCCTTTGCCAGATTTTTCGTGCCGCAGGCCACTTTTCTGTCCGCCCTCGTAACGGAAGGAACATCTGTCACCATCCCGATATCCACCGGAAACAGATCCGCGCCCGCGACCTCACTCATGATTGCGACGCTTGCCGCTTTTTTCGTAAAATTATCCGCAACGATTGCTGTGACTTCCTGACCCGTCTGTGTGACCCCCTCCGCCACAACGCCGTTGTCCGCACACATGATAACCAGGCCCCTCTTTTTCAGTTCATATTGGGCGCTTCTTTTCATCCCCGCAATCCTAATGACAGCATCCTCCAGCTTCCCCAGGCTGAACAGGGGCTTTGCCACGGACATCCACCGCCTCCGGGCAGCCTCAGCGCTGGCTTCATCGGCCGGCTCGATCTGCACCCTCAGTCTTTCCAATGTCATATCTTCTTTTTCTGCAGTCATTTCTCAAGGTCTCCTTTTTTTACATTCTTCTATAAAACGGCCGGCAAATGCCTGGTTTGAATAAAAGTGGATATGGGGAAATCCTGCGAACAGGCTGCCTTCCATGTGAATGCATTCCCACTTTCTTTTACGATCGGTCTTGACGGCAAGGCAGTCTGTTCCATTGTCTGTACTGTCCCAATAATGAAACTCATGTCCTCTTACCTTTTCCCCTTTTTCCAGATATGGCCCCGCTTTCATGGCTTCCAATTCTATATAGCCAAAGCGTACCAGGCGCTTTGTCCGGAATGCTTTTCCTGGTATCACTCCCGCCATTCGGCGTACAATGCCTTTATCGTCCTCCATCTCTTCATGCAGATACAGAAAGCCGCCGCACTCTGCAAGGCAGGGGAGGCCGTCTGCAAGCGCCTGTTTTACCGAACTGCGCATGGGCGCATTCTTTTCCAGCTGCTCTGTATACAGCTCGGGATAGCCGCCTCCCAGGATAAGGCCCTGGATGTCATCCGGAAGAGAGCGGTCTCTTAAGGGGCTGAACTGAACCAGCTCACAGCCCGCCTTTTCCAGAAATTCCAGATTGTCTTTATAGTAAAAGCAAAAGGCTTCATCTCTGGCAACCGCAATCCTGACCGTAGCACCGGCAGCAGGTTCTTTCCCTCCTGTTTGCTTCGCCCGCGCGGCTTTTGTGCCTGCGGCATAAAACGCCTTTTTATCACTGTACCAGACCTCCGGCATTCCCCCCGAAAACTGTGCAGCGATCTTCAGCAGGCAATCCAGTTCCACGGTCTCTGACAGGATCCTTCCGGCCTCTTCCAGGCGCTCTCTGATCTCTCCGATTTCCTGCGGCGTCACCAGGCCCAGATGCCTGCTCTCCAGCCCAAACACCGGATTCTCCGGCACATAGCCTATCACAGGGATCGGATACCCCGCCTGTGCCAGGCCGGTTTCGATCATCCGTTTCATCTTCGGATAGAGCATCCCGGATACACGGTTTAACAGGATCCCGCTGATATTGCTGTCCTTGCGGAATCCAAGGATCCCCTGAATGACAGGAAGAACAGAAAGCGCCATGCCCCTGCACGGGACAACGAGAATTACCGGCGCCTTCAGGGTCCGCGCCACATCGTAGGAACTGCCTCTTTCACTGTCCAGCGCCATTCCGTCATAATATCCCATGACCCCTTCTATAACCGTTATGTCTGCCTGTTCCGCATGCTCATGAAATAAGGCCCGCATGACCTGCGGCTCGCAGAAAAATAAATCCAGGTTCTCGGATTCAATCCCCAGAACTTCCCGGTGGAACATGGGGTCAATATAATCCGGTCCGCATTTGCATGCGGCCACCTTCATCCCCTTCTGTTTCAGAGCCGCCATCAGTCCGCAGGAAATCACGGTCTTACCGCTCCCGCTGGAAGCAGCGGCTATCATAAAACTTGGAATCTGCATACCTGCTCTTCTCCTCTCAGTTCCTGTCCGTACTGCCGTTATCCGGTTACTATTCACGGAGCCGTAAACAGTTACGTTTTCCGGCAGAAATAATGTATACGGGATTCTGTCCCGTCATCATATGGTAAGCACCCAGTTTCCTGGATTTGGCTGCGGTCAGCTGCACGATCTCCGCATCGGGCAGGAGCCCCTCCTCCAGCGCTTCCATGGCCTCTTTTACCGTCTCCAGAGAGATGGCATTCAGCACGATCCGTACATCAGGGTTCTTCTCCAGTACTCGTCTTAAGATATCTTTTAGATTACCGGAGCTGCCTCCGATAAATACATGGGTCGGCGGCTCCAGCGTCTCGATTGCCTCCGGCGCCGTTCCCTCCACGATCTGCACCTGGTCACAGCAGAACTTCCTGCGGTTTTGGCCGATGAGTTCTACGCCCTCCGGATTTTTCTCGATGGCATACACCCGGATGCTTCCCGACTGGCAGGCTGCTTCCATGCTGACTGACCCGGTTCCAGCGCCTACGTCATAGAGCACGGCATCCTCCGTAAGCGCAAGTTTTGCGAGGCTGACCGCCCGGATTTCCGATTTTGTCATAGGCACCCTGCCGCGGATATACTCTTCATCTTCCAGATGCAGGCAGACCCGCTTATCCGGACTGGGGTTCAGTACATACGCGGCGGCAAGACCGTCAAGATCCTGCGGTTTCAGCTCTTTGCCCCTTTTATGGAGAATCTCCTCCTCTTCATAGGAGAGATGTTTTCCTATGTAAAATTCGGTCTCACCCAGGCCATAATCACGTATCTTCTCACAAATCTCACGGGCGCATTCGATTCCTCCGAACAGCAGAAATGTCTTCTCGTGTTTTGCGATCTCATAAATGAAGTTCTGTTTTCTTCCGTGTATGCTCACAAGAGCAGCGTCTTCCCAGGAAATCCCCAGTCTTGCCGCCAGATACACCGCAGAAGATACTCCCGGTATCGTATAAACCGGATAATCCGCAAGCTCTTCTTTCAGCTTTCTGGCCCCGCTGTAGAAGCCGGGATCTCCGGAAAGCGCCACCGCCGCCTTCCTGTATTCTCCGTGTGCTTTCAGAAAATCGTGGATTTCCTTCGGTTTATAAGAGTGAAATACGGGCTTTCCAAATGACTGCAGGGCGTTAGTCATCCGCTGAGCCCCGATAATGCAGTCGCATTCCCGGAATATCTGTTCCGCCTGTGCGGTCAGGGAGTTTCTGTTTCCCATCCCGATTCCGGTGAGATAAATGATCTGTTTTTCTTTACACATTCCGATATCCTCTGGGAGTTACCATCTTCCCGTTCAGTTCTTTTGTCTGTTCATTTCCGACAAACACGGTGGTAAACATATCAACCTCCGTATCTCTCAGTTCTCCAAGGGTCAGGATCCCGCAGGCTTCCTCTTCTCTCCCGATATTGCGCACGGTGCCGCAGACCGTATCCGGGCTTTTATACTCCAGCATGTAGTCGCAGGCCTTCTGCAGGTAGTCCTTACGCTTCCGGCTGGACGGATTATACAGGCAGATCACAAAGTCCGCCATGGCGGCCGCCTTCAGCCTCTTCTCTATCTTTTCCCATGGCGTCAGCAGGTCGCTTAAGCTGATCACTGCAAAATCGTGCATCAAAGGCGCTCCCAGTACCGCGGCGCCGCCATTTGCGGCGGTAATCCCCGGCACAATCTCGATCTCCACATCCGGATACTCCGCTCCTGTCTCGTACATCAGGCCGGCCATGCCATAGATCCCGGCGTCGCCGCTGCACACCATCGCCACGTCTCTGCCCCCTGCCGCCTCACCCAGCGCCATCCGGCAGCGCTTTACTTCCTGGGTCATGGGAGTGGTCAGATACGTTTTCTCCGGATATTGCTGTTTAATCAGATCCACATACACCGTATAGCCTACGATGACCTGGCATGTATCCAGCGCCGCCCTTGCCTCCAGTGTCATCTGCCTGTCCGCCCCGGGCCCCAGCCCTACCACATATACCTTACTCATTTGTCTTCCCCTCTCTGCTTGCTTTCCGGAATTCCGTAGTAAAAGACGGATTATAAAGTTCGGATCGGTCATAGCCGCCCTCCAGCACATCCCCGACTACAATCAGCGCCGTCTTGGTAATGCCTTCGCTCTCCGCGGTTTTAGCCAGAGTGTCCACGGTACAGCGGCAGACTTTCTGTTCCGGCCAGGTGGCCTTATACACAATAGCTGCCGGTGTATCCTTCTCATACCCCCCCGCCAGCAGTTCTTTTTCCAGTTCCGCAAGCATTCCCGTGCTCAGGAATATGACCATGGTTGCACGGTGTGCGGCGAAGCTCCTGATGGACTCTTTCTCCGGCACCGGTGTCCTGCCGGCCATTCTGGTAATTACCACGGACTGAGATACCCCGGGAAGGGTATACTCTGCCTCCAGCGCTGCAGCGGCCCCGCAGAATGAACTGACTCCCGGGCAGACTTCATAGTCAATGCCTTCTTGTTTCAGTGCATCCATCTGTTCCTTGATCGCGCCGTACAGACACGGGTCTCCGGTGTGGAGACGCACCACCCTCTTGTGATTTTTCTCTCCCCGGATCATGACGTCCAGCACTTCCTCCAGGGTCATTAACGCACTGTTATGTACCTCACAGCCATCTTTTCTAACCTCCAGCAATGCGGGATTTACAAGGGACCCTGCATATACAATGATGTCAGCCTCCTGCAGATACTTCTGTCCGCGCACGGTAATCAGATCTGCTGCTCCGGCTCCTGCCCCAACAAATGCAATCATTTACTTTTCCTCCTTTAAAATGATCAGTGAATAATAGCTCGCCTCATCCGGAATGTCCTCCGCCTGGAAGTAGATCTTCTCTCCGGGCATCCCGCAGTTCTCCACCATCTGAACCCGTAGCTTCTTCTCTTTCACTGCCTGTTTTACGTAAGGCATCTTTTTTCCGGCCTTCATCAGGACCTTGGTTCCCGGCATCTCCAGGCTTTCCTCGATCCCATAGGAGGCCGGAATAATATGTAATTCGTCCCTGTTTTCCACGAGGCCGGAGTCCATCCTGGCCGCTGCCGCGCAGAAAGAAGTGATGCCGGGCACCAGGCTGGTCTTGCATCCCCGTTCTTTCAAACGCTTGTGGACATAGAGACAGGTGGAGTATACACTGGGGTCCCCCAACGTAATAAACGCCACATTTTTGCCCGAACGCAGAACTTCTTCTGTCTTATCCGCGCATTTGTCATGAATCTCTTTCAGCTGTGTCTTTTCCTTCATCATCGGCATAGGAAGGAACAGCTTTGCTTTACCGGCAATCTCCGGGATCACGGGCAGGACAATCTGCCATGCTATACATTTTTCAAGGTAAACAGGCATTCTGCTCTCAGTGCCTGCCTCCTCGTATACCGCGTCCTTCAACTCCGGGCTTGAAACCGCAATGGCAACGACCTCACATTCTTTTATGGTGTTCACCGCCTTCAGCGTCATCAGCTCCGGATCTCCCGGTCCCACACCTACTGCATACATGATTCCGCAGTTTACTGCGGATTCGCCCGCAGGGCATGAATTACGGGGTGCCCTTTGGGTATACATTGTTCCTTCGCTCATACCTGCTCCCTTCTGATCTGTTCCAATAATTCCTCTGTATTTTTCGTTTTCCCTAGTATCCCTTCCTCTTTGGAAAATACGACCGCCCCGATTGTCAGCTTATCACCTGCGCGCTGCCTCAGATGATATTCAATCCGTCTGATTACCGTCTCCATTACAGGGCGCAGTAACTGTCGTTCTTTCAAATAATCCAGGGCTTCCGTTGTCGTGATACAGTCCATGATTTTCTCTGCATCCGCCGCTGAGGCGCCTGCCATTGCCGCATGGGAGGCGAGCACTTCCATCCGGCAGTCCGCCTGGCGGGAATGGGTGTTCATGACTCCGGCTGCCAGTTTAACCAGTTTGCCCACATGGCCGATCAGCAGAATGCCTTTCATTCCCAGGCTCACCGCATCATCGATGGTCTCGCCGATATAGTTGCTGCATTTTACGGCCAGTCTGCCGTCATATTTTAAAGTCTCTGTCAGAAAATCGCTCCCATAATTGCCTGGCACCACATAACACCAGTCATGCCCGTTTTCCTTCAATACTTTCATTTCCAGAAAAATCGTATCCGTGAGGGCCTTTTCACTCATCGGCTCTACAATCCCGCTTGTGCCCAGCACCGAGATGCCTCCTTCGATCCCCAGTCTGGGGTTAAATGTCTTCGAAGCCAGTTTTCTGCCCTCGGGAACCGTGATTACAATCTCCAGCCCTTTGCTGTAGCCGAACCTCTCTCTCTGTTCCTCGACCGCCCCCAGAATCATCTGCCTGGGAACCCTATTAATTGCAGCCTCTCCGATCTCCTGCTGAAGTCCTTTCTTTGTAACTCTTCCGACCCCTTCTCCGCCATCCAGGCGAAGGGACCCATCCGCAGTCTTTTTCACCTCTGCATAGATATAGATGCCGTCTGTAATATCCGGATCGTCCCCGCTGTCCTTCTGGACGGCACACCGGACCCGGTCCGGGCCAATGTCTATCTGCTCGATGTCCAAGTACAATGTGATGCCTTTCGGAGTCAGTAGGGATACCTGTGTAATGACTTCTTTTGAAAGGAGCATGTACGCGGCGGCTTTGGCTGCCGCAGCCGCACAGCTGCCGGTGGTATATCCCGAGCGCAGCTGCTTTTGATTTTTCCATACTGTCTTTCCCTGCGTCCTGCCCTTTGGCAGCTGTTTTTCCATGGCCTTTCTCCTCTCTCTGTTACATAGCGGCTTCAATATGTTCGATAAAGATATTGCGGATTCCCTTCATCTCGCCCAACCCCCGGATCAGTGCTTTCACTTCATAGCCGGCGTCCTCCAGTTCTGCCTTCCAGGAATCATCCTCCCCTGCCATATCGTTCTTCGCATGGTCACCCGCCACTACCATAAACGGCATCAGCGTCACCTTTCGGATTCCGGAGATTTCCAGTTTCGTCATGACGTTCCTCAGATCAGGAAAGCCTTCTACCGTGCCCACCAGCACCTGATTATATCCCAGTGAGTGGAAGGTATACTCCAGGGTCGGGTATGCTGAATTCGCATGATGGTCTGTGCCGTGTCCCATCAGGATCAGCGCCTCGCCTTCCTCCAGGGTGACCTCCGACATCATGGCATGAATGGATTTCTTATAGTCATCCACACTGGTAAGAAGCGGATTTCCCACGCGTATCCTGCGGAATCTGTCTGTGTAATCCATCACGTCCCTGAGCATTCTGTCATTCTCAATCCCGTTGATGATATGAGTCGGCTGTACAATAACCTGCTCTATGCCGTCCTCTGCCATCTGTTCCATAGCTTCTTTCACATTCGCTACGAATATATTTTCCTTTTTCTGCAGTTTGTTCTTGATCATCTTGCTGGTAAATGCACGATAGATTCTGTAGTCCGGAAATGACTCCCCAACCTGCTTTTCAATTGCCGTTATGTTTTTCTCCAGAGTGTCAAGATGACTTGTCCCGAAGCTCACGACAAGTATTGCCTTCTTACCTGTTATCTTATCCATTTCCTGCTCCCTCTCTTTCCTATTCTCTCTGGTATCGGCCTTCTCCGCCTCTTATGCCCTTGAGGAGACCTCTATATAATGTTCAAGTTCTCTTATATTCACAGGCGGCTTCAGTCCGCTTCCCAGTATTCCTTTTTTCTGAAGCCGTTCAAACAGCTTCAAGACGGCTGGTTCTTCCTGATTGGTCATAGCCAGCGCCTCCTGATCCGTACACACAGTCACGGGATCCGCATGGCGCAGTACTTTTCCTTCATGCATCAGCACGATCTCATCAGCCCAGGACAGTGCGTAATCAATATCGTGCGTAGCCATCAGAATCGTAATCCCTTCTTCCGCCAGCCCATCTACAATCTGATTAACGATCTTTGTATGTTTTGCGTCCAGCGCGGCCGCCGGTTCGTCCAGTATGATGACTTCCGGATGCATCACCAGGATGTCGGCGATGGAAACCTGCTTTTTCTGTCCTCCGCTCAGGGCATGGGCCGGACGGTCCCGGAAGGGTGTTATCTCAAGATGGCCAATCACCTGGTCCACTTCCTGTCTTGCTTTCTCTTCCGTTACACCCATGTTCAGGATTCCAAAGGAAATCTCCTGGTACACGCTTGCCGAAAACAGTTGATTATCCGGATCCTGAAAGACAATGCCGACCCTGCTTCTAAGATCCAGCAATCCCTTTTTAGAGTAATCCACCGGCTTTCCTTCAAATAGAACCATTCCCTTATCCGGTTTATATATCCCATTGCAGCATAGAAAAAAAGTGGACTTTCCGCAGCCGTTTGCACCCATGAATGCCACCTTCTTCCCCCTTTTTATTTTCAGGTTTACCCCGTTTAGGGAGTGTGGGCCGCCTTCTTCATAAGCATAATGGACATCTCTCGCCTCTATTATGACATCCTGTTCCTCTGTATTCATAAGAATCTCCTCCATATTGTCAGTGCAAGCAGGATTAGTTCAAACACTGCGATTGCAGCGACCTCTTTTTTTCTGGCCGGATGATGTTCCGCAAGTACTCTGATCCTGCCGTCGTAACACCTGGATTCCATCGCATCATACAATGCATTGGATCGCTTAAACGCACGGAGCAGCAGGCCCGCCCCCATCTTCCCGAAGGAACTGACCGAGGTCCGCAGATCTTTGTTGCCCAGCCTGGACTTCTGTGACACCATCATGGCGGAAGCAGTCTCCATAAGCACAAAGATGAACCGGTAGATCAGAAGCATGAGCTCCGTCAATATCTCGGGGCAATGCAGTTTTGCCAGCACGTCCAGAATATCTGTCATCGTCGTATTGAGTGATAAAAAGTACAGGCAGGACACACTCGCCATGGCCGTCGCAATCAGCTGTATCCCGAATAGAAGGGAATGATAACTCCCTGTGATAAAAAAGCTGCCCACTGGAATTGCATAAGCATCCAGTGGGACTTTTGAGATATTGACTATAATCGCAAGTGTACTCAATATCAGGAATGTAAAAGGCACCGCCAGCAGCTTTCCGTATTGTCCCGCCGCTATACGCCCTTTTTTCACGGTCAGGTATGTATTGACTGCAAACACCACGCCTGCAACGATGAGTGAGCGGCTGACCACACAGAACAGCAGAGTTATCATGGAAAATGCAAATTTCTCACCCGCATTTACGTATCTTAATCTGGAGCGATAACAGAGCTTATCTACTACAATCATGCCGCCTTCCTTCCCGGAATCTTATTCCATCTTTTTCTGCCATTTTTTTCTTTCTACGAATCGTCCCATCACAAAAGCGATGATGCCGACCCCGATCCCTGTTTGGATACAAAAGATCAGGCTTTCTACCTCACCCGGCAGTTCGCCGCCCAGTGCGGTCTCCAGCACCGGTGTAAACCACGGAGTGTATTCCCCCTGAATCTCTTCTATCATGACGCTCCCCGCGTCATCAGAACCGCCGAACTCAGCGCCTTTTTTCACAAACAAGGGCACAATTGCAATTAATACAGCTGCGATCAGAAGAATAATAACTGTTTTCATATTTTTACTCATCCTATTTTGCCTCCTTTAAAAATCCAATTGCCTTGAGTTCCGGTTTTGCATAAGATTCCAGGCCGATGACGATGATAACCGTAAGGATGCCTTCGATTACTGCCAGCGGGAGCTGGGTCGGTGCAAATACACCCAGAAATTTAACGGCAGATGCCGCAACACCGCCGGCCTCGGATGGGTAAGCGAGCGCAAGCTGGATGCTGGTCACACAGTATGTAAAGATATCGCCCAGAAAAGCCGCCAGAAAAACGGATACTTTTCGGTTCACATTCATTTTTTTACAGAGCTGAAAGATTCCAAATGACAGAAGCGGTCCCGCTATAGCCATGGAAAATGTGTTTGCCCCCAGTGTTGTCAGTCCGCCGTGTGCCAGCAGAATCGCCTGGAACAAAAGCACGATAATTCCCAGTACGCTGACTGCCGCCGGACCAAATAGGATTGCCCCCAGCCCTGTGCCCGTCATATGGGAACAGCTTCCCGTCACGGAAGGAATCTTCAGGGAAGAAATCACGAAAATAAACGCCCCCGCCATTGCAATCAATGTGATGGTCTTTCTGTTTTCTTTTAATCTTTTTTTCAGGGAAATCAGGCCGGCAACCAGGAACGGGACACAGATAACGCCCCAGGCAATGCAGTATTTAACCGGAAGGTACCCCTCCATAATGTGCATTGCATTCACTGCCGGTGTGACGGCAAACATCAGCGCAAACGCGATGGCTGCCTTGAGTAAGAATTTTTCTTTTTTTGACATGTTTCTCTCTCCTTTTTTGTGATATGTTGTCTCGAAATACCTCCCAGGTATACCACAAAATCGTATGAGATCTGCGGCATAACACCCGGTCATATCCCCGTAACCATTCAGATCCATTTAAAAGCGGGTTTTCTGACTCAGGCATCAACACGGTATTCCGCCTTCCCATGAGAATTCTCACAGTGACATCATGGATACCATTCCACCTATACAGCAACGGGTATTGTGCAGGATTCCCACCTGCTTCCCCTGCGGCCGTCCGCTGCAGATTCTATACTCCACTTGGACAGCTTACTTTTAAATTGTATGCCAGACCTGAACTATATACCGAAAGGGTAACATTCCCCTTTTGGCTGCTTTTTATCGGAGGTATCTCCCCCTAATACTCGATTCCCCGTCTTGCCTGGATCTCCCGGTCAAAGGGGTGTTTGATTTTCCGGATCTCGGAAACATAATCCGCAAGTCCGATCAACTTTTCGTCCGGATTCCGTCCGGTCAGGACGACCTCCAGTTCCTTAGGTTTCTTTTCCAAAAAGGCCAGCGACTTAGCGTGATCAATAAGGCCGTAATGATAAGCAGCCATAAACTCGTCGACCACAAGCATATCATACTCTCCGGATAAAGCCTTTTCACAAACTGTATCCCACAGCCGGGCATAAGTCTCCTGCGCCTCTGCTTTCTCCGCGTCGGACAGCGTGTTGAAGAATCCAAATGATTTGTCCATATGGAGTACCGTAATTCCCTCCACGGCATCCAGAATCTTTAGTTCTCCGGAATCCTCATTCTTCAGAAAACGCGAAAAAAGAACCTTCATACCGCTTCCGGCCGCTCTGACAGCAAGCCCTGTTGCGGCAGTCGTCTTCCCTTTTCCATCTCCACAGTAAATATGTGTCAGCCCGTTTTTCATGCACTCACCTCATCCAAAACCTCTTTTATTTTATCATAAATTGTCTGATTATGCAATTTTCACTATCTATCATTGTATATGATTTTCCGTTCTTCCGTTTGTACTTTTTTCTCTTTTTTATGTAATTTTTTAAGGACGGAGGGCAAAGGGGTCAGACCCCTCTTCAGAGGGGTCTGACCCCTTTGCCCTCCGT
>NZ_CYZU01000066.1 GCF_001404335.1 Faecalicatena contorta
TATATGTATGGCGGATGTTACCGATCAGAAACATGGCTAGAATACTGCCAGCGTAAAGGATTTAGATATTAACTAAACTGACATTTAGTTTAAGAGGGAGAAGTGATGAAAAGAGTATTGGACGCATGCTGCGGAAGCAGAATGTTTTATTTTGACAAACAGAATCCAGATGTAATCTATGCTGATAACAGGGAGATAGAGACAACATTATGTGACGGGCGTGCACTGCTTATTAAACCAGATATACATATGGATTTCAGAGAGATGCCGTATAAGGACAATACATTCAAAGTTGTTGTATTTGACCCGCCGCATCTTATCCATGCCGGAACTGGGAGCTGGTTGGCCAATAAATACGGAATTCTTCCTGCTGGCTGGCCAGAATATTTGAAGCAGGGATTCTGCGAATGCATGAGGGTTTTGGAACCTGACGGATTGCTGGTATTTAAGTGGAACGAAGATCAGATAAAATTATCCGAGGTGCTGAAAGTTTTTGATAAAAAACCTCTTCTGGGAGATCAGCGTGGAAAAACAAGGTGGATTGTGTTTATGAAATAGTTTCTGGCAGTTAGTAAAAAGAAGTGTGCGTTAAGGCAGTGAACTTTCTGATGCTTATCAGGATTGACTGATCTGTCCAATGACGCGGGGACGGGAGGGCATTTAGGAGGAAAAAATGAAAGTCAAGTTAGAAGTAGAGATGCCGGAAGGCTGTTACGATTGCCAATTTTGTGCAGGGACAGAATGTGGTGTGGCAGAAGGAATGCCAACCATAGATCTGTTCGGGGAAGAAGGGCTTAGGCCCAAGTGGTGCCCGCTGATACCGGAAGAGATTAATAAGTTACTGACCAATTGGATCCCGGTATCAGAACGGCTGCCGGAAGATATAGTTAATCCAATAACACGGGATGCCTATGTATATCCCGTAACGATAGACTTGGGTGGTGTTACGGATACACGATATTATTCTTTCTGCAGAGGGCACTGGTACAATCAAAGCCTCAAAGAAATGGACGAGCTGGTTATTGCATGGCAAGCGCGCCCAGAACCGTATAAACCAGAATAGGAGAATAATATGATTTTGACCAGAGAGAAAAGATTGGATATATCAAAAAGGCTTGCCGCATTATGTATTATTGCAGTGCACGACCAAGGGATTGACCATGACTGTTGCGATAAAATCATAGAGCATACGGCAGAAATAGCATACTCAATCGGTGGCATTAACATGATGAATCTCGTGCAGAAGTTGGAACATGAAATGTATGAAAAAGCAATAAAACTAAAATAGCTTCCGGCGGCAGGCCGGAGAAAGAGGTAAACATGAAGAAGCTATTCATAAGTCAGCCAATGGTAGATCGGACTGACGAAGAAATATTTAAGGAAAGAGAAACAGCGATTGCCGAAGCGAGGAAGATATTAGGAGAGGATATAGAGATTATAGACTCGTACTGCAAAGAAGATCGAACACCTTTAGGATATTTGGCATACTCGATCAAAAAGCTTTCAGAAGCCGATGTAGCATATTTCGGAAAAGGTTGGCAGGACTACAGAGGATGCAGGATAGAGCATGAGTGTGCTTTGCAGTATGGGATCAAAATACTTTTGAGTGAGTTTGATCCACATAAAACAGTGATTGGTAAGCGATTAGACGCTGGATGTTGGGATTAACTAAACCAAAATTTAGGAGGTATGATTGATGCAATTTGGTGGAATATTGTTGACTCAGATGTTGGTAGAGAGGATTAGCGATAAGGTTGGATTCAAAATCGAGAATGAAGCCTTATTGTGTCTTGCCATCAGAAAATTGTTAGACCTGCACGACAATCAGAAAAAGAGCTTGGAATATTTAACAGAAAAAATTAATCAGAGATGGATACCGATATCAGAGCGGCTTCCAGAAGATACGGTTAATCCAATAACAAGGGATGCCTATGTATATCCCGTAACTGTAGACTTGGGTGGTGTTACGGATACACGATATTATTCTTTCTGCAGAGGGAGGAGAATAATATGATTTTGACCAGAGAGAAAAGATTGGATATATCAAAAAGGCTTGCCGCATTATGTATTATTGCAGTGCACGACCAAGGGATTGACCATGACTGTTGCGATAAAATCATAGAGCATACGGCGGAAATAGCATACTCAATCGGTGGCATTAACATGATGAATCTCGTGCAGAAGTTGGAACATGAAATGTATGTAAAAGCAATAAAACCGGATTAGGGCTTCCGGCGGCAGACCGGGGAAAGAGGTAGAAGATGAAAGAGAAAGTTAAAAAGTGTGGAAAAGAATTAGGACAAGCACTTATACAGTTGCTTGCGTGGGCGAGTGTAGGCATATTTGTTGGAATGGGAATAGCGGTTGGATTTTTTGCTACAAGCGTTATATTGCTGCACTAAACCAAAAAATCTAAAAAATTGTGTTTGAATACACACCGAAAGGAGATGGAGATATGCCGAGACCAAAGAAGGACCAGGACAAGAAGTACATCCGGCAGAATATAAGCATGGATCCCGAGCAGTATAAGAGGCTGCTGGAGCATTGCCAGAAAGAAGATCGATCCATCTCCTGGGTGATCCGTAAGGCGCTGGATGATTATATCGGTGTGTAACGATACGTATTGATACACATTTAAACCAGATTTGAAAAGGAGATTATTTATGAAGATTGCAGTTAATAAATGCTTTGGAGGATTTTCGCTTTCTCCGATTGCACAAAAAAGAATATTAGATCTAAAGGAAAAAGAATGCCATTTCTACAAGCAAACAAAATATTATTTCAGTGACGGACAAGATAAATTTGTGAAAGTCAAAGAACCAGAAAAACAGAAAAAAAGTTTATTAGACATATGGTATGTATTTACTAAAGACTATGGAGAGGAGTTTGAAGAGTTTCCTACAGGAGAGGATTCGGGATATTGGTCTTATAAAGATTTAGAACGTACTGATAAAGAATTAATTACGGCTATCGAAGAATTAGGATCATTTGCGAATGGTATGTGTGGCAATATAGAAATTATTGAAATTCCGGATAATATCGAATGGGAAATTAGTGATTATGATGGATTTGAAACAATACATGAAAAACATCAAAGCTGGTAACTAAACCAAAATTTAGGAGGGATAGATTGAGAAGGACAAGAAAGGAGCAGAAACGGGACAGTCAGAAGCATTTTGATTGTCTGGAGAAGTTTCAGGACAGGAAGGCCCAGGATGCATTCAGGCGCCCAGCTTACCAGGCCGGGAAGATGGTACAGGAACAGGGCCGCCAAATAGAGCATAAGACCGTGCCTGAGTATCTGGCAGAGAAATATGATATTAAGGGGGAGATTTGAGTGGACAAAGTGAAGCTGAAAAAGTACAGATGGAATAAGGAGCGGATTAAAAGAATAGATGATCATATTGATATCCTCTGTGGGAAAGATATTGATGTAATACACGGGAAAGTAACTGGATCAAGCCATAATTTCCCGTATACGGAAGTACGGACAACAGTTGAAATGTATGATCCGATTGAAAATGACAAGGTGAATGATGAAATACGAGAGAAGCAGGCTGAGAAGATCAAACTGCAAAAAGAATGCGAAGAAGTTGAAGAATACATATCCTCCATACCAGACAGAGGTATCAAAGAGATTTTTGAACTATCGTTCTTGAATGGGAAGAAGCAGTGGGAGGTTGCTAAAGCAGTAGGATACAGCAGGGGGAGAATATCGCAAATTATTAGTGGATATCTGAAAAATTAACCCCATTAACATTTTACATGTGATATAATTATTCTAGAACGATTGGATCAATTGTTCAGTGGTGTTTTCTCAGTAACACAGCCGTTTACCGGCAGAATAGAAGATCTAGCCCTCGGGGCATTAATAAGTATCCTCCTTGAGATAGCCATACAGATTATGGCTGAAAGGCTCTCCGTTATACAGCGGGGAGTCTTTTGTATATAATGGGACATAGCTCATCAGTATGACCTCCTTCACACACCTATTGAAAAACGTCCTGCATGAAAGTGTGGGACGTTTTTTGGTTGAATATTGTCATAATATGGGATATTATGAAATTGTGATGTTTACGGTACTGTGAGGAGGAAAGAGCATGGCTGGATGGGATGATATTTTAAAAGAGTTGAATGAGACAATGTCACAAAGTGATTATGTGAGAAGAAAATATTTAAAACAGCTTTCAGATTATACGGGAAGAAATACAATTGCGTATTATTCAGCATTTCTAAGTAATCCGCAAGCAGATAACATTGACATTAATGATCTTGATATGACAGGGTTTATGAATGCTTTGAAGGGTATGGAATGCAAAAGGGGACTTGATCTGATCTTACATACCCCAGGTGGATCACCAGCCGCAGCAGAAGCAATAATTAGCTATTTGCGAAACAAGTTTAATTATGATATTCGTGTAATTGTTCCGCAGATGGCTATGTCTGCCGGAACAATGATGGCTTGCGCTGCGAAAGAGATTATTATGGGTAAGCAATCCAGTCTAGGGCCAATTGATCCTCAATTTAATGGAATACCTGCATATAATATACAAATGGAATTTGAAGAGGCAAAGATTGATTTGGCTGCAAACCCACAAAATGCGCAATACTGGGCGATAAAGTTACAGCAATACCCGGCAGCATTTTTAAAAACAGCCATTGATGCCATTCAATTATCTGGCAAATTAGTTAGAGAATGGCTTGAAACAGGGATGTTTAAAGGAGAGCAGGCTGAGAGTATGATAAATACAATTGTATCCAGGCTGAACGAACATGATGATTCTAAGACACACGGAAGGCATTTTAATTTAGAATTTTGTAAAAGTATAGGATTAAAAATTATTGAACTAGAAAGCGATGCTGTTCTTCAAGATGATGTTTTGAGTGTGCATCATGCGTATATGCTTACGCTAGGAGGCAGTAATGCTACTAAAATAATAGAATGTCAAAATGGAAAAGCTGTAATAAGTCATGCCTAATTATTGCAAATATATGAAAATAAGGATATACTACATACATGGAGGTGGAAATATGATGAGAGACTGCCAAATTGAAAGGATGTACGATGAGCTCAATATCCATAATGAGGGAATTGAGGTCAGAAAGACAATTAACAAAGGTTCGTTGAATAAAAAGCTACATGCAGATTGTTCAGCGTTACTAAAAGAGCGTAAAAGTAGCATGTATAGTGCTGGAATCCAAACTAAATTATCGTTTTAAAAGAAAGAGCTTACAAAAAAAGCACCTTTATACGAGGGTGCTTTTTTCATATTCAAATACAGGGACATAGCTCAGCAGGTAGAGCATCTGGCTTATATCCAGCGCGCCACCGGTTCGAATCCGGTTGTCCCTATTCGGAGTATGAGACAATATAATCTGCCTCTTATAGAGGGGGACGGCATCGGAGATCCGATGTGCAGCGGGACGCCGGGATTATATTGCAGCTCCAAGAATGACGGCAATAAGTGTTGCCTGCAGAGCGGGCCTTAAATGGACTACGCGTGTCCGGCTTATTGCAGTCATAAAAACCTTGCCACGATTTCCCCTGAAATACCAGTGCCAATGCCGGCTGTGAACCGATAAGGCAAAGGGGAAAGCCTACGGGTGAGAAAGCATTGGCCGTCCAGTTTTGCGAGGTAGCTGGATAAAGATGGTGGAGGAATGGTAAGTATGCAGGGTAGCGCCCTGTGTCTCGGTTCGATTCCGGGCCCTCCCATTACCCATGTTTTTGTTGCGGTTGTTCATGGGTGTAACTAATAACAATAATTCAAAAAGTCATTGTTCAACTTAGTAAACATTGGGCATCAATGTGTCGTACAAGAACCGCAACAGTGCGGGCCGTCACTACCAGGCGGCCTGTATCTCAGAAAAGAAAGCGTGGTGTATAAATTGGCAAGGAGCAGAAGCCCTGATTCAATCAAAGCAGAAGAGTTATTCCATTCAGGCATGAGCCTTGTTGACATAGCAAAGAGGATGAATAAGCCTGAGGGAACTGTTCGCAGATGGAAGAGCACACAGGGATGGGATAAAAGCGAACGTTCGGAAAAGGAAGAGAAGAAAGCGAACGTTCGGAAAAGAGAGAGAGAAGCTGTTGCAGAAGACGTAAGGCAGGTAATAGAGAATCCTGATCTGACAGATAAGCAACGGCTTTTTTGCTGCATATATGTAAGATGCTTTAATGCGACACGTGCATATCAAAAAGCGTATGGAGTTGATTATAATACAGCTTTGTCTATTGGTTACAGGTTGCTGGAGAATGTTGGAGTAAGAGAAGAAATAAAGCGTCTCAAACAGAACCGGATCAACAGGGAGATGATGGATGAGACAGATATATTCCAAAAGTATATGGATATCGCATTTGCAGACATTACAGACTTTGTGGAGTTCGGGCGTGAGAACATTCCGGTTATGACCATGTACGGCCCCCTCGAAGTGAAAGACGAGGAAACCGGCGAGAAGGTACAAGTTACAAAGGAAGTCAATACTGTAAGATTTAAAGAGCATACGGATGTTGATGGAACAATAATTACAGAAGTAAAGCAGGGGCGGGACGGGGCAAGTATAAAACTTGCTGATCGTATGAAGGCGCTCGATTGGATTGCAGGCCATATGGATTTGGCTACCGAAGAGCAAAAAGCTCGGATTAACCAAATAAAAGCGAACACAGAGCGATTGAAGAAGGATACAAGTATGGAAGACGATGTAGGAGTTGAAATAATTAATGACGCACCAAAAGAAACAGGTTCGGATATCCGAGATTGTGATACCGAAATATCTTCCGATATTCAACAATAAAAAAATCAAACATATTATTTTGACTTCCGGTCGTGCCGGAACTAAATCCAGTTTTGCTGCTATTATGGCAGACTACCAGATTGTATCTGATGCACATGGATCTGTTGTTGTGCTACGCAAACATCATAATAAGCTACGCAAGACCGTGTACAAAGAAATGATACGTGGGATCAATAGACTGCAGATCCCTAAAAATAAATTCATGATTACAAAGTCACCGATGGAAATTACATATAAAAACAACGGGTCAACTATTTACTTCTCTGGTTCTGACGGTATAGACGACACAAAAGGAATCATAGATGAAGATAAACCGATTAAAAAAGTTATTCTGGATGAGTTAACAGAGTTCTTTGACGATGGAGAAGGAGAAGACGAGTTGTCAAACATAGAAGCTACATTTGTCAGAGGAAACAGCGGTGGATTCCAGATGATTTACCTGTACAATCCACCAAAAAACCCGAACGCAGAAATCAATGTGTGGTGCAAGAAGATGGAGCAGAGATCAGACTGTATCCATATTCACACAGATTATAGGGATGTTCCTGATTCATGGCTCGGACAGGATCTAATAGATTCTGCGGAGACAATGAAAAAAGTAGATGAGAAAATGTATCGTTGGGTATGGCTTGGAGAGCCAACTGGCGTGGATGATCTTGTTTACTATATGTTCAACAGATTGAATCATACATATGATCCTAAAAGTTATGCGGTGAGTGACATGCATGCGATAGGAGAGATAGGCGTAGGGGTTGATTATGGTCAGCAAAATGCAACTGTATTTGAGGCAGCTGGAATTGATTATAATATCCAATCACTGAGAGGGATTAAAGAGTATTACCATTCTGGACGGGATGAAGGAAAACAGAAGTCACCGTCAGAGTATGCGCTTGACCTGAAAGGTTTCTGCGATGAGATCGAGAAAGAATATGCCCGAGTTGTCAGTTACATATTTATTGACCCATCTGCAGCGGGATTCATCGAGGAAGTAAGGCGTGTTATCCCGCACATACCAGTAATACTGGCAAAGAATGATGTTAAAAAGGGAATAAGCCGGGTACAGAAGATCCTTTCGTTTTTAAGGCTTGTTCTGTCTAATTCACAAGAGATGCTGATAAAAGAGATGGGTCTGTACCAATACGATCCTAAGAGCATAAAAAACGGGAAAGAGCTACCGATAAAAGTGAATGATCATTGCGAAGATGCGTTGAGATATTTGGTGATGGGTATGTGGAATCTGATAATGTATATGCTGCCAGTTACAGAAAGGGGTGATTAAAATTGATACAATACGAAAATGTACAGCAGGCAATGGGGATAGATGTTGCCATTTCTCAGAAGATGTCTGAGGCGATTTATCTGTGGAAAAAGTTATATATTAACGAAGCCCCTTGGCTAAATGCAGATGTAAGAAGCCTGAATTTGCCAGCAGCTATTAGCTCCGAAATGGCGAGACTTGTGACTATGGAATCCGAAGTTACGATATCTGGAAGCCCAAAGGCCGACCTGATAGCACGCTATCTAAAGCCATTTTTGAATAGCCTTCCCGTTTATGCGGAATATGCGTGCAATGCTGGTGGCGTTGTATTTAAGCCTTATATTGACGGAGACGGTATTTCTGTTGATGTTGTTCAGGCCGGGTTCTTTTATCCAGTAGAATTTGATAGTGCAAACAATATTACGGCTGCAATATTTCCTGAATTTAAACGAGATGGGAAAAAGCTGTACACAAGATTGGAGTATCAGAAGTGGGATGGTGACAAATATATTATTGTAAATAAGGCATTTGTCAGCAGGAAGGCAATGGTAAAGAACGACAATGTAATTAATTTAGGTCAGGAAATTAGCCTGGAAGATGTGCCAGAGTGGGAAGATATTGCCCCATATGTGGAATTTGAACATGCAGACCGTATGTTGTTTTCTTATTTTAGGATCCCATTGGCAAACAATATCGATACAGAATCTCCGTTGGGAGTATCCGTGTACTCACGAGCCATAAATCAGATCAAAGATGCGGACGAACAGTATGGTGCAACTCTGTGGGAATTCCGATCAAAGGAAACAGCCATACAGGCATCGAGTGAATTCTTTAAAAGGGATCGGAAAGGAAATGTACAGCTTCCGAAGGGCAAAGAACGGCAATACCATGATATGGGGGCAAGCATATCAGATAACGATGGAAAGCCTTTTTTTAACGTTTATTCACCAGATATTCGGGATCAGAGCTTCTTTAACGGCTACAACAAGATTGTCCAGAAAGTTGAATTTAATAGCGGATTAGCATACGGGACATTGTCAGATCCGCAGCTTGTAGATAAGACGGCAGAAGAAATAAAGGCAAGTAAGCAGCGGTCTTATGCTACTGTGAAATCTATACAGAACAGTTTAGGCGATGCGATAGAAACGCTCGTTGCTGCAATAGATGCATGGATGGCGATATCTGGAATCGCATCAGATGGTACGATAAACATTGCTATATCTTGGGATGATTCTCTTGTAACTGATAAAAAGACTGAGAGAGAGCAGGATCTGCAGGATTTAGCTGCCGGAATTATGCAACCCTGGGAATTCCGCGCAAAATGGTATGGAGAAGATAAAGAAACTGCAATGAAAGCCGTAGGAACGCCCGCGGAGGTGATCGAATAATGACGCAGGGAGAGCTGGAAAAAATACCGCTCCCGTTTGAAAAATGTATGTCCGATCTTGAGATGCGCATAATGTCAGAGATTGTCAGGGCGATACGGATAAATTCATTATCGACTTCAACATCTGATGCGCAAATTCAGAAACTTATACAAATGGGGAAGTCAGAAGAAAATATCCGGAAATATGTGAAAGAGGCATTAGATGTTACAGATAATGATCTGGATAAGATTTTTTCCGATGATGTATATGAATTTTATTATGGATACCGCAGGGCATACAAGGATTTAAACGAAGTGCAAAAGCCCATAGAAGAAAACATTGAACTTATGGAACTTATTCAATCAATCAGGGAACAGACCGCCGAATCATTCCGCAATATGACCGGTTCAATGGGGTTTGCAATCAAAAATCCATCAACAGGAAAAATAATGTATAGCCCATTAATGGAGTTTTATCAGGATACAATGGATGCGGCTGCCATAGACATACAAACAGGCATGGTGAGCTACGACAAAGCGCTCAGTAGATCAATTAATACTATGACGATCAGCGGAGTCCGTTGGATTGATTATGCCTCTGGATGGCATAACCGTGTTGATGTTGCTGCCAGAAGAGCTGTTATGACAGGTTTTCGCCAGATACAAGGAAAAATTAATGAACAGGTGGCTAAAGAGCTTGGAACTGACAGTTATGAGGTGTCATACCATGTAGGCGCCAGGCCAGAACATCAAATATGGCAGGGGCGTGTATGGACATATGAGCAGCTACGCACAGTTTGCGGGCTTGGAACTGTGACCGGCCTGCACGGGGCAAATTGTTACCATGATTATAATGCATTTATACCTGGTGTTTCTGCAAGGACATATACAGACGATCAATTGGAAGAAATGGCTGCAAAGGAGAATGAGCCTAAACTATACAATGGAAAAGAGTATACAACTTATGAAGCGCTACAGGAACAGAGGAAGCAAGAAACATCGATGCGGAAGACCCGTCAGGACATCAAGCTACTTAAAGAAGGAAAGGCAGGCAGCGACACTATAACTGCAAAACGAGCTAAATATCAAGTGCAGATGAAACAGTATAAGCACTTTTCAAAAAAACTTGGACTGCCAGAGCAGATGGAGAGAGTATATCAAGACGGACTTGGAAGGGCGTAGCGAAATGCAACGGCCTATATGAAATACAGCGTAAATTTCCGTTCTATTCCATCTGGATTTTTACAAACCGTGGCGAGTAGTTTCCCGCCTAATATATTTCAGGAGGTGATCTAAATTATCTCCCTTCGAGACGCAGGGTAAGCGTCTTATTTTATTGTCCAAAACCATTACGACATTAAAACTGTTTGGATTAACCCCTGTGCTACGGGCATAAAACTGGCACGGCCCGCGGAGACACCGCAATAAAAAACAAAGGTCAAAGAAAGGAAGGAATATGAATTTAAAGGAACTTTTAGGAGAAGAATTATTCTCACAGGTCGATGCGAAAATTACAGAACATAATAATGGGATTGAAGACAAACTTAAGCACGTCAGGTTTACCGACCTATCGGAAGGAAATTACGTAAGTCGTGAAAAGTACCAGGCCATCGAAACAAAGGCAAATGGACTTGAGATACAGCTGGGTGAGGCTAATAATACAATCAAATCATATAAGGATATGGACATTGATGGTATTAAGCAATCCGCTGCAAACTGGGAAACAAAGTATAAAGAGGACACGGCGAGTTTGCAGAACAAACTCAGTGATCAGGAAAAAAGATTTGCGGCAGAACGATATCTCGATGGGCAGAAGATTAAATCACCATTGTCGAGAAAGACAATACTGAATGATTTTCTTTCTAAAAACCTGGAATTCAAAGACGGAAACTTCTCAGGCGCTGACGAGTACATGAAGAATGTGAAAGCACAGTATCCTGATGAATTCGAATCGGATGAGCCACAGGAACCAGAAAAAAAGATTTTTGTTCGTGGGACAAAACAGACATACAAGCCAACACCTAAGTCTGAAGAAGAGGCTTATTTGAAAAAGAAATACGCAAACAACAAATATGCAAATTAGAAAAGGAGAAATGAAACTATGGAATATGGTGGATATAATGTTAACGAAAAATATAGCTCAATTGTGGCGCCAAATTTTTATTTTGATGCTATCTTTCAGCCGGGGCTTACATACAGTGACCAGTACCAGGGAGATGCAGAGGGGGCAGGAGCAGTAAAGATCTTCAAATTAGCTGCTAAATCAGCAAAAGATCCAAAAGCGCCGGCATCTGATTTTGACCACGGTGCAGCAGATAACGACTTAATCCCGCTGTTATTAAATAACTTGCAGCAGGAGTCTACAAAGATTTATAACGTACAGGCGGAGGCGGTACCATTTAACATGGCGGATGCACATCTTTCTCAGTCTGTTCAGGTTTGCCGGGAAGGCTGGCAGATGTCAGGCCTTGCATGTCTTGCAAACGAAGGAACAGAAATGGAGGATAAGGAGGCGATTACGACTTCTAATATCACCAACAAAATTATTTCCGGAAGAAAAAGTATCAGAAAACAGAAGGCATCTGCAAATGTGGTAATGGCATCTGTTGAAACCTATAGTACAATGCTGGAAGTTGCAGGCGATAAGTTTATCCCGGTAAAAAATGACGAAATTATTAGAACCGGGCAGATGGGATACTATCTTGGTATGTTGTGGGTAGAGTGCAATATGTTGGACTTAACATCTGCAGCAAAATATTATGATTTTTCCGGAACCATAAAAACTGTTGATCTTTCCAAAATTGAATACATTATGTATGACTGGAGAGGGTTACATATCGTTGATCTGCTTTCAATGGCGAGGCTGAAAGACTCAGAGAACTTTAATGGAACTCTGGCACAGGTTGAGATCTTATCAGGTTACAGACTTGGTGATAAGAATTATGCAGTTGTAAAAAAACGGTCAGCTTAGTCAATTTGAATGTTACCTCGGTAGCGGGTAGCACGAGCGGCTCTACGGCTATCACTGTAGAGCCAACTTTGACAAGCGGTAACAGCTACAAATACAAAGTTGCGGCGAATCCTACGATACCAGCGGCAGGAGCTGTATGCACAACCGGATATAAAGCCTGGGATGGCACTTCTGACATTGAAGCGGCTGCAGGACAGAAAATTATAATTGTAGAAGTAAATTCAAGTAACAGGTGCGTAGGCGCAGGAATTGCTGATGTAGTTGCGTCAGCATAGAAAGGTTGAGGATATGTCTATGACGGCTTATGTGGAATATGAATTTTATGCAAATGACTATTTAAATGGGAAACAAAATGTAATAGATGAAAAAGACTTTTCATATTGGGCTTTCATGGCATCGGCTGAGATAGCACGCAATACTTTTAACAGGATCGACACAGCAGCAATACCAGATGAGGCAAGGTATTGCTGCTGTGAGATTGCGGAAAAGCTATGCGCCTTCGAAAAAATGAAGGATGATAGCGGCAGAATACTGCAGAGTTATGGAAATGACGGAGAGACAGGCACTTATATGGCGGGTGATATGACTGAGAATGCGGTGAACAATAGCATACATAAAATTATCCGCAAATGGCTTGGAAATACAGGTCTGTTGTATTGCGGGGTGTGAATATGAATCCTAATTACAGGTCAGAGATTACCATTTACAATTGTTTTCGCGCCGCGGATAACCCTAAGAGCACAAAGGATATCTGGTACCGCACAGTTTTACATGGTTGCTTCTATAAAAACGTTATTGGGCGGTCTGAATATGTAAACAGTAGCCCCAAGATGGATTCCGTATATACTGTCAGAATACCTGCTTCAGAGCGGTATATGCCATACCATGAGTGGGTTAAATTGCCAGATGAAGAACGGTCAAGGTACTTCACGTGCAGCCAGAAGGATGTTGTGGTAAAAGGGATATGCCTGGAAGAAATTACGGGGATATCCCCCGGGACAGCGTCACAGTTACTTTCCAGATACAAGCCTGATGCATTTGTTGTAACGGCTTTCTCTGATAACAGTGACTCAAGACATGCTAAACATTATAGATTAGGTGGTTAAATGAACGTAGAATTTAAATGGAATAAACCGATACCACAGATCACGAAAGAGGCAACCGGCGGAGACAGAACCTTACTATTTATGGCAAACGAAGCAAAGCGCCTTATGGATCCCTACGTCCCAGCAAGGAATATGGCATTGTCTCAGGATGTGCGTACTTATGTACAAGAGGGCGCAGGAGTAGTCCATTATTTGGTGCCGTATGCAAGATTCCAGCATGAGGGTGCACTAATGGTATCCCGAATTACTGGCAGCCCCTGGGCAAGGCACGGGGAAACCAAAGTGGTTACCGGAAAGAAATTGAAATATAGCACGTTCCATCATCCGCTTGCAACGTCTGAATGGGAAAAGGCAATGAAAGCCGCCAGGATGGGAGACTATACCGCGGCTGTGCAAAGATATGTGAAAGGCGGCGGGTAATGACAAAACATGAAATAATGAAGGATTATGTAGAGGACAAAGTCACAGAACTGTCTGGACGGTTGGCGTCCTATAATTTTTCCGATGATACTTTGAATGCTATATCGTTTTTGACAAATTATTCTGACAAGGTCGTAAAGAAGTATGTGCGGGCGGCTGACAAAGAGTATGGATTTTCCATAATTATAACCTGGCATTTTTCAACCGAGACCGATGATTTAAATCTTGAAGCAATGAACTTTGCGCAGGGATTTATGGACTGGTTAGATGAACAGAATAGGAACAAGGCATTCCCCGACTTTGGAGAAAAATGCCAGGTTAAAAAAATTGAGAACCTACAAAACATGCCGAACCTTGCTGCTGTTGATTGGGAAAGAATGATCGCCCAATACATGATTCAGTGCAGGGTTCTTTATTTTGAAAAGGAGAGATAAGAATGAAATTAAGCGAATTAATGACGGGACATACCGTAGATGCAAATTATGAAGGTTGGGTTACTAATGACGATTATGTATTTGCAATTGACATAAACCCGAAAAGTGAAACACCTACTGCGGAAAAAGATTATGCTGTCGTTGAGATGGGGATTGCCGGCCTGGATGCACAGTTAAATCCAGTTACACAGGATAAACAATATATCCGTGCGGGTCAGAGTACAACAAAAACTGGTACACAGCGTTCATTTTCTGTGACAGGAGACAGATACACGGGAGATGAAGCACAGGATTACTGCTTAAGCCATGCTGTTAAATATGGTACAGGTAATGGCGTTGTGACGAATTTTGTGTATTTTAACATCCTGACGGGTAAAGGAGAGAAAGGGCAATGCTCTATTATTGTGAACTCTGATGGCTCCGGGAATGCAGGGGAATCTTCCGCAGTGGACATTGAATTCAAAAAAATTGGAGCAAACCCGGTAGAGTATACATATACAGCGTCACCTGCTTCTTGAAGAGCAGAAGGTGGTAACATATTGAATTTAGAGGAGGATAAAACGGATGAAACAGATAAAAGTGAAGATTTTGGACACGAATTTGGAAGCACCTCTTATGAGTCCCAAATTGATTCGGAAATTTGAGGAAGAGAAACACAAGGTAGTAGACAAAGCTAATGCAGCTAAAGATATATCCGATGAGGCAACGGCCATTGAGATGCAGTGCAATGCTGTCATAGAGTTTGTTGATGATATATTTGGTAAAGGAAGTGCCAGAGCAGTGTTCGGAGAGGAAACGGATTTACTGACATGTTTGGAAGCGTTTGAGGAACTTATGAATATGTATGAAACTCAGGTCAATCCGATTGTAGAAAAATTTACGCATAATGCAATGTTACGGATTGAAGGAAAGAAATAATGGTTTCCGATTTCATTATGGGAGTGCTGCCTAAAAGCGTATTGATAGATGGCACAGAATATCCTATACGCTGGGATTACCGCATCTGGATGGAGTTTGACAGCATCCGTAAAGGTAGCGGAAGTGATGAAGATAAAATAATCAAACTGTTGCAAAGGTGCTATCCCAAAATTCCAGATAATATAAACGAAGCAATTGATAAAATGCTATGGTTTTACCAGTGTGGTGAAATGCAAGAGAAGGAGAAAAAGAAACAGAGATACCAGCGTAGGACATCAGCAGATCCTGCGTTCTCTTTTTCCCAAGATACTCCATATATTTATGCAGCTTTTAGAGAACAGTACGGAATTGATCTTACGGAAGTGCAGGAGCTGCATTGGTGGAAATTTATGGCTCTTTTTGAATCCTTAAATGAGGATACTAAAATGAGCAAGATAATGTACTATAGGAAGGTTAGTACATCTGGAATGCCGAAGGATAAGCGTGCATTTATAAACGATATGAAAAGGATATATCGGATTAAAGAGGCAACTGGAAGGAGAATGACCCTGCAAGAGAGAAATCAGGGGTGGATTGATTATGTAAGAAACAGACATGGGGGAGAGGAATGCTGAGTGAAGCTCTCAGCGCCCCCGAATTAAGCAATTTAGGCATGGCGAAAGGCTGTGCCTTTTTTGCGTTACATTAGGAAGGTGACGCAATGGCAAAAGACGGTACAATTAAAATTAATACAGAATTAGACAGCACCAAAGCCCAATCCGCTATGGCGAAATTCTCCGGTTTTTCGAAGAGTGCACTTAAAGGCGTGGCGGTAGCTGCGGGAGCGGTTGGAACGGCGATGGGTGCTGTTGCAGGCTATGCTATAAAAGTCGGCAGCGATTTCGAAGCCGGCATGAGTAAAGTTTCCGCCATCTCAGGGGCAACAGGAGACAATTTAGATGCGCTGTCTGATAAAGCCAAGGAAATGGGCGCAAAGACAAAATTTAGTGCAACAGAGGCTGCCAGCGCGTTTGAATACATGGCAATGGCGGGCTGGAAGACAGAAGATATGCTGAACGGCATTGAAGGCGTTATGAACCTGGCAGCAGCATCAGGAGAAGACCTTGCCAGGGTATCTGATATAGTTACAGATGCAATCACTGCATTCGGGCTTTCTGCTTCCGATAGCGCACATTTCGCTGATGTTTTGGCTAAAGCGGCATCCTCATCTAATACAAACATTGGGATGATGGGGGCAACATTTAAGTATGCAGCGCCTATTTCCGGCGCATTGAAGTATTCCATAGAGGACACTGCGACAGCTATTGGATTGATGGCAAATGCAGGAATCAAAGGGGAACAGGCCGGAACATCTCTGAGAGCCATGTTGACCCGTTTAGTCGACCCACCAAAAGAAGCGGCAGGCGCTTTAGAGGCATTGGGGATAAGTGTAACCAATGCTGATGGAACCATGAAGCCTCTTATGGAGACCATCAAAGATTTGAGATCCGGTTTTGCAAACTTGGATGATAGCCAGAAAGCAAGCTATGCCTCATCTATTGCGGGCCAGGAGGCAATGTCGGGCCTGCTGGCAATCGTTGGTGCAAGTGATGCTGATTTTAACAGCCTTGTAGCATCAATCAATGACGCCGATGGCGCGGCTCAGAGTATGGCGGAGACCATGCAGGACAATCTACAGGGGAGCTTGACTATTCTTGGATCGTCTCTGGAGGGTTTCGGGATTAAAGTCTATGAGAAGATGCAGGGGCCACTGAAAGCTGCCGCAGATACGGGCATCGAATGCGTAGAAAGGCTTTCAAATGCATTTGATTCTGGCGGTTTGCATGGAGTGGTAGAAAAAGCCGGGGATATCTTTAATGAATTAGCAAATAAGATTGCGGATACAAGTGACGAGGCTGATGGGATCATAACACCTCTAAAGAATATGGCAAAATCGGTTTCGAGTATTGGAAAGACAGTAGGGCCACTTGCTATAAAGGCTATCAGTTCCCTTGCTAAAAATATGGATAAATTAATTCCACTTGCAATAGCAGGGTACACGGCATTTAAAGTATTGGGTACAGCAACTAAGGCTTCTACAACAGCGATGAAAGCAAGTGCGGCTGTTACTGCTATACTGACAGGAGAATCGACCGCTGCTGCAGCAGCAACAGGATTATTTACAAAAGCGCAGCTTGCACTTACCACTGCAATAAAAGCAAATCCAATAGGGTTGGCAGTTACTGCAATCGCAGCTCTTACAGCTGGAACAATTGCTTATATTGCTACGGCTGAGGACAATATTGAAAAAACATATGGACTAACTGACGCAGAAAAAGAAAATCTGACCGCGCTTCAGGAATGTACAGATAGCCTAAAGATGCAGAGAGAAGCGAGAGAGGAATCTATTGCTTCAATAGATAAGGAATACAGCGGCTATGAAAATCTTTTAGGTGAATTGCAGAGTATTACTGATGCAAACGGAAATGTAAAGGCGGGCTATGAAGAACGTGCAAAAGTAATTACAGGCATGCTTTCAGAAGCACTTGGAATTGAAATAGAACTACTTGACGGACAGATACAGAAATATGGTGAAGTAGTTAAAGCGATAGAAGAAGTAATCTTAAAGAAAGAGGCCGAAGCTGTATTAAGTTCCATGCAAGAAGATATGGCAAATGCCTACAAAAACACTGAAGATGCAATAAATAAGTATAAAGATGCAGCCTCATCTGCGGCAAAAAAGGATGAGCAAGTAAAAGAGCTTACAAAAGCTAAAAAGCAAGCGCAAGAGGACTATGATAAAGCATTGAAAGAAGGTTCTGAAACTGCGTTAGGGTACGGACATGCTTTAAATCAGGCGGAAAAGAAGCTAAAGGCAGCAAAAGATGCCCAGAAAGATGCCAACGAAGAAGTAAGAGATGCAAAGACTAAAATGGAAGAACTGTCTGCGGAAGTAGACAATTATCGCGCCTTACAAGAAGCTGTAGCTTCTGGAGATTCTGCCAAAATACAAGAAGCGTTGAATACTTTAGTATCCTCATACCGTTCCTATACAAGTGAGGCTTTATCAGCGT
Organism: Faecalicatena contorta; assembly: GCF_001404335.1. Classification (GTDB taxonomy): domain Bacteria; phylum Bacillota; class Clostridia; order Lachnospirales; family Lachnospiraceae; genus Faecalicatena; species Faecalicatena contortus_B. The sequence goes on from NZ_CYZU01000066.1 coordinate 18,322, forward strand.
CAGAAGAAACAAGGAATGCACTTTATGAACAGGCGAATGGGTATGTTGAAAATCTTAGTTTAATTCAAGATGGAACAATAAAAGTAGCAGATGAAATATATGGACAGATGGCCGATGCAGCAGCAAAGACGATAGACAACTTTAATCAGCTCCCCGGAGGAATCGCAAAGGGTATACAGGATATAGGCCCGGAGGCTGGGGCGGCAATGCTGTCTGCACTAGCGCAGGCGGATCTGGATGGAAAATTAAACGATGAGGGAAAGGCGAGCTTGCAAGCTCTAGTGCAGGCATATGATACTCTTCCATCTGAAATGCAATCAAAATTCGAATCTGCTGTAGAAGGAGCTATGGAAGGGCTGGAGGGATTTGATAAAATCCAGGACAAAGCCGAAGAAGAGGGCACCTCTTTTCTCGAAGCTCTTAGGGCAGTTCTGGAAATAAATTCTCCCTCAAAAAAAGTCAGAGAGATATTCAAGGGCGTGTGGGAAGGTGCTTCAGAAGGACTAGATATAGGAAAAGAAGATCTTAATGCGAAGGGTACATCCGTAGCATCCTCATTTTTAGACACATTAAGAAGTTCGGGATTGTTTGAAGGTGCAAGAGAAATCGGCAGCAATATTATGAGCTTTTTTGGAATAGGAGTCTCTGGTCAACAAGAGAATTCTCGGCTTGCTGGAAAATCAAATGCGGATGCAGCAAACGCTGGCGCTGGTTCTGTTGATCCATCTCCCACAGGGGGATTATTTGGCAGCCTATTTGGCGGCGGTATCGGTGGAATGTTTGGTTTCTTGCTTGGTCAAGGAAAAGGTCTATCTGATAATGCAAATTCAGGTGCTGGATCAGTTAATCCAAGTCCTACAGGTGGAAAATTCGGATCACTATTTGCTTCCGGTGTTGGTAGTAAATCCGGCGAAGCAAATTCTAAAGGGCGGGAGCTGGCAGATAATGCAAAATCAGGAGCCGGAACGGCTGATGGTTATACCCCAGGGTCTGATTTTGGAGCTGGATTTGTCCAAGGTATAGGGGCATGGTTAGGAAGGGCGGCAAGTGCAGCGGCTGAATTGGCAATTAGCGCATATAACGCTCTTAAACATGCACTTGATGAACGTTCCCCCTCTCGTAAAACCAAAAAATCAGGAAAAAACTTTGATTTAGGGTTAGGAATTGGAATAGAAAAAAATAAAGATTATGCAATATCAGCCGCAAGTGATCTGGCAAAAAGTACTCTTGATGCACTGGACATGGATTCAGCTACATTAAAGCTCAAATTGGGTGATATTGATATCCCTGAAGCTATGGAAAGAATTAATGCTACGATGGATGTCCGCCAGAGTATGGCGGCAAATAGAGTGATTTCTATTGCTGAAGCAAAAGAAAGAAGCTATGTTGATGGATTGGCAAATGTATTAAATAAGCCATTAGAAATTGATTATAAAAGGCTTGGATATGAAATGTCAAAACGCCCTATATACATATCCGCAGAATTTGATAAACGAGAAGTCATAAAACTTATGGCACTTCCAATGGCGCAAGAACAGCAGAAAAATAGCAACCTTAAGACAATGTTGAATGGAGTGAGACCATGAGTCTATCTGTAAAATTTAACGGTATAGAATTGAATACTTATATAGATGTATTACAAGGCTTTACCGCATTCTCTGGCCCAAAGTGGGATCCAGAAACAACATCAGTAGGAAGAATAATGCGTGGGGAAGATTTTAAATATACTACCTACAAAACAAAAACAATTCCAATGCCTTTTACGATATCTGGAGATATAAAATCAAAGTACGATATGTTGCAACGCATTTTGAATGTAGATGAGCCAAAGGAATTGGTATTTGGTAATGCTACTGACCGGGTATTCTATGCAGTCCCAATGAATGATTTAGATTTTGATGATTGGGAATGTTTGGGAGAAGGGACAATAACATGGCTAATCCCAGACGGACTGGCCCATTCTGTGGTAGAAAAGACCTTCACTGCTGTTAAAAATAGTAGCGGTGTACTAGAGACTACGATAGTAAACAACGGCACAGAATCAGTCCCCATAGATTACACAATAACCCACAAATCTGAAAACGGATTTATAGGGATTGTAACCAAAGACGGAGTGATCCAGCTGGGGGACGCAGGGGAACAGGACGGGGAAACCCGGCAGAAGACACAGCAGCTCATAAATTACCGTACCCCAGAGGCATACAGTGCCATGACAGACGGTCAGGGGATACTTGGATTTAATTACATCAAAAACGGCACATTTAAAATTGTCGGACCTTACGAGGGGCATAAGTGGCTGGCCCTGGATAACATCGGGAGCGGAGCCGGTACATGGCATGGAGCGAGTAAGATGGTAACTATCCCGGCAGACTCCGGTGGCGTTGTGGGCGCGCAGAATTTTTATGTCCAGGCCAAGGTCTGGTTTGAGACGGGCACAATTGCTCAAACAGGGATGCTCATGCTGAGTATCGGTGATACAGCGGGGAACCATCTGGCAAGCATCAGGGTGGCGAAATACGAACTGGGTAAAAATCTTGCTTATGCTATGTTTGATGTCGAGGGAGTGGAAAAACAAAGGGTGAGTTTCATTCCGGATTATAAGGGATGTACGACTCACGACAAGGGGCATATATACATCAAAAAGTCAGGGCAGAAGTTCCAATTTTATTTTGGCGGCGGGGTATACACATTATACGGCAGTGCTGCATCTAAGACAAAACAGGCCAAGTACATAAGCATTTTTTCCGGTCAACATGGGACAATGAGCAAAAATGCTCTGGTGACAAGGATGTACTGGGATTATTTGTTTTTCCGCAAGGACAATGTAAATTATTGGTACGACATTCCAAACCGGTATCAATCTGGTGACGTGGTATACATTAACGGCAAGGACACCAAAGTCTATACCAACGGAGTAATAAGCCAGGAAGACGAGATCGTAGGTAGCAATTACCCAAAAGCCCCGCCGGGGGAAACTAAGGTGCAGTTCTTTTATTCGGACTTTGCCGATCCTGCACCAACTATTACAGCCAAGATAAGGGAGGCATATCTATAATGGATAATATAAGAATAGCAGTATTGAGCGCGTATGATGAGGTACGCGCTTTTTTAGACAATGAAGCTCCCGAGGCAATGCATTATTATGACGATGAGCTGCATGAGTATCTCAAGGGGGCAGCAAGCACATATACATTCAAGACCAATGCACAGCACCCGGAGTCGGTAAGCCTGGTGGAAGGCAATAAGCTGTCGTTTAAATGGAGAAAGAAGGATTATTATTTTAATATTGTGCGTGTTGTACGAGATGAATACGAGGTAGAAGTTGAAGCGTACAGCCTTAATTTGGAGCTGCTTAACGAACGTGTGGACGTTTATAAGGCTTCAAAGGCCATGAAATTTTCAGAGTATCTGAATGTATTCGACTTCGAAAAAGTTCTGACGCTCAATATCAATGAGGTGGCAGACAAGGCCATAACCAATGAATGGACTGGATCAGATACAGTGCTGGCCCGGATCTATTCGCTGGCAACTGTGTTTGATGCGGAGGTTGAATTTGTCCCGCAGCTTAATAATGACTATTCCCTGAAAAGAATAGTCTTGAATGTCTATAAGAAGCATTCCAGCACAGACCAGGGATTGGGACGATACCGACAAGACATAATCCTGCGGTATGGAAAAGAAGTGTCTGGGATCACCAAGACCAGTGATATTACAGAGCTATATACAGCAATCCGGCCTACTGGCAAGGATGGTCTTATGATAACAAACCTGGATAAGACCGAAAAGGATGCAAGCGGGAACATAGAGTACCAGTCACCGAAGGGTGACGGATGTATCCGTGCGGTACAGGCCCGCGACCGGTTTCCGAGCAACAATGTCGGGACAGATAGGTACAGCACAGTAGATTGGAGCTATGACACGGACAACGTCAATACTCTGTACGGCCAGGCCTTGGCGGAACTCAAAAAGAACTGCGTGCCACAGGTACAGTACGAGGTAGAGGGATATTTCGATACAGATATCGGGGACACAGTAACGATTATAGATGATGTATATAACCCGCCTCTGTACCTGCAAGCCAGAGTTACAGAGCAGTCTAGGAGTTTCACAGATCCTGCACAAAATAAGACCACATTCGATAATTTCAAGGAACTTCAAAGCCAGATCGACAAGGCGCTACTGAACGCCATGCAGAAGCTCATTGCAGAGAATAAGGTGTATACATGTTCAATCCTTACCGACAACGGGATCGTATTTAAAAACGGCGAAGGATCCACTACGTTGACCGCCTCTGTCATGGACACGGGAAAAGATATGACAGGCAGCCTCACAATACAATGGACGGTGGATGGAGAAAAATTGTCCACAGCAAAATCCATTACGGTTAATGCAGCGGATATATCTGGCAAAGCGGTATACCGCTATGAAGCCACGGACAAAGCCGGCATATTACGGGGATATGCCGAGGCGACTATAGCCAACGTGAATGACGGTGACCAGGGAAGGCCGGGGGAAGATGGAGCCACTGGGGCTGATGCATATACGCTGTATTTAAGTACCACAAGCCACGTATTTAATGCGGACTACGAAGGCAACCTTACAAAAAATATATCCGTATCCACTGTGGTTGTGGGATACAAAGGCACTAAGCAGATAACGCCTGTTATTGGAACATTGCCAACGGTTAGTGGTTTTGCATTTAGCTTAAGCGGATCCACAATCACCATAACCGGAAAAAAAGGCAAAGACATGCCGGACAACGGTGTGATAAATATACCTGTCACTCTGGATGGAATATCATGTACACTTACATTCACTTACGCAAAAGTTAAAGACGGATACCACGGGGAAGACGCAAAATTGTGTACGGTTACCGGAAATCAAATTATGAAATACGAATCTGGATCCACCACACCCGTACCAGCCGCGCTGGTAATAACTGCCGAATACCAGAATACAAATCATGGAAAATGGCAGTATCACAATGAATACGGTATATGGGCCGATTTCATTCCTTCTCAAACGAACGTAACAATCACGATAGATGAAGCATCTGTTGCATGGGTCGGGAACACTGCCGTGATCCGGGCCATAGATTCCGGGCAAGTAGCTATGGACACTATAACGCTTGCAAAATTACGGGATGGATCGGATGGCGAAAAGGGAGACCCAGGTGCTCCCGGAACCGGAATTACATCGGTAGATGTGGAATACTACTTATCAACAAGCCCAACGGAACAGATCGGAGGTAGCTGGCAGACCACAGCGCCGGATTGGGTGGATGGGAAATACATTTGGACAAAAACTATTACAAACCTAAGCAACGGATCCACTTCCGAAACCAACCCAGTATGTATCACTGGAAGCAAAGGTGGTACCGGAGAAGCTGGAACAGGAGTGGAGTCTATTACAGAAGAGTATTACCTGTCAACTTCAAAAACGGAACAGAATGGAGGAAATTGGGAACCAACGCCGCCGACATGGAGCAGCGGGAAGTATGTCTGGACACGGAGCAAAATTATATATAAAAACCCGACATCGATAGTGTATACAACCCCGTTATGCGATAGCTCATGGGAGGCCGTCAATGAAATGCAGATCAGTGGAAGAAATCTCGTCTTAGGTACATCTGTGCCACTTATAGCCGAAGAGACAGAAGATTTCACAGCCTTTAGTTATGTTAAGGCCTATCCTCTATCTCCGATTATTACTGACGACCCCAAAGCATTTTTGTTAAGTTTTAGAGATGGATCATCTTTAATTTTGTCATACGACATCAACATACCAAGAGCATACAAAAACGCAGATTATACGTTAAACCGAGTAGGAGCTTATTATCAGTTCACCTTAACGCACACTGATGGTACAGTAAAGTATTGGTATGGGTCTCACTCTGGGCCAAATACAGCCACAAATAAGCATACGTTTTTAGGTCTGAACTCATTGATTACTCTGACTGAAAATGAAGGCTCATATGTTGGCAAATATGCCTGTTATACAACGCCCATAAATTCATCAGTATTAGCTGATTTTTATGCTAATCCAGATGATTATACTGTTAGAGCGTATCCGTTTAACGTTGAAATACGAGGAGCGTATACAACCGGTGGCAGTATCTCTAACCTAATGCTAGAAAAGGGCAATGTTCCATTCGATTGGACGCCTGCACCGGAAGATATACAGCATCAAATTGACAGCGCAATCACAAATGTGGATGTTGAGTATTATCTATCCACAAGTGATACGTCACTGGCGGGAGGTAACTGGCAGACCACAGCTCCGACATGGGAAGACGGGAAATATATGTGGACGCGGACAAAGAAAACTTACGCCGATACCACTACGGTTACTACTGATCCGACATGCATCACGGGAGCAACGGGAAAAGGAATCAAATCTATTGTAGAGCAATATTATCAGTCTGACAGTGCCACTACACAGTCGGGAGGAGAATGGGTTAATACAGCTCCTGCATGGGAAGATGGAAAATACGTGTGGACTCGATCTATTATAACTTACACGGACGACACGAATATAACTACAAACCCTGTATGCGCAACTGGATCAAAAGGCGAAAAAGGTGATACTGGCCCACGAGGTCTCCAGGGATTACAAGGAGAGAAAGGAGATCAGGGCATCCAGGGGCCAAAGGGAGCGGATGGAAAAAGTAGCTATACGCATATCGCCTATGCAAACAGTGCTGATGGATCCACTGACTTCTCTGTATCTGATAGCAATAGAACTTATATAGGTATGTACGTAGACAACACGGTTACAGACAGTTCAGACCCTACAAAATATGCATGGAGCAAGATCAAAGGTGCGGACGGTGCACAAGGCACTCCTGGGAAGGCCGGAGTTGATGGGAAGACCCCATACTTACACATTGCCTATGCGAATAGCGCGAATGGATCAACCGGATTTTCTGTATCTGATAGTGCAAACAAATTGTATATTGGACAGTATACAGACTACACAGCTGCCGACAGCGCGGATCCTACTAAATATTCATGGACGAAGATCAAAGGCGAAACCGGCGCTACAGGCCCGCAGGGTCCGCAAGGAGTCCAGGGGCCAAAAGGAGCAGACGGCAAGACTTATTATACATGGTTAAAATATGCAGACACGCCTACTACAGGGATGAGTGATGATCCTGCCGGAAAGGCGTATATTGGACTTGCTTATAACAAAACAACAGCTACAGAGAGCAGCAATTACAGTGACTATACATGGTCGCTGATAAAGGGCGCAAAAGGCGATCAGGGAGTTGCCGGGCCGAAAGGGACAGACGGGAAAACGTATTATACCTGGATAAAATATGCAACAAGTGCATCTGGGGCGAATATGTCGGATGATCCCGCCGGTAAAACCTACATTGGATTGGCTTACAACAAAACTACGGCAACAGAAAGTACAACAGCCTCTGACTATACATGGTCGCTTATCAAGGGAGATAAGGGGGACACCGGTACTCCTGGAACCGGCTATACAGTATTATTAAGCAACGAGTCCTATTCATTTGCCGCTGGGGTATCTGCGGCGGTAGCCGGAAGCACATACACAAACGTAAATGCCTGGAAAAATACGACTCAGGTAGCGGCAACAATTACTAAGATCGGTAGCACAGCCGTGTCTGGGAATGCTACGGGGGTCGCTACTGGGATTACGGGCCTTACGGCGGATGTATCCGGAAACGGGACAACTGCGTGTAAGATAACATTCAAGGCCACGACTTCATTAACTACAAAAACCGGCAATGTGGCAATCGCCATTACGGTAGACGGAAAAAGTTTTACAAAAGATTTTTCCTTTTCCTTGGCGCTAAAGGGGGCTACAGGCGACAAAGGGGAGCAGGGCGAACCAACCGGTGTAATAGTGTCCGCTACAGAACCATCTAATAAATTTGACGGCATGCTCTGGAAGCACACAGGAACCGTCAGCGGACTTACGAAAGATGTCACATACCGTTGGACTGGAACAAAATGGGAAACATATCTCTTCGCCGCCACAAACATTAAGGCTGAGTCATTATCTGCATTAAGCGCAAATCTGGGGAAGATTACAGCCGGAGATATAAAAAATTCAAAAAATACGGTGGAGTTTAACGTGGCAGAAGGTTGGATAGAATCTAATACAGCGGAAGTTTCAATGATGTATGGAAATGGGAAAGTCGGATATCCAGCAGCATCTTTTTCAGAAGGGGGCGTATACGCTAGACTATACGCCGACAAAAATTTAGCTACAAAAATTAACGAAGTAGAAGTAAATGGAGCCGGAGTATTTGTAAATGGTATAGATATTGCTGGAAAAATTGATGAGCTAAATCGCAATTTAGAGGCAGTGGTAATGCCGTACACTCTAAAGCGCTGCACATATAGCAGCGGAAATGTCTACACGCAGGCAGGAAAACTTATAATTAACCTGACTGTACGGATTAACACTACTGTAAACAGCTATGATGCCATCGTGGAAGGGCTGCCTGCCATCAGGGCCAATATGGCTGTCCTAAACTTTTTTAATGCCACAAAGGGGACTCAAGTCACGTCAGCCATTTGCCAAAACGGAACAGTGCAGCTTATAGGCACAATGCCATCAGTTAATGACGCTATAGCCATAACCGGAGAATGCATGATTAGGCAATAGCAAAACTAACACCAAAATATACATATATGCCAGCGCTTACAGTGTATACACCATTTGCCCGAACCGACCCATCGGTCATTACCTTAAATCCCCTTCCGGCAACGGTCGTGGAAAAATAAATGGTTCCGGTGGGTTTCAATGGCGTTTGGAAAAGAATGGTATCATTATCATACGTTGCTGGATTTAGGTATAAAAATCCGTTTATCTTGCAGTCGTAGGCATTGGCTTTGACTATGATGGACTTGTTGCCTATGTTGGAATTGACGTTGGTCGCAGTATATGTTTTATATTCCATATTGCGATTTAGTAGAAAAAAGGAAGATGAATATGAGAACAAGAGACAGACCGGCGCCGGTCTTATTTTTGACAGAAAATACCAATAAGGAGAGTAAATCAATTGTATATTAATGCAGATACCATTATAACAACCGCCAGCGTGATAAC
>NZ_CYZU01000067.1 GCF_001404335.1 Faecalicatena contorta
CATGAATACGATAGCATGATGACTTGGATTGTACATTTTTATTTTCCATTAAATGTACATTTTTATTTTACCATTTACAGGAGATAAAGTGAATAATAAGCAAAAGAAACTATTTGACGAAATTTGCAAGTCACAAAGTCTAAATGATATTCAAAAGTATACAGAAAACATTTTAGAAATACGAGGTTTTAATATTCAAAGTGCTCAAGATAAGATGCTTTTGTTGACGGAAGAAATAGGAGAATTGGCAAAAGCAATACGTAAAGCAGAAACTAGGATTTCTATTGATTATGATAAAATAGAAAATTATAGTTCTATTGAAAGTGAAGTGGCGGATGTATTTATAGTACTAATGTCTTTATGTAATGTATTAAATATCAATTTATATAATTCGTTTATTGATAAAGAAAAAGAAAACATAGAAAGGGTATGGAAAAAATAAATGAAATGCTCATTTCCGATTTGCAGAACGATAATATTAATAGATGACAGTAGCATAAGCTCCTTTTCTTCAATGTGTGTTTTATTCAGTTCAGAATGGCACATGGAAAGAAAAGGAGCTAATTTTATGTAATAAAATATAGTTTTCGGACGGCTCTGATGGGATGGACGACAAAATCCTTCTAATAAAGGATGGTTAGAGTAAAGTAATCGAAAAAGATTAAGTAAAATTTCATAGCAGACACTGTATATTCACAGAATGAGAAAAACATATAAAAAACTTAGATATATGCAAGTAAAAACGGACATATATACAATTTTACAGATGTATCTTTCTTTATAATGAAATCATAAATTAAGAATGTAAAGGAGAAAATGCATGATTAAGATTATTGATTGTCATCACTCATACAGCGAAAATAACGAGTTTTCATGGAAAATAAGTGGAGATACAGATCAAGCGGCATATTGTGTTCAGATACAAAACCGTATGAGAGAGATTGTATGGAACAGCGGAAAAGTGGAAAGTGAAAATCGGCACAATGTTCCCTGTACCGTACAATTAGAAAAAGAAGAAAAATACAATTGGAGCGTAGAATGCTGGGGTACAGACGGAAGCGCAGACAGGATAGAAGGTAAGACCTTTTATTCTGGAATTGATGGCTGGGAGGCTGAATGGATAGAACCAAATCGAACCAGAAAACCAATGATGGACAGCACAGAACCAGTAGAACCAGTAGGCCGGGGAGAAAGAGTAGGGGATGCACTGGAACGTTTGGATCCGGTTGTTTACATGAGAAAGTGTTTCAACTTAGATAAAATACCAGAGTATGGAGTTATATATGCGACTGCACGTGGTATTTATCACATTTGGGTCAATGGTGTAAGAGTTTCGAATCTGTTTGCTCCTGGGAATACATCTTATAACAAGCATATAGATTATCAATGCTATGATGTAACGAAAGTATTAAAAACAGGAGAAAATGTCATTGCGATTGCACTTGCAGACGGATGGTACACCGGGAAAATCGGCGCAGTTGGAATTGGCAGACAATTCGGAGAGGAAAATGCAGTTCTTTGGCAATTGATTTGCAAAGACAAAGAAAAAAATAAATTGGTATATTATTCAGATGAATCAATGAAATGGAGTTATGGTGCATTACGTTATGCAGATCTTTATATTGGGGAATATTATGATGCAGGTATGGAACTGATTGGCTGGAAACACAGCGGCTTTGATGATTCAGAATGGTATCCGGTTAATATTAGAAAATATGGCTATCAAGAGCTTGAACTGCAGTCAATTCCAGATATTAAAGAAACCAGGACGATTGAGCCAAAAGTAATAAGAACAGAAAAAAATGAAATATTATTAGATGCGGGTGAGAATATCGTTGGATACATATCTTTTGAATTACAACTTCAAAAGGGACAGATTATTTCTTTTGAGCACTCGGAAACAGTTGATAAAGACGGGAATTACCTTCAGAACATTATAGGTCAGAACAAAGATCAGGCAGATTATTATAAGGCGGATAGAAATGGGATTGCAAAATGGAAACCACAATTTACATACCATGGATTCCGTTACGTGAGAGTAAATGGTACCGATGACAGGCATCCGAAACATTATCAGATTCATGTGATTGAAACGCCAATGAGAAAAACAGCTGATTTTACATGTTCAGATGAACGTCTAAATACCTTACAGGAAAATATTTATCGTTCTCAGCAGGGAAACATGATTAGTATTCCAACGGATTGTCCGCAGAGAGAAAGAGTGGGTTGGACAGGTGATATGCAGGTGTATGCACCAACTGCTTGTTACGAAGCAGATGTAGAGCAATTCTTAAGGCACTGGATGAGAGATGTACAAAATGAACAGCTTGAGGATGGACAGGTCCCCCATATTGTTCCTTGTATGCCATCACATGATATTATGAAACCGGCAGGTATCAAAGGCGTGTCTGCTGCCGGATGGTCAGATGCGGCAGTGATTGTTCCGTGGAGACTCTATCAGGCATATGGAGATATTCGGATTTTGGAAGAAAACTATGAGTTAATGAGCCGGTATATGAAATCCACAGAAAACTGCGTTGCAGAAATTCCTGACAATTTTGAGGAATTAACACCGCAAAGGCAGGCTGTACAGAAATACTTATGGAATACAGGATTTCAGTATGGAGATTGGTTAATGCCTTCAATTCAAATGTCTGGACGATCAATTTTCGAAGTAGTACAGCAGACAGGATATGTAATGGCAACGCTTATGTTTGCATTGACAACGCAGCTGATGAGTGAAATCTGTTCCGTGCTTGGAAAAGAGGAAGAGGCGAAACATTATCAGGAGTTAAATGAAAATGTTAAGTATGCATTTAACGTTGAATATGTAAATGAAGATGGATTGATTACGAAGGATTATCAGGGGGTTTATGTACTTGCACTTTGGACAGATGCACTTCCGGAAAAGCTGCGTGGAAAAGCATTGGAACATTTGATTCAGTTAATTCATAATAATAATGATTTGCTTGATACAGGATTCTTGTCCGTGGCTTATTTACTCCCGGTATTGCAGAAAATGGGGAGAAGTGATATCGCTAATCTGCTGCTTATGAGGGATCAATGCCCATCCTGGCTTTATGAAGTAAAAATGGGTGCAACGACTATGTGGGAGTATTGGAATGGATATGCTGAGGATGGAACACCAGGGGATTGTTCCATGAATCATTTTGCATTTGGTTGTGTGGGGGAATATTTATACCGTACTATTCTTGGTATTCAGGCAGAGAATCCGGGATTTAAAAGAATGAAAATAAAGCCGGATGTCACGTGTGGTTTATCCTATGCAAAAGGATATTTTGAAAGTATCTGGGGGAAAGTAGAGGTGCATTGGAAGAAGAAGGAAGGCGGATATACTCTTGATGTGGTAATTCCGCCAAATACAACTGCAGAAGTAGAGATTGGGCGGCATAAAGGTATTTATGGATGCGGCGCCTATCATATAGATACAGAATCATAGCATGGAAGCATAGCTTGTCAAAGCAGGCAAAGGGTTAGCGAATTTGAGCCAAAGAAAGTGAGGATAAATATGAAACCGGAATTTAAACGTTTGATGCAGATTGGAATTATAGTAAGAGATATAGACGAGGCAGTGAAAAAGTATGAGGCTATGGGAATGGGACCATGGGATATCACGGTTATGAGAAATGATCAGCCGCCATTTGAAGATTTAACATTTAATGGGGAAGCAATTTCAGAAAAAGGGCCGGTTATGAAAACAGCAATGATGACATGTTATGGATTGGAATTTGAATTAATTGAACCTATAGCAGATACAGTATACAAAAGATGGTTGGATGAGCATGGACCAGGAATCCATCATGTTGCTTTTGATACAGAAAAAGAATACGAGACATTATTGGAAGATACGAAAAAAGAAACAGGAAAGGAACCTTGGGTAAGAGGTCAGGGAATTCATGGACTTATGGATTTCTCATATCTCGATTTGAGAGATGAGCTGGGATTAATCGTTGAATGCTACAGTACACTCCAACCAGGAAAGCCAGCGCTTCCATACGATATGAAAGGAGAAGTTACAGAATAATGAAAGCATTAATATATTATGGACCAAAGAATATTAAATTAGAAGAAATTGAAAAACCAGCAGCTGCGAGTACGGATGTAATCGTTAAAGTGAAACGTGCCGGCATCTGTGGCTCAGACCTTACAGCATATCTTTTAGATGGAATGAAAGTTGGAATTCCAATGAAAGGGCAGTTTGGACATGATGGACAGTTTGGGCATGAGATGGCAGGAGTAGTGGAAACTGTTGGAGCAGATGTAAAAGATGTAAATGTTGGTGATCGTGTATTTATCAATCCAACTGTCTGCAAACGTAATGGAATGATGGGGTGTGATGTTGCGGGGGCATTTTCGGAGTATGTTCTTGTTGAAGATGCAGCTTATGGCAAAAATCTTCTTCAATTATCTGATGACGTAACATTTGATGAAGCGGTAGTCATTGAGCCGTTAGCTGTTGGTACGCATGGTAAGAATTGTATTAATGTAAAACCGCACGAAAAGGTTGTGATTTTTGGGGCTGGGACAATTGGTCTTTGCACACTGAATGCAGTGCTTGCTGTCGGCTGTAAAGAACCGGTTGTAGTAGAGATGAATGAGCAGCGTTTGGATTTGGCAAAGAAGATGGGAGGGACTCCTTTTTCACCGAAAAATGGTGATCTAAAAGGGTTTCTGGAAGGACATTTTGGATATGTGTCTAATCCATTTGGAATGAAAAAAGCAGATGTGGATGCCTTTATCGATTGTGCCGGAGCAACTCCAATAGTGGGACAGGTTATTGAAGCTGCGAAAGAACATGCAAGGTTATCCATTGTGGCTGTTTACAAAAAATCCATTGATTTCAATATTGCGGATATGATGTCAGGGCAGATGACCATTCAAGGATCTTGCGGATATGAAGAATCGGATGTTATTGAAGCGTTCCAGAATATCAACGGAAAGCGTACATGTACACCTGAAATCGTAACACATCATTTTTCAATAGATGAAGCGGTGGAAGCATTTGAGTTTGCAGCAAATCCAAAATCAGGAGCTGTCAAGGTCGTTATTGATTACGAATAATATACAATTTTTTTATGAAAACAATGCAGGCACTTGATATTATACAAAGAATAAACTTATTTTTGTACAATTAGGAATCAGGAAATATCCAATTATTTCAGATGCTTCTTCTATATACTTTTCTTATGCAATGAAAAACTTATATACCCAAAGGGCACCCCGTAACACATGCCCTGCGGGCGGATCTGCAGCTAAGCTGCGGAATAAGGTCTAGAAGGAGGGAACATTGGGTGGAGGCAAAGTTCGGAAAAGTGATTCATCTTGGCATTGTGGTGGAAGATGTACATAAGGCTGTGGCAATCTATGAAGAAGAATTTGGGATTACACCATGGGAAGTCAGTGATCATGCTGATTTCTTCGCAGATAAGATTGTGAATGGAACAGTGGGAGTTGATTTTGCCAGTGCAATTTATAAAGGGAATGGATATGAATTGGAATTAATCGCTCCAAACGGACCGAGTGTGTATCATGATTGGCTGAAGGAACATGGACCAAGTCTGCATCATGTAAAGTTAGAAACAAAAGAGAACTATGATGATGTGATGGCTATGGCAAAAAGAATTTCAGGAAGAGATCCATACTTAGAGATGAAATGGCAAGACGGGAAACCAATTGTAGGGTATGCAGATATGTTGAAGGAGACAGGTTTGCTACTTGAAATTTCAAAAGAATAAGAGGAGGAAGAGATGAGCAGTATAGCAAAAAATGAAAAAACCAGTCCAAAGCTGGCCTTTGGATATGGAATGGGTGAAGTTGCCAACCAGATCAGTTGGTATATGATTAATACATATTTGACAATTTTCTACACAGATGCAGTAGGTCTTTCAGCATCAGCAATTTCTCTGATCATGTTAATAGCCAGAGTGTGGGATGCAGTGAATGACCCAATCATGGGTAATATTGCAGATAAGACAAATACAAGATGGGGAAGATTCAGACCTTACTTAATGTTTGCACCGCCATTTTTAGCGATCTTTAACATTTTAACATTTACAGTATTCCCTGTGACAGGTACTTTGAAGATCGTTCTTTGTCTGGTAACTTATATCGGAACCGGTATGGTTTACACAGTAATTGTTACAGCACATGCAGCACTTGTAAACGTAATCGCGATTGACTCACAGGTACGTATGAATCTTTCTACAGCTCGTGGAATTGGCTCCTCTATTATCAGTATCGTTCTTTCCGCAGTTGTAATGCCAATGATTCTTTTCTTCGGAAAAAGTGATTCAGCAAATGCAAAAGGGTACCTCGGAGCAGCGATTGTATTATCTATTGTAATGATTCCTTGTTTCCTTATTGAAGCATTCATCTGTAAAGAAAAATATACAAAAGTACTTCATTCGGAAGCGGCAGAGGGAGCCCAGCCTAAGAGAGGCTTTATTGGTAACTTAAAAGAACTGTGCAAAAATGATCAGCTTCTTAGTATTGTAATTATGACATTCCTTGGAGCAATTTGTGTAACTGCTCGTATGAGTTTGATGGCTTACTATGTAATCTATGTAGTTGGATCATATACTGCAGTATCACTTGTATTTACTGTAATGACGATTGCACAGCTTGTAGGTACCGCATTAATTCCATTTATGACCAAAAAAATTGGTAAAAGAAACTATATGTATGTTCTTACCTTTATTATGGTTGGTTCATTCGTCGGCATTTACTTCTTTGCAGGCAATAACATTCCGGTATTATTAGTGTTCAGTTTCTTCAGCGGATTATGTAATTCATCCGGAGCATTAAGCTATGGTTTTGTATCTGACAGTATTGAATATGGAGCATGGAAAGTTGGAACTCGTCAAGAAGGTCTTGCAACGTCATTCCTTTCGCTTGCAGTAAAAGCGTCTACTGCTGTTTGCGGCGTTCTTGGAGTCCAGATGCTTGCAGCAGTCGGATATGTAGCAAATGCAGAACAGACTGCAAGTACGATTAGCGGTATTAATTTTGTAGTTAATATGATTCCGGCAATCTGTGGAATTATTTCATTGATTCCATTGTTCTTCTACAAACTGACAGAAGATCGTGTATCTGCAATTCGTGAAGATTTGGATCATGGTAAGACAGCGGCAACTTCAGACCTTTCATTTGCAAAAGGATGGAAAAATAAATAAGCAAAATCCTAAAAAGAGTATACCCAAGGGCACACCGTAACACATGCCCTGCGGGCGGATTCGCAGTAAACTGCGAAATAAGGTATAGTAAAATGCGAAGCGGACCTTTTTTACAGGGGTCCGCTTTATGAGAAAAAGGAGATTTAAAATGAAGAACAATTACATCTTCCCATTTTTGTGGATGCGTAATCAGAATGAGGACGTGCTTCGAACAGAGATTAAAAAAATATATGAGTGCGGAATTCGTGCAATTTGCTTAGAATCAAGACCGCATCCAGATTTTATTGGAGATGGATGGTGGAAAGATTTTGATATTGTGATGGAAGAAGCTAAGAAATATAGTATGAAAATATGGATTTTAGACGATGCACATTTCCCGACAGGACAGGCCAATGGAATGATTCCGGAAAAATATCCGGAACTTGCACGTAAATATATTATGATGCAGCACACAGACTGTGTGGGACCGGTAAAGAATGCTGCATTAGATGTAAAGCTGATGATGACAAAGCGGTTTACCTGGTTAGATTTCGGAAAAAAATTGAAAAGCCTTTGATTGACAAACAGGAACTGCTTAGTGTGGCTGCAGTGAAAATTATAGAAGGTGATACACTTGAAAATGAAGTGATTGATTTGACTTCTTATGTGGAAAAAGGCACATTGAAATGGGATGTTCCGCCAGGTGTATGGCGTATCTGCATTTCATTTACCACTTATGATTTTGGTGCGCGTAATGAATACATTAACTATGTAGATGAAAAATCGGTACATACATTGATTGAAGCAGTTTATGAGCCCCATTTTGAACATTACAAAGATGAATTCGGTAAGACAATTGCGGGATTTTTCTCGGATGAACCAGGTTTTTATAATGTAGAAGGATTTGACATGGATGATTCGATTGGAAGAAAAAAAATGGCACTTCCCTGGTCAGATGAGATGCAGGAAGTTATGGATTGCTCTGAGTATAAAGATTGGAAAACATCACTTGTTTATTTATGGATGAATGCAGAGAATGAAAATAAATCTGCTTATGCAAGAAAAATTTAAATGGATCTTGTAAGTAAGATGTATGCAAAGAATTTTTCACAGCAGCTTGGAAAATGGTGTGAAGATCATGGCGTTGAATATATTGGACATGTTATTGAAGATAACGGCGAACATAACAGATTAGGATGTGGCGCAGGACATTATTTTCGGGCAATGTCAGGTCAGCATATGGCTGGTATTGATACAATCGGCGGACAGATTATTCCTGGAAATTCATATGCTTCACGCCATGGTATAGCTTATATTGGAAATGGAATCTTTCATCATTTTGGATTAGCAAAACTCGGAGCGTCTGATGCACAAACAGATCCCAAGAAAAAGGGGCGTCTCATGTGTGAAGCTTTTGGTGCGTATGGATGGAATTTTGGGGTAAAGAGCATGAAATGGGTTGCGGATTTCTTGTTAGCTCAGGGAGTGAATCATTTTGTGCCGCACGCATTTTCAATGGCAGATTATCCAGATATGGATTGTCCGCCACATTTCTATGCAAGAGGAAACAATCCTGAATTCCCATTCTTTGCAGAGTTGATGAAATATACAAACCGTATGTGTGATCTTTTAAATGGAGGAAAGAATGTTCCGCAGGCTGCACTTTTGTATCCGGCAGAAAATGACTGGATGAACGATTGCATGCAGATGGAAGTCCCAGGAAGAGTTTTGCAGGAAAATCAGGTAGAATACGAAGTTCTTTCAGAAGATATCTTTGTGAAACGTGATTATTATGGAACAAAGATTCGAGATAGAAAATTAATTGTAAATGAAAGAACAATGTATGCACTTATTCTACCGGAGACAAAGATGATTGATGAAGTGCAGGCGAAAATTGTGATAGAAGCGATAGAAAGCGGACTTCCAGTGTTCTTTATCAATGCAATGCCTGAAAGAGTGGCTGGTGTGAATTCTAAGATACAGGAAATGTATTTACAGAAAATGTCCGGATGTAAGGTGACTGCGCTTGAAGATATTGCAGACGAAGTGAAAATGGTTAGTGCGGCAGGGGTTACATTTGAACCGAAATGTAAATCACTTCTGACATACCATTATGAAAAAGATGGAAAACAAATTTATTTACTATTTAACACTTCTTTATCAGAACAGATAAGTACAAAAGCAGTATTTGCAGAAAAAGAAGAGGCTGTTTCTTATGATGCGATGAGAGATGTATTTTGTAAGATTTCACAGGATGCTAATAATGGTAAAGTCGCAATTAATGTTGAATTGGCACCATATGAGAGTCTTATTGTTTGCTTTGGATATGATAAAGTTGATCTGGAAGAAGAGCGGGAAAAATTTACTGATAATCAGATGGACATTTCTGCAAATTGGAAATTCTCAAAAGTAAAAGCAATAGAGTATCCAAACTTCGGTGAAACAGAGATGATGGGAGAACTGATTCCTGTGTCTGAAATTGCACCAGAGTTTTCTGGAATTATGAAGTATGAAAAAGAAATCGTGCTTCCAAGAGCAAGTTGTGTTATAGTAAAGCCAGAATTTGTATATGAGGCAGCTGAAGTGTTTATAAATGGACAGAGTGCAGGCAAGAAAATGACGCCCCCATATGCATGGGATATATCAGATTGGTGCATAGAAGGAAACAATAAACTTGAGGTGGAAGTTGTAAATACACCTGCGAGAGATACACTAAAATTCCCGGGTCCATTTGGTCCGGAGCGAGAGATTATGGAACCATCGGGAATGTTTGGCAGAGTAGTTGTAGAATACAAATAGTTATTTGATGAGGATGATGGAATGGATAAATTATTTGAACTAAGTAATTTGGAAAAAATTTTTAAAGCGGAGTATGAAAATGGTGGTCAGATGTATCTGAATAAACCCATGACAAATCGTATGTATAAGGAAATTATTTCAAAGAAAAGAAAGTTCAAAGAGTATTATTCTGAAATTGAGATACATCATGAGGGGATTTTAAACGATACAATGGGAAATACGATTAAAGATGTGAATATAGATGGTGAGTATATTGAACTCTCGCTTCATGGCAGATATAGTTTTCCATTGCTGCATAATCATGAATATATTGAATTGATTTATGTGTATAGTGGGAATTGTACGCATTTTGTAGAAGACCAATCATTTGAGATGAAAGAAGGAGATGTGTGCATTTTGGCTCCGAATGCCATGCATGCAATCTCTGCGGTTGATGATGAAGCTGTTATTATTAATATCATGATGAGTAAAAAGATGTTTAACACATCTTTCCTGAATATTCTAAAAGGAGAACAATTGCTTTCAGACTTTTTTGAAAATGTATTGTATAATCGGCGGGTAACACCCTATATCATATTTCCGACAGCAAATGATCCATGGCTGCATCAGACGGTGATGGCAATGTATCGTGAGAGCATTCATAAAGATTACTTGTTCAATGAAATTGAGATACTATATGTAAAACAACTATTCATTCATTTGATTCGTCGTTATGAATTGATGGCAATTGTTTCAAATCCTATAAACTCTTCACCTGAGAATAATATCGTTTCGGTTGTAGGATACATTTCAGTTAATTATAATCACATTACACTACACAAAACAGCGGAATTTTTTGGATACAATGAAACGTATCTTGGACAGATGCTTAAGAAATACACAGGGAAAAAATTTACAACATTGCTGAACGAAGTTAAATTATCTCATGCAAAGAATCTCTTAGAAACAAGTACGATGAGTATTACAGAGATTGGATGTGAAGTTGGATTTTATGATTCAAGTCATTTTACAAGAAAATTCAAGGAGGTTTTTGGAATCACTCCAAAATCATATCGGACAAATCTAGAAAAAATAGAGCAGAATACTCCTACAGCATTGCACTCATAAATCAGCAATCAGCAATAAGCACCTGCTTTCTACGCCATAGCTGTAACTGCTTTCGCTAGACGCAGGAACCACTACGCCGTCGCGAAAGCAGGCACAACTCTGATGCAGATATCAGGCACTTATTACGGAAGGATGAATGCACTGCTGTACAGCTCAGAAGGGTGTATCACTGCCGACATAACAGGTTAATCCTGCCGTCTGGAACTGTGCTTGAATACGATGCAGAATATCTTCAGAGCACCCAGTCATATCGCGGCAGTCATATATACGGCCAAGCTGCTCATATTTAGAGGCTCCCAATCGATGGAATGGTAAAATATTAACCTCTTTCGTTCCGATCTCTTTTATGTAAGCAATCGTTTTTACAATATTATCTTCATCAGAATTATAACCATCAATGATAGGAATTCGCACGATATGGCGAAGTTTCCCCTTGTGGCCAAGCTCAGCAATTTTTGCTATATTTTCAAGAATCAACTCGTTGCCAACCCCTGTAGCATCCTTGTGCTTTTCGGTATCCATATGTTTGATGTCGGTAAATGCCCAGTCTACATTTTCATAAATCTGCTCAAGATGGGGCCACGGTGCAAAGCTGCAGGATTCCGTTGCGGTATTGATATAACGCTCATGGCAGCGGCGCAAAAGCTCAGCAGCAAACTTATACTGCACGGCAACCTCACCGCCTCCTAAAGTCACACCGCCTCCCGGTCCCCAAAAACGGCTTTCCCTTTCTATTCTGTGCATAATCTCTTCAATCGTGTATACTTTACCGGCCGTTTTTAGGGCTTCATGATAACAATTTTCAGAACATTCAATTGTCTCGCAGCTGTCACATTTATTACGGTCAAATGAGACATGATCCCCCTTTTGTTTTGGCAGGGAAATCGCATGATGCGGGCAGATATTCCTGCCTACACAACCGTAGCAGTCAACGCAGTTACTAACACGATACATGAGCTGAGGCTGCAGCTGCTGACTCTCAGGATTACAGCACCAGTAGCATTTTAACGGACAGCCCTTAAAAAATATTAATGTCCGGCCGCCAGGACCATCATGTACCGAGAAACCCTGGATATCAAAAATGACAGCCTCGTTATTTGAATTGAGTTTCATTTTCTAAACGATTCCTTCCCGAACGGAGACCATGCAGATCAATATCACTTTAGATAACGATCAATGCTTAAGGCTAACCAAATGCTGCATCGACCGTCCTGGGTGGAAAGATCTACTGACAACCGTTCTTGTATTTGTTTAATGCGGTATTTTACTGTGTTAACGTGCAGAAAGAGTGCACGGCTTGTTTCTACATAACTACAATTTTTATCCAGGTATGTACTAAGTGTACTAACCAACTCATCCGCATCTTTGTCATTATATAATTTGCCAAGCACCGTTTGGCTATAACGCAGTGCGGCCTCATCTTTACGCAGGATAGAATTCAGCAGAGCATAATGCCCAAGTTCATCGTAACACATCACATTTTCCTTCAGACCAAACCTGCGGATACAACGCACAACATCAAGAGCTTCCAAACAGCTTTCACGGTAAGAGGGAATTCCCTTGCCTATGCATCCGATCCCCATTACAACGTCCATTTTCATTCTTCCGCCAGTTAAGGATTCCCAAATTGACATACCAATTCTTTTCATGTCCCGAATGCCCTTAGATCCGGTATCAACAAATACTACAAGGAATCCGTAATAACCACCCAGAATAACCTTGAAATTTTTCTGCGCTATGAAACTCTGTATGCTGTGAACTGCATACTCTGTGAAATAGTGGTATTTAGACCAATTTTTACTATTAAACTGATCTTTCTGCGCTTTGCTGATCGGACTGATGACGATTGCTGACATATTCTTCTGTTCATCGAAGCCCATCATTTGGGCAAAATAGCTGACAACTTCTTTTTGATAATTTTCCGCTAAAAGAGCCTGTAAAAAAACTTCTCCGGTATGCCATGCAGTACTGTCAATATAGCTTTGATGATGATAAATTGTCAAAGCCAGAATATCAAGGCACCGCTCGACAAGCTGACGGTTTTCGGATGTTATTGACCCCTCATATTCACAAATACTGAAATAGCCAATGACATTTTCTTTGAATATTATTGGCCATGTTTCCTGCCAAATCGTTCTATTATCCATGACCACTTGCGTGCGGATGGATGACTCGCCAACAATATGATCTACTATCACTTGCAGATTTTCTTCCCGGCGGCGGGCAAGCAAGGCTTCGGCAGCTCCGGCGGATTGATTGTCGCAACACGTCACATAACGCCACTCATGATCCTCGATTAAAACCGGATTGTTCAAATACCCTGCAAATATTCGTGATATATCGACGATGGATGCCCCATTAACCACGGCATCATGTAGATTAGAAAGAGCCGTTAAACTGCGATTCTTCCCTTGTTCTTCCGCCTCCATAACAACTCTTAAAACGCATTGCGTTACATCATTCTGCGTATCTCCCGGCGGCAGTTCGATGATGGGGAAATCATTTTCATTGCCTAACTGCAGCAGAGGTTCCGGAATTTCTTTTAAATACCGCTTTGTTTTAATAGCAAGGCAGCTGGCGCCGTGATCTATTAAATTTTGCGTCCATTCGCACAAGGCCTCAACGGATAATTGATTCTCACTGTGTTCATCCATAAAGGAGGCCACGCTATGTACAAAATCTCCGCCCTTTAAATAAAAGGCGATATCGAGAATTTCTGCCACTGTCACCGCCTTCACTTCGCGATCTAAGCCTGCCTCTCCGGCTAATACAATGGCTCCCTGCAACTCTGGTTCTTCTAAAACTAATTTTACAGTTACTTTTGGTGGCATAATACTTCCTCTTTCTGATATATTTAGGTACTCAAAACGAACCAATCATCCAGAAAACAGTCTCATTAACTGCCTGTTGATTATTGTTGTTTCAACGTACCGATATACATGATATATATAAGATATTATATCATTATTTAAAGAAAACGGAAGTAAGAAAAAATAAATGCCTTTGTGAACTTGATTTTGTTCCTCTTTGGAAATGCACCCCATGAAAATCGTCTTTGGCGAGGGAGGCCTGCTATTGCATATCTGATGTTTCCGTACGGACTGTGCAGGGAATGCACAGTCCTGTACCGAACAGTTAGAAACTTATACAATTATTCTGCGGCTTTGCTGCAGACCCGCCCGCAGGGCATGTATTACGGGGTGCCCTTTGGGTATACAATTATTCTGCCGGAGTAAAATCCTCGCAGCCGCCGAGATCCGGGTAAACCATATCGCCGTCGCAGGTGCCGAGATTGGGATCCTTCTCAGATACGATATATTTGCTGCAATATTTGCACTTATTAGCACGTAAAAATTTTTCACAAACAGGTGCGTCGATAGAAACTGTTTCCTTGCTGATTATGCATACACCGTTAAACACATCACGGGCAGACAGATTGGCGCAATCCTTACATTTATCACACATCATATTATCCTCCTTAAACTTCTTCATATTCTGTACGGGCAATCAGTTCATCCTGAATAGGCTTGGAAACTTCGCACCAATACTGCGTGAACCCTGCCACACGGACAAGCAGATCACGATAGTTGTTCGGATTGTCCTGCGCATCTTTCAGCATACGGGAATCAACAACATTGAACTGGATATGGAATCCCCCGTTATCCATAAAGGAACGAATCATATCGAGCATCTTCGCGGAACCCATATTGCCTTTGATAGATGCAGGATGAAGCTTCATATTCAGCTGGGTATTCTTGAAATTGGTATGGTCAATAACAGTAGCAGAACTAAGTACAGCGTAAGGTCCATTCTGGTCAGTGCCGGGGTAAGGTGACTGACCGCCGTCTGCCAAAGTAACGCCTGCGAGCCGGCCGTCTGCAGAAGCGATATCAGCCTGGCCAAGCGGTCCGTGGGTACCTACAGACAGCATGGATGCACACCACTTGTTTCCGAATACATCGGTAATCTCTTCCACGGATTTCAGGAAGCAGTCCGCTACCTGAACATAGATATCGTCAACGTAAGCGTCATCATTTCCGAATTTAGGTGCGCGCATACACAAAGCGTGTATTCTTTCCCAATCAGGATTAGAAACATCCTTAGTCTGTTCCATCATGGAGAAGTTGCCCGTATCCAGCGCACTGATAAATCCAAAGTTATTTAGTAAGACATCCTTAAGCTCATCAAGTGTAAATGCACGGTCGTCAAACACATTCTTCTTTATAGATGCAAGAGAGTTTGCTGTGTTAACCTGCCCCGTAATCCATGTTGTAAAGCAGCGGTTGTAACGAGAACCTGCATGGTCAATATCGGCGCCCTTTTCAATGCAGTCAGCAGACAGTGCAGAGAAAAGTAACGGCTGATCAAGCTCAAACGTTGCGGATACCTTCATATTATAGGTTTCTTCAAAAATCTGGATCACCTTTTTGAAATATGCCTTAAAAGTGTCCATAAGTTCGTCAAATGTTTCGTATTTTTTACCGGTTGCCGGAAATACACGGACATTTGTTCTGGGATCTACACCATCAAAAAGTACCAGTTCAAGAACCTTTGGAACATTAATGAAATTGATGCCTGAAGAACTGTATGAACCTGCGCCGATCTTGTTGTCATATACAGCACCGGGCTGAATCTCAAGGCAGCCGCCTATACTCCATGCCCTTGCATCTTCCAGAGTAATCCCTTCACATGCATGGTTCTTCATGCAGTATTCAATGCCGACGCGGTTGCTTACCCATGCAGGCATACCGCAACCGGTCTTGTTGCATTCAATCCCCTTTTGCAGGAAAGTGTTGGACAGCCTGCCGTCATAAATGATCGACAGAGTCGGAGAAACAGTAGGACAGTTAATTGCTGCCTGGATGAATAAGTATTCCAGTTCATTTTCGGCGCTGGAGCCATCGGGCTTAACCCCGCCGAGACAGATGTTGTTGAAGGTGTTGCCTGCAAGGATACCAGTGGTACCTGCACAGGTTGCAATCTCAAGTTCTGTGTATTTAACACGCATACATTCGAGAACCTCAAGAGTTTGCTCTCTGGTGATTTTGCCTTCATCAATGTCCTTTTTCCAGTAGGGATAAAGAACCTGGCCAAGGCGTCCGGGAGAAAATCCAGAGCCCTGCATTTCATTATAAACTTCAAGCTGGCAGGTCCAGTGGAGCTGAAGGGCTTCCATGAAATCACGCGGAGGATTCGATGAAATCCATTCAAGGCGCGCTGCCATGGCTTCGTAAACAGCCTTCTGCTCTGCGTCCTCTTCGATAGAAGCAAGGCGGGTTGCTTCTGCGGAATACTTGCGAACCCAGGTCTGTACGCCTTCGATTGCATAAATTGTAGCCTGCCAATAAGCAACTTTATCTACCGCGGTACCATCGGCCACATTAGCGGCGATCAGCTCTTTACAACGGTCAATCATACCCTGGAAGCCTTTTTCAAATACGATCTGGTAGTTTGTGACACTTCGCCCGTGACGGTTGCCGTACTCCATATCGGCTGCCATAAGGACAGCATTCTTGAAATTGACAAGAGTATCATACTCGGGATGCAGGGTACCCCACTTCCAGCAGGTATCCTCGGCGGACTTGTTCTGCCAGTAACGGCAAATCTCAATCAAAGCCGCATGTTCTTCAACCCGCATACCATAACGGCGTGCCATAGAGAGAACCTCCGGAGTGCTTTCAGAAACGCCGCCGCCGCCGGTTGCAAGAATCGTAATTTCCTCAAGAGCCTTATTTGAAGCCTTCTTGCTGTCTTTTTTTGCACGCTCTTCATCGCTTAGAGGAAATTCGTTTGCCGTCCACGGAGTGATACTGGCGCCGCGGACATACTTATTACGGCTCATGACTAATATTTCATCAGGGCGGATCGCTGCCTCAAGGTGAGAGAATGCACTCTTCATTGCAAGTCCGCGGCGGACCAGCGGATGCTGTCCCTCTTCTTTTATCCAGGTTCTTGTGTACCAGTAAGGGAACGTTGTATCAAGAGAAATCTTCGCATCGTAAAATTCCTGCAATAATTTTCTCGCACGGGGACAGGCGGTCTTTTTTACCTCACGGTCCTCTACTTCCTCAGGGGGTGTGCCGCAGGTGAAACATAAGTACTGGTCATTTGTTGTTGCTTCCATAAATACTCTTCCTCCTTTATAAATCTTTTTGCTTATGGTGTGTTTGTGTTAATATTGCACAACATACATTAACTTATCTACGTAAAAGTATACAATATATCAACACGAAACTGTATATCTGTCAGCAACAAAATTACCCGTACTTTTTTGTTACTAAAAGAATTCATTTATATCGTGTGTCCACTCAATAGATAACTTCATACAATAAGTACGTCTGATAGAATATAGAGGAATTTAAAACACCTTAAAAAAATCACAATATAGCTATAGAAATTGCAAGAAATAAAAGAGAAGAAATCTTACTATGAATTCAGAACAGATGGGAGGCATAGTGATGATTTCTTTTTCTATTAATGTTGACGGTCTTGAAGCGATCTTCAGGAAAGTGGATGAGAATCAGGATTTGACAAAGGAGGATGCAGTAAAACTTCTAAGTATAGACAGTCACTCTTCGGAGTTTTATGCATTATTGGCTAAGGCGAATGAACTTTCCAGAAGAGAGTATGGAAGAAAGGGATATGTATTTGCACAGATTGGGCTCAACAGTACGCCATGTACCGGGAATTGCAAGTTCTGTTCCCTTGCCAGGGATAGTTTTGTAGTAGAGGAAAAAACTGAAAAGCCGTTGGAAGACATCCTTGCAGAAGCCTCCAGGGCAGTGGAGCAGAAGGCGGATGCCCTGTTTCTTATGACCACGGCGGATTACGGGGTTGAGAGATTTCTGGAAGTTTCCGTTGAAGTGAAAAAACTGCTGACACCGGAGATGATGTTTATTGCCAATATTGGCGACTTTGGACTGGATACGGCAAAGCGGCTCAAGGAAGTGGGATACACAGGCGTTTACCATATTGTCAGGATGAACGAGGGAGAGGATACGGATCTTCCAAAGGAGCAGAGAATTGCGACTCTGGATGCCATTAAAGCGGCGGGACTGGAGCTGATCTACTGTGTAGAGCCGATCGGACCGGAACATACATACGAACAGATTGCAGATGAAATGCTGCGTGCCAGAGAATACGGCGTTAATGTTATGGCTTGCATGAAACGGGTCGGCGTGCCGGGCACACCCCTTTTTGATAAAGGAGAGATTACAGATCTGGAACTGACCAAGATTGTCGCTGCGGCAAGGCTGGTGACCAGGCCCAAACAGTCTATGAATGTCCATGAGCCGAAGCAGATGGCCCTGCTCGCGGGCGTAAACCAGCTGTATGCGGAGATCGGGATTAATCCAAGGGACTGCAGTGTTGAGACCGGGACAAACCGGGGCTGTTCCATACCGGAAGTCAGGGCAATGCTTGCACAGGCAGACTATGATACATATAAATAATTTAATAGATTTATTAAAAATTATAGTAAAAAGAAAGTGAGGAAACAAAATGAATCAGAAAGAAATTCTTATCAAAACACTGCACCATGAGGAGACAGACCAGGTGGCATGGGTACCATTTGCAGGCGTGCATGCGGGCAGCCTTCTGGGCTATACAGCTACGGAAGTGCTCCAGGACGGAGACAAACTGTTTGAATCTCTGATGGAAGTGAATAAGCTGTATAAACCGGCGGGACAGCCAGTTATCTTTGACCTGCAGGTTGAGGCGGAATGCCTGGGATGTAATCTGGTGTGGGCAGACGACGCTCCGCCGTCTGTAGCCAGCCATCCGATGGAAGGAGAAGAGGAACTGGAAACACCCTGCTACTGCACGATTCCGACAAAAGAATCCGGTCGTATTCCGATGATCATGGACGTCATGAAGCGTATGAAAGAAGCGGTCGGCGACACAACTGCATTATACGGCCTGATCTGCGGACCTTTTACATTGGCAACACATCTGCGCGGCAATGACATTTTCATGGATATGTACGACGATGAGGATGCAGTGATTGAATTCCTGGAATACTGTGATGCGATCGCTATGAAGATGGCCGAATATTATATAGAAGCAGGTATGGATGTGATCGCAGTAGTGGACCCGCTGATTTCCCAGATTTCTTCCGACCATTTTGAGATGTTCATGAGTGCGCCGTTCAAGAAGCTGTTTGACCATATCAGAGAACTGGGCGCACTGTCTTCCTTCTTTGTATGCGGCGATGCGACAAGGAACATCGAGGTAATGTGCCAGACAGGCCCGGATTCCATCTCTATCGATGAGAACGTAGACCTGCTTGCAGCAAAGGCGATCACGGATAAGTACAACGTGGCGCTTGGCGGAAATATCCCGCTGACAACGGTTATGCTGCACGGTACACAGCAGGATAATATGAAGTTCGTGATCGACCTTCTGGACAATATGCCGAACAAGAAAAACTTTATCCTTGCTCCGGGCTGTGATATGCCGTATGCTGTTCCAGTTGAGAACACAATCGGTGTA
This sequence comes from Faecalicatena contorta, assembly GCF_001404335.1. GTDB lineage: Bacteria > Bacillota > Clostridia > Lachnospirales > Lachnospiraceae > Faecalicatena > Faecalicatena contortus_B. The sequence goes on from NZ_CYZU01000067.1 coordinate 19,569, forward strand.
GTACAGGCAATCCACGAGCCGGACTCTGTAAGAGAAATCCTGAAAAACTATGTGGCTGCAGACGAGGACATTGATGTGGAACTGCCGGATTACGAGCATCTGGAGAAACCGCTGGTGGAAGTATTTACACTGGATTCCGCAACATGTGCGGCATGTACGTATATGATGGGCGCTGCCAATGAAGCAAAGGAGACATTCGGTGACGCAATTGATATGATCGAGTATAAGTTTACGATCAAGGAGAACATTGCACGCTGCAAGAAAATGGGAGTTCCGAACCTTCCGTCTATGTATATCAACGGCGAATTAAAATTCCGTTCTCTTGTACCTGCAAAGGAAGAATTGGAGGCAGCAATCAAGGCTGTTATGCCCTAAGGGCACACCGTAATTCAGGCCCTAACGGGCGGTTCGCAGTAAACTGCAGAATGAGGTTTGAAATAATGAGTAAACTGTATTTAATTACCGGCTTCTTAGGAGCCGGTAAAACTACTTTTTTAAAAAATTTTATAAACGAATTGTCAGACTACCGGCTGCATTTGATTATCAATGAATTCGGAAAGGAAGGCGTGGACGGGGAGCTTTTGAGAGAACTGGGAACGGCGATGGATGAGATCAACAACGGTTCCATATTCTGTTCATGCAGGCTGGATAAATTCGAGGAAGTGCTTGAAAAAGCCCTTTCGGAAGAACCGGACATGATCATTGTGGAGGCTTCCGGTCTCTCCAATCCTATGAACGTCAGAAAAATTCTGCATCAGGAAGGTAAATTCTCAGAAGTGGAATACATGGGAAGCATCTGCCTGGTTGATGCCAGACAGTTTCTGAAGGTTTATGAGACGGCAGTCGTGGTAAAGAAGCAGCTGGCAGTCAGTGATCTTGTGCTGATCAATAAAACGGATCTGGCGTCCAAAGAACAGATTGGGGAAATAAAGGGCATTATCAGAAAACACCGCCCGGAGGTCCCTGTCCATACGACCACATTCGGCCGGATCGAAAGCGGCTGGCTGAATTCTGCCGCTCCTTGGGATAACCAGACGGAAGAGCCTGTGACACAGAGCGCGGATATTACCCTGAAAAAATACCTGCTCCGTTTGAATCCGGGACTGGAACTGAAAAAACTTCAGAAATTCATTGAAATGTTTCTGGATGATACTTACCGCGTCAAAGGATTTGTTGAAGTGCAGGGGGAGATTTATCTTGTGAACTGCGTGGGCAGTATCTATCAGGCGGAAAGGTTTGAAGGGAAGCCGGAACACGTCAATGATTTGGTGATTCTCTCCGGAAACGGCCTGCCCGTCAAAAAATCTTTAAAGAAAGCCATGGAATGGTATCCTGAGATTGCCGCAGAACTGAAAAAGTAAACAAAAAAAGAGATATTTGTACAAAGAGTTCCAAAAAAATTACTAAAAACAGAGCAGCAGATATTGTAAAATAATATCTAAAGCAGACACGCTTAATGAATGATGGAGGTATGTAAAATGTCAAAGATTCAGGAAATTTCAGAATTCCTTCAAAAAGGAAGGGCAAAGAACGTAAAGGCACTGGTACAGGAGGCCCTGGATGAAGGGCTCGATCCAAAAGAGATTCTGAATGAAGGTCTTTTATCAGGAATGATGATCATCGGTGCAAAGTTTAAGAACAACGAAGTATTCGTACCGGAAGTTCTGGTAGCTGCAAGAGCTATGAATGCAGGTCTTACAGTCCTGGAGCCAAAACTGGTTGAGGTAGGAAATGAGCCGGTTGGAAAAGCTGTAATCGGTACAGTACAGGGAGACCTTCATGATATCGGCAAGAACCTTGTCGTAATGATGCTTAAGGGAGCTGGATTTGAGATCCATGACATCGGTGTAGATGTGGAACCGGCTGTATTTATTGACAAGGCTGAAGAAGTAGGCGCAGACGTGATCTGTATGTCAGCTCTTCTTACAACAACCATGCCGAAGATGCAGGACTGCATTGACCAGCTGAACGAAAAGGGACTTCGCGACAAGTATATCGTTATGGTCGGCGGCGCTCCGGTTAATGACAGCTTTGCAGAGCAGATTGGTGCAGACTACTATACACCAGATGCAGCAACAGCAGCAGAAGTTGCGAAAAAAGCAGTTTTGGAGAAATAAGCGCTCTTTTGGAAAAAAGTGCGGATTGTAGTGACAAAGAGCATCAAGTGAAGGAAACCGGTGTAAATCCGGTGCAGGCTTACCCCTACTGTAAACGTGGACGAAGAATAACAGCCATTGTCCGTCAGGATGAGAAGGCATTCCAAGGATGAAACGTGAGCCAGGATACTTACATATCCCTATGGACCTGTTTTGGGTGGGAAACAGGATTCCGTTTGAATTATATAAAGTGTGTCAGCAGCGAACTCTTTTTACAAGGAGTTTTTCTTTTTATACTGGAAAATGAATGAAAGACAGATATTTGTCCGTGGTTTTGGGCAAGTATGTATATGGTTGTCAAAACTGCTGGGGCAGAGCTAAGATTTCCGGCAGTTGAGAGAGGATAAGAATATGAAAATAACGGAATTTAATATAGAGATATGCAGAGAGAATGTATTTGCCCTGATAGACTGTTATGAAGACAGCGCTACCTACGAGGATGTAGTGGAAGAATATGAGGAAATGCTTCCGGAGGCATATAAAAAAATAGAACCAATCGCACTGCTGGAATTCGGTGATGTGGAGGGATTTGACCTCAGCAGGTACGGAGAGGGAATCCGCCAGGCGCTTTACTGTGTAACCTCGGTGGGCGCTCAGCTGAGCCAGTGGTCCACCCAGCTGTTCAATGAGGGGGATTATCTTGGCGGTATGCTGGCGGATGCCATTGCGGATGACTACCTTTTCCAGATGGACCATCAGCTACAGCCCTATATCATCGCTATGTGCAGGGAGAAAAAATGTGGTGTTTCCCACCGCCTGGAGGCGCCTCAGGATATTCCGATGGAGGTCCAGAAAAAGGCGCTGGAAGTGACGGGAAGAGAAAACAGTGCGGGGATTCATGTACTGGACAGCTGTATGTATGATCCGGTCAAGACGACTTGCCAGGTTTACCTGACGGCGGATCATTCGGATATGTTCCGCATTCATCATAACTGTGCGAGCTGTCCGAATGTCGGCTGCAGCCTTAGAAATGTCTCGGATTACATAATCACGCTTCATGACGGAGACGACCTTAGAGTACTGGAGGGCAGAAAGGGACATTCTCTGATGGAACTTCTCCAGGAACAGGGAATCTTCCTGCCGGCAGTCTGTGCGGGCAGGGGAACCTGCGGTAAATGCGGGATACAGGTCCTTGAGGGGGACATTGCGCCTTCAGAGCAGGACAGGAAGTTCTTCAGCGGGGAGCAGCTGCAGGAGGGATACCGCCTGGCATGCAAGGCCTATCCTGAGGACGACTGCGTGATTGCTGTCGGGCTGCATAAGGAAGAAGAATTTGCGGTTCTGGCGGATGAGGAGCAGACAGCGGGAAAAGCAGCGAAGAGCAGTGCTAAGACCGGAGGCCGGTATGGAATTGCTGTGGACATCGGAACGACGACGATCGCCATGCAGCTGATCAACATGGAGACACAGGAAGCAGAAGACGTTTTCACTACAATCAACAGGCAGAGGGCGTACGGTGCGGATGTAATCAGCAGGATTGAAGCCTCCAACGGAGGTAAAAGAGAGGCTCTGAGAAAAAGTATCCAGACTAACCTCATGCAGGGAATAGAGAGCCTGACAGAAAATGGGAAGATCCGGGTGGAGAAGATGGTGATCGGAGCCAATACGACCATGGTACACCTGCTGATGGGGTACTCTTGTGAAACGCTGGGCGTATTTCCTTTCACGCCAGTTAACATAGATACCATACATACAACGTACGGAGAACTGTTTGAGCAGGCAGACAGGGACTTTGAGGTAGTGATTTTCCCCGGAATCTCTACTTATGTGGGCGGCGATATTGTGGCGGGCCTGTATTCTCTGGATTTTGACAAGAGAGAAAAGGTGTCTGTCCTTGTGGATCTGGGAACCAATGGGGAGATGGCGATCGGCAATAAGGACAGGATATTGACGACTTCAACGGCAGCGGGCCCTGCATTCGAGGGCGGCAATATTACCTTTGGGACGGGAAGTGTGCCGGGAGCGATCTGCAAAGTTGAACTGAAGGACGGCCATGCAGTTACCGGGACGATCCAGGATGGCAAACCGGTTGGAATCTGCGGCACCGGGGTGATCGATATGGTATATGAGCTGGTAAAGGCCGAGCTTGTGGATGAGACGGGGCTTATGGAAGAAGATTATTTCGACGACGGCTTTCCGCTTGCGGTCGGCAGCGATGGTACGGAGATCTCATTTTTCCAGAAGGATGTAAGGGAAATACAGCTCGCCAAATCCGCAGTACGTGCCGGGCTTGAGACATTAATCCTGAACTTCGGTGCATCCTATGAAGATATAGAGGCTATTTATATTGCAGGCGGCTTTGGATATAAGATGGATATCGTAAAAGCCGTGGGAATCGGACTGCTTCCGGAAGAATGCCAGGATAAGATTGAGGCGGTAGGAAACAGCTGTCTGAAAGGAACCCGGACATACCTGTTAAGCAGCGACTGCACAGAGCGCGTGCAGCGTATTCTGGAGAGTTCATCGGAAGTACAGCTCTCCAATGACAAACATTTTAACGAATTTTATATGGACTATATGTATTTTGAATAGGCGCTGTGATTTTTGTTTACGCAAAGCATGAACATCCTCCGAGATGCTGCATATACTGAGCAGAGGAGGATGATGATATGGTTGAAAAATTAAACGGAATGCCGGAAGCTTCTGCAAAGATAAAAGGATCGGATAAATACCCGGAGATCCATGGAATGGTTTATTTCTATGAAGTATACGGAGGGACGATCGTGATGGCGGAGGTATACGGGCTGCCGGATGAAAATGCGCCGGATATGAGCAGATTTTTTGCCTTCCACATTCATGAGGGAAAACAATGTTCCGGGAATGCAGAGGAGCCTTTTGCAGATGCCGATGGACATTTTAATCCCGAACATACGGAACACCCGGAACATGCCGGTGATCTGCCGCCTCTGCTGTCTACACACGGTGCAGCCTGCAGTGCGGTGTATACCGGAAGATTTTACCCGGATGATGTGGTCGGCAGAACAGTAGTCATCCATATGAACCCGGATGATTTTAAGACACAGCCGTCCGGGGACAGCGGCGAAATGATTGCCTGCGGCGAGATCCATGAGTGGGTGGGGGAATGAGATAGTGAGAAGGGGGCGCTCCATGTCAGGGATGGAGGAAAGTTACCGGGGCTGAATATGCCGCTGCGATTTGTACCCGTACTACTGACTGCTTCTAAAATACCGGTGCCGGATATGTGGGTAAGGAGCACACATATCCGGCACCGGTTTTTTGAAGCAGTCAGCGTATACATACACATGAAGATCTTTACTGGGATCATTCTTTGTTCAGGTTTTGGACGATACAGTTGTTTTTTCCGGATGATTTTGCTTCGTACAGGTATTTGTCGGCAAGGGTGTATGCGGTTTGGAAGCTGATGGACTGTCCTTTGACCAGAAGTGCGCCTATACTGCAGGTAGCCTGCACTCCGTGGTTCTGCATAATCTGCTGGAGAGTGCGCTGCAAGGTGGTGCACCTCTTTTTCAGAGACTCCTTTGAATCCTGGTAGTTTGTGAGTAGTACCATGAATTCATCTCCGCCGACACGGCCGATGATATCTGAGGCGTGGAATGTTTTGTGGAGTAATTTTCCGGTCTCTTCCAGAAGACGGTCGCCGGCGGAGTGGCCGATGGTGTCATTGATCTTTTTGAAGTCGTCCAGATCCAGAAAGAGCAAGGCGCAATGCACGGGGGTGTTTGTATTCAGATACTGGGAAATTGCATTTTCACAGGACTTTTTGTTTAGAATGCCGGTGAGGGAATCCAGCATGCTCAGGCGTTTGTAACGGCTGCGTATGTCGTGGTCATCGGCGCGGAGTTTCAGGATTACGTGGGCAACTGCCAGCGAAAAGATAAAGGCAACGACAGAATTAAAGATGTCATTTTCTGCCATCAGCGGATTTTTGATCTGTATAACTGCAACGGCGTAAACGATCTCGACCAGAAACATGATCGTGAACATCTGGCGGAAACGGAGGATAAACAGCGCTGGAAACGCAATATATAAAAGCGGGAGGAAAGAGCTGGGAGCATCCGGGTAAGGAAAGACATCTATAGAAATAACAAAAGCAAACAGCGTGACTTCAAAAGCCAGGCAGATGCCGGTTATCACGCGCTTGTTTCTGCGGCCTGTTTTTGCATAAACCGTAGAGATGATGAAAAAGGCCAGTGCAGCCGGAAGAAAGAGAAAATGTTGTAATGTGATTGCCCAGCCTTTAATGATATACGGGGTTATTATATAAAATAAGACAAGGAGAAGGGCGTTGAGCAGACTGGAAATCTGAAGAAGAACCAGATTTTTTTCTGCAATTTCATTTTCCGCACTTTTAAAATAGGCTTCTTTTAGGTCTAAGTCTTTCCGAATAAATCCAATTAGATTAAAAAACATATAAAAGCTCCCTTATGTTTGTGGTTTCAATTTGTTATGTGATATATTATACTGTGAAAGAGGTTCAAACACAACCGGAATATTTCCAGAATATGTCAGTTGCTTACTTAAAATAAACTCTAATATCAGAAATAAACAGTCTGCGGAAGAGGCGGGAGGAAAAGGAATATGAAGAACGGAAGAATGAGTATTCTGCTGTTTGCGGGAACATCAGAAGGAAGAATGCTGGCTGAATTTTTAGGCACGCTGTCTGCGCCGGCCTTCGTCAGTACGGCTACAGAGTACGGAATGGAATGCGTGGAGGGAATTCAAAATATCCAGGTCACAGCGGGACGGATGGACGAAGAGGCGATCTCCGGATTTATCAGGGAGAATCAGATCAGGCTTGTGATTGATGCCACTCATCCCTTTGCGCGCCTGGCCACGGAGAATATACAAAATGCCTGTAAGAGGAGCGGCGCCGGTTATATCCGCTGTCTGCGGGACGCAAGCGGGACAGGCGGCGCCGCCGGTTCTTACCGCAATATGGTAATCGTAAATTCCGTAGCAGAAGCAGTAGAGTTTCTCAAAACACGGGAAGGCCGGATATTTATTTCCACAGGTAGCAAAGAATTAAAGCTGTACACAGCGATCGATCATTACAAAGAACGGTGCTTTGCCAGGGTTCTTTCGACAAAAGAGTCTGTGGAAGAGAGCGTGGCGCTTGGCTTCAAGGGTTCCCACCTTATCGCCATGCAGGGGCCCTTCTCAAAAGAATTAAATACCGCCATGCTGAAATACACAGGAGCAGACTATTTTGTGACTAAGGAATCAGGCAAAGCGGGGGGATTTGAGGAAAAACTGGAGGCTGCCAGAGAGACCGGGGTAACGCTTGTAGTGGTTGGAAGGCCTGCAGAATCAGGGTACAGTGTGGAAGAAATAAAGGAGTATATTCAGAATATTCTGAATACGGAGGGCAAAGGGGTCAGACCCCTCTGAAGAGGGGTCTGACCCCTTTGCCCTCCGTCCTTAAAA